>JBEKJC010000018.1:0-73134 GCA_050011435.1 Binataceae bacterium (SeqCode)
TTCGGCAAACAGATCCGCTGCATCTCGCGCCGCACCGTCGCCGCCCTCCAAACCTACGACTGGCCCGGCAACGTCCGCGAATTCGCCCACGCCATGCAGTCCGCCGTCATGCTCACCGATACCGATCGCATCGACGTGCAGGTATTGCCCGATCATGTAACGCGCGGGTCGCCGCCGACGGCTGCCGAATCAAATCAGCCGGCCATCGGCGCGAGCCTCCAGACCGTGCCCAACCTGCCCGCCGTCGGCTCTGCCGGACCGCCTCTGCCGATCAAGCCGCCGAACAGCGGAGCCGCGGCGCCGCTGCTGCTCGACGAAGTGATTAAGCACACGCTCGTGCGCTCGCTCGAGGAGAGCGAGGGCAACCGCCGTCGCGCCGCTGATCTTCTCGGCATCTCGCGCTCGACGCTCTACCGAATGCTCGCGCGCTACGGCTTGGCCCACGACGGCGCCCACCGCCCCGTCGGCGAGGCCGCCGCTACCGTCTTCCGCCCCCCCCACCAACTAACTACCGTCACCCCGCGAATGTCATGGTGCGAGTCCGCGACAATCGCTACCCGCGAATTCCGCCCACTGGAAAGATTCGCCGCTTTTACGTCAGAATAAAAACTGTACCTTGTGAGCCGAACCGTGCGCGTCGCTGATGTGCCGCTCTCACCGCGTGACGCACGTTTTGCCCGGCGTCACCGTATCGTTCCCGGAGTTTCACCGGAGTCCTATTAGATGGCCGCAGTCGATCAAATCTGGTCTGAAGCTGTGCGGACGCTCGAACGCAATCAGCCCTTCGCCCTCGCCACCGTCATCAATGTCCGCGGCTCCACCCCGCGCGAAGTCGGCGCCAAGATGATCGTGCGCGACGATGGCCAGTTCGGCACCATCGGCGGCGGCTGCGGCGAGGCCGAGGTTTTCCGCAAGGCGCGGCTGCTGCTCGCCGAGGGCGCCGGAGCGGGACTGGCTGAGATCGATTTGACTGGCGATTTCGATCAGCAGGAGATCGGCACTTGCGGCGGCATCATGGATGTCTTTATCGATCTGTGGGCGCCACGCGATCTCCCGATCGCGCGCCAACTCGCCGATTCCGCTGCGCACAATCGTCCCGCCGCGCTACTCACCGTGATCGATCCGGGTGCCCGGTCGGAGGCTCCTGCCGGCGCCAAGACCGTCGTCGAACCCGCAGACGCCACCACCCGCGCGACGGCCGCAAAGTCGGGCGCCGAGGTGATTGGCTTCGAGGGCGTTGCCCTCAATCAGTTGGCCGACCGCGCCGCCGATGCGGCCGCAGGTCTGCTCGAAGTCGGTGGCGACGGCGCCCTCAAGCCGGTCACGCGTATCGAGCCCAACGGATTACCGCGGCTCTTTCTCGACCCCATAACCGGCGCGCAGCGATTGATTATTGTCGGTGCCGGTCATATCGCGCAGCCGCTGTGCGACCTCGGCGCGATGCTCGGCTTTCACACCACCGTGATCGACGATCGCGTATCGTTCGCCAACCGCGAGCGCTTCCCGCGCGCCGACGTGATCGTGGCAAAACCCTTCACTGCGGCGATCGAATCGCTGCGGCTCGACCGCCACTGCTATCTGATCTCCGTCACGCGCGGCCACGCCTTCGACGAGGAGGTGGTGCGCGCGGCGCTCAAGCAGCCCGGATGTTTCATCGGGATGATCGGATCGAAGCGCCGCTCGCGTGCGATGCTCGCGCGGCTCGCCGAGGACGGCATCGATCCGGCGTTGCTCGACGAAATCCACGCGCCGCTCGGACTCGATATCGGGGCCGAAACCCCCGAGGAAATCGCCATTGCGATCATCGCGGAGATCATTCGCGAGCGCCGTACCGGTGCGCGTGACGATTTTACGCTCGGCGTGAAGTCCGGCCGTCTGCGCCGCAAACTCTGACCGCATCGCGGATGCTATCTTGAGCCCACCGCGAATCGAGGCGATTCTGCTCGCTGCCGGCGAATCGCGCCGGATGGGCTATCCCAAACCGCTGCTGCGAGTCGGCGCCGAGAGCTTTATCGCCCGGACCACCGCGCTCGCACTCGGCGTCGCCAGCCGGCTCGTTATCGTACTTGGTGCGCATGCTGATCGCGTCCGTCCCGCGGTCGCGCCCGATTCGCGCATCATCGTGGTCGAAAATCCGAACTTCAATCGTGGCCAGCTTTCTTCCCTGAAGGTCGGGTTGGCCGAGGTCATCGCTGGCGGCCCCCAAGCGGTCGCCGCCGTCGTCGTTCATCTTGCCGACCATCCGCTGGTCGCGCCTGCGACCTTTCGCGCGCTGGTTGACGACTACCGCAAAACCGCCTCGCCGATCGTCGTCGCCCGTTACAATGGGCGCCGCGGTCATCCGGTGATCTTCGATCGCGCCGTCTTCGCCGAGTTGATGGCCGCCCCGGAAGACCAGGGTGCGCGAGTCGTCGTCAATGCCGATGCCGCGCGTGTCCATTATGTCGATGTCGATGACCCCGGTGTGGTGCTCGACCTCGATACACCCGCCGACCTCGCGCACGCCGGCCTGCCCCCGCCTCCGGGCGGTTGATGGCCTCGTTCGGCCGACGCATCTGTGGACGACCCGCTGCATCGCTGGACGAACCTCCCGATGAACGAACCCCACGCATCTCCTCAAATCTGTAACGTGACCACCCACCGTGCGTACTAATAGACAGGTATGCTCCGTGCCCTGGTCACAAAGCGGTTTAATCGAAGCTTGACCGCCGCCTCCGACGACGACCTGATCGCCGCGGTTTTGGCCGGTCAGACGGCGGAATTCGCCGAACTTGCCGCGCGCTATCGCGACAAGGTCGAGCGGCTATGCCAACGCTTCTTCTCCGACCGCGAAATGGTTCGCGACCTCGCGCAGGAGAGTTTTATTCGCGCCTTCACCGGCCTCTCGTCCTATCGCGCCGCGATGCCGTTCCTTGGCTGGCTGCGCGCGATTGTTGCAAACGTCTGCTATGACGAGCTACGCCGTCGTCAACGCCGCCCCGAGGAACTCGTTGCCGATTTCACTTCACCCGAACGAGCGTGGGTGCAGCTGGTCACCGCAGCCACGCCAGAGGAGATTGTTGCCGCGGCTGAGCAGCGGCAGGAGGCTCACGACTTGGCCCATCGACTGCTCGAGTCGCTGCGCCCCGAGGATCGTATGGTCATGCTACTCAAGGAAACGGAGGATCTCAGCCTCGATGAGATCGCGGAAATCATGGGCTGGAGCGCCGCCAAGGTGAAGATTCGAGCCTTTCGCGCCAGGCAGTCGATGCGCCGGCAGGCGGAACGGATTTTGTCGGCGCGCCACAGTCGGGTTGAGCGATGAATTGCTTCGAAGCACGCAGGGAATTTGCCGCGTTCTGGCGTCGAACGATGCCGCTCGCCGAGCGCGCCCGCCTGCTCGAACATCTCACCGAATGCGCTCAATGCGATCGCTCGTTTCGAGTCTTCGCCTTGAGCGCGCCCGTCGTCCATTCGCAGTGTCAGCCGGACGCGATCGTCACGGCCGCGCGGCCTTCGCTCGACCTCGTGCGCCCGCGCCGTTTCGCAACCGCTCGTGCGGAATCCTTCGGGCAGCGTGCGCCGCAGCGGCTATGGCAGGTCGCGGCGGCGGCCGTTCTGTTGATGATTGGCGGAATTACGGCGTGGTCGTCCACGCGATGGCCGCTGCAGAATTTTGCCGAGACCGTCGTCGCCGATAGTCCTGAGTTCGACGCGGCGGCCTACTCTTCCGACAGTGAGGCGACCGCGATCGACGCCGCCGCACAGGAGCCGGCGCTGTTTGATTCGATCGCACCCGAGTCGTCTGCGACGGGCGGTAACGACCTTGCTGGGTAAGTCCAACGCTCTTCTGCTCATTGCCGCGCTGGTCGCCGGTCTCGCGATCGGCTTTGCCGCGAGCACGCTCGCCTATCGCTACCAGCTGCTGCACGTCCCCGGCGAGAACCTCGTCGCGCGCATGAACACGGCGCTCAACCTCACTCCGTCGCAGCGCGAGCAAATCGTCGAAGTGATGCAGGATACGCGGGCGCAGGTGCAGCAGATGCGCCGTGATTTACAGCACCACCGCCGCCGCCTGATGATCGACGCCTATCTGAAAGTTCGCGCGATTCTTAATCCCGCTCAGCAAAAAAAATTCGACGACGAATTTATCCCGCCGGGATTCCGCGCCGAGGCCCGCCGCGCCCAGCCGCAACGCGATGGCGCCGCCATCGAATCGTCTCCCGCTCCTAGTCCCTCGCCCTGACGCCGATCGACGCCACTCAAGATCCCATGTCGTGCAGGAACTTGTCGGCCTGCGCCGCGATCGCGGGATTCTTCGTGCGGTCGCTGCTCGCCAGACGCAGATACTTCACCGCTTCGCTCCGATTTCCCTGCTGCGCGTAAATTTGGCCGAGCCTCAGCGCCGCGAACGATGAAGTCGGATCGAGCTCCAGCGCCTTGCGGTAGTAGGGCTGGGCCTCCTCCAGCCGCGGTGGCACGAACGACATGTAGGCCTCGCCGATATTCAGGTAGGCCGTCACCTCTTTGGGGTGAAACTTGACCAGCTTCTGATAAACCTCAACCACCTTGCCGAAGTTCGATCGCGAGTTGTAATAAAGCGCCAGGTAGATATACGCCTCGGCAAACGTCGGATCGATCTCGGTCGCCTGCCACAGCAGTTTCACCGCGCGCTCGCTGTCGGTTAGATTGATCGCCGCCTGAACCAGCGCACGCGCCCGGGCCTCCTTCGTATAATCATCCTCTGACGGCGCGGCTGGATTTGCCGGTGCGCTCGAACCCGCGGGGGCGGTGGCTGTCGTAGGTGCGGACGCGGATCCGGCGCCCTCCGTTACACTTGCGCCGGCGGCCACGGCGTTTCGCGGCGCGAATATCGCCAATGTCAATACGCCGGCAAGTAATAGGATAACTGGTAGCCGCTGGAGCATAAAAACTGATCGATTTACCTGTAAGATGGTTACACGAATATTTTGACTTGCAAAGCGTGATCCGCGCCGCGCGATTGCCTCGCGCGGCCCAACCTACTGGAATAGCGAGCGACGATGGAGACACGGAGATTTACGGGCGCCGACGGTATCCTTCTCAACTGCGTTGATTATGGCGGAGCGGGACGACCGCCGCTGCTGCTGATTCACGGCGGCGCCGCGCACGCCCGTTGGTGGGATTTCGTCGCCCCCGCATTCTTGCACTCGCATCATGTTCTCGCCCTCGATCAGCGCGGACATGGCGACAGTGAATGGACTCAGGAATGGGGTTACGGAACCCGCCATTATGTCGCCGACTTCCACGCTATCATCACCGGATGGGGCTTGGGCGCTCCGATCCTCGTCGGCCATTCGATGGGCGGCCATAACGTCATGTGCTACGCCGGTCTGCACAGCGAGACCCTGCGCGCGATGGTCGCGATCGATAGCCCCCCATCATATCCCGATTACGCGGTCGCGCAGTTGCGCGAACTTGCCGATCGGCCGGCGCGCCGTTTCAATTCGCGCGCGCAGGCGATCGCGGGCTTTCGCACTATTCCCGGCGATACCATCGCGACGCGCCAAGTGCTCCACCATGTCGCGGAACATTCCTTCCGCCAGGCTGACGACGGCAAATGGGAATATAAAAGCGATCGGCGCACCATGATGCGCGATCCGATCAAGGCGTGGGACGGGCTCGCGCGCCTCAAATGTCCCGCGCTCTTCCTCAAGGCCGAGCACAGCGTGCTGAAGGCGGGTCTCGCCGAACGGATGGTCGCGGTGATGCCGCGCGGACGGCTCGCGGTCGTGCCTCAATCGCATCACCACGTGCCGCTCGATAATCCGGCGGGCCTCGCTTTGGCACTGCGCGAATTCCTCGACGAGATCGGATGAGCGCGCCGCGCAGCCAATTCCTCGAGAGCTCGCCGAGGCTGCACTACCTCGAGTGGAATCCCCACGGACGCGAAACGCTCGTCTTGCTCCATGGCAGTTCCGCCAATGCGTGGTGGTGGCGGCCCCTCGCGGATTCGATCGACCCTGCTCACTACCGGCTCCTCGCGCTCGACCAGCGTGGTCACGGCGATAGCGAGTGGGTGCGGCCACCGGCCTATACGCCCGACGATTACGCGCGCGATCTTGCGCGGTTTATTCAGGAAATGCGCCTGGTCCGCCCGATCGTCGTCGGCCATAGCATGGGCGGAATTTCAGTGCTCGCCTTCGCCGCCGAATTCGGCCAGCTTGCGCGGGCAGCGATCGCGATCGATGTGGCTGTCACCTCGACCCCCCGCCGCGATCGTTTCCTGACGCGCCTCAAGACCTTGCCGGTCGTGAACTATCCGGATCGCGCGACCGCAATCGACCGCTTTCGCCTGATGCCCAACGAGGGCGCGATCCTCCCCGCGGTGCTCGCCGAGATCGCCCGCCACAGCCTCGAGCGCACCGCCGATGGCCGCTACACCTTCAAATTCGATCGCGCGAGTTTCATCGGCAGTGACGGTATCGATGTCCGCGCCGCCATCGAGCATATCGAGATTCCGACCCTTCTGATCCGCGCCGAGATGAGCCGCATCATGACGCCGGAAGCCACCGCCAGCGCCGTGAAATCAAACCCACTCGTGCACGCGACCGTGATTCCCGGCGCGCATCATCACGTGCCGCTCGAATGCCCCGATCTACTCGCCCGCGAAATCGCTGAATTCACAGTCACTCTCGATTGAGTACGTCATAGTACTCTGGCGATATAATGCGTGCGGCCGATAATTCCCTATCCTAGTCTATATTTGTCCAATTTTGATGGTGTTCCGACTGAGCAATGCGCGCCGCCTCGATCCATCGATTGCTTGATGTGGATAAAGTGTGCGCAAGTCCTACCGCACTCGGTAATATCCATTACTCACTTGAGATCAATTGCAAGGGTTGCGCTCTGAGCGCCCAAGATGAATTGACATCGTGCACGACAGCACATAAATAGGTGCTGCTGTTGGAGAGCCTGAACTTGCTGAAACCTGATCGTCGATTCAAATATCTTCTGCCGAGGCCGGCCATTTTCAGCGCGGCGCTCTTCGCTGCACTGGCGATTATCGCGACCGATGCGTTGGCGCAAACGCCCGTCGGCGTCGTCACTGCGGTTTCCGGTAGCGCCGCCATTCAGCGTGCGGGCGCCTCGGTCAGTCCGCGTGTCGGCACGCAGCTCGATCTGGGAGACCGCGTTACCACCGGTGCCAACGGGCATCTCACCGCGACGCTCACCGATAACAGCCAGCTCGAACTCGCCGAATCGAGCGCTCTGGTCGTTGACCAGATGGTGTTCGGCGCGGGTGGTCGCATCAGCACCCGCCTGAATCTCGCGATCGGCGCGCTGCGTTCGTCGGTGACATCCGCGGTCGGCGGCGTTCCGAATTTCGAGGTGCATACGCCTAATGCGGTGGTTGCCGTGCGCGGGACCAAATGGAATACGAGATATCATGAGGGCACGCAACGTCCCGGGTTTCCCTCCTGCAAGCGCTTCACCGATGTCGAAGTTTACGAGGGCACGCTCGATGTCAGCAGTGCGATTACTCCCTCCGCTCAGCACCAGGCGGTTTCCGCAGGTTACGAAACTACCGTCGCCTGTGATTCGCCGCCGCTGGAAGCTGGTCCGCTCGGCATAACGGGCATCGGCGGCATTGGCGGATTCCGCGGAGTCGCGCCGGGAGCGGGGGGCGTCTCCCCGCCGCTTTCCGTAGAGCCACCGCCGGTGATCCCGAAACCGCCATCGGACGGCGGGGATTGATCGCTGCTGCGTCATGACACGAGATCAAAGGAGTCATCTGTTGAGCCACAATTCTCGTCGCGCGAGGATCGCGCGGATAGCAATCGTCGCCGCTATCGCGCTGACTATCGTGCTGACTGGCCGCAACGCCAATGCTCAATTGGCGAGCCTCTATCCGGATTTCTGGAGCCTCGAAACGCCGGGCAATTTGCAGGCGACACTCTTCGGGGGCGGCTATGTAAGTGAACACTACGGAACCACCCAGGAAGGGTTCCAGCTCGAACAGAGTATCACGCCTTACATCGGTCTCTTTGGCCGTGCGACTGCGTATCAACTTTTTGTCAAGGGCAACCAGCTCAGCCCTTTCAACCCCACCAGTGGACACCAGCCCCAATACTACTTCGGCCGCTTCCAGGGCGGTCTCGACTTCTCACTTTATCCGGGCACCGATTTCTTTTTGTCCGGCGGCCACGACGCCGGCGATTCCCATTCTTCGCTGATCGAGGGTGACTTCAGTAGCTGGGTCTTCCCGCACAGCCGCCATCCGCTGAATATCTCGTTCAGTTCGATTCATACCTTCGAAAATGGCGTGACCAGCAGCGAGATCGACTTTCAATGGATTCTCAAGTCCACCGCGAACTGGATCTTTCTCGGCGGCGCGGGCGGCGCGATTTACGCCGGCGGTTCCTCGCCCACCCCCGGTGCTCTGCTTTGCAAAAACCTCGGGCGGTTCAATCAGAAGTGTGTTATTGGGCCGCCAGGTTCACAGTCGCGGCCAATCAACGGCGAGGGCGGTCCGGACCTCGGACTTTACTACCGCCCTTGGCGCATCGGACTCAGCGCGCAATTCGGCTACGGCGCCGCGAACAACTACGGCCAGTTGAGCCTGTACAAACAGCTCGGCTGGACCGAATAGTCATCCGTCCGATTCTCCCCCGCGCGGCCATCCCCGCTAAACGCGCCACCGATGCGCGGCCAACAGTGCTGGCTTAGCGATATCGCGAGTCTATGCTACCCTCGGCCCTGCCGGATCGGTCGCTGGGATCCGGCATCGGCGCTACGCGCGCGACGGACTACTGACCGCGCTGGACCCGGGTGTCTCGGCCTACGCGTTTACATTCATTTCCTGCGTAGTCAGTTAGTTGCAGCCAATAAGCGTGAGGGCAACCTCGGTAGAAAATATTTCGGGGAGAATTAGCGATGGTTCCAAGTCCGCAAAGCGCCACCGATGCTGAAATCCTCGCCGCAGCGCGCGTCATCCTCGAGGCCCGTTATCCGATCGCGCTGACCGGCGCTGGGATCTCGGTCGAAAGCGGCATCCCGCCGTTCCGCGGTCCGGGCGGATTGTGGACCAAGTATGGCGAGCCGCCGATGAATGGCTATCAGATTTTTCTTGCCGACCCCAAAAAGGCCTGGGAAGAGCGAATCCGCCGCCAGAACGACGAGTTATGGGGTCCGCTCAAGGTCGCCAAGCCCAATCCAGGTCACACCGCGCTCGCCGAACTCGAGCAGATCGGCGTCTTGCGCTTCCTGATTACGCAGAACGTCGACGACCTCCATCGTCAGGCGGGCCAGTCCGCGCTGGCCGAGATTCACGGCAACTGGAAGCTCATTCGCTGTATAGAATGCGGCAGCCGCTTTCAGGGCGAGGAGATTCGGCTCGAGGTGCTGCCCCCGGCCTGCCCGAAATGCGCGGGCCTGCTCAAGGGTGACACGGTCGCGTTCGGTGAGCCGATTCCGCCCGACGTGCTCGAGCAATGCGTCGATCATTCGGCGCGCGCCGACCTCGTAATCGTCGCCGGCACCTCCGCCACGGTCTATCCGGCAGCCGGCTTCGCACTCGAGGTCAAGCAACGCGGCGGTAAACTGATTGAGGCAAATCTCTACGAATCGGAGATCACAAGGCTCTGCGATGTCAGCCTGCGCGGCGCCACCGGCGAAGTCTTGCCGCGCCTGGCCGCGGCCATCTCAGACCTGCGCAAGGCACGCCTGTCCTGAGAGCCCGTCAGGCCGCGGATTTCGCCGGTTTCGGCGGCGCTGAGGGCGCTGGCGGCGCTGGTGAAGTTTCGGGCGGCCGCGAAACTCCGATGCGTCTCAGCAATATCATCTGTCCGGAGCCGTCAAAGCCGGTCGGGCCGCTCCGCAGAATGGTTTCGTAACGCGCCCGCATCGACGGCCACATCAACTTGTAATCGTCCTCGGACGAAACCACGAAATCAAATTGCGCTTCGGGCTTCGCGACGAACTGGATGTTGCGGCCGCTGTAAAAGGCGAAGTCGTAGTCGAGGCTGCCCCAATAGCCGACCGGGCTGGGGCCTGCGATCTTCATCGTTGCCGCGGCGAAGCCCTTCAGGGTCAGGGTGTTTGCGATCGCTGGCTCCACCACCAGGTTGACCGCGAGCACGATCGCTACGAAGCCGGTGGCGCTCGCGAAAAACACGTTCTCGATACGCGGCCGCATTCGCAGCAAATAAAGCCCCGCCGTCGCGGCCGCCAATGGAAGGATAATCGAAAGCAGACCGCGCGCGTGCGCGCTGGTCCGCAGCGCCGCAGGTAATTGATCGAGCACGATCCCGCATTGCGCGAGCATCCACTGGATCGCAGACGGCGCGCAGTAGAGCAGTGCGAGACCCGTGATGGCGCCGGCGCCCGCCGCGACGAAAAACCCGCCGGTCCCGCGCGCGAGCCATCGCAGCGGCCGCGCGATTGCCTCGCGATGCGAGATCGCGTCGCTCACAAAGAGCGCCACCATCGTGGTCAGCGCGGGATAGAGCGCGAGCAGATAGACGCCCCGTTTGCTCTGCGGCAAGTTGTAGAAGATCAGCACCGTGAGAAACCAGGTCACCAGGTAGCCGAGGCGCGCGTCGATTCGGCGCCGATTACGTAGCGCTTGCAGCGCCGCGATCAACGCTAGCGGCGTCCACGGTAGGAATCCTCCGAGCAGCGCGACTTCTTCGTAGTAAAACGGATGGGCGTGGCCGTGATTGAGGCCCGTGTGCCCGATCAGGCGATAGAGGTTCTCGCCCAGAATTTGCTTGTGTACAAAGGCCGCCCCGCCACTGACTATTGCTGCCAGATACCATCCGCCGCCGATTATTCCGACGATGATTGCGCCGCGTCCAAGCCGCAGCCGGCGGAGAACGCTCCACCGCCTCATAAAAACCATCCACATCAATGCGACTAGCGCCGGCAATGCCGCGCCGATCGGTCCCTTGGTCAGAACTGCGAACGCGATCGCAAAGTAGAGCAGGGTGGTGCGCGTGCTGAGACCCTCCGCGATTGCGATGAACTCGAAGAACGCAACTGTCATGAAAAACGTCAACGTCATGTCCACGCGCGAACCGGTGCCGGCCTGCATATACTGAAATGCCGTTCCCAGCATGATCGCCGACAGCAGCGCCCCGCGCGCCTCGAACAATTTCCGCACATAGACATAGGTTACGATCATCCCGGCGATCGCGAACGTCGCCGAGGGCAGGCGCACCGTCCACGCACTCACGCCGCCCGCGATTAGCGACACGACTGCCGCCAGCCAATGCATCAGCAGCGGCTTCGACGGGATTTCGACCCCGGCGCGCATCGGCAGGATGACGCCGCCGCCATGCACGATATCGAAGACGGTCACCGCTTCGCGCGGCTCGCCCTTGGTGTACAGCGGTGCACCGCCAAGGTTCACCAGAAAGAGCAGGATGCCGACTGCGAGAATTATTGGAATCGCAACCGGCGGCGATGACAGGAACTCGAGGCGGTGCGCTATCGTCGCCTCGCTCGCGTCAAAAGCACCAGGTGAAAGATTGCTTGTAGCGGCGGTCCGGCCCCCCGATATGGCGTTCGTGCTTTCGACGACAGTGCGCGAAGCGATTGTCGCCGTCTTATCGGGGGCTGCGGGCTGCGCTTCGGTCTCGGCAGTTTCAGGCAGAGGATTTGTCTTCATTTCAATCGCACACGCCGCCGACTAACATACCGTCGCGGCCGTGAAGATGCATCGCCCCTCAAGGCGCGACGCTCCGGCGCGATGACCGATCGCAATTGACCCGAGTCCGTCCCGATGAACGCCGACGCCAATCCAGCATCACCGCCGCGCGCAACGAACCCTCGGCGCGAGCCCCATCGCGGCCGCGAATTTCGCATCGGCCTCGTCAATGCCGTCGCGACCACGATCATCGCGGCGGTGCAGCCCGTGATCACCCGCTACGGCGCGCAGAACATCGATCCGCTGTTGTTCTGCGCCGGGTCGATGACGGTCGCCGCCGCGATTCTCGCAGCCGCAATGTGGCGGCGCGGCGAAATCCGCGCCCTCATTTCGCCTCAATGGGCCCCGCGGCTGGTCGCGCTTTCGATGGCCGGTTCGGTCGCGACCAGCCTCACGCTAATCTTCGGCCTGCGCCGCATCGACGCGATTGCCGGCGTAATTCTGCTCCAGAGCGAACCGCTTTACTCGCTGCTCTTAGCGACGATTTTTCTCGGCGAGCGGCCGTCGCGTCGCCAATTGATCGCCACCGTCGTGATTCTGATCGGGATCGGTTCGGTCTTCGGTGCAGGTCGTGCATTTTCGCCATTGTCGGCCGCCGCGTTGCTCTTTGTCACGCCCCTGTTCTGGCAGACCTCTCACGTAATCTCACTCGGCGTGATGCCCCCGCTGTCCGAAACCTGCGTGACCGGCGCCCGCACAATCTTCGCCGCCGTCGTGCTGGTCGCGATTTTTCTCGCGCTCGATGCGCGCGCCGCCGTTGCACTGGCGGATCCGCGAACGCTTGCTGTGATCTCTGTGACCGGCGGCTTCATCTACGTGCTCGGTTCACTGACCTGGTATGGCGCGATCAACCGCCTGTCGCTGGCTTGGACTACCGCGCTCACGATTCCCGGCGTGCCGATGCTTTCCTTCCTCTTCGCCATCGTCTTTCTCGGCGAACATCCGAGCACGCGCGAGCTGTGTGGGATGACGATCGCCGTCGCCGGCGTGCTTTTCCTTGTGCTCGGGGCTGACGCCGGACGCGAGCATCGCGATGCGGAATTGGCCGAAGCGGTCCATCCACCGCTGACTTGACGTTCGCACCGCGATTGATTTGGCGATCGCGCGTCGCCGTGATGCGCCTCAGCCGCGATGAGGTCGTTTGACTATCGCACGCGGCTGGTCTTTGATCGCTTCCAACCTGGGTGCGCGCCGAGTTCTAAGGTCGCACCCACCAACCAAGCGAGGAACGTCATGGCCCGAATGATCCGCCACGAAAAGAACTCTCCCTACGAAGTTCCGGAAGGCACCGCGCTGCCCGTCTATATCTGCGCCTGCGGCCTTTCGAAAACTAAACCCTTTTGCGACGGCACGCACAAACGCACCAGGGACGAGGCCGCGAATGAAGCCTACGTTTACGACGACAATGGCCGGGTCCAGGTCAAGAACCAGTATTGAACGATAATTGTGACCGCGCGGAGGTCGCCTTGCTTGGCCTCCGCGTCCCTCACGTTCTGTGCAAAACCGGCCCCATCTTCGCCTCAGAAGTCGCGATGAACCGGCCGCTCGTCCTATGAATGCCTCATCAGCGCCGCACGAAATAGACGACGATCACCACCACTGCGAGCGCCAGGCGATACCATGCGAACGCCGAGTAGCTCTGCGTCCGTACATAGCGAATCAGTGCAGTAATCGCGATCAGGCCGAAAATCGCCGCCGCGATGAAGCCTGCGACCACGTCGCCCGTGATTCCCTCATGAATCAGATGACGCCCCTCGAACAGACCGGCGCCGGCGATAATCGGTGTCGCCATCAGGAACGAAAAGTGGGCCGCGTCGGCGCGTTCCAGGCGCAAGAATCGCGCGGTGGTGATTGTGGAGCCTGAGCGGGATACACCCGGGATAATCGCGAAGGCCTGGCTAAGTCCGATCAGAATCGCATCGAGAAAAGTGATTTCGCTGATCTTTCGCGTTTGAGCCGAGGAACTATCGAAGTACCACAACGCCACCCCAAGCGCTGCCAACGCGATCGCAATCAGCAGCACAGAGCGAAAAGCGGACTCCGCCTGCTTCTCGAAGAGCATGCCGATCACCGCACCCGGTACCGACGCGACCACCAGCAGCATCAACAGACGCCGTCGCTCGCGATCCCCATTGAAGATCGATGCACCCATCAAAGCCCATTCACGCCAATAATAAACAATCAGGGCGACCAGCGTTCCCAGATGCAACGCGACGTCGAATACCAATCCGGGATCTCTCCATTTGAGCAGCCATGGCACGATTATCAAGTGGGCTGAACTGGAGATGGGTAGGAATTCCGCCAGTCCTTGAACCGCGCCCAGCACAATCGCCTCGAATCCGGAAGAGTTCGCCATGTGAATCCTTTCGCGACTAATCGGTGCCGGCGCCTGTGGATGCAACGGCCCTCAAACGACGCTTTAGTTATCTATTTAATGATTAAAGCCCTATGCTGCTGGCGTTATTGCGCTTGGCAGAATGTCGCAACGCTAATAGTATAGGTGTCGGCGTTGGGTAAGCGATCGAGGAGGCTCTTCTACTCATGGCGCGAAGCTCCAGACCTAAGGTGGTTCCGCTCAGGGATGACCGCGACCGTTTTGACGGTGTCGCCGATGATTCCGTCGAAGTGCCGTCGGCCGTCGAGGTGCGACGAGTCGATGAGCCGCGGCGTTTTCCCACGGTCTCGACGCTCCCGCGCCTGCCGCTGGTGATTCCCGATGAAATCCTCGACTACTATGGTTGGGTTTTTTGCCAGGGTGGTTTCCTGAATCTGCACATGACCTTCGAACAGTTTCTGGCAGTCGTCGCCGCGGTCAGTCCGTCCGGTCTTTGCCCCGAATACGACGAATCCGGCGCACTTTCCGCCGCCGAGTAGCGTACTCGCCCGACCGTGTTCGAAATTCGCCGACTCAGGTGCAGGCGAATTGAACGGCGCCTCCACGCTCATCCTCGCGAGCATTTTCGGAAGGCTCACCGAATTCCCGGTCCTCAGTCTTTCCCACGATCTCAAGGTGCCCTCAACCTGCCCGCTCGCCTGGACTAGGGCTTGCCCCGCTTGAGCAGGTTGTTGCGCACCCACACGTTCTGGAAGGGCGTAACGTCCGAGGGCGACGACAGCCCGTTATCCTTCGCGATAATCTGCCAATTTTGGGCGCTCCCGGTAGCTCGCGTTGCCAGCGCTTTCAAATCCTCGTTCGGCAGCAGCGTGAAATTGACCCCGCCCGACGGCGGCGTACTCGAGGCCGGTGGGCTGTTCAACGCCAGCTCGTCGATCTCTTTGAATAGCGCAAAGCGATTGCTCGCCTTGTAGCTCGAGAGCTGTTCGTCGGGGATGCCTTCCGTGCGCACGTTGACGATTATCCGGGCCTTGTGGCTGCCTGCGGACACGACCTGAATTTCGTAGCGATAGCGCGGGTGCGTATTGATAAACAGCCAACCGGTCGGCGTATTGATATCGGCGTCGCGCCACAACGTGATGATCGAGTTGTCCGGCTGCACTTCAAACAGGATGCCGTCACCCCGCAGTGCTTCCTCAACCAACTGCTGTGCGTCGCTTTGCGGATAGGCGATTTCGTGTTCCTCGCCCAGCGCGGTATCTGCCGCCGTCCAATGTTCGGTTTGGTGGCGATAGCCGACGTAGCATCCGGCAAATGCCGAAAGCCCGCAGACCATTACCGCGAACAGCCATGACAGGGCGGCGGAGGTGTGTGACGATGCCATCAGGCACTCAGGAAAACATGCGAGAATCCCACGCGCAAGCCATGCTCATAAAACCACCGCCCCCGGATGTTGAAAGTTGCCACGCGCCTTGTGATACAAAGCATGGGCGGAATCTCTGGCGACAGGTTTCCGTACCGGATGCCGTCTCGGGTGCGGCAGACCGGGGGCTTGATTGCGTCTTGCAGAAATCGGCCAGGGACCTGCGGCCGCGACAGGCGGCATGGAGAGCATTGAGCGTATGACTGAAAGCGTCTCTCATCAACCGGCGCATATTGTCGCCGTCATCGGCGCCGCAACCTCGGGCTCCGAAATCGCCCGCGTCCTCGCTGAACGCCGCGCAATCGTCATCGTTTTTGAGCAGAACCCAAGACCCTACGGAAAGATCGAGGATGGGCTGCCGCGCTGGCACTTCAAGCAGCGGCGCGACGAATACGAGGAAATCAACCAGCGCCTCGTCCATCCGAATATCCACTACGTGCCGCTGACCCGGATGGGCCGCGATATCGACTTCAAAGAATTGCGCGAGACCTGGGGGCTGAGCGCGGTCGTCCTCACTAACGGCGCTTGGCGCGATCGTCCGTTCCCGGTTGACGGCGCCGACCAATTTGTCGATCGCGGCCTAGTCTATCAGAATCCCCTGATTTACTGGTTCAATCATTATCCCGAAGCGACCTACAACGGTCCTCGCTATCAGTTGAGCCCCGGCACCACCGTCGTCGGCGGCGGCCTCGCGTCCATCGACGTGGTCAAGGTCCTCCAGATCGAGATGACCCTGCAGGCGCTCAAAAAACGCGGTATCGACGAGGACATGCTCAAGCTCGAGCGCGAGGGCCTCGAACCCGTCCTGCAAACTCACGGCTTGCAATACGCCAACCTCGAAGTCGCACCGTGCCGGCTCTTCTATCGCCGTCGCGTGCTCGACATGCCGCTGTCGGATATCGCCCCCGATGCTACACCTAAACGGGCCGAGGCGATGCGCCAGGCGCGCGCCAAAATTCTCGACAAGGCGCAGCGCAAGTTCCTCTTCGAATTTCAGGAACTCAGCGTCCCCACCGGACTCGTGGTCGAGGGCGATCGGATGGTCGGCGTCATGATGAGCCGCACCGTGGCTGCCGACGGCAAGGTCAGCACCATTCCCGATTCGGCCCAGCCCGTCCGCGCGCCGATGACTATCAGCTCGATCGGCAGCATCCCCGAACCGATTCCCGGCATCCCGCAGCGCGGCGAGGTTTACCAATACGTCGATGCGCAGGTGGGCCTCCTGATGGAGGGCCGCACCGCCATCTATGCGGCCGGCAATGTGCTCACCGGCAAGGGTAATATCAAGGATTCCCTCGTCAGCGGCACCGAGATCGGCATTCATGTCGCCGAGCGTTATCTGGGTCTGTCCAGCGACGACAGCGGCCCGGCGTTCACCGACGCCATGCGCGAAGAGGCGCACTTGGAGGGCCTGCGCATGGCCGCCAGCATCAACGCCCGCGAGCCGGTCCCGGCGGCGCAGGTGGCCGAAATCCTCAAGCGTGTGCGCGAACGCCAGCAGGCGATCGGATACACCGGCGATTATCGCGGCTGGATCAAAAAGGTTACCCCCGCCGACCTCCAATAACCGGCAAAGCCAAAGGCGCACCTCGCTTTCGCGAGAGGTTTCATCGACGCGATCCGCAAGACCGAACTGGGTCTATTACCGTGGGAAGTGTGTGAAACCTTTCAAAGGTTTCACGAGACCTTCCCCTATCCGGGGCTGCCCTTTGCTTCTCGCCCGCCCCGCCGATAGGCTTTTACCCACGCATTTGTTGGAGGAACCGAGTGGACGATCTACAGCGCACCGACCCTGAAATTTTTCGGCTGATCAAGGACGAGGAGCGCTACCAGATCGAATCGGTGCGCCTCATTCCCTCGGAAAACTACGTCTCGCAGGCCGTCCTCGACGCGACCGGTTCCGTCCTCACCAACAAGTATTCCGAGGGCTACGCGCACAAGCGCTACTACCAGGGACAGCGCTACATCGACGAAATCGAGACCCTCGCGATCGACCGCGCCAAGGCGCTCTTCGGCGCCGAGCACGTCAACGTTCAGCCGTACTCCGGCTCGCCGGCAAATCTCGCGGTCTATTTCGCCCTGCTGCAAGCCGGCGACACTCTGATGGGGTTGGCGCTGCCCCATGGCGGCCATCTCACGCACGGATGGAACGTCAGCATCACGGGTTCCTTCTGGCGTCCGGTCTATTACACCGTTGATCGCGAAACTCAGCGCCTCGATTTCGACGCCATCCGCGACCTCGCGCGCAAGGAGCGCCCGAAAATTATTGTCGCCGGTGCGACCGCCTACCCGCGTATATTGGACTTCAAGCTCTTCAGCGAGATTGCCAAAGAGGTCGGGGCCTACCTGCTCGCCGACATCTCGCACATCTCGGGGTTGATCGTTGCCGGCGTACACCCCGACCCGATGCCCTTCGCCGACGTCGTGATGACCACCACGCACAAGACTCTGCGCGGACCGCGCGGTGCGATGATCATGTGCCGCAAGGAGCTCGCGGAAAAGATCGACAAGGCGGTCTTTCCGGGACTGCAAGGGGGACCGCACAATCACACCACGGCCGCGATCGCGGTCGCGTTGAAGGAAGCGGCCACGCCCGAGTTCAAGCAATACGGCCAGCAGATCGTTCGCAATGCCAAGGCGCTCGCGGCGGAGCTGACCGCGCGCGGCTTCAACCTGGTTTCCGGCGGCACCGACAATCATCTCATCCTGATCGACCTCACCAACAAGAAAATTATCGGCAAGAAGGCGGCCCAGGCGCTCGACCGCGCCGGCATCATCTGCAACTCCAACACCGTTCCGTACGATCCGCGCAAGCCATTCAGCCCTAGCGGTGTGCGAATGGGCACGCCGGCGGTGACCTCGCGCGGCATGGGCGAAGCCGAGATGAAGCAAATCGGCGCATGGATCGACGAGGTCGTTGCGCATGCCGACGACGAGGCGGCGATCGCTCGCGTCAATGCCGCTCTGATCGAATTTTGCCGCCGCTTCCCGGCCCCCGGCTGCCGCCTGTCATAGTTCCACACCGTTCCGCATGACTCAGCCACCCACCGAGCATCGCGAGCGTCAACTATCAGGTGCACGCGCTTACGCGCCTACGCACGGTCTCCTGGATGCGATCCGCAAGACCGACTTATTTAATTCACCGTGGGAAGCGTGAAACCTCTTTTCTCAATGCTTGACGCTCGCGTTGCTCGATTCCGTCTATCCGCTCCGTGTGCCTTCTGGAAAGCGCGCCCGCCGCTTATGCGCCCCCGAAAGGTTTCAGCGACGCGATCCGCAAGACCGACTTAGGTGTATGTCACCGTGGGAAGTGTGAAACCTTTCAAAGGTTTCACGGAAACAAAAAGTTTTGCGTTCCTCGACAACTTCTGCTGCCGGGCAACAGTGCAACTACGATCAGTCGCGCGATCGACCGACTATGCCGGTGGCGCGGTCAAAATAGCTGTTGCCCCTTTTCGAGCGCCGCCACTCTCACCTCGACTGTGTTACCGTGCTGACTGTTCTCGAGATGCACCGGCTGACACGAAGCCACCCCTGTCTGCATCTGGTCGAGTCTGTATCGATTTCCGCAAAGTCTGCAAATCAGGAAGCCGTCCGCGACCGTATAGCCTTTGTGAAAGCGGTAGCATTGGCGGCAGGCGTCGAAGACCGAACGCACGATGCCGTCGTTCGCACGTGCGAGCACGAAGCGCACCTCGTGACCTGCGCGATCGCGATAACAAAAGAATTGCGCCGTGCCGGGAGTCAACCCATCCAACGAAACGGTCACCACGCTCTCGCCGTTCACTCGAACGCACCGGGGCGCGAGCAGCGGCCCCGCCGCGACCGCGGCGCCAATCGCGAGCGCGACAATAACCAAAATCGTGGCGAGCTTGGTTCCCTTCATCGACTGAAATAATTACAGCCACCCTATGCGGTTGGCAATACCGCAATCAGCAGTGGCCCCGCGCGCAACCATCGCCGCGCCTGGCGCCTACTTGCGCTGCAACGATTCCACGTAGCCGACCAGCGCGTCGATTCTCGCTTTGGCTTTCGCTTCACTCTCGGGCGAAAACTCCTTGCCTTCCTGCTGAAAATTAACGCCCCAAAAAGGCATGTCGAAACGCTTGTGCGACGGAATTGTCTTGCGGCCATCGACCATGTCCGTGACTTCCTGTCGCGGGTACACACCGCCGTGCTTCAACGTGATATTGGTGAGATCCGACGGATGAATACCGGGCAGCACCTCAAGTTCCGGACCGTGACCCTTGCCGTCGATACCGTGGCAGGGCGCGCAATGCTTGTCGAAATCCTCTTTGCCGCTCGCCGGATGTTCTTCGCTCGCTGGATGATATACGTCCCCCTCCTGAGCGGCCGTAGTCGTTGGGTGGATTACGGCAATTGCCAGGCTTAACGCCAACGCACAGGTGGCGGATGCCACTGCGGTAGTTACGCTTCGCACGCTGCTCCTCCATAAAGATCGATGCGGTGGAATTGCGCGAGGGTATCGCATCGATCTCGCGCACTAGGATGACACGGATTCGGGCAAACGCAACGAGTTACCATTTGGTTTTCGAATGCGCAGCGCGGGAGATCCCGCCCCGCCCGTGAATCATGATCGGTTTGGCCGCGTCGGATCAACGCGCCGCCGCGCTGGCCCCCTGCACCACGTTTTCCTTGGCCCGCAGTTCGGCCAGGACCTTTTCGGCTTCGTCCTCGAGGATCGTGCCGCGAAAGAAATCGGGGTTCATGCTCGCGTGCAGTTTGATCGGATTGACGAAGACAAAATCGCGGAAATCCTCCTCGGTCATGAGGCCGTCCTCGACGCTCTCGTAAGCCTCCACCGCGGCGTTGCGCAGGTCCGTGAGATCGTAATGGCCCATGTCGGATCCATAGACCGCGTTGAGCCGTGCCCCCAACGGATTGCGCTTGGCGTCGAAGGCGAGCGAGGTCATGCGGTCGTCGCCCTCGCAGCCAAAGAAGAAGTTCGGCACGAAGCGCTCGTAAATGTCCTCGCGAGTCTTGATCGCGCAGGCGCTCCATTCGTCCCACTCTGACGGGTCCTCGCCGCCGCCGCCTTCCAATTCTGACAGCAGTAGATCGCCGTCCAGCCGTCCCGCGGTGAAGTTACCGCCATACTCACGGCAGAGCTTGCGATACAGCTCGACATCGAGGTTCGCCGGATTCACCTGATCCATCATCGGCAGGCTGCGCTTGTGCCAGCGTTCGTAGAGCGCGCAGTAAAGATTCACCGCCCAGCCGACGCCGCCCTCCTTGAAGGCAAACTTCAACGTCGGGAAACGGCGCGTTACTCCGCCGAGAAAAAGCGCCTTGCAGATGCCCTCGGCGGCCGCCGCGAAATGGCCGATCTGATTGTAGATGAAGTTCGAAATCGACGTCCGCATACCCCACTGCAGCCCGAACGAGTGGAAGGTCGGCGCGATTCCCAACTCCACGCATTTCGCCCACACCGGATCGTAGTCGTACTGGCTATCGAGACAGAGATTATCCATCCAGGTCATTTGATTCGCCAATGCGGGCGCTTGTTTCGCCAGACCCGGAATCGGCCGCCGCACAAAACCCGCCATCATCACGACCTTGAGTCCCAGCTTCGCGGCGTGTTCGAGTTCCTCGATTGCTTCCGCCGGCGTATGCATCGGTATGCACGCGGCCGGTGTGATTCGATCGGCGAATTCGCGAAAAATATCGGCGTGGTAATTGTTGAAGGCGCGGCAGGTCACGCGACGCAATTCATCATCGCCGATATGCGCGGCGAACAGGCCCTGGCTCGGATTGACCACGGTGAAGTCGAGCCCCATCTCGTCGAGCCGCCGGTATAACAATTTCGGCAAGGCCGCAGTCGCGCGGTCGTATGTGTTCTTGGTCGGGTAGGGCCACCAGACCGGACGCGGCACGCGAAATTCACGCCGCTCTTCGCGCGTGATGTGGTTCCAGCGAAAGTAAAAGGCGGTGTCGGGCGCGCTCTTGTAACGCTCGAGCATCGCGCTGCCCCCGGCGTCGCGGATGTAATCGAGCAGCGCCGGCTCGAACTCGACCACATGTCCGTCCGAATCGATTATCGGATGGCCCACGCGTTTGCGAATCTCCGCTGAGCGGGTGAGGTGTTGTTTGCTGTCACTCATTTGAGAACACTCCGTCGCAACCAACACTCTGCCGCCGCCATCGATCCGACGCAATCAGGAACGGCTTGCGCCACGCATTTGACGTTCAGGCGCGAGCTTGGCCGAGCCGCCTCACCGACGAAGTTCGTACAGCACCGCGAAATCATCTTTGATCGGCAGGCGCGTGAAGCGCGAGAAGCCCGCCGCACTCGCGAGTTCCCGCGCTTTCGGCTCGCCCATCGCCGCTCCTATACCCGCGCCGCCGTGCGCCAGCGACGTCGTCATGCAGTAGAGCGTGCTGACCGAGTAAACCATCTTGCCCATCGGTTTGATGTTTTCCCCGACCTCGTTCGAGATGTTGAGTTCCTGCACCAGGTAAGTCCCGTCGGGCTTCAGCGCACGACGGATCCCATTCATCAGTCCGACCGGATCGACCGAATCGTGCACCACGTCGAACGTCGAGATGAAGTCGAAGCCGCGCTCGGGCAGGCCGGTGCCATTAGCCACTTCGAAGGTCGCGCGATCGCCGACTCCGGCCGCCTGCGCGTTACGGCGCGCGCGCTCGATCGACTCGGCGTGGATATCGAAGCCGACCACCCGCGCCTTGGGAAACGCCTGCGCGATCATGATCGCGGCGCGGCCGCCGCCGCAGCCGACATCCGCGGCGAGACCGCCCGCCTGCAGCGCCTCGACCACTTGCGGCATCGCGGGAATCCATTTGCGCAGCAACTTGTGCTGATAGCGCGTCCGCGAGTTGCGCTCGGCCGCCTCAAAGAACGATTGCGGATATTCGGCCTGCGTCACGCCCTTGCCCGTGCGGAAGGCTTCCGCGACTTTGGGCGCCACACTCACCGCCGCCTGCGCCATCTGAAAATAGCTGCCGATAAAAAACGGCGAGTCTTCGTCTGCCAGCGCCGCGGCATACTCGGGCGTCAGCAAATAGGTGTCGGCGCCGGCATCGTATTCCACGTAACGCGCCGCCGCCATCGCCCCGAGCCATTCACGCACATAGCGCGCATTTAACCCGCTCTTGATCGCCAACTGATCGACCGTCAATGCGCCCGCTCCCGCCATCGCCTTGAACAGACCGACGCGGTCGCCAATAAAGCACAGGGCGCCGTGCACCACCGACGCGACGTCGCCGACTATGGTCTGGGCGACATTTTTGGCCTTTTCCAAATCCAGTTCAGCTACACCTTTCGCCATTCGACTATTTCTCCCTATGTGTTCGCCGCTTCCGCGCGTAATCCAGTTGTTGACCGTCCCTGCCGACAATCGAGCAACGCGAGCGTGGCCCACCGTCGGCATGGAATGCCGTGAAACCTCACGAGGTTTCAGACTTCCCTCTGCTAAAGATGCGGGCTTCGCCCTGTGAAAACTTCTCGAAGGATAGACGCTACATGGCCCGATTCCAACACGACTGGGAGCTCACCCGAGCATCGCGACTTGCTCGCGCGGCGAGTGGTAACGATTATCGCGCGATCGAGCAACGCGAGCGTGGCCCACCGTCGGCATGGAATGCCGTGAGTTCCTTGACAACTCTCTCCCGTTCTCCACGCCCTCATCCCACCATCGTGAGTCCGCCGCTGATACTGACGACCTGGCCGGTCGCGTAATCGGCATCGGACGACGCGAAGAATGCGACCGCCCCGGCGAGGTCCTCAGGTTTGCCCAGCCGGCGCATTGGGATGCCGCGTTTCATTGCGTCGAGCACCTTGGGCTGCTCCGCCATCACGCCTTGCAGCAGAGCGGTTTCGGTCGGACCGGGACATACTACGTTGACGTTTATATTGTTGCGTGCGAGTTCGCGCGCCAGGGTCTTCGAGAACGCGATGATCGCGCCCTTGCACCCGGAATAGACCGCTTCGCCCATCGAGCCGACCCGTCCCGCGTCCGACGCGATTGAAACGATCTTGCCGTGGCCGCGTGCCTGCATCTTCGGCGCGACCGCCTTGCAGCAATGAATCACGCCGCGGAAGTTGATCGCGATCACGCGGTCCCAGGTTTCGGGCTTGCTCTCGACGAAGGGCTCCAGCTTGTCCCATCCCGCATTGTTGACCAGGATATCGATCGGGCCGACTTCGCGCTCCACCCGCTCGACCGCCGCCATCGCGCTCTCGAGGCTGGTGACGTCGAGCTTGACGGCGCACGCTTCATTGCCGGCGGCTTTAATCTCAGCCGCGGTCTGCTGCGCGACCTCTTCGTTGATATCGGCAATCGCGACCTTCGCCCCTTCGGCGGCGAGCCGCATCGCAATCGCGCGTCCGATTCCTTGCGCCGCGCCCGTAACGATCGCGACCTTGCCGTTGAGCCGGACGATTCCCGCTGCCATTTCAGTTCACTCCTTGCACTGCATAAAACTGCCTAATCGAATTGAATAGTGGGAGCCGCGTTTTAGCGTGGTTCGCTTAGCCGATCGTCCAACCACCGTCCACGATAAACGGCGCCCCGGTCGCGAACGAGGCATCGTCGCTCGCGAGAAACAGCGCCATCTTCGCGATTTCCTCGGGCTTGCCGATACGCCCGAGGGTTGAGATGCGATTGATGGCGCGCTCGGACATGGTGCCGCCCCCCTGGATCCGCGACACCATCGGCGTGTCGATCGCGCCCGGACAAATCGCGTTGACGCGGATATTGTAACGTCCGTATTCGAGCGCGGCGACTTTGGTTATCGCGATCACGCCGGCCTTGGCCGCGCAATAGGCCGACGAATTGCGCAGGCCCACCAGGCCCGCGATCGACGCCGTGTTGACGATCGCGCCGCCGCCGTTCGTGATCATGTGCGGGATTGCGTATTTCATTCCGAGCCATACGCCGCGAAGGTTAATCGCGATCACCCGATCGAAATCTTCCTCTGCGAGTTTCACAATCGGCTCGGCTTTCCCCTCGATACCCGCGTTGTTGTAAACGATATTGAGCCCGCCGAGCTTCTCGACGGTTGCCGCCACCATCGCCTGTGCGTCGGCGCTCTTCGAGACGTCGGCCTTCACGGCGATCGCCTTGCCGCCGCCGGCCTCGATCATCCGTGCGGTCTCCTGCGCGGCTTTTTCGTCGATATCGATCGCCGCGATCTTTGCGCCTTCCTGCGCGAACAGCAGCGAGGCGACGCGTCCCATGCCCGAACCGGCGCCGGTAATCAGCGCGATTTTATTGGCCAGCTTCATTCACACTTCTCCACCGTTGAGATTAAACGAATCCGCGGATCCGCCCGCTACCATAGCGCATTCCGTTCCGACGGCGTTATCGCGCTGCGCAACCGTGAAATGTTTCCCCTTTTTGCGGGCGTAATATTTCACCCGAACGGGAGCAATTCTTCCCCGCAAACAGCCGGCGAGAATGTTTCACGTGAAACATTCTCGCGATCTGCCGCCGAGGCGCCGCCTGCGCTTTTTCGCCCGCAGCGCCTCAATCGCGGCAGTCCCCTCGCGTCCGAGGCGTGAAATGGCCTCGATCACGCAAGGTTTCTCGTGATTGAAACATTTCACTGGAAGGCGCGGCCCGCCTCGAACTCCCTGACCGCGGTGCGCCAGCCGTCAGTTTCCGCCGCACCCCTTCCTACTCGCCGGATCGCACAAAATTCGCCTTGCGCTTCTCCACGAAAGCCTTGACCGCCTCTTTATGATCTTCCGTCTTGAAGGTCATCATCTCGTAGGCCAGCGACGCGTCGAGGATCAGATTGGCCTGCTGCTTGAGCCATTTGTTGACCGAGAGCTTGCTCCATCGGATCGCCCACGTCGGGCCATCCGCGAGTTCCTGCGCAATCTCGCGCGCCCGCCCCATCACCTGATCGGGCGGCACCGCGTAATTCACCATCCCGATGCGCCCGGCTTCGGCGCCGTTGATGAAATTCCCGCGCATCAGGAATTCCTTCGCGCGATGCGGCCCAATCAGCAGCGGCCAGATTACCGCGCCGCCGTCGCCCGCAACCACGCCGACCTTCACGTGAGTATCGGCGAAGCGCGCCTTCTCGGAAACGATCGTGATGTCGCATAGCAGCGCGAGCGTTGCGCCGAGTCCCACCGCGTCGCCGTTGATCGCGCCGATAATCGGCTGCTCGACGTCGAGCATGTTCTCCACGATGCGCCGGCCGTTGGCCGCGGTGATCGGTCCTCGCTCGAAGCGGCTGGCACCCTTGCCGCTCCCGACCAGACTGCCGGAGGACATCGCCTTAACGTCGCCACCGGCGCAAAACGCCCGCCCCGCGCCCGTAAACAAGATCGCGCTGACGTCGCGATCGCCGCGAAGGTCGATCCAGATTTGCTCCAGTTCGTGATGCATCCGGCTGGTGACCGCATTCAACGAGTCGGGCCGATTCATCGTCAGCGTCGCCACGCGGTCCACCGTCTCAACCTTCAGAAATTCGTAATCGCCATAGTCCATCGCGGGTTCCCTCCTGCTGCTTTTGCTGACGTATACAACGCGGCGCGGCGACAACGCCATCGCTGTAACCAGCAACGGGCGTGGCGCCTCACGGCGCACCGCCATGCGCATCGCGGGGGAGTTTGCCGCTACGGAGTCGCTGCCGGGGCAGCGAGCTTCGCGGCCTTCGCAGCTTGGGCGGCGATGTCGGCGAGGGTCTTCTCGGCGAGTGCGTGCAGCAGCAGCGTCTGGATAACGGCGGCGGACTCGCCCCAGTGCGCGGTCGCGCGCCGGACGTTGATTTCAGGCGGCAGAATGCCGCCGGATCGCGCTTCAGGCGGCAGGATGACGGCGGAACGGACTTCCGGAGGGCTTGGGTTGACGGGATAAGCGAGGGCGACGGCTTTGCGCACGCCGAGGTCGCCCGCGACGACACGCGGGCGACCGAGGGTGCGCGCCAGGATCCATTCGGCGCTCCATAGACCAATGCCGGGAATAGCAGTCAGCCGCGCGATTATTTCGTCGTCGGTCAGTGTGTCGAGAACGGCGACTGTCAGGTCGCCGGACGCGATCGCGCGCGCAGCATTGATGATGTATTCCGCCTTGCGATTGGTTAGTTGCAGGGCGCGTATATCGGCTACCTCCAGGCCGGCGATCTGCGCCGGGTCGAGGCGATAGACACAATGGCCGCCGACGCTGTGTGCGCGGCCGAAGGTTTCAGCCAGCCGGCGCCGACAGGTGGCTGCCCAACGGAGGTTCACCTGCTGCGTGGTGATACATCGAAGGAGCGCGTTGAACAGATTCGCCTGGCGCACCGAGCGAACCGCCGGATAGCGAGCATCTAATGCTGCGATGACGGGGTCGGTGTTAAGCAGGTCCGCGAAATTCGGCGGCGGCATCACGAACATCGAGCGCACGAGGGATTCGATGTCGTCGCGGAAGCGCGAATCCTCCACGGTCAGGCGCACGTTCAGAGAATCGCGGGCCTGCTCGAAGGTGCAGGCATAGGCGATCGGGCTGCCGTCGATCGTAATGGTGCGGACGAAGGTCGTGCCGTCCCAGCGATCGAGCAGGTCGTCGCCCGAGCGGCGGAACATTTCGAGCGAAGCCGCGTAATCGATCGGACCGTCAAGCCGGACGGTGAGGGAAAGAGCAAAGAGATTTGTTGAGGAGTGCAAAACTTTTGGTTTCTTTCTGAAACCTCAAAGGGGTTTCACGGCATTCCATGCCGCCGGTGGGCCACGAGCAGTCCAACAGTCTTGACCTGATTTTTCGGACTGCTCGCGTTGCTCGATCGCACGATAATTGGCGCGCGGGGGGCCCCTCAGCCGCGTTTCGCCATCAGGGCGTTGGCCTCCTGATGGCTGATGGTGTCGCCGCCGAAGACCTCGAAGCTGCCGGTGCGCAGGAGTTCGTCGGCGGCCTTGCGCGTCGCCGTCATCGCGACGCGCGCCGGCCCCGAGGCGGTGCTGACCCGCGCGACGCCGAGGCGTTCGAGCTCGGCGACCGGCGGGGTGCCGGGCAGGCCCATGACGTTGAGTGGTCCATCGACGGCTTTGACCAGGCGACCGATGGCGTCGGCGTCGAAGAAGCCCATCGCGTAGAGGCAATCGGCGCCGGCGGCGTGATAGGCGTTGAGGCGGCGCACTGCGTGATCGAAGCGGGTGGATTTCTCGCCGATGCCGAGCAGGTAGACGTCGGTGCGCGCGTTGATCACGATGGGGACGCCGGCGGCGGTAGCGGCTTCGCGGGCGGCGCGAATACGCTCGATCGCATCGGGCAGTTCGTAGAGAGTGCGGCCGGCGCCGTGGACGGTGTCCTCCAGATTGATTCCCACCGCGCCGGCATTGATTATCGCTTCGACGGTTTCCGCGATGTCATCGGGGTGGCGTCCGAAGCCGGATTCCATGTCGGCGGTGACCGGCACATCGACACATCGCGCGATGCGGGCAACGGCCGCGACCATCTCGTCGCGCGGAACCAGCTCGCCGTCGGGGTAGCCGACCGCATACGAAACGCCGGCACTGGTGGTGGCGATAGCGATGAAGCCGGAGGCCTCGAAAATTCGCGCGCTCATGGCATCCCAGGCGTTGGGCAGGACGAGGAGCCGGGTGCGGTCGTGCATCTGGCGGAAGACTTCGGCTTTTTTGCACTGCGCGTCGAGGTCCATGGGTTTGCTCCTTCGGCGATCCGGGTCGGACTCGTTGCAATGGCGAATGACGATCGTAGATTTCCAGGACGGTGACGGCAAGCGGCAAGTTTCAATAAGAAAGCGCGCCTGCGCGTAATCCAGCGGTTGGCTCGACGCGCTGGCATGAGACGGGCGGCGGTGGTAGGTGAGGTTCAGCCTGGTGCCGGCGGCGAAGGGTGTTAATTCGATGAAAGTGCTGTTCGAGAAAAAAGGTCCGATCGCGTATGTCACGATCAACCGGCCGGAGCGGCTCAACGCCTGCGATTTCGAGGCGTACGGGATGCTGACCGATATCTGGTGCGAATATCGAGACGACGCGGCACTGCGGGTCGCGATTCTGACCGGGACCGGGGATCGCGCGTTTTGCGCCGGCAGCGATATCAAGGACAACTACGTCGCGCGGCCGGGCGAGGATGTGCCGAAGTCGCCGTTTCCGGTGATGTACGATCTCTACAAGCCGATAATCGCGGCGATAAACGGCCACGCCAACGGCGGCGGCCTCGAACAGGCGCTGGCGTGCGATATCCGGGTGGCGGCCCATCACGCGCAATTCGGGCTGGGCGAGGTGCGGCTCGGATGGCTGCCGGGTGGGGGCGGGACGCAGCGGCTACCGCGACTGATTTCGTTTGGACGGGCGCTCGAGATGCTTTACACGGGCGGGCGGATCGGCGCGGAAGAAGCGCTGCGGCTGGGCCTGGTTGACTATGTAATGCCGATGAGCCGGATCATGAGCAAGAGCGAGGAAATCGCGGGGGAGATTTGCAAGAGCGCGCCGCTGGCGGTGCAGCGAATCAAGCAGGCGGCGATGCGCGGACTGGATATGCCGCTGGCGGAGGGACTCAGGCTGGAGCGCGAGCTCTACAAATGGCTACAGGGGACGGAAGACGCTCGCGAGGGTGCGCGCGCGTTTGCCGAGAAGCGTCCGCCCGAGTGGAAGGGGAGATAGGCGCCGACTGACTATTATGGCGACGGGGCGGGCTTCAGTGCGGGACCCGGCGGCGGAGTTTTTTGCGATTCGGTGCGCATCTGATTGAAGAGGGCTGCGTTGAGATTCACGATCTCGCCGAGCGCGCCGACGATCTTGGACGACATTTCGGGGAAGGTATCTTTGCCGACGCGGAAGACCGAGGAGTCCGCATAGACCTCGCCCGGGAGTTTTTCCGCATAAATCGTGAACGCGACGGAGACCGCGGTGATGCGTCCGGACATCTCGGCGTTGATGCCCTGCCACAGATCGACTGACGAGAAATGCACGCCGATGCCGTAGCCAGAGCCGGTATTCGCGACGAGGCGGTAGCCGGGCGAGGCGATGACCTTTTGCTTGAAGGCGGCGCAGAAGCCCGCTCCGACGGTATCGGGACAATGGCAATCGACGGCGACGTCGGTGCGCGAGTCGGTGGCGGCCGCGCGTGCGCTAGTGGGGAACGAGATGCCCAGCGAGAGCGCGAGGGCGGCCGCGGCGAAAATGAATTGTGGTGTTTTCAAGACCAGTGCAGGCTGCCAAATGGCGCGGGCTCGTGCAACCTCGTCGCGGATGCCAGGCCGGCACAGTCATGCTGCGGCGACGGCGATGCCCTGCTGCTCGCAGGTGTTGGCGATGTCGGAGACGGTCGCGCGATGCATGTCGCGGGACCAGCGCAGGTCGTCGAAGTCGGTGCCGCGATGCATGGTGCAACGATCGTCCCACATCACGAGGTCGTGCAGGCGCCATCGGTGGGTATAGACGAACTGGCGCTGGGTGGCGTGGGCGATGAGACGGTCGATGAGCGCAAGGCTGTCTGCCGCGGACATGCCGCGGATGTGGCCGGCGTGCGAGGCGAGGTAGAGCGACCGCCTTCCATTTTCGGGAATCGTGCGCACGATTACTTGCGGCACCGGGGGCAGATTCTTGCGTTCCTCTTCGGTGAAGCTATCGAAGCCGGTGCGGGCGCGCGAGTGCGCCAGCGCGTGATCGGCGACGAGTCCGGGGAGGATGCGCGCCAGGTCCGCGGGCAGGGCGTCGTAGGCGGCGCGCATATCGGCAAACTCGGTGTGGCCGCCGATCGGAGGAATTTTGCGCGCATAGAGCAGCGACGCGCGCGCCGGCAGATACTTGAAAGAGCTGTCGGTATGCCAGAGCCGATTGGCTTGCGCGAGCGCACGCAGACGGCTGTTTTCTTTCCAGACTTCATTGCGTAAATTCAGGTTCGAAACGTCGGCCAACTCGGCGCGAATGCGCAGTTTTGCGTCCTTGTTGAGCGCGGCGATGCTGGTTTCGAGCGGGCCGATGTGGCTCGCGAATTCCAGGTGCTGCTGCTCGGTGAGCTGCTGATCGGGAAAGATCAGGACGGCGAAATCCCAGAAGGCCTGCTTGATAGCGGCGACCTGGTCAGGCGCGAGCGGGCGTGAAAGGTCGATGTCGCCAACCTCGGCGGCGAAGCCCGGGGTGATCGGGAATACGGTGATTGGCATCGGCATGACCTCCAGGGAACAGCGCACCTGATTCTATCGCAAACGGGCACAAGACCGTCAATATCACTGCTCGGCGCGGCAGGCATCGGGGGCCGGCAATTGGCGATTCGATAGCGATACCGCGCTGGGCAAAAGCTCGCATTGCTGCGGTCGATCGACTGGGAGGGTGACTTTTACCTTGACCAGCGCACTGGAACGTCAATGTTCGGCGAGCAGGAAATGATCTACGCGCGAGCGCTGTATGCCGGCGAGGTGTTGGTCTTTACCTCGCGTGTCCTCGATGTTATCGAGAAGCACGGCGCCGTGAGAATTGAGAAGGATTTGAAATGAAGGTATTCGCCAGTCTGATTGGTTCGTTGGTATTCGCATTGAACGCAGGGGCGCTGTATGCGCAAACCGCTGCGGCAGTGGCTCCTTCGGCGCCCGCGTCTGCCAGTGAGGTGCAGGATTCAATCCCGGCTGATACCGCGATTACGACGCAGAACTGGCAAACCTACAAGTCGTTCATGCCGGACGGGATGGTCGCGCTGTTCGAGGGTCAGTACTACTGGAAGATGCCGGGCGACGTTAAGCTGGAAATCGGGCCGACGATTATACATCCATTGCCGACGAACTACGTTGCGGCGACCGAGAAATACGCGTCGCAAGTGAGTATTGAAGAGCTGCCTTCGGGCGGGCTCAATCTGCGTAATTACAAGGGCGGTGCGCCATTTCCGAATCCGGCAGAGCCGCATAAAGGCTGGAAAATTCTGGCCGACGTCTGGTACCGTTATATTCCGCATCTGATCGTCGATCCGCACGGAACCACATGCAGCCAGAACAGCATGGGCAGTATCAACTGCGGCGCCGACGAATTTGTGGGGCGGCAACTGAGTTTCAACACCGATCCGGGAATTCCAAGCACGACTCCCGGTGCCGAGGACAAATTCTATACCGAATGGTTCATGACTTTGGAGCCCGAAAATGAACGATACAACGCGAGCGTGGTCATATCCTATACGGATTTGACGCGGGAACAGGATATCTACGCGTTCATTCCTTCATTGCGGCGCGCCCAGCGGGTGGCGTCGAGCGCGCGCTGTTCGCAATACTCCGGGACCGATTTCACGTCGGATGAATATCGCTATGGGTTCAACGCAAACCTGACGCAGATGAAGGTTGAGTTTGTTGCGGCAAAGAGAATCCTCGCGCTGGTCGATGCGCAGTTTCCGACCGGCGCATATCCGGCTGACTACGACATGCCGTTGGGATGGCCCAAGCCGTCCTGGGGGAAATGGCAGGTACGCGACGTCGATGTCATCAGCGCGAGCAAGATACCTTCGGCAGCGAATGGCTATTGTTACGGCAAGCGCGTGATGTACGTGGATAAGGCCACGAGCGCGACCTTGTGGCTCGACCTGTACGACATGCAGATGAAGTACTGGAAATTCGGCGGCTTCTTCCTCAAGACGCTGGACGTGCCGGGCGTTGGACCGGTTACTTCCAGCGGCGCGGCGGTTGAGGCGATGTGGGACATGCAGAACAAGCATTCCAGCAGCTTCAGCGATCCCGGCTTGAGTAGCCCTTTTTATGTAAATGAACTAGCGCCGAAAGAGTACAACGACGTCACCCGTTACAGTACAGCGAATGGCTTGAATGAGATAATGCAGTAGCGGGCGGGGCCGGGGCGCCGGCCGAGCGCTGGTAGCCGGTTATATATATCCGTGGAAGCGTTCAGCGAGGTTTGCGCGAGGAGCAATGCCATGAAAGATAGGCGCACGGAGCAGAAGGGCTCGTCACCGCGGTCGAGGCAGGAGTCGCGACGCCATTGGCGCTCGTGGGTTGGTCTGCTCAGCCTAGCGTCGTTGCTTGCGCTGGTCGGTGTTGGAGTCGTTTCCGGGCCGGTACGCGCCGCCAAAAATCCACCACCCAACATTTTGCTGATCGTAATGGACGATATCGGCATCGACCAATGGAAGCTGTTCGGATATGGCGGCACAACTCCGGCGGCGATGCCGAATATCGCCGCTATCGCCCAGGCCGGGATTAGATTTCAGAACCTCTGGGCGATGCCGGCGTGCTCGAACGGGCGCGCCGCGCTATTCACCGGCCGCTACCCGTTCCGCACGCACGTTTACACCGCGATCGGTAACGATGATCTGGCGAACTTCATGGTCAACCCGAACGAGGTAACTGTGCCCAGATTGCTCAAGCAACGCGGTTACAAAAGCGCGCTATTCGGTAAATTCCATATAGGGATCCAGAGCAACAACCCTTATGGCTACGGCATGGTACAGGCACTAGGCTGGGATTACTTTGATGGCTGGCTGGACGCCACCGGCGATCCCTCGTCGATCGACCAAACCGCCGGCGGTGTGTCCCCGGCAGATACCTGGTCGTGCGGCTTCGTCCGAGATGCAAACCATGGCGGCGCAGATACGGGCGCCTGCTACGCCAGCAACAACACTTGCGCAGTGATGACCAAATCCGGGACGGAGGCGCCTGGCCGTGTCTGCCGGGACAGCGGTGGCATCTTTGATCCAAATCAGCCGTGTGCCAACCCTGTACCCGGCTATATTAGCTTTGGCACGCTCAGCGGGCATTATGTGTCGCCGCTCGTGATTAACAATGAGGATGGATCGATCGTTCAGGTGCCATCGACCGACCTTCGAGCGCGGACCTATCGCGGTACCGAGGTAGTTGACGCAGCGATCGCCTGGATCAACCAGCAGCCCAAGGACCAGCCGTGGATGGCGAGCCTGGCTTTCGCGACGGCCCACACCCCGGTCATGCAACCACCAAGTCAGTTGCTGCCTACATCGGAAGCAGACACCAGCAACCTTAACTGCTCCGACCTGATCGACCAAAGAGTGTTGACGAACCAGATGGAAGAGGCGCTCGACATGGAAGTCGGGCGGCTAATGGTGGCAACTGGACTTGCCAGCCGCGGCCAGAATGGCCAGCTAGTATACAACCCGAAAAAAAACAGCACTTACGTCATTTTCGTCACCGACAATGGAAGCTTAGGGAGCGTGGTGAAGGCGCCGTTCGATGGCAGCCGTTCGAAATCCACTGTTTATCAAACCGGCGTATGGTGTCCTGGAATTGTCGCGGGTCCTGCAGTGAAGTCGCCTGGACGCAAGGTGCTGGCGATGGTCAACATCGCGGATCTCTATGAACTGATTGGTGAGCTGGCTGGGATCGACGTACACCAGAGCGTTTCGCAGACCGTCGACGCACAGTCCATGCTTCCGTACCTGGTCAACCCCACACAGCCGAGCATCCGCAAAACGAACTATACGGAGATTGGCACTAACCTGCACGCCAATAGCGAAATCAACGGTCCCTGCCAATATAATACTACTACCTGCACACAGATCGCTCCGACTAAAAGCGTGTGCGAAGACAACAATGGGATATGGTGGGGCGCGGGCGCCACAGACCCCAGCACCGCAGGCATTCCGAGCGACGGTTTGAAGCTGTGCTGTGACGTGGCCGTGTGGCAGGCCAACCACGCCCAGACAATTTCCACCGACATCTACCCGTTGGAGGCGTTCGGCATCCGCAACGATCGCTACAAGCTGGTGGTTAATGGCTACCAAGCCTATGACGCAACCTCCAACTCGTGCGTAGCCAAGACCACCACGGAGTTTTACATAATCAACGAAAACGTTCCCATACCGAAGCTCGACACGGCAAATGCCGACCTGTTGGCCACTGGAAATTCGCTTAACCGGGAGCAGCAGAAGAACTACGATGCCTTGAGGGCGCAGTTTACGAAGCTCCTGGCGTCGCAGCCTGCCTGCCCTGGCGACATTAACCTCGACGGGATCGTGAACTACCTGGACGTCGCAGAATGGACAATGTTCCAGGAGCTTTCGATGGGGAATTCCAGCTGGGCCGACCTCAATCTCGACGGGCTGACCAACGGTGCCGATCTGACGATCATCCTGCAAAACCTGGGAGCGTGTCCCACGTAGCAAGGAGCGCAGGTTGCAGCAGGTAAATCGCGAGCGATAGGGGGCGTGGTGGTGTTACTATTGTTCCCCTACAAAATCCATTCGAAGCGGAATTTGAGCGGCTGCGAGAATTGCTATCGAATTGATTCGGAATTAAATCCCATTTGCTAACGCAGATCCTGAGCGCGAAATGTCGCTCTTATATCGCGGTTAGACGGCATTGAGATCTGCGCCTTGGACGAGTTCGACTGCTCAGTTCATGGCAACACGCTGCGATTCATTCATTCCAACGCCATTAACCGAGAGTGTCGCCATGAAGCGATGCGCGAGCGGGGCCAACCCGGAGGGCTGGCGCACAAGATCCACAGGTCGCGGCGTCGAGTTTCTGAGTGTGCTCTGGAGAACCTAATTCGCGAACCAGCGACTCATTTGCCTTGATCACAACGGCGTACCGGCCCAGACTGAAAGAGTCGAGATCGCCATAGGAAGCGAGTCCGATATTGATCCGGCCAGACAGTGGCATTTCCGCTCGCCTTTCGACCACGTGCCGCTAGACCAATTCAAGTGTGAGACAGAAAGGCTGGAGGAGAGCCCTATGGATTATTCTCGTTTTCATCCGATGCGAAGGTTGATCGCGACGGCCATTGCGGTCGCCAAAGCATTGCCGAAAGTTGCCGTCGCGGGGGTCTGTGGAGCCACCATAGCCTTCGCTCTGGCAATCACGACGCCCGCCATGGCTCAGTATGGAGAGCCGTCTGTTTCCGGCTTCTCGAACGACTATCCGTGGTTCAACAACGTCCCGCAGTATCAGGGGAACCAGAGCTTTCGTTGGTTCATGGCGAATCATCCGGACATCGCGGGGGCACTGGCACGCCAACCGGGGTTGCTCTACGACGCTAATTGGCGGTCGCAGTATCCGGCGTTGGAGGAGTACTTTGCGAACCATCCTTACGTCTGGCAGGCACTGAACGACCAGTATTGGTCGGAGGGGCCCGCGGAAACGCAGTGGGGAGACTACGACAACGGCCAGTGGCGCGATGCGTATTGGTGGCATCAGAACAATCCCAATTGGTTCTATGACAATCATATGGACTGGGCCGCGCTCGATTCACGGTGGCTCAACCAAGACGGTGCGTATGACGACCAGCACCAGTGGCATTATGGGGAATGGTGGTACAACCAGAATCCAAGTTGGGTAACGAGTAACCATCCGAACTGGGTCGCGCGCCACCGGGAGTGGGCAAGACCGGCGGAGCAGCAGCGTTATCGCCAGCAGCACGCAATGGTCCAGCAGAATCAGCAGCGGGCGATCGAGCCGCGGCAGGCGACGCAACAACCGAATGAAAACGAGCGTCGGCAGAATCAGCAGAATCAACAGCGGGCGGTCGAGCAGCGTCAAGCGAACGTGCAGCAGGAACAGACGATGCGCCAGCACAACGAGCAAGCGCTACAGCGACAGCGTGTTCAGCAGCAGCAAGCGGTGCATGAGAATCAGCAGCGCGCGGTCGAGCAGCGTCAAGCGAACGTGGAGCACGAACAGACGATGCGCCAGGGAAATCAGCATCAACAGGAAATGAATCAGCAGAGGAATCAGGAGCGGCAGCAGGCGAATCGCCAGCAGCCACAAGCGCCGCGCCAGGAGCATGAGCAGGCGCAGCGGCAAGAACATCAACAGGGGCCGCAGGCGGCGCATCAGCAGCAGCAACATCACGAGAATCAGAAGCCGGAAGAGCAGCACGGGAACGGCGGACAGCAGAGACACTAACAGTCGATGGGGCTGAACCACCTGGATAGCCCATAGAGACGCTAATTCTGAGCAGAGATGCCCGCACTGATGATAGCGTCGGTGCGGCCTCCTTATGTTGGTGCCGAGACGGAAGGATGCTTTGCGAGATCAACCGTCGGGAAAGGATTTTCGGGCGTGGGGTAAGGCCGATGAAAATGAGGCAACTACTGAATGCACCGCCGCCGGTGCGAAGGATGAGCCCTGATCGCCGGATACATTGCGGGAGAGACCTGTTCGGTTTACGCGATATTCATCGCACATAGCATGAATCCGGTGGGCTATCGGCTGGTCGAGAATAATCTCAAGCTTCGAGCTATCTATGGCAGATACCAGGAGATTTATAACTGGAACGGACTATTGTTCACTTTGGCCGCATCGCTGGCCGTGTTCGCGGTGGCGTGGTGTGGGGTACGCGCAATCGCGCAAGCGATGGCGACTCCGAGAGTGGCGGTCTAGTAGAATGCCGTGTTTTCGCGGGGCGGCACGCTCATTTGGTTATCTGGAGAACACACCCCGCCGTTTCGGAATGTGTGCCAGAAGGGCGATCCTGCTAGCCTGAATGAATGCAGAAGAATATCAGAAGTGCAGCAACTTATGCCGCTATTGCATTCCTGCTCGGGACCCTGGGGGCTGTGGGTGTCGGATGCAAGGAAACCGTAAAAGAAGCGCCGACCGAAGGACCAGCCGGAGCTCCGGGAGCGACCGGGGCGACGGGTGCTCAAGGGGCAGAAGGTGCGCCTGCGGCGCCCGCCGCGCCGGAGACGTCGTCGAAGTCATCGGAGTCGAGCACCACGACGGAGACCAACAGCAACGCGCCGGATTCCGGCAGCAACACCACGACCGAGAAGTCCACAACGGAAAAGAGCAGCAACTAGCTTAACGCCGATTCGACTGGCAGGGTGGCCCGGTGGCGTGGACCCTGCCCAATCACGTATTATAGAGCGGCGGCGGATCGGCAGTCGGCCGGGTCTTCGTGGTGGTGGTAATCGAATCATCCACGGAGCCACGCGCAGCTTGACGTCCGTCGTGGGGCCTGAGGTTATCACGGTGAGGGCACCTGCGTGCCGGCCGTCTGCTGCGCGGTTCCACGAAAGTGTGCGGCCATCCAAGCCGGGGCGATCGGGATCGGATGGGCGCGCCGTTGATGCTTTGCGAACTCCTTATCTGGCTCGTCGATTGACGCACCGCGGTAACGGAATGATAGCTTTCGATTCCCGCTGGCCAAGGGTTTCGCGTGCGGAAGAGCCGATGTCTGAGTGAGTGAAGATCCTGTGCGCAAACCCCTGCTGCAAAACCTCGCAACCTATGCGATAGCGGCAGGAATCGTATTTTACGTTTCGCGCGGCGTCTCGTGGAAGCAGGTGGCTGACGCCGCGAGCCACGCGAACCTCTGGATTTTCGTGATTGCAAGCCTTGGCGGCTTTCTATGCTGGTTCATTGGCGAGACCATTCTTTATTCGAAGCTGTTCGGTTTTTTCCACGGTGAGACCGGAGTGCGGGAACTCCTTCCGACGATGTCGGCAGTCTATTTTCTTCAAATTGTGAACTCGTATGTGGCAAGCGGCGCGTTCTTGCTTTTTTTGCACGCCCGCAAACGCGTGCCCTGGATAATGGGTGGATGCACATTACTGTTCCAGGGGTACCTCGACGCGATGCTGCTGGCCGCGTTGTCGCTATGCGCGATTGCGCTCGTGCCGAGCTCACCGGTTCGGCTGGGTCTCAATTACGCTGCGGGCGTTCTGGGCATCGGATTTATAATCGCGTCGTTTTGGCTTTTATGGGGTGCACGGCTGCCTCTCGGAAACTGGCTGCGATGGATATATGACCGGCCCTCGATGTTGAGTTTTCGCATGGGGCGGCCGACGCAGTACCTCACGCTATTCGCGATCAGGTTCCTGATCGTTGTGGGCGCAGGCTTCGCACTATATGGACAGTTCCTCAGCTTCCATATCGGGATACCGCTGATGCAGACACTGGCGTTGACGCCGTTCATCGTGGCGATCGGAAATTCGCCGTTCTCGCCGGGGGGGATCGGAACGACTCAGTTGGTTTTCACCCTGGCATTTACCCGGTTCGCCAGTAAGGACGATCTGTTCGCAGTGTCGTTGGCGGTGACCGTCTTTAATCTCATCGTGCGGATACCGATGGGCTTGGCGATGGGCGCGCCGCTCGTGGCAGAAGCGGTCGAAATCAAAAACGAATTTGCGCCTGAGCGCAGGGTTGAACAGTTATGACTTTTGGGCGCAGGGGAAAAAGAATTTCAGTCTTGGTTTTGTGGCTGGCAATGCTGAGCGCCGGTCGCGTGACTTATGCTGCAAGTAAGCAACCGGTGCGGATGACCGTCGAACGTTTAGCAAATCTATTTAGCAGCAAATCCAGCATCGCCACCGTGAAGATGCAGATCGTGAATGAAGATGGGCAACGTGACCTGTCGATGAAGATCTGGTCGCTGGGAGACCGGATTATCGTGCGCATTACTGATCCCCCGGAAGAGGCTGGTATCGCTATTCTGAAGGTAGGCAGTGACATCCGTTACTATCTGCCGAAATCGAATCGAACGGTTAAGGTTCCTCCGTCAATGGCGATGACCTCGTGGATGGGAAGCGACTTCACTATCGACGATCTAATGAAGGAGTCCTTTCTCGCACGCGATTACTCAGTCAGCACATCTTTCGAAGGCACGCGCGGCGGAATTGCGGTGTATGAATATACTCTGACACCGAAACCGGAGGCGGCTGTGGTGTGGGGAAAGATTATTTTGCAGATTCGACAAGCCGACGCGGTGCCGACCTGGCAGGGCTTTTACGATGAGGACGGGAAGCTGGCGCGGGAGCTTACATTTTCGCAATACAAGACTGTGAGTGGCCGGGTTATCCCGACACGCCTGGTAATGCAACCGGCGGATAAGGCCGGCGCGCGGACGACGATCGATTATGAAGATATCGCGTTCGACGTGCCGATTAGCGAGGGGACATTTTCGCTGCCTAACGCGAAATAATGAACGGACGGCTCATACAGTTTGCGTGGCGCAATCTTTGGCGCAATCGCCGGCGCACATTTATCACGATGGCCGCCATCGCATTCGGCTATGTGATGCTGCTGTTCGTCGCGTGCCTGATGGCGGGCCTGAGATGGCAGATGATCGAGAACGGGACGAGCCTGGTCATGTCTGAGATACAGGTGCATGCTCCCGGATATTACCCCAGCCGTTCCATTCAGAAGACTCTCGGCGGGAGACACGGGACAGATGTCAATGTAATGCTCACGGCCATTGCGGCTGATCATCGGGTTTATGCCGCGGCACCGCGGGTCTACGGATATGGCTTGCTGAGTGCGGCCCATCGCTCTGCCGGAGTGGAGCTGATGGGAATCGTTCCTGATGAGGAACCGAAGGTAACTGTTCTTAATAGTCAGATAGTAAAGGGTGAATACCTGACAGCGCGGCTGCCAAAAGGGGTGGTGATGGGAGACAGCCTCGCTAGCACGATTGGCATCGAGTTGGGCTCGGAAATCGTACTATTGACGCAAGCAGCCGATGGCACGATGGGTAATGACGTTTATACGGTTGTGGGGATTTTTCACACTGGTCTTGATGCTGTGGACCGAGGTTTGGTGCTGATGTCGGTGGCTGCTCTACAAGACCTACTGCACCTGGCGCCGGCGAGGATCCATGAAGTTGGTATCAAGCTAAAGGACATCACGACAGCAACTGCCGTGGCTGCGACACTTCAGACTCAACTAGGTAAAACGTTTCCCGTGCAGGCGAGGGCATGGCCGGAGCTGGCGCCGGAGTTGGCCGGTTATGTCCAGTTTAATCGAGGGGTCACCTTTGTACTGTTTTTCATTTTTTTCCTGATGGCGGTCATCGGGGTCATGAATACCATGCTTATGGCGGTGTTCGAGCGCACGCGCGAATTGGGGATGCTGATGGCTTTGGGAATGCGTCCGATCCAGATCGTTGGATTGATTTTAGCCGAGGCGGCCGGGCTAGCAGTGGCGAGTTTGATCGTGGGAGCGGCGCTCGGTGTTCCGGTGCTTTGGTACTTGCAGGTGCACGGTCTGGACCTGGGCGGGGCTACGGGCGAGGTCGTTTCCCTCGCAGGGGTGGTGGTGGGCCATCTCTGGTATGGTCGGCAGGATTTCCCGGCCTATGTTGAGGCTGCCCTCGGTCTGGCCGTGACTGCGATGGTGTCTGCGCTCTATCCGGCCTGGCGCGCGGCTCACTTTCGTCCGACGGAAGCGATGCGCAAGGTCTGACGATGACCAGTGTTCTGCTTCTGGTGAAAATCAGCTGGCGTAATCTCTGGCGTAATCCTCGGGGTACCCTGTTGACGGCGCTCGCCCTGGGGCTGGGTCTCGCATTACTGCTGATTTCTCTGGGACTGCTCGATGGGGGGCATGAGCAGACGGTCGCAGACGGAGTGCGTTTCGGTCCGGGGCATGTAGTCATCCAGGCGAAGGGATATCAGGAGAGCAACTCTGACGAGCTACTGCTGCCGGCCCGAGTGGTGTCCGCGATCGAAGGGTTCTTGCAAACCGGCACCATGAAGCAGCTCGTGCGCGGAGTTAGTCCCCGGCTTCAGGCCACCGGACTTTTGAGTTCCGCGGCCAACGCTTCTGGCGTGAGAATAGTTGGCGTGGTGGCGGAAAAGGAACGGGCGGTATCCCTGATCCCGCAGCGCATGATTGCAGGAACATATCTGAGTAGTGACCAGCACTCTGCAGTAGTCATCGGGGACGAGCTGGCGCACAAACTTGACGTGAGGATAGGATCCAAAGTGGTGCTCATGACTCAGGCTCTGCGGCCGCCCGGCGCGCAGAGCAAAGATGATACCGGAGAGGAGATGCACAGTACTCTGTTGCGGGTGGGCGGTATATTTCGCACAGGGTTACAGGCGGTCGATGGCAACATAATTAACGTACCGTTGCCCGCGGCGCAGACGTTGCTTGGAGTTGCGGATGGCCAGGTGACTCAGGTGGCATTGCTGCTTGGTCAAGAAGGCGACTCGCCGATGGTAGCGAGAGCATTGCGAAAGCAATTGGCAGGAGATCCGGTTGAGGTCCTGACCTGGCGGGAATCAATGCCGATGCTGGCGCAGATTCTCGGGCTGGACCATGCTTTCAATTATATTATGAATGGCGTGATCCTGGCGATGGTGGGGCTGGGAATACTCAATACAATTTTGATGAGAGTACTCGAGCGGCGCTACGAATTTGGTGTGTGCAAGGCGCTCGGTCTTCGGCCTGGGCAGCTTGCGGCGATGGTTGTGGGCGAGTCTCTGGCCTTGACCGCGATTAGCTTGTCGTTGGGATTGGTGCTGGGTTTGAGTGTCCATTATTATTTCGCCACCACGGGATTGGATCTGCGCTTGCTATTCAGGGGGGGGCTGCCACCAGCTCTGGTATTCGATCCGATTCTATATTCGCGTTTAAGCGTTAATCGAATCGTGTGGTCTGTGGGCATTGTATTTATAATGGCGACATTCATTTCTTTTTATCCGGCGCTCAAGGCGGCGCGAACAGAGCTGCCGGGCGCATTGAAGGTGCTTTAGAAAAGTGAGTGACGTCACCGAGTGGGCGGTGGAACTGAAGGGTGTGAGGAAGACCTATCGCACCGGACCGATCGAGGTTCCGGCACTGCGCGGGATCTCACTGCAGATCGCGCCCGGAGAATTTGTTGCTACTGCCGGTCCGTCGGGTTCCGGCAAGACCACGCTGCTCAACATCATCGGTGGGCTCGACCGGGCGGACGCGGGCGAAGTATGGGTAGCAGGGCAAGAGCTGCAGCGACTTTCGGCAGGAGAGCTGGCGCATCTGCGATTGCGGCGCATCGGCTTCGTGTTCCAGACCTACAATCTGTTGCCGGTCCTTACGGCGTTGGAAAATGCCGAGTTTACGCTGCTGCTCCAAGGGATGCCCGCGCGTCAGCGGAGGGCGCGGGTGGAAAAGCTGTTTTCGGAAATCGGTCTCAGCGGTCTCGAGGATCGGCGCCCGGCTGAGTTATCCGGCGGGCAGCAACAACGGGTTGCGGTAGCTCGTGCGATGGTGACGGAACCTGCGCTGATACTGGCGGATGAGCCCACGGCGAATCTGGACTCCGCTGCGGCCATCGCGCTCCTGGATGTGATGGAACATCTCAATCGCGAAACCGGTACGACTTTCATTTTTTCTACTCACGACCCGCAGGTGATGGAGCGGGCGCATCGCATGATTCGCGTGCAAGACGGTCAGATAGCAAGCGACGAGGTGCGCGGGAGCAGGGGTACAGCCGGGACAGAGAGAGGCGCGGTCTGACTGCTGAAGATAGTCATTTGGGAGTCGATGAAGCGCCGAGCGCGGCGGGCGGCGCGCCCGGTATCCGGAATGCGGGAGCGGCCGCTACGACCGGCGGTGCGCCCACGACGTAAAATCGGACGAGTTCCGTAGTGACTACGGGGCCGCCGACGAAAGTGGCGCCTTCCTGCCTGAGCAGCCGATATGGTGGGGCCGCATCGAAGTAAATGGTGTTTTTCGGAACCACCGGCTCGATGACGTGCAGAACGAAACGGGGCCAGTTGGGCATCACGGTCGCGATGTCAACTTGTGCGGTTACCCTGATCGCGGAGAAACTGCCGGCCGGGACATTGATTTGCTCGGGGCCCCGGGCATAAACCTTCTGACCCACATAGCTGTATGGCGTAATCTGCTGATGAAGGGTGCCTTGTGCGCCATCCTGAGGCGCATCGAGGACGCGCAGAAACGCCATCCACGGAACTGAGTCCGGATACAAGTCGTGCGGCAACTCCGAGGCTCCTGCCAGCCGCATTATAGTAGCATCGTTACGCCAGAACGTGCTTTGCAGCGCGCGACCATGATCGTACAGCGTCCACTGATACATGGTGCAACCGAGACGATGATTGGGGAACAGCCAGAAGGCGACTTCGAACTGATGCGCGGATAGAGTCGTGACCTCGATATGGATGGTGTCGTCGGCGACCGTTTCGTTCCACATTTTGACCTGGGTCAGGACTTCGCCGGTGCGGTTCTCGGTTTGGCGGGTTTCGCTTACCTCGGTACCGGAGGGCGGGGTCATCGTGTCAATACCGGAAGTTTCGCCGATCATCGCGTGACCGATCAAACCGCGCGTCACTAGCCAGGCCTCCGTCACGCTGCTCGCATTCGACTCCGTGCCCGGTGGCGGCAAAGTATCGGCGCGGCCTGCAACAGGCCATAGGGTTGCCAGCGCCAACGACGAAGCAAGCAGAGGAATCGGAATCCAAAGCCAGAAGGAAGAAATCTTCATTTTGGAGAACATTCCCAGGAGAAAGACATCGGTTGCCGTCGAGAAACAATTTCACGCTTTTCGGAGGCCTGCGAACGAGCAAGCATCCAAGAAGCGTATCGCGGACCGGCGAAGACCGTGCGACCCCGAACAAAGTGGGGGGATGTGTGAAAACTCTCGGACGAGGTAAAAATATTATATGCCAATGGACCCGATATGCAAAGGTCGTTCGCGCAGCAGGCGGAGCGCGAACAGTAATCGAGTCTGAAGCGCCAATGAGGCGCGGCGAACTCCGCAAGTGCGCTTTCTGTCAGCCCTATCACGCAGTGGATGGGAGTGGTCGCGGCCATCGCCAACAGGAAAGAGACCAGCCGCGTCCTTCTACCGCAAGAGCGGCCACGTGGCCGGTGGTAAGGGTCAATTCCCGCAGAGACCAGCGCCGGGTTTCATCCGGATCGGGCCGGGTGCTCAACAGTGCCGCTGGTTCACCGGGAACCAACGATACGTCGAACCGATCCAGGGGCATTGAAAGTCCTTCGCCTTTCGCCTTGATGTAGGCTTCCTTGCGAGTCCAACAGAGAAAGAACGCGCATCTCCGCAAGTCGGCGGGTAGCGCACGGAGCATCGCGGTCTCGCGGCGCGAAAAGAATCGCTCTGCGATTTGCTCTATTTCCAATTCGCGACGGACGAATTCGAGATCGATACCAACTGCGCGACCCCGAGCAACCGCATATAGGGCCACTCCGTGAGAGTGAGACATATTAAAATGGATCGCCTCGGCGCCAGATTCTCCGACCAAGGCGGGTTTTCCATGAGAACCGTAGCAAAATGATAGGCATTCCGGTGCTCGATCCAAATAGCGGCCGAGGATAGCTCTGAGTACGCCGTGAGCGGCGATAAAGTGGTCGCGGTCGTTTTGAAAGTAAAACCGATCGGCTTTCGATTGCTCATCGGCCGCGAGGGTATGGCGAAAACTGTCTATGTGCGATGAGGGTTGGTCAAGCGGGGCGCGCCAGACGTGAACTTCATTGAGACCTAATGAAATCACCGCCGGTGGAGAGATCCACGGTTGAACTCGTGAGGTGGAGGTTATCAAGTTCATGCGGGCCGTACTCATCGACTGGTTTGCAGTTCGTTCGTGAGCACCCGAAGAAGCAGGGGCTCTCTTAAAAAGAAATGGCCGCCGGGAAGCATCCGCAATGAGAAGGCACCATCTGTCTGAGCGCGCCAGGCTTGAAGATCGCGGTCGTTCACTCTTTGGTCCTGCAACCCACCCAGCGCCGAGATCGGGCAATTGAGGGGTGGCTCATTCGAATAGGAGTAGGTTTCGTATACTGCAAAATCCGCCCGCAAAAGCGGAAGCATGATCTCCATTAATTCGTCGTGGTCCAGGAGTTCGCTGGGCGTACCGTTCAGCCGGCGCAGTTCCGCTAGAAATTCTTTTTCCGGCAACGCATGGATTGGTGATTCCCGCTGCGGAATTTGAGGCGCACGAGCCGCGGATACCAACAGGCGAACGGGATGACGACCGTATTGCCGACGGATCCGGCGGGCAAGTTCGAAACTGACTAATGCTCCGAGACTGTGTCCGAAGAACGCAAAGGGTATGTCCAGAAGGGGAGCCAGAGCTTGAGCGAGTGCTTCAACAAGGGGCGTGAGTTGAGTGAAGGGACGCTCCATCAGGCGCGTTCCGCGTCCCGGAAGTTGAATCGGGCAGACCTCGATATCCGCCGGCAAGCTGTCCTGCCAGGAGCGATAAATCAGGGCGCCGGCTCCGGCGTGCGGAAAGCAGAACAGGCGAAGACGGGTCTCTGGCCTGGGCTTACGCCATGATATCCAGGAATTGAGCGCGGCGGAGGCGGCTGCTTCGCTCATTGAAGATTTGCCGGTGCAAGGGCAAAAAACATACAAGCTAATTCCTTGACGAAAGGCGCTCCTTTTCCCGTTGCTCCATTTCCCGTCTGAGGCTGAGCGGTCTCATATCGGTCCAAATTTCTTTGACGTAAGCCAAGCATTCAGCCTTAGGGCCGCTCTTGCCGGCATCGGTCCAGCCGGAAGGGTTATCCTTTTCGGCAGGCCAAATAGAGTATTGATCTTCATGATTCACGACGACTTTGTAAGTCGCCAAGTCTTCCTTTTCATCGCTGTTCATTTTGCGTCCTTCATCAGTTTCACCGATGAGTTGACTTTATTGGCGAAACAGTCCCCCGTCACGCGCGCCTGATCGAGGCAGGCCCGTAGCCTGTTCGCCAAGACTTCGACGTGAGGTTTGTAAACCATAGTTGCGTGGTTGCCCGGGACGACATGGACGTCCACCCCATGGGCAGCCCATTCGTTCCAACCCAAGGTGGGGTCAGACGAGGTTCCCCCGAGCTCCTGTCCAGCCTTGAAGAGAGTAATCCGACCCGGGTAGCGATGCAGTATGTAGTTTTGAGTAGCTTTGAAATCCGCTTTGCAGAGTTCGATGAATGGCTGGGCTTGGGAAACTTCAATATCCGAAGGCATCAGGCCGGCTCTTTTTGCATGCTCGAGCACGCGTTCCAGCAATTCGTGCTTTGGCAGTCGCGCCAGTGCATCGCGGGGATCGAGCGAGAGGCCGAAATAACGGACGAAATCGACCAACAAGCGCGCCTCGAAGTCCTCATCGGCGATTTCTTCATCGGCGGCGGGAATCCGCGCATCGAGTAAGGCCAACAAAGCGACCCTCTGCCCTTGCGCGTGTAGCTGCTGGGCCATATCGAAGGCCACCACTCCTCCCATGGACCATCCTCCGAGGAGGTAGGGGCCCTCAGGTTGAACGGCACGGATGGCATCGATGTAGTCAGTCGCCATGTCTTCGATGCGGGAGTGCGGCTCCTGTCCCTCTTCCAGCCCTCGAGCCTGCAGGCCGTAACACGGCTGATCGGAGCCCAAATAGTGTGCCAGATGAACGTATGGGAAAACATGGCCGCCGGCTGGATGTATCAGGAAAAGAGGCCGTCTGTTGCCGCTCGGTTGAATAGCTACCAACGATGAACGCGGAGCCGCCTTGGAGTTTCGGTCGAGGATATTTGCAAGATGTTCGACCGTTGCTCCTTGGAACACTGTGGCTAAGGGAACTTTCTTGCCGAGGCGCTTTTCTATCAATGCGAACAATCGAACGGCCGCCAGCGAGTGTCCTCCCAGCTCAAAAAAATTGTCCGTCACGCCGATAGGGCGAATACCCAAGACTTCTTCCCACAGATCGACCAGCTCACGTTCGAGCGGATTTCGCGGCGCCACGAATCCCCTTCCTGGTGCGGATGGTGTTCGCTCGGGTGCCGGAAGTGCGTCGCGGTCGATCTTTCCGTTGGGCATCAACGGTAAAGCGTCGAGCATCACAAAGATCGCCGGCATCATATACTCGGGCAGCGACTCCGTCAGAAAACCCCGCAGTACATCAGCCGTCGGTGAAGTTTCCGGCTGAGGCACTATGTAGCCCACCAGGTGCTGCTCTCCAACGGCGTTGTCTCGAGCCAGGACGATTGTCTCGCGCACAGCCGGATGTTGGCGCAGGACCGCCTCGATTTCTCCCAGCTCGATACGAAAGCCGCGAATCTTCACCTGATGATCGATTCGACCGAGGAACTCGATATTGCCGTCGGGAAGATAGCGGGCGAGGTCCCCGGTTTTATACATTCGCGATCCGGGCTCATCGGTGAACGGGTTCGGGACGAACTTCTCCGCAGTTAAATCCGGACGCTTGAGATAACCGCGAGCGAGGCAGGTACCGCCAATATACAGTTCGCCCGGGATACCCACCGGAACGGCGTTACCATACTCGTTCAGGATGTAGGTCTCGCGGTTAGCGAGAGAACGGCCAATAGGAATTCTCTGGCGAGTTGAATGCTCGCGGAGCCCCGGAGTGACCTCAAAGGCAGTAGCCGTTATGGTCGTTTCCGTGGGCCCATAAGCATTGATCAGGCGGGTTGAACTTATCGGCGTACGCTGCCAGAGGTCGAGAAACTCGGGCAACATCGTATCTCCGCCAACGATGATAAGTCTCGGTTCGATATTTGGAACCAACTCCGGCAGGTCTGTCCACTCTCGCGCGAGTTCCTGCCAGTAGCCGGTTGAAAGATTGAGCACAGTCAGTCCAAAATCCGAAATCTTTTTATGAAATTCGCTGGTCTGCCAGAGGTCGGTGTTCATGAGAACCAGACTGGCTCCGACGACCAGCGTGGGAAGAATCTGTTCCAATGAGAGATCGAAACTCAGTGAGGCAAACTGGAGCACCTTATCGCAAGACGTCAACTCATAAAATCTTTGAACATTAAGGCAGTGTTCCGCGGTCGAACGATGCGAGACGGATACCCCCTTCGGCCGGCCGGTTGAACCCGAAGTATAGATTAGATAAGCCAGGTTCTCAGGCATGGTCACGCACGGAGGGTTTTCCGGACTCTCCCCGGCAATGGACTCCCAGCCCGAATCCAGACAGATCACCGTCGCATGGTGCGGAGGCAGCCGCGCCAGTAACGGTTCTTGCGTCAACAGAACTGGAATGTGAGCGTCTTCCAGCATGAAGGCCAATCTTTCCTGCGGATACGCCGGGTCCAACGGCACGTACACACCGCCCGCCTTCAGCACAGCCAGCAATCCGATAATCGTCTCCAACGAGTGTTTCAGGCAGATTCCGACCGCGGTCTCCGGTCCCACTCCCAGGGTCCGCAGATGATTAGCCAGTTGATTACTACGACGGTTCAGTTCTGCATAAGTCATCTGCCGATCTTCAAGAACTACTGCGATCGCCGCAGGTGTTCGCTCGACCTGCGCCTCGAAGAGTTGGTGAATAGACAGGTCATTCGGAATAGCGGTTGCGGTATCGTTCCAGTTCTCGAGTATTTGCCGGCGCTCGGCCTCGGTTAAGGGCGTCAAGTCCGAAAGCCGCCGCTCAGGATCGGAAACGACGGTCTCCAGTATGTCGCTGAAATGGCCGAGCATCCGGGCAATCGTTTCAGGCTCAAACAGATCCGTATTGTAAGCGATAGTTCCGGCCAGGCCCTGGTCGGTGTCCGCGATATGCAGAGTGAGATCGAAGTGAGTAGTGCCGGTGTCTATCTGAACCGGACTCAAGCTCATTCCCGGCAGATCGACTGCTTGCGGCGAGGCATTCTGCAGGACGAACATGACCTGGAAGAGCGGATTGCGACTTAAATCCCGCTTCCGGTGCAGTTCCTCGACCAGCCGCTCAAAGGGCAGGTCCTGATGGGCATAGGCTCCAAGGCACGCCTCCCGCACCCGATGCAAAAGCTCGGGAAATCCCGGATTGCCTGAAAGGTCGGTGCGCAGGGCCAGTGAGTTTACGAAGAAGCCGATCAGCCCCTCGATTTCCGAGCGATTACGATTGGCGATCGGCGTACCGATGACGAGGTCGTCCTGATTCGTGTAGCGGTGCAACAATATCTGAAACGCCGCCAGCAGAGTCATGAATAGGGTAACCCCTTCGCGGCGGCTCAGCGCCTTCAATCCGTCGCCGACGGCTTTTGGCAATAGCAACGCTTGCTGCGCACCGCGAAAAGTCTGTACCGCGGGCCTCGGATGGTCCGTCGGCAACTCCAGGAACGGAGGCGCGCCAGCCAGTTGCTGCTTCCAGTAGCGAAGTTGGTTTTGCAGAATCTCGCCGTCCATCCAGCGCCGCTGCCAGTGAGCAAAATCTGCATATTGGATTGGCAGATCCGGCAGGGGCGAGGGCCGTCCGGAACAATAGGCTTCGTAAAGCGCTGCGAGTTCCCGGATCAGGATTCCGGTTGACCAACCGTCGGCGACGATATGGTGCATCGTCAGGAGGCCGACGTGCTCGCTTTCCCGAAGCTGCAGCACGGTAGCCCGCACGAGCGGCCCTGCGGCCAAATCGAAGGGCCGTTGCGCCTCGCTAGTTGCCATTCGCAGCACCGCGGCCTCCCACTCGATGTCGGGTAGCTCGCGCAAATCCACTAGCGGCAGCGTCAAGGTCAGGCGTGATGCGATAACCTGAACTGGCCGACCGTCCACAATCGCAAAGGTCGTACGCAGCGCTTCATGGCGCCTCACGATTTCGTTGAGACTCTGGGTCAGCGCCTGCAGGTTGAGCGGTCCGTGGAGACGGACGGCGGCAGGAAAATTATAGACCGAGCTGCCCGGATCGAGCCGATCGATAAACCATAGTCGTTGCTGCGCGAAGGATAACGGCAGATCTCCGTCACGCGGAACGGACAGCATCGGCGGCACCTCGAGTCCCGCGCCGCGGCCCTGGTCAATGGTTTCAGCGAGGCCGGCAACGGTGGGCGCTTCGAACAGGCGGCGCAGCGGCATCTCGACCTGAAACGCATCGCGGATTCGCGAAACTACCTTTGTGGCCAGCAGTGAGTGGCCACCTAGTTGAAAGAAATTGTCATTGATACCCACTCGCTCGATCGTAAGAACCTGGCTCCAGATCTCGGCGAGCAACTCTTCGGTGGGCGTGCGGCAGGCGACGAAAGGTTCGTTCGATTCGGGGCGCCGTCCGTCAGGCGTCGGCAGGGCGCGCCGGTCCAGCTTCCCGTTGGAAGTCAACGGCAGAGCGTCCAGCAGCACGAAGACAGCAGGTATCATGTGATCGGGCAGGTTGTTCTTGAGGAAACTGCGCAAATCGTCGGATGACGGGCGCGACTCTCCCGCGGCGGTGACATAGGCGACCAACCGCTGCTCCCCACGTTCGTCTTCCTGCGGCAGGACGACAGCCTCGCGCACTGCCGGATGGCGGCCGAGAATCGCTTCGATTTCGCCAAGTTCGATGCGGAACCCGCGGATCTTTACCTGATGATCGAGACGGCCAAGAAACTCGATGGTGCCGTCCGGCAGATAGCGGGCGAGGTCGCCGGTGTGGTAGAGGCGCGCTCCGGGTTCGCCGCTTAACGGGTCTGGAATAAACTTTTCAGCGGTCAAATCAGGCCGGCCGACATAGCCACGAGCCAGACCCGGGCCGCCGATGTACAGGTTGCCGGCGACGCCGATCGGGAGAGGGCGCAGCAGACGATCTAAAATATATACTCGAGCATTCGGTATAGGGCGTCCGATCGGAACCGTCGAATGAGTATCGCGTGCCTGGCATAACCGATACGTTGCGTCGATGATTGCCTCGGTCGGTCCATAGACGTTGTACAGCCTGGCCGAGCAACGTTGGTGGAACCGCGCAACAATCTCGGGTGCCAGGGCCTCACCGCCGCACATCATGGCACGTAACGCATCAGCGTCGCGGAAGGCAGGTTCCTCAAGGAGGAGCCGCAGGAGCGATGGAACGCAGTGCAGAATCGAGATCCGTTCGCTGCAAATTTTTTCTGCCAGATAACGGCAATCGCGATGACCGCCGGGCTCCGCGATTACCAGCGCGCCGCCCGAGATCAGGGTCGGGAAGAATTCACGCCCGGCGGCATCGAAGGTGATCGGAGTCTTCAAAAGGCAGCGGTCGTTGATAGTCAGGTTGAGAGTTTCAGTTATCCAGTTGACGGCATTACCTAGTCCACCGTGCTCTACCATGACGCCCTTTGGCCGTCCGGTTGAGCCCGAAGTGTAAATCACGTAAGCGAGGTTCGCGACTGTCGCCGTGGGTAGCGGGTTCGTTTCGCAATTTTGGGCGATTGAATCCCAGTCGGCATCGAGGCAAAGAACGCGGAGCTGATGGCGGGGCATTCGGTCCGCGAGCTGCTTCTGCGTCAGCAGAATCGGCGCGTGAACATCCTCCAGCATGTAAGCCAGACGTTCCGTTGGATACTCGGGATCCAGCGGCACGTATGCGCCACCCGCCTTGAGCACGCCGAGGATTCCAACGACCAACTCAAGGGATCGCTCCATGCATAGTGCAACCGGGACGTCCGCGCGGACGCCGAGCGCTTGCAGATGATGCGCGAGCTGGTTCGCACGGGCGTTGAGCTGAGCGTAGGTCAGATGGCGTTCCTCGAAAACGACGGCAACGCCTTCGGGGGTACGATCGACCTGTTCCTCGAATAGTTGCTGGACACACTTGTTTCGCGGATAGTCAGTCGCGGTGTCGTTGAACTCGATGACCAGTTGTCGCAGGTCGGTTGCACCGAGGATCTCGAACTCGTCGATCCCGGCGACCGCGTTGTTGGTGACGCTTTCGAGCAAGGTCTGAAACTCTCGATGTAATCGGGCAATATCTTCCGCGCGAAATGAATTGGAATCGTAATGGAACTCGGTGACTAAAGCTTCTCCGTTCTGAACGCAGGAGAGCTTGAGCGCGAACCGATCGGAACAGGCGTGGCGCTTTTGAATCGAGAAGCTCACCCCGGCGGCAGAATATTTCACCTGCTCTTGCGTGAATTCAAAACCCACGGACAGGAAGGGCGGGGGCGACCCTGCATCGGGCTGCGCCTCTGCGATTTGTGCCCAACTAAAATACTCCTGCCACGCGATTGCCTCGTGCACCGCTTCGTCTATGTGCTTTAGCAGTGCGTCGAAGCGCAGGCGCCCTTCGAGGTGGCAGAGCAGCGGCAGGGTCTTTCCAAACAGACCCACGGCTTCCTGCAACCCTTCATATGTACGACCGTCACAGGCCATGCCGATCGCGAAGTCGGCCTGGCCGGTGAGGCGCCAGAGGAGCGTCTGCCAGCAAGCCAGGAAAAAAATCGAGGGCGGAGTATCGTACTTTCGAGCGACTGCGCGGATGGCTGCGGTCAAATCAGCGCTAAGGGGTGAGGTTATGAAATGCGGGTGAAAGCTTGAATTGTCGCAGGGCCGCTGTTCGAAGGGCAGGTGCGGGCCTGCGGCGGTGGAGAAGTTTCGAGCGCGCCAGTATTTTCTTGCGCTTTCCGTATCCTCGGATTCGAGCAAGTCATTCTGCCACTCGGCGGCATCGGCGTATTGCAGCGGGTCATCGGATAGTTCGGTGGAAGTCAGACAAGCTGAATAGCAGCGGCTGAGTTCCCAAACCAGGTTATTCAGCGAGGCCGCGTCGGCGCACAGCGCGGACAGAGTGACCAGCAAAATGTGCCGGTCGCGCGACAGAGTAATCAGCGACAGTCGGAAAAGCGGACCCTTATCGAAGTCAAAAGCCAGCTCGCCGGCCTCGCGATAAAGCGTCTCGACTGCGCTTTCCTGCTGGGCAGGATCGGAGCCGCTCAGATTGTAGTCAGCGATCGATGGCATGACGGTCGCGCCGACAGTCTGAAGCGGAACGGCCATGCCGGGTCCGCAATGAAAGGAGGTGCGGAGGATCTCGTGGCGATCGATGAGTTTCTGCAGGGCAGTCTCGAGCACCGCGAGATCGAGGTTTCCTTCGATCAGGATTGCGCATTGAGCATTATAGGGCAGGCTGCGGCCACTTTGCTGCAACGACCACAAATGCTTTTGCTGAGGTGAAAGCCGAAACCCTTCAATAACGTCCGTTTGCATTCGTGTACTTCGGTATCCCCTGCCCATCCCCATTCGCCAGGTGCGATGCGCTTGGAGCTTTCCGCTTGACCTGCCGTAGTTTCTGATTATTCAGTTCCCGGTACTCTGTTCGAATCCGTGTCTGTTCCTGGCGGTCCGCGGCGGCGAGCAGTTCTTTTAGTACATTCAAACTGGCCGCGGGCTGTCCAATTACATGCCGCAATAGTGCCTCGAAGTGCGCTGACATTCGGGCAACGGTGGCCGGATCAAACAGATCCGTGTTGTAGCGCATTGAAGCCGTGAGCGATCCCGGCGTCTCAATGATCAACAACACCAGGTCGAGCGCGGCGGCCCGACGTTCCAGCGCAAAGGACTCCAGCAGCAACCCGCCGGGATTCATCCGCAGCCCGGTTTCACCCGCCACGAAGGTTGGCGATCCGGGTTCTGCGAACCGATGCGGTTTGTCCAGTACGAACATCACCTGGCATAACGGAGGCCGGCTGAGGTCGCGCGAGGGCCGCAGTCGTTCGACCAGAAGGACGGTGGGGTAATCCTGATGCTCGAGCGCCCCCAGCACCGTTTGGCGTACCTGGCCGAGAAACGCCACAAAGGTCGGATTTCCCGAAAGATTCGCCCGCAGGACGACTGGATTAGTGAAGAGTCCCACGATTCCCTCGAATTCGGCGCGACTGCGCCCGACCATCGGAGAACCCACTTGAAGATCTTCCTGACCGGTGTGATACGAAAGCAAAATCTGGAACACGGACAGCAGGACCATATACAGGGTTGTGCCGTGGTCCTTCGCGAACGACTTGAGCCGACCGCTCAGTTCATCGTTGAGAGTGAAGTCGTGCGAGGCGCCCCGATAGGTTTGCGTCGGTGGGCGCGCCCGATCGGTCGGTAGATCCAGCACCGGTAATTGACCGGCCAGTTGCCTTTGCCAGTAGGTCCACAGGCGCTCTCCTTCCGCGCCCGCGAGCAATTCGGCCTGCCAGCGGACATAGTCAGTGTATTGCAAGTCGAGCGCAGGCAGAGACGCCTGCATGCCCGCGCACTGCGCGGGATAGAGCACGCCGAGTTCATTCAGGAGCACCGCCAGCGACCAGAAATCGATGACGATGTGATGCACGACCATCAGCAGAATATGCTCATTTGCCGATCGCATGATCAGGCTCACGCGCAGTAACGGCCCTCGTTCCAAATCGAACGGGCGATAGGCCTCGGCGAGCAGCCAATTTTTCAGTTCGGCCTCGCTCCAGCTCGAGCCGTCAACCTGGTCGAAGTGAACCTGCAGATGTTGGTGAACCTGCTGAACGGGTTTGCCGAGGCGACCGGGAAAAGTGGTGCGTAGCGAAGGATGGCGATCGACTAATGCCTGCAATGCGCGCCGCAAGGCCGGAACGTTTACGTCTGACCGGATGCGCGCAGCGAAATTGACGTTGTAAACTGCGCTCTCCGGCGCGAGTTGATAGAGAAACCAGATGCCCTGCTGATTATACGAGAGTGGATATAACGACTTGGCGCCGCCCGCCTTCTCGCGAAGCAAGCGCGCGAGCAGGGCGCGCTTTTCGCCGGACGAGAGGCCGGCGATTCGCTGGGAAGGGCTGCTCATTCACTAACTTCCTCTTCGGCCAAGAGGTCCGTGAGCAGTGAGTTAACTTCTGCGTCCGAATACTCGTCGAGATTTTCCAGACGGTATCCATCGATGCGGCCACTCTTCCGGTCGCCGTTAACCTGCGTAAGCGCGGCAGCGGCTGGACGCACCGATGAAGCAGAGGTCTCGGATGTAAGCAGATGGAGCAGTTGTGCCGCGGCCTGTTCAACGCTGGGCCCCGAGAGAAATGTCACCATCGGCACATTCACCCCCAGGTCAACCGCAATCCGGTTTTTCAACTCGACCGCCATCAGGGAGTCCAGCCCCAGATTGCTGAGCGGTTGCTGTACGTCCAGCTTCGATGCGGGCAGCCCAAGCACTCGAGCCACCAGCTCGCGCAGATGGGATTGCAGCAATGCGAGGCGCTCCGCCGGTTCCGCGGCTAAGAGCGTAGTGCGCACCTCGTCCGCACCCGGATGACTGGTGTGCGCTGAGTTGCCGGGTTGATCATGGGCAAGCTCCGAGAGCAGCGGGGAGGTAGTGCCCGCCGGATAAAACTCTCGATATCGCGTCCAGTCAACCGGGACGGCCGCGACCTGAGCCGAGCGCTGTCGCAGCAGCCGTTCCAATACCTCGAACGCTCGTGCGGGTTCGATAGTCTCGATTCCCAGCAGCGCAAGGCGCGCAGCGAGCCGTTTTCCTCCGGCCGTATCCGCGAAGCCCAATCCGCTCCACGCACCCCAATTGATACTCAGGGCCGGTCGGCCCTGGGCCTTTCGGTAATGAGCGAGCGCATCCAGAAAGGCATTGGCGGCGGCGTAGTTGCCTTGGCCGGGCTGACCCAAGAGGGCGCCGGCGGAAGAGAAAAGTACAAAGAAATCGAGGGGTGCGTCCGCGAGCATTCGATGCAGCAGCCAGCCGCCGATCATCTTGGGCCGCAGAACCGCATTCAATGCAGCGGCGTCGAGTTGCACCAGCAGCCCGTCCTGCAACACTCCGGCCGCGTGCACTACACCCCGGATCGGCGGCCAGCCCTCGGCACTAAAATCATCCAGGAAGGCACGCAACTGTGGTTCATCCGCCACATCGACCGGGGCCAGATGTACCGACGCTCCCAAGGCCTCCATCGCGCGAATCGCCGCGATTTGTTGCGCCGGGCGGCTGCCTGCCTCTACCGAATTCCAGTGCGCGCGGGATGGGAGTGGCGTGCGTCCCAAAAGGATCAACCGCCGCGCCCCTTGCTCGACCATCCAACGGGCGACCGCAAGGCCGAGATCTCCCAGTCCACCGGTGATCAGGTAGCTGCCGTCAGTGCGCCATTGCAGGGGCGCCTCCGGCGTGTCCGATCGACCTTTGCGCACGAGACGGCCCGCGAATCGCCGCCCCTGTCGAAAGGCCAGCTGATCCTCACCGTCGGTATCGGAGATCTCATGCCATAATTGATGAGCCGCGTCCTCGAGCGGAAACTTTCCAGGTTCGAGGTCAATCAGCCCGCCCCAGAACATCGGATGCTCTTGCGCGATCACACGACCCAAGCCCCAAAGCGGCGCCTGGGCGACGTCGAGCGGTGACGTCACTTCGCCTGCCGGCTGCGCTCCGCGTGTAATCAACCACAACCGCGGGAAGTGATTTCGTTCGACCCGCGCGAGTTCCTGGACCAAGCGCAAAACGCTGCTGCAGCCCGGCACCTGCGCGGATTCGAGCGAAGCAACCGTGGCTTCCTCCGGCACGCCGGCATCAAGACTCCAGAGATGGACGATCGCGATTGGCCGATCGGGCACCGACACCGCGTCGAGCAGCCGTTGGAGGTCCTCCGATCGTTCCGGATGGATGCGAAAATGCTCGCCATCCGTGCGCTCATACGATTGGCCGCGAGCGACAAGGATGCCGCGGCCTCCCTGCGCGTCGATCAGAGCCGCGAGCGATTCTCCGACGCCGCTGCGGTCGGCGAAAATCAGCCAATCGCATGGACCGGCTGACGCGGACCGCTCCGAGTCCGACTCTGTATGCTTGCGTTCCTTGAGCTGCCACTGGAATTCGTACAACCAGTCGTCCAGATTTTCCGCAACCGGGCGCTGTGCGTCGCCGAGGCTCTCGAAGCGTATTCCTGAAATTTCGACCGCGACGCGCCCGGTTTCATCGAGCAGCCGCACGTCGCCTTTCACGCTGTTGGCGTCAAGCTCTTGGAGATGCGCATGACTCCATCGAGGTGGACCCGAACGATCGTCGATCCGGATCCGGTCGATACGGGTCGGCATATAGATGGCTTGGTCGCCATTCGAGGCAGCCAGTTCAGGTATCGCGGCGCCAACTACCTGTATGCACGCATCGAGCAGCGCCGGGTGGAGCGAAGAGCTATCAGGTAGAGCGTCCGGCCCGTCGGACGCCCGCAATTCACCTAGTACATCGGTGCCGTGCCGCCACAACTGAGTAATAGTCTGAAAGTAGGGACCATAGTCGACACCGTGTTCGCGGAGTCTCAGATAATAATCCTGGCCGGAGCTATTCTCGGAGCAACTCGCCCGTATTTCCTCGAGCGCCGCCTGATCCGAGACCAGGGCGATGTCGCCGTCCTGCCCGGGACACACATTTCCGCTGGCGTGCAGTGTCCATGAATCGCCGGAATGCGCTCCGTCACCAGCGGTTCGTGCAACGTCTCCACGACAACTATAGATGTGGAACGACGCTGCCCCGTCGGCGCTCCGAGAGAGGATCACCTGAATCGTCTGAGTCGCGCCGTCCGGCAAAAACAGCGCCTTGTGAAATACTAGCTCGTTCATCGACAAGGACTGCGAGCCGAAGAGTTCACCCGCGGCAGCGCGGGCCTTCTCCACATAAAACGAGGCCGGCAGCACGGCGACCCCCGCGATGCGGTGGTCATCCAGATGGGGCACCGCCTCCTTGTCCAAAATGAATTCCCAGAAGTGGGTATGCGCAGGGTGCGCCGAGGTGAAATGCCGGCCCGGCAGGTGATGTGCCCCCGTCCCAGGCTGCGCGAGGGGACTCGCTTGAGAACCGCTGACCGCTTCCGTGGCCTCGAGCCAACAACGCTCGCGCTGCCACGGGTAGAATGGAAGTCGAACGTACCGGCCCGCGGCCGGATAGATGCGGCGCCAATCAACTTCGTGACCGACGGTGTAAAGCGCGCCCAGCGTTCCGAGCATCACTGCGTGTTCCGCTTCCTCACGCCGCAAGGAGGGAAGCACGACGCCTTGATGGTCGCTGTGGTTGAGCGCCTGCTGAATACTACTTAGAAGAATCGGATGCGGACTGATTTCGAGGAAAATGTCATGTCCATCTTCGAGCAGACGCTGAACCGCGGTTGAAAAGAGCACGGGCTCCCGCAGATTCCTTGCCCAATAGGACGCGTCGAAGAGAGGTTGCCCGTCGTCGATACCGCTCGCAGCCGACATTCCCGTAACAGTGGAATAAATGGGTACCGATGCGGGTTGCGGGTCGAGCCCGGTCAAAGCCTTCATCAATTCCACGCGCAGAGGATCCATCTGCGGGCTGTGAGCGGCAAAATCCACCTTCACCGTGCGGCAGAAGATGTCTTGACCTCGCAGTCGATCGAGGATTGCTTCCAGCGCCGCCGGATCCCCGGACAGAATCGTGGAGAAGTGGCTGTTGCTCGCGGCGATCGACACGCGATCCTCGTAACCGATCAGCGCGCGACGCGCGTCCTCCAACGATAATTCCACGGCCGCGATCGCGCCTCGCCCGATCGTGCGTTTGACCAGGCCGCTGCGACGACAAATGATCCGTGCCGCCTCGTCGAGGCTGAGCGCGCCGGCGACGTGAGCCGCCGCGACCTCACCCATGCTGTGGCCGACGACCGCGTCCGGCTCGATACCCCACGACCGCCACACGGCCGCGAGCGCCACCTGAATCGCGAAGAGCGCTGGCTGCAGTACGTCGATTTCGTTCAAGCGCGAGCGGGCCGTATCGGTCGCCCTGAGTTCCGCGAGCAGGGACCAGGCTCCGTACGGCCGCATCGCGCGGTCACAGCGTTGAATGGCGTCGCGAAAGACCGCGTCCTGATCCAGCAGTTGTCGCCCCATGCCAAACCATTGGGAACCCTGTCCGGGAAATACGAAGACCAGTTTGCTACGGCGGTCGGAATGCTTATGGCCGTGAAACAATCCCGGACGAGCTTCTTCGCGCAAATAAGCTTCGAGGCTTTCGCTCAGTTGGTCCGCCGAATTGCCGGTCACCGCCAGCCGGTATTCGTGATGACTGCGGCGCAGGCTCGCGCTGTAACAGATATCGTGTACGGGTGCTGCGGATTCCGGGCGTGTCAGAAGGTCGCGGTAAGCTCGCGCGAGATCTCTGAGAGCCTCGGGTGCGCGCGCCGAAAGCGGTAGCAGGTATGTGGACCTGGTATTGCCAATTTCCGCGTGCGGCTGCTCCGTGGCGCATTCCGCAATTCGCGATACCGGGTTCGACTGCGGAGCTTCCTGCAAAACCACGTGGGCGTTGGTTCCGCCAAATCCGAATGAGCTCACGCCCGCCAACGCCGGCGCCTCCGCCGCGGGCCATCGCGCCAGAGTCGTCTGCACGCGCAGAGGGAGATCGTCGAACGGGATGTGCGGGTTGGGTTCCTCGAAATTCAGGCTGGGCGGGATTTCATGATGCTTCAGCGCCAGTGCCGTCTTGATCAATCCCGCGATACCGGCCGCCGCTTCAAGATGGCCGATGTTGGTTTTGACCGAACCCAGCGCGCACGGTTGCCCCGGCGCACGGTTGACGCCAAGCACCGCACCGAGCGCGCTCGCTTCGATCGGATCGCCCAACAACGTGCCGGTGCCGTGGGCCTCGACGTATTGAACCTCGGCGGGCGCGACCCCGGCTCGCCGATACGCTTCTCGCAGGACCGCTTCCTGCGCGCGCGGATTCGGCGCCATCAGTCCGTTGCTGCGTCCGTCCTGATTGACTGCGCTGCCGCGGATGACCGCATAAATCGGATCGCCGTCGGCGACCGCCTTCGTCAGTGGTTTAAGGACGACGATCCCGGCACCCTCGCCGCGAACATAGCCGTTGGCGCGCGCATCGAAAGTCTTGCAGCGTCCGTCCGGCGCCATTGCACCGGCTTTGCTGAAATTGATCGTGATCGCCGGCGACAGGATCAGATTCACGCCCCCGGCCAATGCCAGCGTGGACTCTCCGCGGCGCAGGCTGGCGCAGGCCTCGTGCACCGCCACCAGCGACGACGAACACGCCGTGTCGAGCGCCATGCTCGGCCCGCGAAAATCGAACACGTAGGAGATGCGGTTGGCGGCGATACTCAAGGCGTTGCCGGTCCCTGCGTACGCGTCGATGCGACTGAAATCGTTTAGCTGGATACGGCCGTAATCGTTGTTCGAGATGCCGATGAACACGCCGGTGGAGCTGCCCGCCAGGCGCTCCCGCATCTGTCCGGCATCTTCCAAGGCTTGCGACGCCACCTCGAGCAACAGGCGTTGTTGCGGATCCATGCGCACGGCTTCCCGCGGCGAGATCCCGAAGAAGTGCGCATCGAACCGATCGACCTGCTCAATGAAACCGCCCCAGCGGGTATTCATCTTGCCCGGCGCCGCCGGGTCGGCATCGAAATAATCGCCGACATTGAAGCGTTCCGGCGGAACTTCCCGGATCGCATCGACGCCGCCGCGCAGCAACTGCCAGAACGCCTCCGCGTCGCCGGCCCCGGGGAAGCGGCAGCCGATCCCGACGATCGCGATCGCCTCGGCGCCTATTTCACGGTCCCGCGCGGGAGTGACGGCTGACTGCCCGACGTCCGGGGATTGCGCCAAACGGCGCGCGAGAAGCTCAATCGTTGGGCACTCGTACGCCAACTCGGCTGGAAGTTGGCGCCCCAGCCACTCGGCGAGTTCACCGGAAAGGCCGACCAACTCCGTCGATCCCAGGCCGTAGCTCGCGAAGGGTTCCGCGACGTCAATCTCGTCCGTCTCAATTCCAAGCTGCGCGGAGAGCTTGGCTACCAGCCACGCCTGGATCGCTTCCGCGCCGGGATCGGGATGCTCCTTTTCGAAGTGTCCGTTGCGCTCCGTGTGATGCACCCCGTTGCCGTTATTTTGCCTTCCGGCCATCAATCGCTGTCCGCGCCTTGTGCCAGCGTCCCGTCGCGGAATCTGGCCTCGCAAACCCGGCGCTGAACCTTGCCGCTGGGAGTCTTGGGAATGCCGCCTGCCCGCAAGAGCACGACCGCATGCACCCGCACGTCATGTTCTTCCGCCACCGCGCGCCGAATCGCCCGCACCACCTCGTCGAGGTCCGCCGGCGCCCACCCGTTCGGATGGTTCCTGCGGGAATCATTGTGCGATTCGCCGCTGATATGATCTCGCTCCGGTTGGTAGCGCCGATCGATTTCAGCCGCGACGATCAGCCGCTCCTCGTCGGCGACATCCACCGAGAACGCCACGCTGCCTCCCGGCCGCACCGCAGTATGACTCTTTTCGACGGTTAATTCGAGGTCGTGGGGGTACAGATTACGGCCGCCGATTATGATCAGATCCTTCAACCGACCGGTGACGAATAGTTCGCCGCCCCTTAAAAATCCCAAATCCCCCGTGCGCAGAAACGGCCCCGCCCCGGTCTCTGCGAGGTACGCGTGAAAGGTGAGGGCGGTCTCCGCGGGCCGGTTCCAGTAACCGAGCGTCACGCTCGCGTTGGACACCCATATTTCGCCCACCTCATCAGGTCCGCACGCGATCAATGATTGCGGATCGACGATAGCGATCCGGCTGTCCGCCATCGCCTGCCCACATCCGACCAGGGTGCGGACGTCCGCCTCCGCGGCGGAGCTCTCCTCGACGCGGTTGTGCTCGAGCGCCGCCATCCGCGCCGTACACAGAATCGGCTCGTCTTTTACCAGTCCGCCGGAAACCATCAGCGTGGCCTCGGCCAATCCGTAACAGGGATAGAAGGAGTTCGATCGGAAGCCACACGCGGCGAAGGTCGCCGCAAACCGTTTCAGAGTGTCCGCGCGGACCGGCTCGGCGCCGCTATACGCCAATTTCCAATTGCTGAGATCGAGCGTGGCGCGCTGTTCCTCGTTAATCCTGCTTACGCACATTTCGTAGGCGAAATTCGGCCCTCCGCTGATCGTGGCCCGGTAATCCGAAACCGCTTGCAGCCATCGCAGCGGCCGCTGGAGAAAGGACTGCGGCGGCATCAGCACGCACTTGCGGCCTCCGTAGAGCGGCTGGATAAGTCCATTGTTCAGGCCCATGTCATGGAACACCGGCAGCCACGTTACCGAAACCGACTCCGCTGTAATCTCGAACGCCTGATGAATATTGGCCGAGTTCGCGATCAGGTTTCCGTGGGTGACCATCACGCCGCGCGGCGCCGCGGTGGAGCCCGAAGTATATTGCAGCAATGCCAGCGTCGCAGCCGTCGCCCCAGGGTCCCGCCATTCCGCCCCCGCACCGCCGCCGACTACCTTGTCGGTCGCCAGCCAGCGCATACGCTCTAGTTCCGGGGCTTGCGCGAACAATCCCTCCAGCTTCGAAAGGATGGCCGAGGTAGTAAGCGCCAGCATCGGTTGAGCATCGTTTACGATCGTGCGCAGCCGCGGCAGCGTGCGCTGTGGCAGGACCATATTCGGCGGGGGCAGCGGAACCGCAATCACCCCCGCATACAGGCATCCAAAGAAGGCCGGGATAAAATCGAGCCCCGCCGGATAAAGCAACAGCGCGCGCTCTCCGTTCGCCGCGCAGCTTTGCAGTAATGCGCCGATCACCCGGGCCTGCCGCTCCAGCACCGCCAGGGTCAAACTCGCTCCTGCGGTTTCGCCGTCGCTCAAGTAGGTGTACATCGGCAACTCCGGCTGCTGGAGCGCGCGTCGGCGAAGCAGATCGACCAGGGTTGTACGCTCGCCGACACGACCGGCCGCGGTTCGTTTTACCGATGGTCGTCGGCCGAACTCGCTGGCTTCAGGAGCGCCTCGCGGCGTTGCATTTGGGATATTCAAATTTGATTTCGCTTCGAGGGTTATTATCCGTTGCGGGTTCGGTCAGAGGGAAACAGATTGTCACTAACGATGCCGTCGTTGTGTTCTGCATAGAACCAAATGACGAACGATTGGTCAAACATTCGAGAACGCGCCTCCGGTTCTTAGTTCAGCTACGCCGGCGCGCATCCGCCGTCAACTGTTCGCACTAAGCGATCATCCGCGATCGCTCTTTGGCCATCTTGGTTATCCAGATAACCAAAAGATCCGGCGCTGCTCTGCTACTTGTACTTGATATCATTCGAGTTAGAATTGTATTGATGGTGTCACGCGCGGTACAAGCCCGCGTGCACGACCGTCTCGAATTTCCGCGGCAGGCCCCGCGCACCAGGGAGCGATTCCGATGAAACCGATTGTATGGCTGGGCGCTCTCCTCACGCTGTTGGGGATTCTCGGACTCGCGGCCCCGGTCTTCACGACCTCGCAAACCAAGGACGTGGTGAACCTGGGCGACCTTAAAATCCAGAGCACCGAACATTCCACCCACGTGGTGCCGGAGGCTCTGAGCGCTGCCGCACTCATCCTGGGCGTCCTTCTGCTGGGTGCCGGGCTTTACCAGCGGCGCTGACAATTCGCGCCGGTTGCGATCTGAGGCGAAAATGGAGGCTTACCGATGACCCTTGTTGGCATCATCGTCGTTCTGGTGGTTGTGGGCCTGATCATGTGGCTCATCAACACCTATATCCCGATGGCGGGTGCGATCAAAAGCCTGCTCAATATCGTGGTCTTCATCGTAGTATTGATCTGGATATTACAGACTTTCGGTCTGATTGGTCCGATCAATGGCATGCATATTCCGAGTCTCAAGTGAAGCGTCCGTCGGCCATCGCGCCGGCGATTCTCATTCTGAATCTCAGTCGGGAGGAACGACCTGGAAACCGGTTATCATTCAGATAGTCAGCGCCTGCGACAAGGACTAAAGCTCCTCCTGATCGTACTTACCTTTGGCATGGCGATTACGCTCGCGGCCTGCTTCACGGTGCAAAAGGTCGGATGCGATCTGCTGCAATTGACCTCGTGTCCAACCGAAACGCCAACGCCATAAGCTGTGCAGTTGGACGATAAGGGTAGTGGCGCGGTCGCTCGACGCATCTTGTAAATCCACCGTCGGTGCTCTGGAGCTGTTTCTGCTCCTCTTTCCTTTGGGAAAGAGCCGGGCCTCTTGCGGCCATTCGCGCGGCCCCCTCAGACGGGGCGCGTCGCGATCGCCTCCGCGAGCTTGCCGACCCGCACGATAAACTGGCGTCCCTGGCGATGGACGAAGCGATCGTGCTCCAGCTGGGCCAGGTGCTCGGTCACTCGCGGCCGCGACGCGCCGACCAGCTCCGCGATGTCCTGATGGCTGAAAGGCTCACGCAAGAGCGTGCCGCGCGATTCCTCAACTCCGAAGTCTGAACATAATTCCAGCAGCGCGAGCGCTACCCGGTCGCGAAGACCCGGGCTCAGGTAGCTCGAGCCGCGCAGCATCAGGCGATACCACTGTCTTAAATCATTCTCATGCATCTTGCGCGAGGCGGGCTCGGGCGCATTCGCGGTAATTTGGTCAAAGACCGTGCGGCTGAGACTGCCGACTCTGCAATCATTGTAAGCCACGCACTGAAAATAGAATCCGCTGGTTTCCCGGGGCGGGAACTCAGGTATTGGTCCGGGGGCGATCAAGGCGACGGTCACGCGCTCGCGACGCCGATTCGTGCAGGTGATTCGTGCGATCCCGCTCAATAGTATATGAGCGTCGGAGGCGAGCGCGGCTTCGCCGAGGATTATCTCATTTCGGCCGAAGTTGGCAGGGGCGAGTGCGCCGACCAGCAGTGTCAACTCTGAAGTCGAAAGCCACGACAGTGCTTTCAGGCGGCTCAGCTTGTTAAGGTCGGTATCACGAGGAGTCTTGGTTTCATTCAAAATGGCACCTTACAGAGGATGCACCGACTCTACTCCCCGCGCGTTGATTAATGAAATCAAATGTAACGGATAGTACAAAAAGTGTGTCATTTGGATAACTTACAAAGATCACGCGGTCTAACTCGCGAGCACAATCGTACGTAACAAGCTCGCATTCAGCGCATCGGCAAATTCGCGTACCCGGCGTGCAGTTAGTTATGGAACGCTGTTTAATCCTCGTTGATGTTCGCATTCCCGATGGGCAGCCGTGCCCAAGGCCTCGATCCGCTCGAACGGCCGATTGGAATTCTCGTTACTTTCGATTTACTTGGTTCTCGATATAACCGAATCGGTGTGGCGGCCGATGCGTATTAGAGCTAACGTTGAGTGGGATCGAGACGATCCGTGGAGTCACAACCCCGCGGCCTCGTGTCGCATCAACCGAAGTGCACGCGCGGCTTCATAACGCTGTCCGCCGGCAATAACGATAGAGTCAGTCAGTCTTACTCACTGACAATCAGGTGACAATGATGGCAATTGAAGACGTTGCAAATTCAACCGTGCGCCAGGCGATGGATCAGGGCCGTCAGGCTGCGGACGCGGCCAGCCATGTGGTCAAGGACAGCTATAAGGCCGCACAGCGCTTTGCTCAGGAAAAGGGCCTCGATATCGACCTGCGCGATTTCGTTCGCCGTGAACCGTGGATCGCAATCGCCGCCGCATTCGCGATCGGTTACGTCGCGGCGCAGATCGTCAGGCGTGTATCCTGACCCGGTATTGTTCCTTGGAAGCTTCAGCCGCTAGCCCGAGGCGGCGCCGCGATGTGATTGAGTACGTAAGGGATGAGCCGCTCACCGCGGTGGCGATTGCCGGCGTCGCGGGATTCGTCCTCGGTGGAGGAGTCAACCGGCGCCTCGGTCTGGCGATGCTCACGATGGTCTCCCGCATCGCGTTGCGCGCCGTCGCGACCAGTGTGTTCGTCGGCATGATTACCGGTGAGTACGACTCCGGACGGTACCGCGGCGGCGGAGACGAAAGAGCGAAACCCAGCGATGGTGGACATGACAACCGAAGAACAGATTTCCAAGAGCCAGAATGATTTGGACGAGGCGCGCCAAAACCTGCGCGATACGCTCAGCAAGGTCAACGCGAAAGTCGAACGCGCCGGCGATGACCTTCGTCCGGAGCATGTTGTCGAAAGGCACCCCGTTGGCGCCGCTGTGGCGGCAGGCGTCCTCGGCTTCCTGATCGGCTCCACCATCGAGAGTCGTGGAACCGGCGCTATTCTGATCGCCGCGGTCGCAGGCTTCGCGCTCTCGATCCGTTCATCACACGAAACGAGTGTGGGCGATGGCCGAGAAACAGCCTCCAGCGATTGAAATTGACCGGAGTCCCACCGCCCACTCCGATTGGCCGAGCTTGATTGAAAGGGCGGTGGACGACATTTCGCGCATCCTTCAATCCGAAGGTCAAATCTTTCAAACCAGGTTGGGCGCTGCGCTGGATCTGCAAATCTCCAACGCCGTCACGCTCCTGACCATCGGCGGCGTGATCATCGCTGGGGTCCTATGCATCCTCTGCGCCGCGATCTTCCTGCTCCATCAATGGTTTCCCTGGTGGCAGGCTTTTGGCATCGCCGGCGTGGTCATGTTGATCATCGGAATCGTCTGCAACGCCACGATGCGTCCGCGATCCGACGTGCATACCTGACACATCTCTCCATTGCGCTCGTCTCTCTCCATTGCGCTCGTCCTGTGACGGATTACGTCACACATCTTTTCAAAATCGATCTGCCATAGCCGGAGTTGCCCCGGTTGAGTGGACAGTGGCGGGCTTGCGAAGTGCAGCCTATGCACTTGGAATTTAACGAGATAATTGGTGGAGCGGGCGACCGGGGTCGAACCGGCGACGTCCAGCTTGGAAGGTCGCTGCGCCGGAGGCGACACGGCCATGCCCGGTTGTTGCGGCAGTGCACAGATTCGAGATGATCCGCGCACCTGGGGGCGCCTTGTGAGAAAGCAAAAGGGGGGCGGACTTAAGTCCCTTGCTCGGAACGCTTAGTGCGTCCCTTCAAACGCACTCATGCCTAATGGACGACACACTGGAGATTGACTTGACCGCTCGGTGAAATGGTTTCATGTGAATCTGTGGTACTTCCGCCCGGGGTGTAGCATAGGAAATTATTGCAATGTACTGCACCATTCGTAGGAAACTCTGCGCCGGGGGAGGGCAGAGGCCCTTCGCAGCTAGTCTTACTGTGGCCACTTGGGCTAGTGACGTACTGGGCGCCGACGTCTGGTATCAAAAAAAGCGACGTGCAAGTTGCGTCGTAAACAAAGCAGCCTTGATGCGGGACGACTATCGCCTGTGCGCGAGCCGGGCGGCTCGACAGGGCCAATCCGACGGCGACGAGCGCCACAACGATTACGAAATTCCGTTTCATAACATTTCCTCCAAATTGCTGTTGTTCCCTAAAGCCAAAGTCGAAGCCGGGCTTGCTGCTAAGACAAGCGAAGGCGACGCACAAGTTTCCATGAATTCCTCCTCTGGTCTCTTGCGCACCTTTGTTATCCTAAGCTCCACGATCAAAGTCAAACGGTTTCAATGACAATTTACGATAATTTCGCGTGAACGTTCAGCGATATGACGGGGTCCTTTTGGTTAAATGCAGAATCCCCGTACTCTTGCAGCGGATCTTTTCCGCTCGGGACAGGAGCCGACTTCCACCAGATATGGCCGTTCGATGGGCGCTGGCAAGTTAACACCATCGCCTCGATTTTCACCATCGGCAGCTAAGGGTTTGGATTTACAGGGGAAATTGTGGAGCGGGCGACCGGGGTCGAACCGGCGACGTCCAGCTTGGCAAGCTGGCTCTCAATTTCATCTAACCCGGCAAATTAACTAATGAATTTAACCGCTTCACGAGAAAGAGATGGCTGATTCGTCATAATCCCTGGTAGATGTCTACCACTTTCAGCGGAGTAATGCCAACGCAGCATAATTCACTCATTTTTGTCAGGGGATTAGGTGGAGCGGGCTACGCGGCTCGAACGCGCGACCTGATGCTTGGGAAGCATCTGCTCTACCAACTGAGCTAAGCCCGCTCGGATTCCATCCTGTCACCATTCGCACCCCTCTGGCAACTCAGCAGGGCGCGGCAAGCCTGCAATCACCAGCGTCCTCAAAACGATCGCTATTGGGCACAATCGGCAAAGTTAGTAGTCGCTCAGCGCTTCGCCGCACAATCCGCGCCCGTAAGGACACGGCGCCAAACAAATGGGGCAACGAATCTAAAGTGTTAGGTTAAATACGTGAGTTCGGCACTATGGCTAGCCACTTAGCGGCTCGGGGCCGCTCACGAGGCCATTCAGGAAAAGTGAAGGGACCGGGCGAGTAAGAGGCCGAACGCTGAACAGCCCATCACGCCGGCCCTAAGCCTAAGACGCTTCGCGTCTCAGATACTAAAGTAAAACTTTCGGCTATATCCACGGTCGTCGATGCGAGCAGCCTCTTAGGCTTGGCGTCAACCCCGAATAAGCCGTTAAAATGCTGTACTATTCTGGGCTGATTTTCCCATCTACCACTATATCTACCACTTTGTGCGGGCTCGGGGCCCTCGATTTAAAGCGTCCCTTTAATTTGGCGCGGGAGGTGCTGGGTGGCTTCGTGCAAGGGCGCTCGGGCACTGGGCGGCCCTTCGACGGGGGGTGGGCCCCTCCTCCCTCTGGCGGCCGCGCGCTGCGGCGGCTGTGCCCGCAGCCAAAAATCCTGGGTTGATTCGTACCTTAATCGTACCGCTCTCTGCCCATTCCAGGGGTCGAAATTGGTGTTAAGCACGCCTCTGGTAAACTATTAGGTATGGTCACTAACGACATCAAGGCAAGAGAGAATCGCTGCCGCCGGGCAGCCGAGAGACAAGGTTACAGGCTGGTGAAGTGCGCGAGGCGCGACCAGAGAGCGGTCGGCTACGGAGAGTTCACCCTAGTCGCCGTGCAGCACGCCCTGGCGCCCAAGAACTCGACGCCCACACGCGGACAGACGAACGACCGCCACGAAAGGCCGGTATTGGAATCCGCGTCGCTCGCCGCCATCGAAGCCCATCTCGGGTTACGGCCTCCGCTCCCGCAAGCGCCGGCGTTGGCCGATCAAGCCGAGGACGTGCGGGCCCATCCTTGGGTGCCTAAGCGGAGGACGTTCAAACGAGCCGCACGCGCTTCGGTAGCCCCGATGACGCCTGATCCGCAGATGCTCTGGGAATGGCATCCGGGCAGGGACGCCCCGATTCGTGGCGGTGCCGACAACGGGAGCGACCCAGAGGAGCATTTCCCCGGCGATCCTCGCTTCCAGATGCCGAACGGGGAGACTTGACAGGCTGTGACGACTCGGCATGGCGCGGCGCGGCCCGCGACCGACCGATTCCGAATCATCGGCGCCCGTCCAAAACCCAATCGCGCCGAAAATCTTCAGGTCGTCAAAACGGCAACGATTTGGTTGTAAAGGGCGCGATAAGCCGTTGGCGTTGGTGGGCGCGACACTGTGGGTCGCTTGGCTCACAAGAAACTTGGTGCGCGAGCAACGAACTGCCACGGCCGAGCAGCGGGCGATCGCTCGTGCCGAGGCGCGAAGAACAGCAGAGAATAGCTAAGACCCAGCTTGCGATCCATTGACGGCTGTCCCCTAGGTGCCCTTTAGCGCGTAAACTCGGCTGAGAAAAGCTCGCGGACATCGGTGGGGACGGGGAGAATGGCAGCGGCACGGAACGACGAAGAAACCCCGGCGAGCGTAACAATCTGGAACTGCGGCTACCGCGAAAAGTGCAGCGAGTCCGGATGCCAGAATCTGAGCCGGCTAGTGCTGAGATACGCTGACGGCGCTGGGCCAACGATTACGTGGCGCCGACCGCTCGACGCGTGCGGCGGACGCGCGCGGTTCCGGCGGGACCGCGCCGCCGGTAGAAGGTGTTCGACGATCGGGAGAGTTCATAGCCTGGCGGTATTCGAGCCGCGGCGAGTAAGCGAGCGAGCGCCAACCGGGATCGCCCACGCGCGTGGCGGATTCGTCGGTTGACCGCTCGCTCACTTCGTCACTCCCGGATTCTGATTGGCGCTCCCGCGAGGTGCCGACAAGCGTGACCATAGGCATGAGATCGCGCGAATTGGTAGAAGCTATGCGATATGGCTTGTTCAACGTGCGGCGCCGAGTCATACAGCGAAACGGCGCGCTTCTGCACGAAATGCGGAACCCCGGTCCCGCCGCCACCCCTTGCGGCGCCTCAGATAGGACGAGTGCGCCGGTTTTTTCAGGCCATATTCGTTGGTGGCAACTCATTCGTTGGAGCGGCGATCGCACCCCGATCAGGTCGGCGCGCGCCCGTCAAATACGTATGGCGCGGCCTCCACGGCGTATTGCGCGCGTCGAGGACCACCGGCTCCCGCAAACGCGGCCGTCCTCGTCCCGAGATATTCCGTGTGCCTGGGCTCTCGGCTTCAGCGAAGAAGGTCTACTTCTACCTCTCGCGGATTTCCGACGAGGACGGTTATGCCTTTCCGTTTGTCGGGACGATCGCGTCGAGGACTTCGCTATCGAAGACAACTGTTGCTCATGCGCTGACCGAGCTTGAGAGCGCCGGACTCCTAACCCGCGTTCACAGGTACAGCCGCCGTGGCGGAAGCTCAAATATCTATCGCCTCAGCCCGCCGGCGGAGTAGCTCGGCTATCGCGCGCGCGAGCGCGCACACGCTCCGTTGACGCTGACGAGCGTGACCTAGTGGCTCTCGTACATTCGGTTGGCTTATGCTACGTCAGTTGCATGGACGGCAAAAAGGTCCGTGCGATCCGGCAGCGGATCAACCTGACTCAGCATCAACTGGCTAGGCGGGTCGGCGTCACGCGGAACACGGTCACACGCTGGGAACTCGGGCTTATGCGAATCAGACAGAGCGCCGCGATCTTGCTCAATCGCCTCGCGAGGGCATCTCTCTGATCGAAACCGGCGGCCGAGGGCTTGAGAACCCGAAATACAGGCACCCGAGCTGCTGGCGGAGATCATCGCCGACAAGGGCTATCACAGCAATCAGATTATGATCGAGCTGGAGGCCGTAGGCCTCCGGACTTACGTCGCGGAGCCAGACCGTGGTCGCCGCGATTGGTCAAAGCAGCCCGCAGCCCAGACCCTGGTGTATGCCAATCGGCGGCGGATCCGTGGAGCGCGCGGCCGGCACCTGATGCGTCAACGGGGCGAGCGGATCGAACGCTCCTTCGCACATCTCTACGACACCGGTGGGATGCGCCGCACGCATCTGCGCGGCCACACCAATATCCTCAAGCGCCTGCTGATCCATGCCGACGGGTTCAATCTCGGCCTGCTGCTGCGCACGATCCTCGGTGCGGGGACGCCGCGTGGTCTCCAGGACCGAGGCGGTCGCGCCGTCGCCGCAATTTTATATCTGATCCACGTTGCCCGCGACCCGCTTACTGTCAAAGTCGTCAGCCGGTGCTCAGTGTCGGCGTCGCGCCATTCGCGAATTGCTGGTCTTCGCCGTCACCCTTTGTCGCCGCCGAAATCGCGACTTTCGCCGCAGGCTGTTAAGCGCAAGCAATACAGCCCTCGCCTTGGCGCTCAGCAGCAGTTATAAAAATGTGATGTCAGAAAATGATGAGCGACGGCAGCGCGACCAAGCGCCTCCCTCACCGAATAAAGAGAATTTTGAAATTGACGTGCCTCCGAGCGGAGCCATCAACATATCCTCGAACCCACCGCCCGCATCTTCCTCACTAGGGTGGGAAATAAAAATGCCATCGTCGGTTGCCGCTGCTTCGACGGCAACAACAACGTCGGTAAGAACGTTCGGAATGAGGCTCCCTTCTGATCCAGAGCGGCGTGTCGATCCGCTGGAAACCGTCATATACGAAAGCTGGATGTTCCTGGAGACGGCACAGCTCGCACTTGACCATTTGGATGGGCTTCCGAGCGCGGTGATCCAGCACGCTATCGTCGAGGATGCCGTGCTACACGCTAGGAGTCTCTGCGAGGTGATCGTCGGCCCGCACAAGAAGGATACTATCTCACTACGAGAACTTTTCCCCGATCTGAAAACGGACAGAGAGAAGTACAAAGCGTTGATGGCGAATCGCAAGCTGTTGGAAAAAGAATACACCAAAGAGAATGGAAAACAGTGCAGCTATAAAGACCTATTCAACACGAGAGTAATGCACCCGACGGTCTTGCGGGGCGACGGCGGCCTTTACGCGGAACCATTGCGCCGCCTTCAGCCAAAAATACTTGCTGTGGTCCGCGAGATCGCACGGTTAAAAGAGCTTTCGTTTCAACTTGCATCGGGTGAAGTAATTGGGTCTAGCCCCGGCGACACAAAATGACGCCTACGATGACCCTTCGCCACGCCGCCGCGCTCGCGCTTGTGGGCTGGTATCTGATGGTGCCGCCGCTGTCATCAGACGGGAAAGAAATTGATACTGCGGCGAAGCTTTCCCAATGGGACGCCAGATTACGCTTTGATCGGGCAAGCGACTGCAATAATCCGGGATAACCGCGAAGAGATGCTCGCGGCGATTCGACACCACCTCGATTATGTCCATCGACTCAAGGCATCGACACTGGCGACCGATGCGGAGTTGGCATGGTCCGCCGCGCTGACGCTGGGGCGGGTGCATGGCTATCGTAATTCTCAGGCGACGCTGCTCGCACCGACCGGGACAATTGCATTTATGATGGATTGCGATACGACCGGGGTGGAGCCCGATATCGCGCTGGTCAAGTATAAGAACTTGGTGGCGGCGGTCAAATGAAGATCGTCAATCAGACGATTGATCGGGCGCTGAAGCGGCTCGGCTACGTGGAGTTTTCTATTTTAGCGACCGAGTATACGCGCGAACATCGCTCATCGGGATTGTAGAAACGGGCTGAAGGCAGCCGATCAATTCAAAGAGAAAAGCCGTGGCAGCTTTTCCCTTGGGCGTGAAGACATCCTTGGGGTGAAGACATAATGACCGTCACTGTGGCGGGCAAGAATTGATGTGATTAGGCGAGAGGTGAAAAACTCAACCTCTCGCCTGTATTAGAAGGCATTTAGCTCCATGAGGAACAATGGCGAACTACGAAATTAGGGAGCTGGAGTTCCTATGCTGGAGTTCCTATGCAGGACACGCAAACCCTGTACTGCACCGCGGGGCACAGAGGGGACGCCTTCCGTGCAAGCGCGCAAAACGGGTCGAGGTTGGTGTTTTGCAAAACGACCTGCCAACCGGTGGGAGTTACATCGGTGAAAAGAAACGAGTTTTCCGGAGTAGTTACCAATACACCCTGGGGTAGCGGCAGCGACGGGCTGAGGACTTCAACTCCTCCGCCCAATGCAACGTCGTCGGCGTTGCAGCTAACCTGCTGTTCCACGGAACTGTTGGGGCCAACCGTCGTGGGCGTATATGGCGCAACAGCGGTGCTACAGACCACGTAAACCTCTGTTCCGTCTGCTCGCGCTACGCCTCGCGGCATAAAGGTCCAAAGACCGATAGCGAGAATAACGACTATCCAACTTCTGTTCTTCATAAGTGCTCCCTGTTTTAGATGCACTCTGACTTACACTGAATCGTCGGCGTTCGTATTACGCTCGTTCAGTCTATTACTCCGACGCAAGACACGCAGACTCTGTACTGCACCGACGGGCAGAGCTTCGCCGGCGGGTTGGGCCACGCGCAAAACGGGTCAAGGTTGGTGTTTTGCAAAACGACCTGCCAACCGGTGGGAGTTTCAGC
>JBEKJC010000019.1:0-72756 GCA_050011435.1 Binataceae bacterium (SeqCode)
GCCGGTCCCCGACTCGCCGTGGATCAGCACGGAGGCCTTGTACGGGCCCAGCCGCTGAATCATCTTCAACACCCGGCGCATATTCGCCGAGCGCACCACCATCCCCCCTACTTCCTCGCAGGACGGCGGGCTTTGATCGAGTGCAATCCATTCATCGACATGGCTGCAAGTGTCAGTATTTGAAGTGCTTGCGACCGCAGAGATCAGTGGTTTTTGTTCCAGGTTCATCGTTCTCCACTCTTTTCCGGCGTAAACATCTTGTTAGCAGAATCTAGTCTGGTTGTGTTGTTGAATCAAGCAGTTATTAATGTTCATTTATCTTTTAGGACTGAAATGATTGATGAATGACTGTAAAGTTAAGTAATTTAACGGTGATAGTCGTTAATGCTTGACTTGTAGTCTATAGTATCGTTTAAGATTTGTAGTATGACATGATTATGAATGGCCAAAGACGATAATGGCACATGAAAGGACAGGGTGGACTAGATTTGGACATTTTGGCTCGCAGCTGGCCGTATGGGTCGTTTTTCGACCTCTTGTCCCGATTCACAAAGTGAATTCAATCTGCGAGGCGATAAATTCGGGATTCGCGATGTTGGAATTGAAGGCGAGGAAAAGATGGTTGCGGGCGCAAAATCCGCGGCCGACAGGTGGCGGCAGACCATGAGTGAGCGACTGCCGATAGTGCAGGAGTACGAGCGCGGCGCATACGCAGCAATGGCCGAGGTGATACGGACGTCGGCCGCTGACGCTTTCGCAACGGCGACCGTGCCAGTGGATTCACGGCACGCGAGGTTTCGCGCGCTAGCTGGAAGTCAAGCGGGATGCGGCGGGATGCGGCCTCCGTTATCCGTCACTTCGACGCAATATTATACATTCAGGTTCTGCGCGGGATTAACGGATTGCGACCATGCACGAACTTACGCGACCGATGGTCGCGCCACGTTTGCGCGTCAGTTGCTCGCACTCGTCGGCCTTGCGCCGAGCCGCGGCTCAGGCGGCGTCGAGCTTGCGAGGGGTGCGCAGAGCACCGTCGCCCGCCCGCCGGCGTTCATCGATGCGCTTGGCGCTGATGCCAAAGGGCGTCTTGAAACGCAGCCGCGTTCCGCCGTCGAACATTTCGAAGCCGTACTGGCCGGCCTCGGCGACTGCCGCGCGGAGTGCGTCGCCCTCGAGCACCATGGCCTGGACGTAGATTTTTCCGCCCTCGAGAGTGCGTGCATAGGGCCATTCGATCGGTTCGCCGATGCGCGCGAAATATTTATAGCCGCCACTCAGGTTCCATGGTCTAAAGATCGGATAGACCAACGCCGCCTTGGCCTTGAGCAAACCGGCCAGAATTATGCCGGCATTGCGCAACAGAGGTCCTGCGCCAGCGGCGACCGCCCACAACTCGCCACATTCGAAGACCGTTTCCGGTGGGAGATGGGTCAGGTCCGGTTTCGCATAGCTTTGGCTGAACATCGCCAGGTCGTGCATGGCGAAGCCGCCAATCATTTCAGGTACCAACTTCGTTTCATCGTAGAGGCCGTAGAGATTGCCGAAGGCGAGATGCACTTCTCCGATGACCGAGCGCCGGGTCTCGCTGAATCCCGCTCCACGCATTATGCGGACCTCGCTCAAGCGTCGCGCAAACATGCGTCGCTCGGCATCAGTTGTCAGCAGCCGCAATTCCATGAGAGTTCTCCTATCCTAGGCTCAAGCCATTTTAGGGGGGTCAAGATACGATTCGGGGATGAAGTAGGCCGACGCCGGCGAGCGGCCGGATTTACGCGAGCGGCAGAACTAAAAGAATTGAGCTTGAAGTCCTCGGACAGCGAAAGGATAGCGGGTCGATTCAGGCCGCTCTGCGCGCTGCGAACGCCGAATCGCCAAGTCCGCGAGGAACCAATGAGCGACGGCGGCAGGCCGCGCTCACACGTTTTGCATTTTTTGCCGTCTTTGAGAGCATTGCCGTGATCCGGTGCGAATCGCGGAGCCAACAGGGTGGAAGAAGCGTTTGCGTTAGTCAAAATGATGGCCATAATATGGGCTCGCGGATAAATCGGCTGACGGTTGCGCGAGTCTAACCTCGCGATGTTCCGGCATCGTGCGCTTAATCTCGCTAGCTGACGGTTAGTTGCAAACTCGTGCGGAGTCAATGAAAATGTGGGGGAACGAGTTATCGAGTTGCCGTGAAACGATGGCAGCCACAATGAACGCCGAAGCCCAGATTGAGAAAATGGTCGCCCGCATCCTGTCCGAGACGTACGACGAGGAAGCGCAGAAAATCGAGGCTTGGAAGAAGCCTGCGGACGATATCAGGCGGCTTGTTCAGCACGATTATGTTCGCAGCCTGCGGCGCAACCTACCCTACCGGGAATTGAAAACGCTCGTGGCGGCTTTCAACAAGATTCTACCGGGTTTCAATCGTGAAGTTGTGGGGTCGATGCCGACCGACCAATTGGCGGCGTGGGCGGCTTCGCTGAATTTGCACTTCAAAGCGGCGCCAAATGCGGAAGAAGATGGCCTTGCACTTAGGGGCTTCTACATCAAGCGCAGAAAAGGTATCCTAAAGCGCCCATTAATATATGTTAACACGGCGCATCATCCATTAGCAGTTTCGTCGACTTTCTGTCATGAAGTGGGACATCATTTTAGCTCGGAACTCCTGGGAGGAGATGAAGATACACCGGTGCATTTCTTCTTCGATGCGGACTATGCTGCCCATCTGGAGGAACCGGCCGAACTCGCGGCGGACGTGATGGTGAGTATCGCGGGCTATCCGGAACCGGTTGCGCGCAAGATTTTCGCCATTCCCTGGAAATGGGGTTTGGTGGCAAGGGCAAAGGACATGACCGAGGCCGCGCTGGCTGAAGTGCGTGGCCACCTGAAGAAAGCTTACGGCTTTGATGTGATGGAATTAATCGCGGCAAACCAGCGCTTGCATTACTTGTCGGGGATGATTCATTACGCGAAATTACGTTGGGCACTGCTCGCTGAGTACGACATATGAAGAAGAAAACTCTAGGTCAGGTCTTGAAGAGCCAGCGCGAGATTCTCGGGCTAACGCAACGAGCACTGGCGCTCAAACTCGAAGTCAAGCCGAGCCACGTGGCTTATCTTGAGAAGGACCGGCGGCGTCCGTCGCTTGGGCTGGTCAGCCGTATAGCCGACGTGCTGGGGCTGGAGAAGGAGCCCCTGTTCCTGCTCGCCCATCCGGAGGCGAGTACGCTGCTGACCGGGCGTCGGGATCCAGCTGCGCCGAGTCGCAATCCGGACCAGGTTTGGCGTGATTTCACCGACAACAAGGCGATGCTGGCGCGCCACAACGTAAATCCAAGCGAGCTCAAGGTGCTGTCGCAGGTTAATCTGCTGGGTAAAATTGCTGCGCCGCGTCAATTCCTCTTCATCCTTAACGCGATACGCCAAGCGGTCGAAGAGGAAGATTAAGAGAATGCGGAGCGGCGGTGAGCGGCCTTTGAGGCCGATCGCCGCATGACGACTCCGATTGTGGGACGCGCGGGTAGTCGACCTGCAGGAAGACGCGTTGCCGTGCCTGAGAGGCGACCGTAACAAAAAAGAGCTATTTAGGCGGCGCCGCGCGTGAGACGTTTTCTCGTGTGCGGCGTTCGTGTATTCGAGATATAAAGGAAATCGCAATCGCTCGCGTAGTCGGAGGCGCGAATGGCGCGCGACAAGGGCTCCCGGCGCCTGGTTAAATTTTGGTGGGTTCTCGCATTCACCCTGGGAACGGTCGGCGGGGCGCTCTCGCTTGAGTTCTTGCACGCGGAAAATACCCTCTGGTTCATCCTCTTTCTCAGCGCGATCGCCGGTGCGGTGGCGATCTTCGAGCAGTTTGGCGCTCCGCACAGTCGTGGCTTGCGCGCCCAGATTAATACTCCGCGCTGGGGTGGGCGCAGTCTTGCGAATCATCCATTACCGCCGCGCAAGCAGACCAACGGCAAGCGCCCGGGGCGGCGCGCCCAGCTCCATGCGATCACCGGCAAGAAAAACGCCGAACCGCCTTCGTCGGGGACTTCGTAAAATCCTCCGTTGACGACGCGTGTTGCGCGGCGCCCGGTCGCGGCGCGGCCACACGCCGAACTTGACAGTTTCTTTCGCGCGCGAGTACCGTCGGACCGAAACAGTTCGCCTGGAATGCACGACGAAGGGGCTCCAAAGGCTGCGCTTGCGGCTGCACGGTGCGCGTCGCCAAACGCGCGTCGCCCAACGCGCGCAATACTCCGGGTGCGCGGCGTTGGCAGCGGGAGGTAGCAGTTTGATCGATCTGATCATTCGCGGCGGTGAGGTGGTGACGCCGCAAGGCGTTGGCAAGTGGACGGTTGGTGTAAAGGACGGGCGTATCGCAACGTTGGGCGTTGACGATCGCTCGATCGAGGCGGCGCGCGTAATCGACGCCGGCGGCAAGATCGTCGTCCCCGGCGGCATCGAACCGCACGCCCATCTCTCCAGTCTCGTCACGATGCATCCGACCGGCCGCGAGTTCACGCTGGGACCGGAAGAGGATACCGTCGGAATGGCGTTCGGCGGCACCACCACGCATCTCGATTTCTGTTTCGTCCATCCGAAAACCGACATTCCCTCGGCGCTGGAGCAGCGGCGGAAACGCTGGGTCGGCAAGTCGCACGTTGACTACAGCTTTCACGTCGCCTTGGGCGGGGCACTGCCGCTAAAGATTTTCGATCAGATGCGCGAAGCTATCGTCGAGGGCTTTCCGAGCTTCAAGGTCTTCACCAACGAAACCCTGCCGCCGCATCCGCAGCGCCTGCCGTTCAAGCTCGACTTCGGACGCATCGAGTTGGCGATGGGGCAGGCGGCGCGCCACGGCGGGATCATGGTGGTGCACGCCGAAGATGACGACATCGTGCAGTTCAATTACGAACGCTTCCGCGAAGAAGGCCGCACGGAGGGCGCCAATCTCCATCTCGTGCACAACCAGCTTTCGGAGCAGTTGGCCTTTACGCGCACGATTCAGGTGGCGGCGGCGACGGGCGCGGCGGTCTATTTCGTTCATACCTCGGCGCGCGCAGGAGTCGAAGCGGTGGTCGAGGCGCGTGCGCATCGGCTGCCGGTGTATGCCGAAACGCTGCATCATTACGCCTGCTTCTCGGCCGAGGAATACAAGAAGCCGCGCGGCTTCTGCTACCACACCTATCCGTCGTTGAAGCTGCCCGACGATCAGGACGCGCTCTGGGAAGGGCTTGTGCGCGATGGCGTCTCGACCACTGCAACCGATGAATATCCGACCTCGCTCGCGGTGAAGCTGCGCGGCAACAAAATCGATGACGTGACCGGCGGCAATCTCGGTGCCGAGGCGCGCATGGGAATCATCTTCACCGAGGGCGTGGTGCGGCGCGGCATGTCGCTGCAACGTTTTGCCGAGGTCACTTCGACCAATGCGGCGCGCATCCTGGGACTCTACCCGCAAAAGGGTGTAATCGCTCCCGGCAGCGACGCCGACCTCGTGCTAATCGACCCGTCGATCGATAAAACCCTTGCACGTGAGGATTTTCATGTCAGCGACTACAGCCCGTGGGAGGGCTGGCATGTGCGCGGATGGCCGGCAACAACCATTCTGCGCGGCAAAGTGATCGTCGAGAACGGGCGGTTGGTAGGGCAATTGGGCGATGGGCGACTGATTCCGCGCAAGATCGATCCAGCAATCCTTAACCGGCCGGCAAGCTGACGGCTCGCGAAATTAGGATGGTATTAACCCATCAGCACCGAAGAATGAATAATGTGGCGTTTTTGAAGTAGGGTAGGGTGGCAAAACGCGCAATTGATATGATTATAGAGGTCGCACGTTGCGGAACGGCTATGAAAAATATTTGTACAACGAAGCAGGGAAAGTTAGAGCATCACGGGACACTACGATAGTTGAGATAGACAATTATGACCTCGTTTCAAGGGATAAGATTCAATTAATGCTAGCTATTGTTGGTATTGTTGGACGTTGGTAAACTGTTAGAAAATAATGCCATGCGGATGCATACTTGACTCTCTTCTCACGCGAATGGTAAGTCCAAGGGCGTGTACGAAGTTTGACGCCGCATCTCAGAACCAGACCGAGCGGTCGGCGGCGAGATGATTCGTGAAGGGGCGGCTGGCCGGTTGAGATGGTCAGACAATGAGGTGGTGGGATCAGTGAGCCCCTCGACCCTTCTTTTTGGTAGCGAGACGATCTGGAACCGGTAAGATCCTAGGCTGGGTATGGCGGACGCATAGTTTGCTCCATAAAAGTGCCGCCCTAATGCGTTTTATGCTCTAGAAGGGAAAATCATATGAAACCCAAAGCGACGATGCTCCTCACAACGATGCTGGCGATTAGCCTAACCGCTGGACAGGCGATGAGTGCGACCGTATGCGGCGTCGCGCAAAACGCCCAAGGCGCCCCGGTCGGCGGGGTCGGGATCTCAGTCAAGGATTCCTCCGGGAAGATGCTCGGGCAGGCCACCACCGGAAGCAAGGGCGAATACCAAATTGATAATCTTGGCCAAGGAACGCTCAACCTCTTCCTTGATCCGGGTAGCGCCGGTGTGCAGGGCGGTTCGGGCGTGCTGAACCTGGCGGGCGACAGCAAGATGGTCAACTGGCAGGTTTCCGACGCCAGCGGTGCGGTCGCGTCGCAGGGCGGAACGTGCGCTGACCCGGCGGGTGCGTTGACGCCGGCCGAGTGGGCAGCGATCGGAGTGCTGGGACTGGCTGCCGGCGGGGGCATCGCGGCCATTGTCTGGGCTGAGAGTGGTAATCGCAGCGATCATGAGCATATTTCTGCGCCGAAGCCCGTCAGCGCAGAGTACTGAATTATCGACGCGATTCGACGCGTTTGTCTTAAGGCGCTCCGAGCGTGACCAAGCTCGGAGCGCCATCTCTGAAACCCGTTCCGACTAACACGGCCGGCGTTTCAAAAAATGTATCCAAAAAATTATTATTTTCCACGGGCGATGACGGACCGTCCCAGCAATCGAGCGCGAATGGATCGTCGTAGAGTTATTTGGCGGGGCGCAATGCCGCTCGTCTGGCTGGCGGCGGCCGCGATGGCGATCGGTTGCTTTTCGCGCGACCCGATGAGGGCGCAGGGCTCAGGTCTGCCGGGCGACGACGCCGCGGCGACCTCATCGGCGGCAGCGCCCAGTGCCGCCTCGGCTTCACGTGCGCCGACGGCTGCGGAAATTGCTGACGATGCGGATCTTGATCGCATTTGGCATCAACGTTCGTCGGAGCTCTCGTCGACCAAGGATTACCCAATCGGCCCGGGCGATGTGCTGACGGTCTCGGTACCGCAGATGGACGAATTGCAGGAGCGCAAGGTCCGCGTCACACCGCTCGGCACGATCGAGTTGCCGCTGGTCGGGATGGCGCACGCGGGTGGCCTGACCGAAGTTCAACTGGAGGCCGAACTCGACAGCAAACTGAACAATTTCATGTATAATCCGCAGGCAGCGGTTTACGTCAACGAGTACCACAATCGCGAGGTGGCGGTGATCGGTGCGGTGAATCATCCGGGGTTGGTGTTGCTCGACAGCCCCTCCGAGACGATTCTTGACGTAATCACGCAAGCCGGTGGACTCTCGTCGTCGGCGGCTGATGAGATCATTCTGATCCCGGTGGAGCAGGGCGACCCAACGATGGCAAAACGGGTATCGCAGGTGGCGTATAATGCGAGTGTCCCGGGCGGCGTGGGAGAATCGGAGGCGATCGCGACCGATGCCGCAACGGGCGAGCCGGGACATCCGATCGGGCAGGCCGGTCAGGTGATGGCAAACGAGCCGGGCCGCGGAATCCAGGGCGGCAATCCTGGAATCTCTCAGCGCTCGCAAAGGTTCAAGGAAGCTGCGACGGCGCCACCGCAGCCCGACGTGGCGTCGCGAGTGCTTGAGCTGGCGCCGTCCAATGCACATCCACTCTCGATCAAGATCAAGAGCACCTCGCTGACCGGCGCGGGTAAATATATCAATCTGCCGATGCGTCCCGGTGACGTGGTGGTGGTGCCGGGCGGCGGGAACGTGATGGTGGTCGGGTGGGTGCAAACGCCGGGCTATTTCCAGGTCGGGTCGGGGCTCACGGTATTGGGAGCGATCGGCGCGGCAGGTGGTCCGATGTTCGCAGCCAACACCAAGGACATAACGCTGATTCGCAGCAACAAGGATGGCAGCAAGGAAACCATTCCGATCAACCTCGAGGGCATCTCAAAGGGACAGGCTTCCGATCTCGCGGTGAAAGCCAACGACGTAATCGACGTGCCGTATTCGGACGTCAGGATCGGCCCGTACGTTTTCTATTCGATTCTGTCGCGCATGGGGATCGGAACCCCGGCTTGGTAATACTCCACTGATGGAACCATCACGTTATTTCGTCCGGCGCAACGGCGGACTGCCGGTCGAGGCGCCGATAGAAACGGAAGCCTCGCCGATCTTTCTTGACGAAGGACAGCCGCTGGTTGATTTCGAGGCTTATTGGCGAACCATCCGCAAGCATTACCGGATGGTAATCGCGGCGCTCGTCGCGGTGGTCACGCTGACAATGGTCAAGGTGATGAGCGAGACGCCGCTGTACGAGGCCGAAACTACCATCTTGATCGAACCGTCGGCGGCGGGCGGCGGCACCGACGCGCTCGAAAATCTGGTGCAGATCGAGGCGGCGGCGAATAACTCCGATCAATACTACAAGACGCAGTGCGCGATTTTGCAGAGCCGCTCGATTGCCGCCAGCGTGATCAAGTCGCTGGGCCTCGAGCGTAACCCGGTGTTTGCCGGCAAACCGTCGAGGCCGGGTCTCTTTTCGAGATTGGAAAAGACGCTGAACGTGGCGATGCATGCGCGAGCAGCGCGAAAGCAACGGCCGATCGCGCTATCGCCGGAACTCCAGGATACAAAAGGTGTCTCTCCCGATCTGGTGCATGAGTATATCGGTGCCCTCAATGTCACGGCGATGAGCGACACCAACCTGGTCAAGGTAACCATCACCTCGCCAGATCCGGGGCTGGCGGCGCAAATAGCCAATCAGCACATCAAGGCTTACGAAGAGCAGCAGCGCAATGCACACGGCGACCAAAGCGAGGAAGCGCAGCGCTACCTCAAGAACAAGCTGTTAGGGGACAACGGGGTCAAGAAGCAGCTCGAGGATTCCGAGGCCGCGCTGAACGCTTACAGGAAAGAAAAAGAAATCATTCCCGGGTTGATCTCGCTCGACGGCAAAGATGCGATCATTCTCGATCGGTTGGCCGACCTGCAAAAAGACCTGACCCAGGCGCAGGTCGAGCGCATCACCTTGGAAGCGCAGTCTTCGCTGATAAAAAAGCATGAATACGCCTCGCTGCCGTCGGTGATGGACGATGCGACGATCCAGTCGATGAACAAAACCCTCGACGCGCTTTTCTCGCAGCGGGCGGCGCTCGCGAGCCAATTCAAGGCGAGCTATCCGCCGTTGGCGAAACTCAACGCCCAGATCGGCGATACGCAGGCGCGGATCGCGGTCATGGTCAACACCAAGGTGGGCGCTCTGCAGTCGCAGTATGAAGAAGCGCTTGAAAAGGAAAAAAAGCTCACCGAGGAAATGAGCACGCAGAAAGCGGAAACGCTTAAGCTCAACAGCTCGGCCGCGCAATATGCGATGCTCCAGCGCGAGGTTGATACGAATCGCGATCTCTACAATGCGATCTCTACGCGAATCAAGGATGTCGAGATGTCGGGCGACATCCAGTCAAAGAACGTCTCCGTAATCAATCCGGCTGAAGTTCCAGGCGTGCCGACGAGTCCGAAGAAGTTGCTCGCGCTGATGCTGTCGATGGTGGGTGGCCTGGGCCTCGGCCTCGGCCTCGCGTTCGTCGTCGAGATGGCTGACAACACTCTCAAGAACCCGGAAGAGGCGGAGAATTACCTGAAGCTGCCGAATCTTGGAGTGGTGCCGGAATTCTCCAGCGTGAACGGCAAGTCGGCGTATGCGCCGCGCGAATTGATGAATGCGGCAATGGGGGCGCGGCCGTCCACGGTGCTGCCGCCCGGCCGCGAGTTGGTGACGACGCACGGATCATATTCGCGAGTGGGGGAGGCATATCGCAATCTGCGCACGGCGCTGTTGCTCTCGCGCGCCGGCGGTCCGCCGAAGGTGACCCTGATTACGAGCGCCATGAGCCGCGAGGGCAAGACCGTCACGGCGGTGAATATCTCGGTGATGCTGTCGCAACTGGGCGGCAATGTCTTATTGGTCGACGCCGATCTGCGCCGCGCCCGGTGTCATCGCGTGCTCGCCGTCGACAACCATCTCGGCCTTACCGAGGTGCTCACGGGGTCGCGCGAGATGCAGGAGATGATCCGCGCGACCGAGATCCAGAACCTGTATTTTCTCGGAGCCGGATCGGTTCCGCCGAATCCGACCGAATTGCTGAACTCGGCCAAGATGGCCGAGGTGATGGCGCAACTGCGCGATCATTACGAATATATCGTCATCGATTCGGCGCCAGTGCTGCCGGTGAGCGATTCGATGGTGCTGTCAAAGCTGACCGACGGCGTGGTGCTGGTTGCGAACGGATCGGCAACGCCGCGCCAGCAGGTCAAGAACGCATGTGCGCGGCTGGAGTATGCGCGCGCAAAAATCCTTGGCGTGGTGCTCAACAAGGTCAAGATTCACAGTCCTGACTATCACTATTACTATCATCAGGATTACTACTCCTTCGACGTCAACAACCCGCGCGATGATGAAGAACCCGTCTGAGGCCCGCGGTCCGGGGTCGCACGCGCCGAGCTATCGCCGCATCGAGCGCTGAAGCAGGATGCTCGGCCGATTGCCAGGAGCCGTCGGTGGGGGGTTGCGGTGGCTCGACGATACGGTGCTCGCCGGACTGATTCTGATCCTCGCCTTTGCGCCGCTGGCCTTTGGCGCGGTCCATCAAACTGCATACGCACTGCTGGAGACGATCCAGTACGCGCTGCTGATCCTGTGGATGGTGAGGGTCAGGCTGGAAGGGGCGAAGCCGGCGCGCACCGCGATCGCGAGATCGGACGTGGTCGGAATCGCGGTGCCGGTCGCGCTGTTCGCGTTGTTGCTGGGGCTTCAGCTATTACCGCTCCCGCCCGCGCTGATGCGGGTTATTTCTCCGGCGACTTATCGGCTTTACAGCGAGAGCTTTCCCGGATGGCCCAAGACCGCACCGTATGAGGCTCTGCGGCCCGCGTGGAGCGCAAATCCGCGCCCCTCTTCGCCCGACGTAGAAATCACCTTGCCGCCGGTGGGAGGACAGAAGGCGGCACGCACACAAGCGGCGGCGCCGCGGGCCTCAGCCAAGGATGGCGCGGCGAAACCGGAACGGCCATCGCCGGAGACGCTCGGTAAATTCGGCGACTTGCGCTGGCGCTCGCTCGCGATTGCACCTTCGGTGACCTGGGCAAGCCTGATCGAGATGCTGGCGTGCGGCGCGGTTTTTTTCCTGGTCCTGGCATACCCGTTCGGGTTCGTCGGGGCCGAGCGCGAGGCCGACATGCGCTTCATGCGCCTGCTGGTGCTCACACTGCTCGCGGTGGGTGGTGCGGTAGCGCTGATCGGGTTGCTCGAGAAGGCGATGTGGAACGGGCGCATCCTATGGTTCTTCGTGCCACGGGACTGGAGCGGCCCAAGCTTCGAAAATCTGCGGGCCAGCGGCCCGTTCGTCAACCCGGACCATTTCGCGAACTTTCTCGCGATGATCCTGCCGCTGGCAGTAGTCGGTTCGATCTTTCCGATCGCCTTGAACCATCGTGAACACCGCGCCGATCTGCGGCTGCCGAGCGCGGTCGCCGCGTTCCTGATGGCAGCGGGAATCGTGCTCAGCCTTTCACGCGGCGCCTGGATCGCTTCAATTGCGGGCGTCTACCTCGGGCTCGCGATGAGCTTCAAACACGCCCGCGAACGCGCCCCGGGTCCGCTGCGCCTGCTGAACAGGCGGGCAATTCCATTCGGATTGGCGGGCTTCGTGATCTTTCTGTTGGTGCTGCTGTTTCTGATCGGTCCGAGCGGACGCGGCGCGGCGGGTGCCCGTATCGGAGCGACAATCGCGCAGGGCGACAGCCTTGGCCTGAAGCCGAGGGCGTGGCGCGATTCGCTGCGAATGATTGCGGAATTCCCAATCTTCGGGGTGGGCCTGGGATGCTGGCCGGAACTGTTTCCGCATTACCAGCGCGCGCCGTGGATGTCATTTTACTTCCGGCAGCCGGAAAACGATTACATCCAGTTGCTGGCTGAAACCGGACTCGCGGGTGCTGCACTGGCGCTCTGGTTTGGTGCAATCGTGTGGCGCAAAAGCCGGGTCGCGGCGGCGCGTATGAGCGTGCGGCGGTGGCCACTCTTTGCGGGCTTGGGAGCGGGAATCGCCGGTGCGCTGATTCACGAATTCTTTGATTTCAGCCTGCATACTCCCGCCAATGCGGTGCTCTTCAGCATACTGACAGCCGCGCTTTTGCGGCTCGGGTTGACGCATCGGGAGGACCGGCTACCGATCGGGCTGCGCAGTGTCACGACACCGAGCAAATACACATACGCGGTCGCAGGGCTGATTGCGGCGAGTGCGGCGGTGATGATCGTGGCGGTGTACACCCAGCGCGAAGCCGCCTACCCGTATGACATCGGAACGCCGAAGACCTTCGCGCAGGCGGAGGCCGCGGCGGTCAATCATCCGGCGGATTCCGGGGTGCATCTGGCGCTCGCGGCGCTGATGCCGCCGGGGGCGCCGACAGCCTTGCGCCATCAGGAATTGCGCGCCGCGGTCTGGCTCAATCCCAACGATCCACTGGCGCGCGACATCTACGCGCGAAGCCTTCTGCTTGAGGGCAAGAAGCGCGACGGACTCGCGCAAGTCGCTCTTTCCGTCTTTCATGCGCCCGACGTCGAAAGTCATTTCTATCTGCAGTCGCGCGCGATTCCGTGGCTCTTGCCGGACGAGCAACAGGCGATTTACGAGGGTTTCGACCGCGCCATTGCCGCGGGCTACGAGGGCTCGGCCGCGGGTCTTGCCCACTTCTATCGCGAACTCGGACGTTATAACGAAGCCGCTGAGGTCTCGGCGAAAGCTGCAGCGGCCGAGAGCGACGACAGCGGCAAGCTGCAATATCTACTGGCGGCCGGGCAGGATTACGCACAGGCGCAAGACGCGAAAGCAGCGGAGAAGATGCTGCGCGCGGCGATTGAGATCGATCCGACCGATGCGCGGCCGTATTGTGCGCTGATGGTCGGCGTGCTTGGCCCCGCGCATGATATCAAGGGTGCACGCGAGGTGACGCAGGAGGCGTTGGCGAACGGCGCCGAACAGACTCCAATCGAGCAGGCGCTGGCGGAGGCCGCGCACAAGGCGGGCGACCTGGAGACTGCCGAGGCCGCGCTCCATCGGGTGATCGATGTCGCGCCCTCGTTCGCAGCGGTGATGAAACTGGGCGATTTCTACAACGAAACCGGAAAATTCGACCGCGCGACGGTCGCGTATCAGAATGCAACTGAGATCGATCCCGGCTCGGCACAGGCTTATTTCAGTCTGGGCAAGGCTGAAGAGTCAGCCTTCGACTTTGCCGGGGCCAGCCGTGATTACGCGCGTGCGCTCAAGCTTGATCCCAACGACAAACGTATCCAGCAGGCCACTCTGAATCTCCAGTGGCGCATGGCGCAATCGCTCAAGCAGTCGCAATCGCCGCCGGGCAAATGATGGAGGCCAGCGCAGGCACGGTCCGAGGACAGTCCGCTCTCGGCACCGGCAGCATTACGCCGGGACTCCGGGAGGCGTGAAGATCCTGTTCCTCAATCCCGCCGGCCTGATTGGCGGGGCTGAGCGCGTCCTGCTTGACGTTATCGCGAGCCTGCGGGCGGCTCGTCCGGATTGGCCGCTCGCCCTGATCGCGGCGGCTGACGGCGATCTGGTCGGAGCGGCGCGGGCATTGGGGGCCGAAGTTTCAGTGGTCGCCTTCCCGCGATCGCTGGCGGTGGTGGGAGACGCCGGCGTGGGCGGTACGGCGCTGAGCTACCGATGGCCGCTCGGCTTGGCCGGACGATTAGCCGCGGCGGCGCCGGCGGTTGCGCTTTATCGACGGCGGCTGCGCAGCGCGATTGCCGCGGCGACACCCGACCTGGTGCATACCAACGGTTTCAAAATGCACGTGCTCGGAGCGTGGGCGGCACCGCGGGAGATCCCGCTGCTGTGGCATATCCATGACTTCGTGAGCACGCGTCCGCTGATGTCGCGGCTGTTGCGGGCGCATGCCCGGCGGTGCGCGGCGATTATCGCAAATTCTCACAGCGTCGCCGACGACGTGCGCGCGGTGCTGGGGCGACGGCCACCGGTTTTTACGGTTTACAACGCAATCGATCTGGCGAAGTTCGCGCCTGCCGGCGCGCTGCTGGATCTCGACGCGCTCGCCGGGATGCCGCCGTTGGGCGCGGGCGGCGTGCGTGTGGGAATCGTGGCGACGATGGCGCGCTGGAAGGGGCATGAGACATTTTTGCGCGCACTCGCGATGCTGCCGGCGGCCGCGCCGGTGCGCGGCTACGTGATCGGCGGCCCGCGTTACGAAACCGCCGGCAGCCAATACACGGGCGCCGAATTGCGCGCGCTCGCGATGAAGGTGGGGGTGGCTGAGCGGGTGGGATTTACCGGCTTCGTGAGTGCGGTGGCGCCGGCCATGCGCGCCCTCGACATCGTGGTCCACGCGAGCACGGAGCCGGAGCCGTTCGGTCTTGTGATCGCAGAGGCGATGGCGTGCGGGCGCGCGGTAATCGCGAGTGCGGCTGGGGGAGCCGCCGAAATTATCGAGGACGGAATCGATGCACTCACGCATCGGCCGGGCGACGCGTCGGCGCTGGCGCGGCTGATTGCGCAGCTCGCGGGTGACGCTGCGCTACGGCAGCGGCTGGGCCATGCGGCCGCGCTCGCCAGCGCGCGGCGGTTCGCACGGCCGCGGCTGGCGGCGGACCTCGCCCCGATTTATTGCGCAGTCGTCGAGAGGTCTTAGTCTATGCCCGAATCTCTGCCTCGCGTCCTGCACATTTCACCGGTTGCGTTCGGTGGAGACGGTCAGTTTTTTGGGGGCGGTGAGCGCTATGCTCTCGAGCTCGCACGCGCTATGGCACGGAAGGTTCCAACCACCCTGCTGACTTTCGGTGCGTCATCCAGGCACGGCGAAGATGGACCGCTGACGACGGTCGCGATGCGGAACTGGATACACTTCCGGCGTTTTCGCCTCGATCCTGTGAACCCGTTTGTCCTGACCGCGATTGCGAAGGCGGACATCGTTCACGTCCATCAGACTTATACTATGATGTCCGGATACAGTGCCCTTGTGGGGAGGTTAACGCGTAAACCAGTTTTTACGACCAATCTTGGTGGGTACGGTTACGGATTGCATCGCATTTTCGATACTCGCGACTGGTTCAGGCAACATTTGCATATCAGCCAGTTCAGTCGCCGGCTGGATGGCCACCAGGATCTGGTCAATGCACGCGTGATTTATGGCGGCGTTGATCCGGATCGATTCCATCCGGATCCAACCGTACCTCGAAGCAACGAAGTCCTCGTCGTCAGCCGACTGCTGCCGCACAAGGGGATTGATTATGTGATCGATGCGATCGACGACCGAATGTGTCTGCGCGTGATCGGACGTCCCTTCGCCCATGCCGCAGATTACCGTAAGCTATTGATCGAGCGAGCCGCCGGCAAGAACGTCATATTCGACGAGCAGTGCAGCGACGCGGAACTGATTCGAGCTTACCAAGGGGCATTGTGCGTGGTAAGTGCGAGCGTCTATCGTTCGGTTCTTGGCTCGTACCATCCGAATACGGAGCTCCTCGGGCTCGCATTCCTTGAAGGAATGGCATGTGGGCGGCCTGGAATCGCTACGGACGTCGCCAGCCTACCCGAACTAATCGAGGATGGCGTCACGGGATTCATTGTGCCACCCAACGATCCGGTAGCGATCCACGAGAAGATAAAATGGCTGATGGATCATCCTTCAAGCGCCGATAAAATGGGCGAGGCGGCGCGTCAGCGGGTGCTGCGACTCTTCACTTGGGATGCCGCGGTGGCCGAATGCCTGAAAGCCTATGCCGCTACCGCGCCGACGCCGCTGGCATGACTCGTTTGCGCAAGGTGCGTAGGGCCTTCGACTGTGAAATCGAATAAGCGGTGAAGCTGAAAATGGCATCCCGCATAAGTAAAGGAAACGGCTTTGATATTTAATGGACTCTTTCGGCACGCTCATCTGCTTTACCTCGAGGTCGGACACTCGAGGAAAGTATTTCGGCAAGTTTATTGATTTGCGTCTTCACGTCGCAGAGCATCTGCGCTCTGCGCGGTCCCGCGCTCCCGAGAGCAGCACGTAATACATTATCCTGGATCAGCACCCGTTCTGCCGCAGCAATCGCCTCGGCCTCCGGCGGGGTTAGAAAACCACAACTGTCATCGATAATTTCCAACGCCCCTCCCGAGGCTACGGCGACGACCGGGAGGGCAGCGAAAAGTGCTTCAATAAAAACGATACCGAATGGCTCGGGTCTCAGATTGGATTGGCAAAATAGGTCTGCCGCGCGCAATAATTGCGGCACGTCATTGCGTTGGCCCAGGAACCTGATCCGTTCCGCAATTCCAAGTCGCCCGGCCTCGGCCTTGAGTGACTCGAAATATGTAATTTCGCTGGGCCGTTGAGGACCGCCGACCTGCCAACATATCCAGTTCGGAATATCTTTCAGCATACTCAGCGCTTCCAAGTGCAACCGATGGCCTTTCCACGACTGCATGCGGCTTACTTGAATGATCACTGTTGCGTCGTTATCGGTGCGCAATGAGGCTCGGATTAATTTTCGTTCATTCTCATCGGGCGCGATCACGGGCCGTGGAACAGGATAATAGATTACTTCGGTCCGAATCTCTGAAAAACTCCTCGGAAGGGTCGATGCCGTGAACGAGCTGTTGCAGATTACCAGGCTTGGTCGTGCAGCAACGCGCGCCCATATATCGATCAAGTGACGCTCGCTGGCTGAATTATGAAACCATGAAACCAGGGGAATATCAGCCGAATTCACCGCTGGCCCGAAGATTGCCTGCGACCATTGATTGTGGCATATTACGCAATCGAACTCCCGCTCACGGAGCAGTTTGGCGAGACGTCTTCGGGCGCGCCTGACCGACAGAGGATTCCGGGCACGAACGTTACCCAACATGTGAAGGGGAACTCCTGTTGCAGAAAGCTCGTCCGAGAGGCGTCCTTCAAAGCAGAGCCCGTACTCCGGTTCCATCTCCGAACAGAGATTTCGTTGCTGCGCGAGACTGATCAAAAAGGTTTCGACGCCACCGAAGAGATTCCCGCTCGAAATGTGGAGCACGCGTATCATTCCGCACCATTTCCAGATTCTTCGTTCTCAAGCCAAGCTAGGTATATATCTGTCAATTCAGTAGCAATGCGCAACTCGTGATATTCGTTGAGGATGCATATCGGCTGCGGCCCACCATCGCTGTCGGTACGATACTGCTGATCGTCGATCTCGGTGCGAACGTCAGCGTCACTGCTTTGGGATTTCCGCGAGTAGTGAGGCGCTCTAGCTATTCAGGCGCGAGCGAATAGAAAAAAACTTCCAGTCGCAAACACCGTGATCTTCGTGGCTTGAGCACTCGATGTTAGCAATTACAATTTGCCTGATTTGCTTCGGCGTCAGCTACGTCGCTGGCCGTCGCGCCTTGTGGGCCGGATTCATGGCGACCATGGTGGTCGGATATTTTTATGGAATTCTCCGCGCCAATCTCGAATCACGCTTTGGCCATTTCATTTTTGATTTCGCTGCGGTGGGCTTTTATCTCGCCCTGCTCACGCGGCGCGATACCCCGATTCAACGCTTTAAGATCCGCCGGGTGATGCCGTGGGTGTTGGCCCTCGCGGGATGGCCGTTACTGATCATGCTGTTACCGCTGCAACCCCCTTTGATCCAGTTGGTGGGATTGCGCGGGCAGATCTTTTTCCTGCCCTTCATACTCGCAGGCGCGATGCTCGACGGCAGCGATATGCGCAAGATTGCGTTCGGACTCGCGCTCTTGAGTCTGATCGAAATCGTCTTCGCGCTGGCCGAGGCCCAGTTTGGCGTCACGCGCTTTTACCCGATGAACGCGATCGATGAGATTATCTACAAAAGTATGGATGTGGCGGTCGGCGCCACCACTGCCTTTAGAATTCCGGGAACGTTCGTGCAGGCGGCGGCCCTCGGCAGCAATATGGCGGCTAGTTTGCCGTTACTGCTCGGCGCAATGATCCAGGAACGACGCGGGGCGTCGCGTCGTAAACTGCTGCTGATCGCCACGGGTGTGTCGGCGCTCGGTGTATTTCTTTCGGCGTCGCGCAGCGAGGCGACTTTGCTTTTCGTGCTTGCGCTTGCCGCAACCTTCTCAGGACGGATAAAGAACTTCCCGTGGTTTGGCTGGGTCGCGTTGCTCGCGGTGGTCGGAACGCTCGTGGCCGTGAGTCCGCGCATGCAGCGATTCGTGACGCTCGAGAACACCAGTTACCTGAAGAACCGCGTTTCCAGCAGCGTGAATTCCAGTTTTCTCACGCTCGCATGGGAATATCCCCTTGGCAACGGTCTCGGCGGCGGCGGCACCAGCATGCCGTATTTCCTCCAGTCGGAGTTGCATGATCCGGTCATGATCGAAAACGAGTATGGACGCATCATGCTCGAGCAGGGCCTGCCTGGCCTCGCGATCTGGCTCTGGTTCATTTTCTGGATCCTGACGCGGCCACTGCCGCAAGCAACCGATCCGTGGTATCTCGGCAAATGGCTCGCGCGAGTCCTGCTCTTTTTCTGCTTTATGACCGCTCCGACCGGACTCGGGCTGCTGACGTCGATTCCGGGAACCGCCCTGTTATTGCTATTTGCGGGGTGGATCGCGATTCCGAACGTCACGCCCGCAACCGCGCGCGCCGTTCGCCGCGAGGCGCCCGCGCCGAAAGCCGATCCGATGCTCAAGACCGCATGAGCGCGCTTGGGAACGATAATTCCAATATCGCATGGTCAGATCGGACGTCCGCCGGCTCGAGGCCGTCGAGCTTGCAGGTAAATTCCTCCAACACCCGGACCTGGGTCCTGGTCGCCGGCGACTTTCACCGCGCAGGCGGTATGGATCGCGCCAACGCGGAGCTAGCCGAATACCTGTGTACCACCGGAGCCACCGTCCATCTCGTGAGCCATCGCGTCGATGCCGAACTGGCGGAACATCCCAACGTTTGGGTTCATCGAGCTCCGCGCATCGCCGGTGCGCACTTCCTGGCTCAGCATCGGCTCGACCGGCTCGGACGCACGGTTGCGGCCGACGTGATGGCGCGGGTGCCGGATGCACGGGTGCTGGTTAACGGGGTCAATTGCGCATGGCCCGACATCAACTGGATTCATTTTGTGCATCGGGAATGGCTCACCTCACCGGAGCAAGCTCCGCTATGGTTCAGGATCAAGCACGGCATCCAGCGCCGGTCGAATTCACGTAAAGAACTCCGCGTGCTCGGGAGCGCCCGCATCCTGCTTGCGAATTCTGAGCGGACGCGGACCGATCTGATTCGCGATGTCGGCGTGGCGGCGGAGCGGGTGCGAATGATTTATCTCGGTTGTGGTCCCGAGTGGCAATCCGTCACACCGGATCGCCGGGCGGCGGCACACGCGTGGCTCGGCGTGCCATCCGATCGGCCGCTGGCGGCGTTCGTTGGCGCCTTTGGCCATGACGGGCGCAAGGGTTTCGATACCCTGTGGTCGGCATGGCGGTCTCTATGTGCGCGATCGGATTGGGACGTCGATCTCATTGTTGCCGGTGGTGGACGTGCGTTGCCGGGTTGGCGCCGCGAGATCGAGCGCGCGGGACTTGAGTCACGCGTGCGGACGCTGGGATTTACCGATCGCATCAACGATGTGCTGGCGGCAGCGGATCTGCTGGTGAGCCCGGTGCGCTATGAGTCATACGGACTCAATGTGCAGGAGGCGCTCGCCTGCGGCATCCCGGCGATTGTTAGTAGCAGCGCGGGAATTGCCGAGCGTTATCCGGCAGAGCTGAACGACCTGTTGCTGCCGAATCCCGACGACGCGGATGACCTCTCCATGCGGCTCCTCCGATGGCGCGCGAGCGTGGAGGAGTGCAAGCGCAAAATCGTGCCATTGGCAGCGACTCTGCGCGCTTGGACCTGGCGTGATATGGCGGCGCAAATCATCGCCGTCGCGGAGAACTCGGCAACGACCAAGGCCCCGGCTGATTTACCGGAAGAAATCGAAAGCGCCGGGGAGCCGCTATGAATAGTGAATCGATGAACGTGGACCGCGCTGTACGCACCGACGATCGCCCGCCGCGCATCAGCACGCTCGAGGGCCCGACAAGTCTGCCGGGCGCCGATGGCGCCGTTGCGATCGAGCTGCCATTGAAGCCGATCCTGACGATTGAGAGCGCGCGCGGGTGGACCAGGCTCGATTTGCGCGACCTCTGGGCTCATCGCGACCTGTTCTATTTTCTGGTGTGGCGCGACGTGAAAGTCCGCTACAAGCAGACCGCGCTCGGGGTTGCGTGGGCGGTGCTGCAACCGCTTTTGACGATGGTCGTTTTCACCGCCATCTTTGGCCGGCTTGCCGGTGTTCCATCTGACGGCGAACCATATCCGATTTTCGTGTACGCTGGGCTGTTGCCCTGGAGTTTCTTTAACCAGGCGGTGACTACCAGCAGCAACAGCCTGGTCGGGAATGCGGCATTGATCACCAAAGTTTACTTTCCGCGGCTCGTGATTCCGGGGGCCGCCGTCGGTGCCGGCCTGGTGGATTTCGCGATCGCCGCCGTGATTCTGTTCGTGATGGCCTTCCACTATGGCGTCGCCTTCGGAGCGAGCATCCTCATGTTGATTCCGCTGGCGCTGCTGACTATGCTTTTTGCTGCCGGCATCGGCATGTGGATGTCGGCGCTCAACGTCAAATACCGCGACGTCCGCTATGCGTTGCCGTTCGTGTTGCAAATCTGGATGTACGTGACGCCGATCATCTATCCGGTCACGTTCATTCCGCAGCGCTGGCGCTGGCTGATCGTGCTGAATCCGCTGAGCGGAATCATCCAGGGATTTCGTTCAGCGATCTTTAGCCGTCCATTCGATTGGAGCGGGATGGCCGTTTCCGCGGCAATGACGGTGAGCGTATTGATATACGCGGCCTTCGCCTTCCGCCGCATGGAGAGGGAATTCGCCGATATCATCTGATCCCGACACGGTGTCCCGTTCCGGAAGGCTATGTGTAACGGCCCGATCGCACCCAGAGCGCGCAGCAACCAGCTATAAATGCGGCCGATAATCAAAGTCGAAAACCTCGGTAAGCGTTACCTCATTGGTAAACGCGAACCGTATCGCACTATACGCGACTCGATCACGCGGGCGGTGGCGGCTCCATGGCGCGGTTTGCGTGCGCGCCTTGCCGGTCAGGCGGCCGGTCCTGATACGAGCCATATATGGGCGTTGAGGGAAGTGAGCTTCGAGGTAAAGCAGGGCGAAGTGCTCGGGATTATCGGGCGCAATGGCGCAGGCAAATCGACCCTGCTCAAGATACTGTCGCGTATCACGGAACCGACCACTGGACGGATCGAGCTTTACGGGCGGGTCGGCAGCCTGCTGGAAGTCGGCACCGGCTTCCATCAGGAACTGACGGGCCGCGAGAACGTGTTTCTGAGCGGCGCGATCATGGGCATGCGCCGCGCCGAAATCTTGCGCAAGTTCGATCAGATCGTCGCCTTTGCGGAAATCGAGGAGTTCGTCGATACTCCGGTTAAGCGCTACTCGAGCGGCATGTATGTGCGGCTCGCGTTTGCCGTCGCCGCGCATCTCGACCCCGAAATCCTGCTGGTTGACGAGGTTCTGGCCGTCGGCGACATAGCCTTCCAGAAGAAATGCCTGGGCAAACTCGGCGAGGTCGCGCGCGCGGGTCGCACCGTGGTCTTCGTCAGCCACAACATGGCGGCGATCGAAGCGCTCTGCACGAGCTGCCTGATGCTGACCGGCGGAACGCTTACCGCCCTCGGCGATCCGCTCGCGGTGATGTCGCACTACGTGGCCGAGGGCAGCGCGCCGGGTGACGGCGCCGCCGCGCTCGCGGTGCATCCGGGACGCCGTCCGGGCGACACGCCGACGATGACGCGGGTCGAGTTGCGCGGCGGGTCGGGTGCGCCTACCGGCGCGCTCCGAATCGGCGATCCGATGGAGATACGGGTCACCTATCGCGCCCAACGGCCGCTGCGGCCGGTACTCGGCTCGGTGATCAAGACCAGTTACGGAGCGCCGGTCTTTTGCGTCAGCGATCGCTTCTGCGGGCGGCTCGCCACCTGCACGCCGCGGGCGGAAGCAACCGTAGTATGCCGGATCGAGCGTCTGATGCTGATCCCGGGCCACTACTCGATCGATCTGTGGCTGGGCGACCTGGGCGACGACTTTGACGTGATCTTTGACGCTATCTCATTCGAGGCGCTGCCGGCGGACCTGACCGGCACGGGACGCCTGCCGCCGCCCAATTCCGGTGCGGTGTTCTGCGAAGCCGACTGGAGTATCCACGAGACATGAGCGAACATGAGCCGGCGCCGATTCGCGTATCGACGATAATTCCCGTCTACAACGGCTCGGCGACGGTGGCGCAAGCGATCGATAGCGCGCTGGCGCAGGACTTCGACGGCCAGGAGATTATTGTCGTCAACGACGGTTCGACCGATAATACGGCCGAAGTGCTGGCGGGGTATGGCGATCGGATTCGCATGATCCATCAGGCGAACGCCGGGGTGTCGTCGGCGCGCAACGCCGGCGCAGCGATCGCGCGCGGCGAATACCTCGCGCTTCTGGACGCGGACGATGTGTGGCTGCCGCATCATCTGAAAAGTTCGGTTACGGCGCTCGATGCCGATCGCGCGGCGGTGTTGTGCTGTTCCGGATTCATCCCGATCGAGCATGGTGAAAGAATGCCGGCGATATATATTGAACGCTCGCCCTCTCTCGATGAGTTGCTGCGGACAGGAACCGGTATGTTGCCAAGCGCGATCGTGATGCGGGCTGCAAGTTTCGTCAGCTGCGGAGGATTTGAGTCCAGATTATTTTATTTTGAAGACCTCTATTTGTGGTTGCTTATGCGAGAGCAGGGAGAATTCCGTTGCGTGCACGAGACGCACTTTTTTTACCGGCAGCCGCCGTTCGCGGATCGCGCCGAGAAATACGAGGCGGGCCGCAAGCCATTTATTCGCTTGATTCGAGAGCGCTACGGAACCGTCGCAGAGACGATGGTCGCGGAGGTCAATCGCAATGCGGCTCAAAGCCTGTTGCAGAAGGCGCTGCTGCGACTCGACGCGCGCGATTTAGCTGGCGCACTTCGCTACGCGTGGCGGAGCTTTCGCATTCGTCCAGTTCTGATTTTCGAACTAGGCCTGGCGGGTCGAATTTTCCGGATACGTAACCTTCGCCGTGTAACCCGCAAAATGGACGCGAATTAGAAACGGCCGGCGCATGCCCACCGGCACAATGCTCAAACAGCAATGGCACCGCTCGTTTCAACCGTAATCCCTGCTTTCAACAATGCGGCGACGATTCGCGCCGCGGTCGAAAGTGCCTTGGTGCAGGACTTTCGCGATCAGGAAATAATTGTCGTCAATGACGGCTCGACGGACGCGACCGCGCGCATTCTGGGCGAATACGCAGGCCGCATACGCGTCATCGAGCAAATGAACCGCGGCGTTGCCGCAGCGAGAAACGCGGGCGCTAAAGCCGGGTCCGGCGAATACCTCGCATTCCTCGACGCCGACGACACCTGGCTGGCCGGCAAACTCACCCGAACGGTCGCGGCTCTGGACGCGAATCGCGAAGCAGTGCTCGCTTTCTCCGACTTAATCGCGCTCGAGCCCTCGGGTGAAACGCAGACGGTCACTACGGGCCCTGCGCCGAGCATGGACGACCTCCTGAAATCGCAGCCGCGAATTCAGGTGGGAACGTGGCTGATGCGCCGCAATGCGTTCGAGCAATGCGGTGGCTTCTGCGAGGAGTTCCGCGCCTGCGGCGGCGAGGATCTATACATGCTTCTGCGTGCGCGCGAACTCGGAGAATTCGTCTATGTCGCCACGCCGCTACTGTTTTATCGTGCGCCAGCGTGGCCGGCGGTCGCGGGTAAATATAGTCTGGCCCGTCGCCCCCTGATAGCAATCCTGCGCAGCCGCTATGGCGAGCGATCCCGGATCCTGCGGCGCGACCTCAAACGGTTGTATGCTTCCTCCCACCTGCAACGGGCGCTCGAACAAATCGATCGGCGCGAGATCCGGGGCGCTGCAATCAGCCTAATCCGATCGATATGCTGCGACCCGCTCTTTGTTTTCCAATGTGTTGGTTTGGAACGAGCGTTCTCCAGCCGCAATCTGGCGCGGCTCCGGCGGCTTGTGCCGCGCGCGCGGCATGATGCATGACTCGCACAAAAATATGCCCGCACGCGTACGAACGACGTTGGACGTGGCTGTTTCCCGCCTGGTTTCTAAACTTCGAGCTTGAGGTCGTAAAATAGTTGATGGCGATCAGGATCAACGACTGTCCACATGTGGACTGCCTAGGCGGTGCAGCGAGTCAGAAAGCGCGTTCGATCGAATCCGGTTCGGCGAAAAAGAATTCCTTCGAAATGCCGGGGACCGCCTGGCGTGGACCGCGATGCTGAATCAGGATCCAAAATTTGATTACCACTTGAAGATTCGGAAGTGGTTCTGGGCACTCCTCTCAGTGGAAGTTCTGACCATCGTCTTCTTTCAGATTCCGACCCGACTGGGATTTGACGCGACAGCCTTCGGAGATAACGGACTGAGCTTGAATGCCCAGTATCTAATCCAGCATAACTATAGACCGGGAGTGGACTTTGGATACCCTTACGGCACCCTTTCGCTGCTCTTCGGCAATCTCTCGTTCGGCCTCTTCGGGTTGAGGCCATTCACCTTTTTCAGTGCAATTACTATATGTGACTTGGCATTCGCATTAGGCATGGCGCGATTCGCAGGTGTATTGAGACTCCGCTGGCCAGCTCTGGTGCTCATCGCTGTAAGCATACCCTTTTGCATACTCTTCGATATCACTCTCGCGCACGCGCTTGAGCGAGTCTTTCTGGTGTGGGCACTTGCCTTCCATGCCGATGGGCATCGGTCTCATGCTCTGGCATTTGCCGCTGGTGCCGCCCTGGTTAAACCGAGTATGGGATTCGTTTATGGTTTTCTGCTGCTGCCTTTTATCCTCGCCGCGCTATGGCAAAAGTCGAAATTAACGGCCTATTTCTTTGCGCGCGAAGTTCGGTGGGCCGCATTGGTTGCGACCAGCGTGTTATTTGTGTCGATGGCAGCCTATGGCACGCCCGCGACGTTCAGGCTCTCGCTGCCACTTACAGGAGCCGAGATCTATCGGGCGGGCCACTTCGGATTCTTCACCGGCGCTGGCCGGGGCTTCTGGTACTTTCCGCGAGTTCATCTCGGCTACTATTTCGGAACGGTGGTCGCTTTCTGGTTCGCCGCGTCGGTTGGTCTGATTGCGGGCGGATGTTCGTCGGCCTTTGCCGTGCTTGCAAGTTTTAGAAATCGTGAGGAGCCGACCCCCGCTCGCGAGCTCACCCTGTTCTGTGCCCTTATGCACGTCGCCTTCGTAACACTTTTCTTCGGAAACAATGCTTCGTGGACATCGTACCCCTATCTGCTGCCGATGGGAGTTGGGACGATGACACTTTGGACAAATTATACTCAGAAGTTGGTCTGGTTACTGATCATCCTGGGTGTGGTGGGCCAAAAGGGCATGATAGATCAGAACTTTCATGCCTGGTTCGACACGGCACCGAGCACCACCACCGCTGGGCTGTGGGCGAATCGAGACGAGCGCCAAGAGTGGGCATACGTCCTCAACCTGTCGAAGGACAAGTCTCCCGTGGTGCTCGTGTTCGACGGTTCCGCCGAGTTGTTGTTTACCGAAATGGCTCGGCCGGTAGTGGTCACATTAGTACGGGGTTCTACGCCCAGCAGTGAACTAAGACGCAAGATCGACCAGCTCTCGGCCGCGCAGATTGCGATCGTGCCGGAGGTGCCTAACAGTTTAGGGTTTTTGAACGGCTGGCCGGAGTTCAAAGACAAATTGTCAATCTGGGGCAGGGTGGTATTCAGGGGCAGGTACTTCACAGTTTACCAGCGCTTCGGTTCCGGAGCGGCTACCGAATCGATTCGGCAGCCAGCGAATCCCGGTTTCGTCGATACACCTGTAAGGCGCCACCCCGCCGGGATGTCCCTCCGAACCGCCCTTGCGAACGCTGCTTGGCGCGATACTGGCCCCGGCCGCCCGGACCTAACGTAACTCGGCCCTTGCGAGTTCTCCACATCGCTCCCGCAATTTTCGGTGAAGGCGGTGTCTTCGGCGGCGGCGAACGCTATGCCTTCGAACTCGCGCGCCACATGGCCGATGAAGTCGATACTGTGCTGCTCGCTTTCGGTCCGCACGACCGCCGCGAACGCATTGGCAAGCTCGATCTGCGAGTGATCGGAAATCCCTGGTACGTGCGCGGTCAGCGCGACAATCCGCTGACGCTTTCGCTGTTGACTCATCTGCGCCGTGCCGATGTCGTGCATTGCCATCAGCAGCATCTGCTGGCGACCAGCTTGGCCGCGCTCGCATGCCGCGCTCTGCGCACGCCAGTGTTCGTCACCGATCTTGGCGGGGGCGGATGGGACGTCTCGGCCTACGTTTCGACTGATCGATGGTTCAATGGCCATCTACACCTGAGCGAATACAGCCGTACGCATTCCGGTCACGGCGGCAAGGCCTTCGCCCATGTCATCCTGGGCGGAGTTGACACCGAAAAATTCTCACCTGGCATCGCGAATCGCGGCGACGGTGCGGTGGTTTATGCCGGGCGGCTGCTACCGCATAAGGGTATTAGCGATCTGATCGTGGCGATGGCGCCGGAGCTGGAGCTCAAAATCATTGGCCGGGTCGCCGACCAACGATTCCTCGCCGATCTCCATCGCATGGCGGCTGGCAAATGTGTGACGTTTCGCCACGATTGCGACGATGTCGAACTGGTCCAAGCCTATCGCGGGGCATTGTGCGTCGTGCTGCCGAGCGTCTATCGCACGATTTACGGCGACGAGACTCTCGTGCCGGAACTGCTGGGGCAGACACTGTTGGAGGGCATGGCTTGCGGCAGGCCGGTCATCTGTACCCGTGTCGCGAGCATGCCTGAGATCGTCGAGGACGGCGTCTGCGGCTTTATCGTGCCGCCCAACGATCCCGCCGCCCTCGCGGAGCGCATCGGATGGTTGCATGACCATCCGGCGGAAGCGGCTGCGATGGGGGCGGCGGCGCGCCGACGCGTACTCAATAAATTCACCTGGCCGAAGGTTGTTCGCCGCTGCCTCGAAATTTATGCCGGTGATCGAGGCTTGTGAGTAAAGACCTCCGAGACCTCGTCCCGTACGGGAAAATCAACCGAACCGCGGTCTGCCGCGTCGGCTTGTACTCTGAGCCGCGTCGATGAGTCCCGCGATCAAGTGGCACATGATAACCGGCGAGTATCCGCCTCAAGCGGGGGGCGTCAGCGACTACTCGTGCGTGGTCGCACGCGGCCTCGCCGCGGCCGGCGATACAGTTCACGTGTACGCGCCGGAAAATGCGGGAATCGAACCCGACGACGATGGCGTCAGAATTCATCGTTTGCCGGGACATTTCGGCGCACGCGCGCTGGCCAAACTGTCGCGCTCGCTCGGACGCAACACGAATCATCGATTGCTCGTCCAGTACGTGCCGCACGCGTTCGGCTTCAAGGCGATGAACCTTCCATTTTGCCTGTGGCTGTATGTTCATACGCGCAGATATGGCGGCGCTGCGGTCATCTTCCATGAGGTCAAACTCGGATTCCGTCCCGGCGATCCGGCGCGCTATCGGCTGCTCGACGCGGTAACGAAATTGATGGCACGCCTGGTTGCGCGATCGGCGGCACAAATCTTTGTCGCCACTCCCGTATGGGAGCCGCTGCTGCGTCCCTACATCGAGGATGGACAACTCATCACCTGGCTGCCAGTGCCGAGTAATATCGCGGTGTCCGGCAATAGCGCACAAATTGCCGCGACCCGGCGTCGCTACGTCTCAGCATGTGGTCCGATCATCGGTCATTTCAGCAGTCATCCGCCGGCAATCGCCGCGATGCTTCGGTCTGTCATCCCGCGCATTCTTGCGGCCAGCTCCGCTTCCACAATGATTCTGATCGGTGCGCATAGCGATACGTTTCGGGATTCGTTGATAAGTGAATATCCTGAACTGGCCACGCGCGTGGTCGCTACGGGCGCGCTCCCGGCCGGTGAATTGTCGATGGCGATAGCGTCGTGCGACGTGATGGCGCAGCCCTATCCCGACGGCGTCACTTCGCGCCGCACAAGTATGATGGCCGCGCTCGAGCACGCGCGCGCGATCGTGACGACGCAGGGCTTGGCTACGGAGCCGCTGTGGCAGCAGAGCGGGGCGGTCGCGCTGGTGCCGGCCGCGGACTCAAGTGCCTTCGCGTCCGCGGTGGGCGAATTGATCGGCGATCACACTCGACGACGTCGTTACGAGACCGCCGCCAAAGCCCTCTACGCAAGTCGCTTCGAATTGTGCCACACGATCGAGGCGCTGCGAGCGTCCGTATGCGCATAGCGATCGTCACCTACAGTGCGCGCGTGGCCGGCGGCGTCGAAAGTTATCTGGACACCGTCATTCCGCTGCTCGAAGCGGCCGGCCACGAAATCGCGCTGCTGTGCGAACACGACGTACCGTCAACTATGCGCCCGATCAGCCGGAGCGCGAATGCGCCCGTCTGGACGATTGCCGAGATCGGTGCTGCGCGTTCGCGTGATTCACTGCGGCGCTGGCGTCCGGATGTGATTTACACGCACGGCCTTTCCGATACCGAATTCGAAGGATGTGCGCCGTCAATAGCGCCGGCGATAGCGTTTGCCCACGACTATCGCGCAACCTGCATCAGTGGAGCCAAAGCGTTCGCATTTCCCGCGGCTACGCCCTGCGCGCGGCGCCTCGGCCGAGGATGCGTGGCGAACTTTTATCCACGCCGATGCGGCGGTCTTAATCCTTTGGCGATGCTCACCGATTTCCGTCGAGCCGCGCGACGGCTCGAACTGTTGCGGGGCTTTCGGGCGGTTCTGACCGCCTCCGAATTTGTTCGCGATGAGTATGTGCGCAACGGCTTGGCGCCCGCTGCGGTCCGCTGCGTCCGTCTCCCGGTGGCCGATCGCGGCGCGGTGCGGCCCGTAGCCCCCGCGAAACCAGCAGGCGGATTGGATGCGGTCCCATTGCGGCTGCTGTTTGCTGGTCGGATGGAACCACTCAAGGGCGGCCAGGTGCTGCTCGAGTCTTTGCCATTGGTATCGTCCGCGCTGTCGCGTCCGCTCGTTTTGACCTTTGCCGGGGACGGCCGTGCGCGCTTCGAATGGGCACGGCGCGCCGACGTGATCATGCAGCGCCATTCGGCACTGCGCGTCGAATTCGCCGGATGGGTCCAGGCGGCGGCACTGACTGCGCTGTTCGATTCGTCCGATCTGTTGGTCGTCCCGAGTCTGTGGCCGGAGCCATTCGGCCTTGTTGGACCGGAAGCCGGAATCCGTGGATTGCCCGCAGCCGCATTCGCAGTCGGCGGCATCCCGGAATGGCTCACCGACGGTGCTAACGGGGCGCTCGCCTGCGGACGCCCACCCGCGCCGGCAGACCTTGCCGATGCGATCGTTCGCTGCCTGCGTAATCCCGCCGACCATGCGCGCTTGCGCCGCGGTGCGTTTGAGTTGGCGCAGCGCTTCAGTCCCGAGCGCCATCTGAATGAACTGATGAATGTGATTCAGGAAATATCAGTGCAATCATCGGCCATCGGCGCGGAAGCGGCCAGTGTCATCGGGACGGCGCGTGCCCTTTAACGTTGATCGGAATATCAGTTTTATCGGTCATTTCTTACCCCGGGGAACCGCTGCGAAAATCATGTCTAAGTTCCTTTTGCGCATATTCGACTACCTACCTCATCGGCTTACCGGCTGGGTTCTTCAAAAGAGAAGCGAAAGTGAAGTGCTGAAGCGGTTGACAGCTCCGTTCGCGGATTCTCTTCGAAACAAGGAAGTTGAAATTGGCAGCGGCGTTGGAAAGGGACTTTTTATCAATGTTGGTGGATCCGCCGCGGCTTACGCCTTGGGAACATTCAAGCCCGACCTTCAGGGTTTTTTGAGTGCCGCTGTCAAAGAAGGCAATATTTTCTACGATATCGGCGCCAATGTCGGTTTCTTTTCGCTCTTGGCAGCGAGGCTAGTCGGTCCTCAAGGTAAAGTCATAAGCTTCGAACCTTTACCGGCTAATCTCCTCACACTTCGTGAAAATGTGCAGCGCAACCGGTTTTGCAACGTGCAGATTCTTCCGTTGGCGCTGGGCGCAGCCAATGACGAACAGATGTTTCAGGTTTCTGAACGTCCCACTTGGGGAAAGCTCAAGGGCGTTGGCTCTGCGACCCCGGACAAATATCTCCGTGACATCAAAGTCATAGTTCGACGTCTCGATGACTTGTTCAGTGAAGGCGCGATTCAACCTCCCGATTTTGTGAAAATCGACGTCGAGGGAGCTGAGGTTGCGGTAGTTGAAGGAGCCAAAGAAACACTATTGCGTTATGGTCCTACGCTGATGATCGAGCTACATGGGACGGGAAACCTGTTGACTCCGATATTCGTCGAGCTTGACTATTGCGCGATTCCATTGAGCGAGAGCTTCGACAATGTCGCAGAGGCTCACTGGAACGCAATGATATTGGCGTTTCCATCTCGGCGCGCTAGCAGCATAACCTCACTGCGAAGGTTTCTGCCGGATTAGGTGCACCGGCTTTTCGTCAGCCGCTTTTAGGCCATGTATTTAACGCTTGTTTACTCAGTAACTATCACGAGTGACGTGTTTAGCCAGTACGTTGCCCGTCCTTTTGAACACAAAATAGAAATGCTCCGACTATCGCTACACTCGCGTGATGTCCTATGGCGGTAAAGAAACGCAGGATATTATCGCTGGGACACTCCTATTGTGTCGCATTGAATCGGAGGCTCCCGACCGAAATGAGCAGAGTCGGTGCGGGAAAATGGGAGGTTACTGTCGCCGCCCCTGCTTTCTTTCGTGGTGATTTGCAGCCCATCAAGACTGAGAGATTCGAAGGGGAGCAGGCAGCACTTGTGTTGTTGCCGGCATACTTCAGTGCTCTGCCGCATATATTCTTCTATGGGCGGCGTCTGCGCGGCCTGCTCGACGATAGTTGGGACATTGTTCATTGTTGGGAAGAGCCCTACATATTAGCGGGCGGGCAAATAGCATATTGGACGCGAAGGCAATCGCGTCTGGTGTTCTGGACCGGTCAGACGCGTGTGAAGAACTATCCGCCACCTTTCGCTCAAGTGGAACGCTATTGCTTCAAGCGATGTGCGGGCTGGTTATCGCGGGGGCAACTAGGTATCGATGCCATGCTCGAACGAGGCCACGGCGATAGACCTTATGCTGCGATTGGTTTGGGGGTTGACCTCGACGTATTCTTCCCCGACAAAAGAGCTGGGCTGACGGTTTTGCGTGAGCTTGGCTGGTCGGAGATAGGTGCGCCAGTAGTCGGATATATTGGGCGGTTTGTGGAGGAGAAGGGACTGGGAACTCTGCTCGCTGCACTCGATCGGGTCTCCACACCTTGGCGCGCAGTGTTCCTGGGGGGCGGTCCCATGCTCGAAGGGATGGAGAGGTGGGCGTCTCGTCATATGGATCGGGTTCGTATTGTAAAGGCCGTGTCCCACGAACGCGTTCCCGCTTACTTGAATGCTTTCGATATGTTGTGTGCGCCGAGTCGTACCGCCGCAAATTGGCGGGAAGTGTTTGGTCGCATGGTCATAGAGGCCTTCGCTTGTGAGGTGCCAGTGCTTGGTAGTGATAGCGGCGAGCTACCAAGTGTGATCGGAGATGCCGGACTGATTGTGCCCGAGGGCGACGTTAACGAGTGGGTTCGAGCGCTGGAGAATCTTCTGGATTCGCCTGAGTTACGCGAGGATCTCGCAAAGCGCGGCCTCGACCGGGTAAAGCAACACTTCACCTGGACCGCTGTAGCGCGTAAGCATCTGGAGTTCTTTGAAAGACTACTCGATCAACCGATTCGCTAAACCAGTGCACCTGAGATTTACCTGCTTCGCGGCCATCTTTCCTCGTGGCATCTGTGTGCTCGCGACCTTCTGCGCATAGGCGCGCATCGGATTACTGGAGGCGAACGAGGCGAGTTGGGCGATTCAAGGCTGCGCGTCGCCATCGTGGCGGATTTCGCCGAAGAGGGATGGCCGAGCATGGACCTGGTTGCCGATTCACTCTTCGATCGGCTGCGCGTCGAACACTCTGAGGTAGTGGATGCGGTGCTGATGCGGCCGCACTTCAAGCGGCGTTTTTCGCGCACTGTGAGCGCAACTACGGAGCGCGATAGTTTCGGCAAGACGGCATTCAATGCGGATCGCCTGCTCAATCGATTCATCGACTATCCGCGGCTGTTGAAGCGCGCGCGCGATGATTTCGATATTTTTCACATTACCGATCACAGTTACGCGCATCTGGTGATTTCTGTCGGGGCGCGTCGAGCGATCGTCACCTGCCATGACCTCGACGCCTTTCGTTCGATCATCGAGCCGCCGCTTACGGCACGGGCTCGGCTGATCAAGCTGATGGCCGCGCGTGAGTTACGCGGGCTTCAAGGCGCGGCCCTGGTCGCATGCGTTAGCGACGCTACGCGCGACGAACTGTTGCACCATCGGCTGGTCGCGCCCGATCGCACAGTAACGATTCCCAATGGGATCGCTCCAATTTTTTCTGCACAGCCCGACCCGCGAGCCGGCCGCGAGACCGAGCGCATGCTCGGTCCGCTGCGCGTCGATGCGCCCGAGCTACTCCATGTCGGCAGTACGATTTCGCGCAAGCGGATCGATGTGCTGCTGCGCGTCTTCGCCGGTATTCGCGAAACCTGTCCGTCGGCTCGGCTGCTGCGAGTGAGCGGGCCATTCACCGCGGACCAAGGTGCGCTGGCCCGCGAACTGGGTGTGGAGGGTGCGACGACAGTGCTGCCCTTCGTCGAACCGGCCATTCTGGCTGCGATCTATCGGCGCGCGGCGTTGGTGCTCATCACCTCGGACCATGAAGGTTTTGGACTTCCGCTGATCGAAGCGATGGCGTGCGGGGCGCCGGTGATGGCGAGCGACCTGGCGGTGCTGCGCGAGGTCGGCGGTGACGCAGCCGAGTTTATCCCGGTCGGCGACGTGCCGGCCTGGGTCTCAACGGCGCTGCGCCTGATCGATGAGCGTGCGAACGATCCTGCCCGCTGGACTGCGCGACGCTCAGATGGGTTTCGCCATGCGGCGAAATTCTCATGGAGCGAAAACGCGCGGCGCTACGTCGAGTTGTATCGGCAGGTCGCCTGAGCCTGACGCGCACGATGGCCGCCCCACTCAGTGAAAGCGGGCGTATTCGATGGCGTTGAGGTGGCGATATCGGTCGCGATCGGTACACGAAAATCGCGCAACGTTCCGGAACGGGAAATTGAAGATTGCGATTTGACGAGGTTCCCGAAATGAAATCATCGATTGCGGATAAAGGCGCCACGGCGCAATTACTTGCGCAGGATCCGCCGGTCGAATCCGCCGCCTCTGGCCCGTTGAGTGTGCTCCATCTCGGCAAGTTCTACCCGCCGTACCGCGGCGGCATCGAGAGCCATCTGCATGCGCTTTGCCGCGAGTTGACCAAGTCGATCACCGTCAACGTAATCGTCGCAAACGAGACGCGCCGTCTGCGCGAAAGCGAAGTCGATGGTGTCAGAGTCAGACGATTACCGCGCCTGTTCAATTTATGGGCGGCGCCGGTCTGTCCGACGATCGTGCGCGAGATTCGCGCCAATGATGCGGACATCGTTCATCTCCATCTACCAAATCCGCTGGCGGCGCTCGCCTATCTTGCGAGCGGGCACAAGGGCCGCCTGGTCATCACCTGGCACAGCGACATCGTGCGCCAAAAGACCATCGCGAAAATGCTGCGCCCGCTCGACGATGCGCTGCTCTCGCGAGCGTCGGCGTTTATCGCGAGCTCGCCCAACTATGTCGATAGCTCACCGATACTTTCGCGCAATCGAGATCGCTGCCGCGTGATTCCCTTCGGCATCGATGCTGACGCGTTCCGTCCGCGCCACGCCGACACTGCCGCAAAAATCCGCAAGCGCTACGGGCCGCGCGTCGTGCTGGCGGTCGGACGGATGGTCTACTACAAGGGCTTCGAATATCTGATTCGTGCGATGGCCGGCGTGCGCGGTCATCTGCTGCTGGTCGGCGAAGGACCGTTGCTGAAGAACCTCGAACGCCAGGCTTTCGACGCCGGCGCGATGGATCGCATCACCTTCCTCGGCCGCGTTTCGCAGGAGGAGATGACCGGCTACTACAACGCGGCTGACGTATTTGTAATGCCCTCGATCTCGCGCAGTGAGGCATTCGGAATCGCGCAGCTCGAAGCGATGGCGTGCGGAAAACCCATCGTCAATACGCGCCTCGAGTCGGGCGTGCCCTTCGTCTCGATCGACGGCGAAACTGGATTCACCGTAGCCCCGGCCGATGCGAACGAACTTGCCGGCGCGATCAATCGACTGCTCGACGATCCCGATCTCCGCGGCAGATTTGGGGCGGCGGCGGCGCGCCGCGCGCGCGAGCATTTCAGGATCGACGCGATGGTCGATCGGACGCTCGAACTATATCGCGAGGTGATCGCCAACGGACGTATCAGTGCCGCTGCAATGCCCTGAACCTCGACTCCGCTTCGCTCGCTCTAGTGCCCTCGGCCCGCCGTTATCATCGCGCATAATTTCTGCGCGATCAGATGACCCGCGGCCGCATGTCCCGCCTCGTTCCAATGACCAAATCCCATCGGCATGTTCTTGAAGCCGTGCAAAAAAACCCGATGCTCCTCGGCGTAGCGCTGTAGCGGCGGCGCCAGGTTCAGCACTGCGAAGCCCTCGCGCTCGCCGAGCGCCGCGATGCGCCGATCGGGATAAAAAAGGTCGCTCACCCCCAGGCGCTTTTGAAACTTCTCCCGCATCGCCGGATTGGGCCAGACCTGGATTCCGGTGTCCTCGGTAGTCGCCAGAAACATCGCGCCGTGACGCACGCTCTCATCGCGAACCGCCGTTATCAACCCCTCCGTCACCCGCCACGCCTCTTGCCATGGACGCTGCGTCGGCGGCGAATAGATGCTGTAATTTATCGCTTGCTCGACCGGGTGTTCCGCCGTCGGACCGCGATGGCCGCCCTTGACGATCTCCCAGGTGTTGCTGAACAGATCGAGCAGCCGCAGATCGCGATAGTCAAAACGCGCCATGCACCAGAGCTTGAAGCTCGGCGAATCGATGAACGGGCCGGTCAGCCGCATGCGGTCGCCGTCGTAAACCCAGAACGGACGGCATTGGTCAGGCTCCAGCACGACAGAGTTGTTGCGCACGTCGTTGCCGAGAAAAACCGCTAGCACCACGATATCCGGCGAGTATGCCCATACCTTGCGCTGCAGCGTGATCAGTTCCTGCCCCGTCCCGTAACCGTCGACGCCGAAGTTCAGCGCCTCGATGCGCTTGCCCTTGAGCCGCGGACATTCCGCGAGTTCGCGCCCGGCCACCGCGGTGAAGGTCTTGTCCTCCGCCACCTGGATCGCCTGGGTGTAAGAGTCGCCGATTACCGCGATCCGCACGACACCGGGTGGTTTCGCCTTGGCATAGTCGGGGCCACGGAAACCGTCATGATTGATCCGTACGTACGACTCGCCCTCGCGCCGGTACCAGCCGTGGGTATCGGAATTCAGGCCCCATCCGCGAAACTGGTCGTAGCAGTAGAAATATGGAAACCAGTGATTCGCGATGCGGATACCGATATCGGCGATTCCCAGCGCGACTGCGAATCCGAATACGATTAGCGCGAAGGTGCCGAGCAGTTTCCTCATCAAGAGCCCTTCAATGCAACTGTTGATGCAACGCCTTAGGTCGTGAATCCGCCGGCACGGGGGAAAACCGCATCGCGATTTTCCCCCGTACCGCGACTACCTTGGTCAACCGCGCCGGCTCGAAAAGTTCGGCGCGGTTGACCAAGGTATGAAATAACTGCGGCCGGCTTCGCAGCCGGCCGCAGTATTATACCGATTCGATTTCGTGTCGCGCCCGCTTACGCCTGCAGCCGGAACGCCGCCGGTTCCGCATGATCGCCGACGCCTGCCCGCGAGACCTGCTGCTCCGCCGCCGGAACCACCTTCTTCAACTCCGGCATCACCTCGCTTGCGAAGAGCCGCAGGCTGCCTTCCGCGAGGTCGTAGGGCATCGCGCCGTAGCTGAAGACGCCGTTGAAGGCCTGCGAGCGCGTGCGCTTGTGCACGTCCATGATCTTCTCGTAACACATTTCGGGCGTGCCCCAGACCTGCAGGCCGAGAAAGAAGTCGGTCATCTTGTCGACGCCGCCGGGCGCGTTGACGTTTTCCTGCATCGCCTTGTAGGCCTCGTAGCCCTTCATTTTCGTCAGATGGTCGCCGACCAGCTCGTAATGGCGGATGACCGATTTCCAGTAGCCGCCGATGTATTTCCGCGCCATCTCCTCGGCGCGATCCCGGTTCTCGTCGCAGTAAGTCCAGCCGCCGACGATCGGCGCAGGCGCCTCGGCGCCGTTCACCTTTTTATAGAGCGCGCCGTAGTCCGCGAGTTCCTTCACCACCATGTCCCACGGCTTCTGCGGGATGATCAGCAGCCCGATGCCGAGCTGCGCCATGATCTGGGACGATTCCGGCGAGACCGCCGCTGCAAACGTCCGTCCCTTGAACGACTTGAACGGAGCCGGCCGCAATGCGCGCCGCGTCTGGTGGATAAACTTGCCGTTATACTCGCACACCCCGGTTTCGAGACCCTCGAGGATCATCTGCGCGGACTCAATGAACAGGTCGCGGCTCGCCTCCTGGTTCACGCCAAAACCCTCGAACTCGACCCGGCCGAGGCCGCGCCCGAGTCCCAGGATGAAGCGGCCATTCGAGTAATGATCGAGCATCACGATCTGCTCGGCCACGCGCATCGGGTTATGCCACGGCAATACCACGACCATCGAACCGAGCTGCACGCGCTCCGTGCGGCCGGCGAAGTAGGTCAGGAACTGCAGCACGTCGGGGCACATGGTGTAGTCGGTGAAATGATGCTCGACGCCCCAGATTGAATCGAAGCCGAGCGGCTCCGCGAGGTCGCCGAGCCTGAGCTCGTTGCGGTAAACGTTGCGGTCAGTGCGTCCGTCGCCCTGTCCCTGGAAAATCACTGCCATTCCGACGTGCATACTTGGTTCTCCTGCGTGCGATTTTGCGAGGCGCGCCCGCATGCTGCCGCGGTGCGCGCTCGATCCGCCCAACTATATCAGCAACTTCCTCCGCTCCGCCACGCAAAGAGCATGATTGGCTCCGGCTATTGATGCGCGCGGCTGCTCAATTCGCCCGGCCTCAATTGGCAACCCACCCGCCCCTTTCGTCATCCTGACCGTGGCGCGCGAGCGTTCAGCACCCGCCTGCACCGTCATCCTGCGCTCCGGCAGCCGTGGCTCTATGCGTTACCGCAGGCTTTGGCCGCTTACCCGAGCAACGCGAGCGTCAATCCATGATGGGGTTTTCACAGGGCGCAGCCCGCATCTTACAAACGGGAAGTCTGAAATCTCCGCGAGGTTTCAGTGTCCGGAAAGAAACCAAAAGTTTTGCGCTTCTCAACTAGACTCGCCACACACTAGCCTTTGGGTTTCCTCGTGGACGATCGCGGAGGGGTGGTTTGCTTCGCAGGTGTGGAACCCGCCTTCGACGAAGGCTTGGCAGGCTGCTCGTCGCTCGCGATCCCGAGCGCGACCGCCGCCTTGTGGGCCGCCTTTTTCGTCGCTTCCTCGGCCTGCTCGACGGTTAGCTCGATATCCTGGGTGACCGCGCCAAAGATGCCGCCACCTCTCAGATTTGAGTCTGCGTCGCCCTTTTTCGAACGCTTGGCCATGCGTCCATAATGCCACAAGCCGTAGTGCGAAGAATACAATCGTGAATGAAGCTATCGCAGACCCGCTTCGCGACTACTTCATTCATTCGATTTGATAGCGTACCCCCAGCTACCTAATTCCACTCGCAATTCGCTCCCTTGAGCGTCATCGTTGCCGGGTCCGTCTCGGCCTCCACCGCCGCAATCACGTGATTGAAGTGCGCGAGCTTGGAATCGTCGGTGTGATAGGTCACGGCGCCGCGATAGCGCGCCTTGTGAGCCTCGCCGGTACGAATCGCGATACCACTGCCTGAGATTTGAACCACCGCACCCGACTTCACGAGCAATACCCCCGTGTACGTCCATGTAGTCGGACGGCTGACATCCCCAGTTGTCTCCACCACGAGGGTGCCGATATGCTGTCCGGGAATCTCACCGCTCCCCTCGCCCGCGAAGTCCACTTCCAGCCGCCGCCGATCGCCACCAACGTTAGTCTGTCTCACCGACATCGCCTTGAGCACGTATTCTCCGAGCACCTTTCCAAGAGCCATAGATTTCTCCTGTTTTGGCCGGCGTGGATGCTAATCCACCGGGTTGTGGGTCCTGCGCGGAGCGGGTCTGATCTGCCTTCTAACCCGATAAGCTAAAATAGATCAAATGCCGTAGCTCGAAATGGCCCGAATAAGGCGACAAATATTAGTAATGTCACCAACGCGAAATACCTCGGACACACGGACCCTCCCGGGCGCGCAAAGTGCCGTCGAAATCAGCATGAGCGGCGCGGTATATCAATGAGACGCGGGAGGCTGCGGCGCGATTCCGGAGCCAGTGCCACCGGATCCCATCGCAGTGCCTGTACTGGCGTTCGGTGCGAGGTTGTTGGCGCCCGCCTGGCGATGCTGGTCCGATTCGTATAGATAGACGCCCGCCGCCACGGCAAGGAATCCGACGACGACTATCGCCCCGGTCCATCCGCGGCGTCGGCGCGGTTCGGCGAATAGCGGTTGATCGAGTCGCGCGGGCGGAATGCTGTCGGCGCGTTGAACTTCGCGCACGAAGCGCATCGCGACATCTTCCTGATCGAGATCGAGGAAGCTGGCGTAGCGGCGCAGGAAGGGGACGAGATAGAGCTGGTCGGAAATCTCCGAGTAATCGTTGGTTTCCATCATGCGCAGGTAATGCGCCGGCAATCGCGTCTCCGCGACCACCTCCGCCGCGGCGAGTCCGCGGCGCTCCCGTGCCGCAATCAGAAATGCGCCCAGACTTTGCTCTGGGTCGCCGGCGGCCGGCGCTTTTTCGCTGGAGCTTTTTTCCGTGACGGCTTTGGCCGCCCCGCCATTGGAACGGCTGGCGCTTGCAGCCGCCGGCGACGACTCTTCCGCCGCCGCCTTGGACTTCGATTCACCGTCCGCGCGTACGACGCTCGACGGTCCAGGTTGAGCCTCCGGCGTCCCCGCCGCTTCCGATTTCTTTTCGTTCACCGGTTTGGATTCCTCGAGTTTCGCTCAACGCTATGTTTCGGACGTCACGGTGATGCCGGACAGGTAAGCCCCGGCGCGCGGCCACGCCCCGGGTTGCAAGCAAGGAAAGCTTTCACCGCAAATAAAAGGTGGCAATGTTTCACGTGAAACATTGCGCAGGCTCGTGGCCTCATCGAACCGGCGCTCGCCGAAATGTGCCCGCGCATCATTGGAGTGTCGCACTAAAGCTATAGGTGACCGTGAGGCAATCCAAGTCCCTGCGATGCGCCATCTTGCGCCTCAGCGCTCGTAGCGCTGCGAATCAACGGGACGCGTGCGCTAGACCGTGACGGTCGCGCTGGTCTCGCGGCGATGGCGAGTCGAGCGCGCGCAAGCGGTTGCAGGTCGGCTTTAACTGGCGCGACGTGTTTGACAGAATGGCACAGCGGACCGCCGGGAATGTTGTTTCTAGCCGCCGGCCCCGTCACAATTGAGTATTCCTGCTGCTTGGGCAGCGACTTCGTGAGCAACTTGAGCAAAACTGCACCGATTCGCGATGCCGTGCCGTCGTCGGGCGGACTCATCTCGATCGTGATTCCGGTTTACAACGAATCGGCAAATCTGCGCGCGCTGTGGACGCGGCTGAATCCGGTCGTGAACGGACTCGGCCGCGCCTGCGAAGTGATCTTCGTCGACGACGGTTCGCGTGATGATTCGCTCGACCTCCTGCGCGGATTCGCAGCCGACGACGCCCGCATACGCGTGGTCGAACTGGCGCGCAACTTCGGACAGCATTCGGCGCTGCTCGCTGGCTTTCGCAATTGCCGCGGCGAGATCGTCGTCACGCTCGACGCCGACCTGCAGAATCCACCTGAGGAAATTCCCAAGCTGATCGACGCGATCGAGGCCGGCAACGATGTCGTCGGCGGATGGCGCGAGGAACGCCAGGATCGCGCCTACCGGCGAATGGCGTCGCGTCTCCAAAACCGGCTGACCTCAGTGATCGTGGGCGTGCCGATGCACGACTACGGGTGCATGCTGCGCGCCTATCGCCGCCATATCATCGATACGGTGGTTGAATGCGATGAGAAGGCGGCTTTTGTGCCGGCGCTGGCAAATACCTTTGCCAAGCGCGTCGCGGAAATTCCGGTCGGCCACGCCGAGCGCACCGGCGGCGAATCAAAATATAATCTGTTCAGCCTCGCCCATCTGAGCCTCAACCTCATCACCGGCTTTTCGCTGCTGCCGATGCGCGTGCTGAGCCTCACCGGTATCGGTATCTTCCTGCTCGACGCGATTTTCGCGGCCGTTCTGCTCGGCCACCGGTTGATCTACGGACCGCAGCAGGAAGGCGCGCTGTGGACGCTGTTCGCGATCCTGTTCTTTTTCGTCGGGCTGATGTTTCTCGCGTTCGGGCTGATCGGTGAATACGTCGGACGAATCTATATCGAGGTGCGCCGGCGGCCGACCTATATCGTGCGCGCGGTGCATGGCGAGAGCGCGGCCGACAATCCTGGCCATCCGCCGCCCCGGTGATGGACGCCAGCGGGACGGTATCGCGGGCCGCAACCGAGGCTCTCCGCGGCGCGCGTTGCGTGCTCTTCGCGTACCACGAGATGGGCCACGCGTGCCTGGAGGCGTTGCTCGCGCTGGGCGCCCCGGTGGTCGCGCTGTTCAGCCATCGCGACGCGCCCGACGAGGAAATCTGGTGGCGGTCATGCGCCGATCTGGCGCGTGCCAATTCGATTCCGATTTATTTTCCCGAAAGGATCGGCGCCGATGAAATCGCTCAGGTTGCGGCACTCCGCCCCGCGATTATTTATTCGTTTTACTATCGAAACCTGCTGCCGGCAAAGTTGATCGCGTTGTCGCCATTGGGCGCGTATAACCTGCACGGTTCGCTGCTGCCGAAATATCGCGGGCGCGCGCCGGTCAATTGGATGCTGGCCAACGGTGAACGCGAGGCCGGCGCCACTCTGCATCACATGGTCGCGCGCGCGGACGCCGGCGATATCGTCGCGCAACGTGCCCTCGAGATATCCGACGACGACACGGCGCTCACGCTCTATCGCAAGATCGTGCCGATCGGCGCCGATTTGATTCGCCGGTACCATCCGCTGATCGCGTCGGGAACGGCGCCGCGCCGCACGCAGGATTTGACGCAGGGCAGCTACTTCGGCCGCCGCCGACCCGAAGATGGCCGCATCGATTGGAACTGGCCGGCGCGGCGCATTTTCAATCTGGTGCGCGCCGTCACGCATCCGTATCCGGGAGCGTTCGGCTTTCTGAACGGACGCAAGGTGTACGTTTGGGTGGCGAAAATCGCCACGGAGACGGGAACGCGCGGGGCCGCTGGGGAAGTCATTGCCGAGCGCGCTGACGATGCAATCGAAGTCGCGGCAGGCGCGGGCAGTGTGATTATCAGCCGCGTACAAATTGAGAATGGCGCAGAGGGAATTCCGCGGGAGATGCTCAAATCGATTCCCGCAGATGACGGATCGGTGGCGCGCGCGGCCACGGCGCGTATGATCAGGTTCGACTAAACGGAGGTCACATGCGGGTTCTGATTACGGGCGGCGCAGGCTTTCTCGGCTCGCACCTGTCCGATACGTTTATCGCGCGCGGCGACGAAGTCTTCGTGCTCGACACCGGCTCCATCGTCAAGGTGCGCCAGCTGCTCAACGAGCCGCGCTTCCATTACATCCACGACTCGATCTTCAACGTGGAACTGATCGACGGGTTGGTCGCGAAGGTCGATTTGATTTACCACTTGGCCGCGGTCGTCGGCGTCGAGTATTACGTCGGCGATCCCTACGAGACGCTCAACGTCAACGTCAACGGCACGCAGAACGTGCTGAAGGCGGCCTATAAATACAACAAGAAGGTCGTTTTCAGTTCGACCTCCGAAGTTTACGGACGCAATCCCAAGGTCCCGTGGAAGGAGGACGACGATCGCGTGCTCGGCGCCACCACCATCGATCGCTGGTGCTACTCGACCTCCAAGGCGGTCGGCGAACATTTCTGCTTCGCTTATCACAAGCTCGGGATGCCGGTGACGGTCGTGCGCTTTTTCAACATTTACGGCCCGCGGCTCGACCGGGTCGATGTTGGGCGCCTCTTCACGATTTTCATGGGGCAGTTGCTGCGCGGCGCCGACTTGACGGTAATCGGTGACGGTTCGCAGACTCGATGCTTCACTTACGTGACCGACGCGGTTGAGGCGACCGTGCAGGCGGGACTGAATCCGAAAGCCGACGGCCAGGCGATCAATATCGGGGTTGACGTGGAAACCTCGGTGCTCGAATTCGCCAAGCTGATGCTCGAGCTCTACGGCCCGACTAAATCGAAAATCAAGTTCGTCTCGCAGGAAGAGGTTTACGGCAAGAGCTACGAGGACATTCCGCGGCGCGTGCCGGACAATACCAAGATGCGCCAGTTGCTCGGAGTCGAGCCCAGGATTTCACTGCGCGAAGGCACCCGCATGTCGATGGAGTGGTTCCGCAAGGAAGCGCAATCGTAGTTTCTGAATCACCGGATCGATGGAAGTAGCGCTCAAAGTTGACGTCGATACGCATCAGGGGCTCGGCGAGGGTGTGCCGCGTCTGATGCGCGCGCTGAATGAAGCCGGCGTCACGGCGACATTTTTCGTGGCGATGGGTCCCGATAACTCCGGTCGTGCGATCGTCCGCGTGCTCAGGAATCCCGGGTTTCTCAAGAAGATGCGGCGGACGCGCGCGGTCGCGATGTACGGTTTGCGGACCGTCTTGTCCGGGACCTTGCTGCCGGCGCGGCCAATCGCGCTCGCCTTTCCCGAGGTGATGCGCGAGCTCGCGCGTTCAGGCTTTGAGGTCGGCGTCCATGGCTACGATCACGTGCTGTGGCAGGATCGCCTCGACGAGATCGGTGATGGCGGAATACGCGGCGAGGTCGAGGAGGCGTTCGAGGCCTTTCGCGCGGTGATGGGTGAAGCGCCGCGATCCTTCGCGGCGCCCGGATGGCGCACCTCAGCGGCGGCGCTCAGGGCGCTCGATACGCTCGCCCTGGATTATCGCAGCGACACGCGCGGCAGCGCCCCTTACCGATGCGCGATCGGTGGCGAGACCTTCGCCACTCCGGAAATTCCGACGACGCTGCCGACGATGGACGAGGTAATGGGCCCGGAACTTGCCGACCGCGCTGCGATCGTGCGTTTCTATCTCGATCGAGTCAGTTCGACGGCGCTTAACGTCCATACGATCCATGCTGAGACCGAAGGCTTGGGCCAGATTGAAATTTTCGTCGCGCTGGTTCGCGCGCTCAAGGAGCGCGGCGCCCGCTTCGTGCGGCTGCGCGAAGTCGCGACTGCGCTCGATCGTACGGCGTTGCCGGTTTGCGAGGTCGTGCGCACGACGCTGCCGGGCCGCGCCGGATGGATCTCGGCACAGGGTCCGGCGCGCGCCGAGGTTGCGTCTGCTGACGCAGCGACCGCGAGACTGTAAGGCCGCCACGTTTTCGTGGTAGGTTCTGCCGAACTTTCATTGAGGAGACGCCAAATGCCCGCAGCGCATCAGATTGCCGACAGTCCACAGGAAATTGGCCTCGATCCTGCCAAGGTCGAGGAACTGTTCAAGCGCGCCGAGCGCGAGGTCACCGAGGGCTTGTTGCCGTCATGCCAGATCGCGATCGCGCGCAACGGCAAGATCGGCGCGATGAAATCCTTCGGCCGCGCGGTTCAGGGTGGTGCGGAGAAGCCGGTGACTGACGACACGCTCTACTGCGTATTCTCATGCACCAAGGCGATTATGTCGTCGGCGACCTGGGTTCTGATCGGGGACGGTAAGCTTCAGATCGGCGAGCGTGCGGCGGATATCGTGCCGGAGTTCGGCAGCAACGGCAAAGAGACAATTACAGTCGAGCAACTTTTGCTACATGTAGGCGGATTTCCGAATGCGCCGTTTCCGCAGGCGGATTGGAACAGCCACGAGAAACGGCTCGAGCGTTTCAAATCGTGGCGGCTGGAATTCCCGGTAGGCCAGCGCTTCGTCTATCATCCGACTTCGGGATTCTGGGTGCTCGCTGAAATTATCGAGCGGCGCACCGGCCAGGACTTTCGCGCTTTCGTGCGCGACCGGATTGCGCGGCCGCTCGGACTACCGGCATTGCGCGTGGGACTGCCGCGCGCGGAACACGCCCGCATCGCCGACCTCGTGTGGGCCGGAAAAAATCTGACGCCCGAGGATTACCAGAAAATGGGCGTGCCGGCGCCGCCCGCGACCGAAGTTACCGAGGACGCGATTCTGGGTTTCAACAGTGCGGTGGTGCGCGAATCCGGCGTGCCGGGCGGCGGTGGTATTATGACCGCGGCCGATTTGGCGCTGTTCTACCAGGGCGTGTTGCACAATCCGCCGGTCGCCGGCGGCAAGCCGATCTGGCAACCGGCCGCGCTGCAAGAGGCCTTGCGCCCGCGCTCGGGCGATTACTTTGATCCAATCTTCAAGTACAAGTGCAATCGCGCGCTCGGCGTTATAGTGGCGGGCGACGACGGCATGGCGAACTATCGCGGCTTCGGCAAAACCAATTCACCACTGGCGTTTGGACACGGCGGGGCGGGCGGTCAAATCGGATGGGGCGATCCGGCGACCGGAATCTCGCTCGGCTACTGCACCAATGGCTTCGACCGCAACGAAATCAGGCAGGGACGGCGCGGCGTCGCGCTTTCGAGCATGGCCGCGGTCTGCGCCGCCTGACGCAGCCCGACCCAGGCGCGGCGCATTGCGAGCGATCGCCTCTACGCCCGGAAAGGGTTTTCGATCACGATCGTGGCCTCGCGGCCGGCGCCGACGCCGACCATCGCGAGCTTGACGCCGCTTAGCTCGCTGATTCGTTCGAGGTAACGTCGTGCGCTCTCGGGCAAGTCCGCGAGGCTGCGCACCTCTGTGATGTCCTCGCTCCAGCCCGGCAATTCCTCGTAAATCGGCTTGACCTTTTCGAGCAGATGACGCCCCGGCGGAATTTCGCTGTAGCGCGTGCCGCGAAGTTCGTAGGCAACGCAGATCTTCACCGGGTCGATACCGGTGAGCACGTCGAGCTTGGTCAGCGCCAGGCCCCACATGCCGTTGAGCCGAGCCGCGTGGCGTGCGAGCACCGCGTCGTACCAACCGATCCGCCGCGGGCGGCCGGTCGCGCTGCCGAACTCGTCGCCCTCGATGCGTAGCGCGTCGCCGAGTTTGCCTTTGATTTCGCTCGGGAACGGTCCGCCACCGACCCGCGTGGTGTACGCCTTGGCGATTCCGAGCACGCAATCGAGCTTGCCCGGCGCCACGCCCGCACCGCCAAAGACCGCGCTCGCGCCGCAATTCGATGAAGTGACGTACGGATAGGTGCCGTGATCGATATCCAGCATCACGCCATGTGCGCCTTCGAACAGGACGCGTCTGCCCGCGCCGATCGCGTCGGCCAGAAGCACCGAGGTGTCGCCGAGGTAGCGCGTCAGCCGCGCGCGCACCTTGCGCATCTGCTCGACGATCTCGGCGCCGTTGACCGGCTTCGCCTTGAGCACTGCCTTGAGGTAGAGATTTTTCTCCCGAATGTTGCGCTCGAGTTTCTCCTTGAAGGTGGCGAAGCTCGAGAGGTCGTCGAAGCGCAGGCCCACGCGCGCCATCTTGTCCTCGTAAGCCGGACCGATGCCGAAGCCGGTGGTGCCGATCGCGTTCTTGCCGAGGCGCGCTTCGCGGGCGCGATCGATCGCGCGATGGTACGGCATCACCATGTGGGCGTCGTAGCTCAGGCGCAGCAGCGCGTCGTCCTCGAGATGATTGCGCCGCTTGAGGCTGTCGATTTCCTCGACCAGTGCGATCGGATCGACCACCGCGCCGTTGCCGATCACGCAGAGCTTGCCCGCATGCAGCGCGCCCGCCGGCACCAGCCGCAGGATGAATTTCTCGCCATTGACGACCAGCGTATGCGCCGCGTTGTTGCCGCCCTGAAAGCGCACGATAACGTCGGCGTCAGCGGCGAGCAGGTCAACGATTTTGCCTTTGCCTTCGTCGCCCCATTGCGAGCCGACCACAGCCACAGTTTTCATTGCGAGTGTCCAGGGCGGACCCGCCGCGCGACGGGCCGCATCAGGCCGCGCGCACGTTGCGCTTCGATGCTCCAGCGGCGGCCGTTCAAAGTTTTATCTGGGTTGCGGCGGTGATCGCCGGAATCGTTTTGAGCTTTTCGAGCAGGGCGGCCGGCACCGGACCGTCGATCTCGAAAAGACTGAGCGCGGTCCCGCCGACGCGGTCGCGTCCGAGTTTGAGGCCCGCGATGTTGACCCCTGCCTCTCCTAGTATGGTGCCGATCGCGCCCACCACGCCGGGTACGTCGCGGTTGTGCAGCATCAGGAAGTAGCCTTCGGGCGCCGCTTCGACGCGATAGCCGTCGATCCGAATCAGCCGCAGCGCCCGATTTCCAAACACCGCGCCGGTGACTTCATGAGTCGTGGTGGACGTGCGCACGGTGATCGTCAGGATGTTGCGATAGTCGGTGGTCTCGCGCGAACGAATCTCGGTGATCTTGATGCCGCGATCGCGCGCGATGTACGGGGCGTTGACGAAGTTTAATTCTTGATCGAGAAACCCGCTCAGCAGCCCCTTGAGCACCGAGGCGATGATGGGCTCCGCGTTGAGGCTTGCGGCCTCGCCGGCAAAGCCCACGGTCACATGGGTCGGCGCCTCGCCGATGAGCTGAGCCGCGAGTCGTCCGAGTTTCTCGCCCAGCGTCAGATGCGGCCCCAGCACCTCGAGTTCCTGCACCGACAGCGCCGGGATATTCACCGCATGACGAATCGTCCCTTCGATCAGGAAGTCGGCGATCTGCTGGGCGATATCCACCGCGACCTGGACCTGTGCCTCGTCGGTCGCGGCGCCCAGATGCGGTACCGCAATCACGTTGGCGTGATGAATCAGCGGATGGTCCGGGGGCGGGGGCTCCTGCACAAAAACGTCGAGCGCCGCGCCCGCCACCTTGCCCGAGTTCAACGCGTCGAGCAGCGCCGACTCATCGACAATTCCACCGCGAGCGCAATTGATGATGCGTACGCCCTTGCGCATCATCGCGAACGCGGCGGGACCGACGATTCCGCGGGTTTCATCGGTCAGCGGCGCGTGCACCGTGATGAAGTCCGATCGCTTGAAAAGCTCGTCGAGACTCACCAACTCGATTCCTGCGCGCGCCGCCGCCTCGGCCGTGAGGATCGGATCGAAGCCGATGACCTTCATCTTGAGGCCCATCGCGCGGTCGGCGACGATGCGCCCGATGTTGCCGAGGCCGATCACGCCGAGCGTCTTGCTGCACATCTCGACGCCCGTGAACTTGCCGCGCTCCCACTTGCCCGCGCGCAGGGCGGCATTCGCCTCCGGTATATGGCGCGCCATCGCCATCATCAGCGAGATCGTGTGCTCGGCCGTGGTAACGCTATTGCCGAGCGGGCTGTTCATCACCACGATACCCCGACGCGTGGCCGCCTCGAGATCGACATTGTCCACGCCAACGCCTGCGCGTCCGATCACTTTGAGGGACGCGGCCGCCTCGATCACTTCGTGCGTCACCTTGGTCGCACTGCGAATCACCAGGGCGTGATACGGCGCGATGATCCCGGCGAGCTCCGCCGGTTGCAGTCCCGTTTTGACGTCGACGCTGATCCGCGGATAGCGCTTGAACACGTCGATTCCCTGGCTGGCCAGGGAATCGCTCAGCAGGACGCGGAAGTTTTCCGCCATGGTGTTTTTCAGATACTCCGCGCGATGCATTCCTGGACCGCGGCTACGCCTGCTCCAATCGCGAAGCGATGGCCTAGCCGCGCCAGTCCGATTTCGAGCGCGCTCACTGCCGCCAGCATATCCAGCGGTCCAAGGTAGCCCATGTGGCCGATGCGCACGAGCTTGCCCTTCAATTGATCCTGTCCGCCCTGCACCGACACGCCGAGATCGTCGCGCATCATGCGCACCAGCTTGGAGCCGTCGAATCCGGCGGGCGTGAGCAATCCGGTCACGCCGGGTGCGGGCGCATCGGGTGCTATCAATTTCAGGCCCAGTGGGATGGCGGCAGCGCGCGTCGCCTCGGCCATCAACCGATGTCGTGCATAGACCCTCGGGAGCGTTTCCGCGTGGATCAATTCGAGCGATTTGGCGAGCCCGAAAATCAGAGACACCGCCGGCGTCCAGGCGGTCAGATGATCGTCACGCTGGGCCTTGAGTTCGCGTGGCAGGTCGAAATAATAGCGCGGCGTGCGAGTTTTGGAGGCGCGCTCGAGCGCGCGAGCCGATAGCGCGATCATCGCCAGCCCCGGTGGAAGCATCAGGGCCTTCTGACTGCCCGTCAGGTAGGCGTCCACACCCCATTCGTCCATCTTCTGCTCTAACACGCCGACCGAAGTGATCCCGTCCACGACCAGCATCACGTCGCGCCCGCGAGTCAGTGCGCCGATTTCAGCTATCGGATGTAGCGCGCAGGTCGAGGTTTCACTCGCTTGCACGAACAGCGCACGCGCCTGCGGATGCGCGCGAAGCGCGTCCTCGATCTGTTCGGGACGCACCGCACGGCCCCATTCGACCATTACCTCATGCCCGACCATCGCGTTCGCCGCGAGCAGCTTGCCCCAGCGCTCGCCGAACTTGCCGCCGTTGACGTAAATCGCATGGTCCCCAGGGGCCAGCACATTGGTCACCGCGGCTTCCATCGCACCGGTCCCGCTCGACGCCAGTAGAATGACTTCCTGGTGCGTGCCGAACAGCGGCTGCATCAGCCCCCGCGCGTGATCGAGTATGGCGCTGAACTCGGGCGTCCGATGATGAATAATCGGGCGCGCCATTTCCAGCAGGACTTCCGGCGGAACCGACACCGGTCCGGGAGTGAAGAGGTATTTCTTTAAAGCTGGCACTATTTTTCAGAAAAATTGTAACTGATTCGTGGGGCCGAGGTGATCGCGGTCTTCCACGCAGGCGGAAATTCGTGTCCAATCCAAAAAAAAGCCCGGTGTCCGCATCCGCGGAACGCCAGACCCCAATGCGGTGTTATTGCGAGCCCGCCAGCCCCGTCCCTGTAAATTGGATAACGGAGCGACCACTGAGTGTCAAGGTGACCCCCCTGCGCCGGCGGGTGGATGTGGACGAAGGCGACCGGACTCCGCACCGCCCGATGGTGAATTTCGTTCGGCGTGCGTTGAATGCAATCGCGCACCCATGCTTAAAGTGTGCTACCGCCATGGCTATCGAATACGAAGTGCGCGACGGCGCGTTGGTCTGGATCAAGAATCCGGTCACCGGCGTTATCTCCTACGTAGTGGACGTGCGCGGCAAGAGTTTCGCCTTCACGCTGGGTGGGCGCGAGGAACTCAATCCCGACCCCCCGCCGCTCGACGAAAAGACGCTGGCGAACGCGATTCGGTCCTGTCCGTTTTGTCCCGGCAACGAGGCGCAGGCGCCGTCCGAACTGATGCGCGTGACGCCGGCCGAAATTCCCGGCTGGACCGGGGCGGGCAAAAGCGAGGGCGCGAGCTGGGCCATCCGCGTCTTCAACAACCTCTTCCCGCGCATCCCGGAGCAACTGACCGGCGGGCGCAACGAGTCCTACGTGGTGGTCGAGGACCCGCGGCATTTTCTCGACCATCCGCGTTCGGTCAACGACCTGACCTTCACCGGCGCGCTCGGCGAGGAACATTTCTTTCATCTGATCATGACCGACGTGCGCCTGATGCGGCACGTCTTCCGCAATTCGGCCGTCCATTCGGTGGTGATTCGCAAAAACCAGGGACGCGAGTCGGGCGCCTCCCAGCCGCATCCGCATCAGCAGATGATCGGATCGCCCGCGCCGCTGCCGGTCGTCGAGGCCGAGATGGCCGCCGAAGATCGCCATCCGGGTCTCTGGAACGAACTGATCGAACTGGTAGATCGCCTCGGCCTGATTATCGAACGGGCGGACGGAGTGGTGAGCTACTCGAGCCCGATCGGCGCCTTCCCGCGCAGCTACGACGTCGTGATGCCGGAGTATCGCGGTCTGCTCACCGATCTTTCACCCGACGAATTGCGTCCGTTCGCGCGTTCCATCTACCGCATCCTGCGAATTCTCGGGCCGCTGCCGCTCGATTACGAAATTCATCAGGGGGCGGGACTGCCGCTCCACGCGCATCTCAACGGACGGCTGTATCCATACTCCAACGTCGCGGGCACGCTGAATCTGCCGAGCGTCCTGCCGCAAAACGTCGCGGCATTGCGCAAGGCGCTCGCCCGCAGCACTTAGGCGCCCCGTGCTATTCGGCTTGCCACACCGGCTTGCGCTTCTCCAAGAACGCGCGGATACCTTCCTTCGCGTCCTTGCTCGACCGCACCATCCGCGCCATCTCGACGATGTCCTCGTGCCACGCGTCGTTCGATTCATCGAGCGACCGCCGCATGCTCCGCTTCATCGTGCGCAGCGAAAGCGGGGCGTTGCTGGCGACCTTCTCCGCCCACGCGATCGCCGCCTCGTCGAGCTTCGCTGCCGGTACCACCTCGTGAACCATGCCCATCTGCAGCGCGCGCTGCGCGTCAACCGGCTCCGCGGTATAGAGAATCTGCGAGGTATTGGCGGCGCCGATAATCTCGATCAGCTTGCGAATAAAGTTGTATGGGACGACCAGGCCGACGCGCGCGACCGTCATTCCCATGCGCAGGTCGTCGGCGGCGACGCGCAAATCGCAATGCAACGCCAGCTCGCACCCGCCGGCCAAGGCGGCGCCCTGCACCGCCGCGACCACCGGCACCGGCAGATGTTCGAGCCGCTTGAAGATCCGCTCGAGGCTCACCGGATTATGACCGCCTTCGAGCCGCTCGGCCTCGGCCAGATCGATCCCCGAGCAGAAAGCGCGGCCGTTGCCGCGCAGGATCACGGCGCGGATACCCTTGTCGTCCTCGACCGACGCGACCGCCGCATCGAGCGCTTTCAGCATCGGTTCGTTGAGCGAATTGCGTTTCTCGGGGCGATTGAGCGTGAACGTCGCATAACTGCCGTGACGCTCTACCTTGAATAATTCATCGGCCATCTCAGGAACTCCTTGCACATGACAATTCGATTTTGTGGGCGAGCATCGCACGCCCCGCACGGATGCTTCAAGCGGCATTCGCCCGCAAAACTTTAAGCTTCAGGACTTCCCTTTTGCATGTGGGCTGCGCTCGCGATGCTCGACGGCATGGGGTGCTCGACGGCATGGAATGCCGCTATTCGCCTTTCCAGACCGGCTTGCGTTTTTCCAGAAACGCGCGCACGCCTTCCTTCGCGTCGTTGCTGGTGCGGACCGTGTTGCCCAGTTCATCGATATCCTTGTGATCGATTTCGAACGCCTTGCTCATCACGCGCTGGATGCTGACCTTCATCGCGCGCACCGAGAGCGGCGCGTTGCCCGCGATCTTTGCCGCCCACACGTCGGCTGCCTGAACCAGTTGATCGTCCGGCACGACCTTGTGCAGCAATCCGATTTCGCGCGCACGCGCAGCGTCGAGCGGGTCGGCGAGGTACATGATTTCGGCGGTATTGGCCGGCCCGACAGTCTCGATAAAGCGGCGAAAGATCGGGAAGGTCGGCAGGTAGCCGATTCGCGCCGGCGTCATCCCGAGGCGCGCGCCCTGCGCCGCGATTCTCAAGTCGCAGGTGAGCGCGAGCACCAGCCCGCCGGTGAGAGTGTCGCCCTGCACGGCCGCGATCGTCGGTACCGGCAGCTTCTGCAACCGCGTGAAGATCCGCTCGGGCGCGGGGGCGCCGGCGGAACCGATTTGGCCGATCTCGCGAAGATCGATTCCCGAGCAGAAGGCGCGCCCCTCGCCGCGCAGGACTACCGCACGGACGTCGGGTGATTTTTCGATGGTCGCAAGCTCGGCGTCCAGCGCCTCGAACAGCACCTGGTTGAGCGCATTGCGCTTTTCCGGGCGGTTGAGAATCAGCGTTACGTAATTTGGATGACGTTCGACCTTGAGTACGTCGTCGGCCATGGCAACCTCGCGCTTTCAGTTCGGGATTTTCCCGACAATCGCACGCCCGCGCCGCCCGCATCAAGCGAAGGTGCTAGGGCATCTTTTCTTTGATGGAATCGAAGATCATCTCGATAGACTCAACGGTCGCTTTGCCTCCTGTTGCGATGAAGTCGCGGTACTCTGATCTTGACTTCAGTTTCTCGACATTGGGACCTCGGACAATGAAGCGCCAGAGCAATTCAAACTCAAGATGGTTTCGGAGAATTGAGTTACGAACGAAATACTCTATGTTCTTCCTGTAATCCGCATGCCATTTGAGCGCGAGTCGGGTGGGGCTATCCCACTTTTTGCTCACCTCGATGATCTGAACTTGCTTCTTTCCGAAATCGAGCGCTAGAAAATCCGGGCACGCATTCCATGGCTCGCCGGACGAAGAATGCGTGACGTTGACTTGAGGTAATACTGCGCAGCCTTCAATGGCCGTTAAGTAAAACTCGATGACTTGCTCATAGAAATCCATACTTCCCCGTTTGGGCGCGGCGATCGCTACACAACAATGTTCAAGAGCTTATCGGGAACGTAGATGAAATCCTTTGGCGCCCTACCGTCAAGATTCTTGACTATGGTTCCGCTACTGAGAGCCAATGCGGTGTTCGCCTCCTTGCCCATACCCGCCGGGACCTGCAAACGATCGCGGACCTTGCCGTTGATCTGCACCACCACCGTAACGGTCTCGTCGCGCGTCAATTCGGCGTCGAATTTCGGCCACGATTCCAGATGGATCGAAGCGCGATGCCCCAGTTCGCGCCAGAACTCCTCACCGACGAACGGCGCCATCGGCGCCAGCAGCAGAACGTAGGTCTCGATCGCGAAGCGGCCGAGTTCCTCCGGAGTGAGCTTCGCGATGTAGTTGAGCTGGTCCATCAACGTTGCGAGCGCGGTGTTGTAGCGCATCCGCTCCATGTGGTCGGTGAGCGTGCGAATCGTCTTGTGCGAGCGCTTGACCGTCTCGGCGCTCGGCTTCCCCACCGGGCATCCCGCTTCGACGTAGCGCCGCACCACGCCCCATACCCGCTGGAGGTAGCGCGCGGTGCCGAAGACCCCTTCCTCGTTCCAGTTGGTCGCTTCCTCGAAGGGCCCCATGAAGAGTTCCCACAGCCGCAGCGCGTCGGCGCCGTACTTCTCCACCATCGCGTCGGGCGTGACGACGTTGCCCTTGCTCTTGGACATCTTCTGGCCGTCGCCCGCCCAGATCATCCCCTGGTTGCGCAGCACCGGGAATGGTTCCTTGAACGCGATCAGCCCCGCGTCGAACATCACCTTGGTCCACATCCGCGCGTACAGCAGATGCATCACGGCGTGTTCGGCGCCGCCGACGTAGAGGTCAACCGGCAGCCAGTAATCGCCCGCGCGCTGCTCGAACGGGGCGTCATTGAAATGAGGTGAGGCGAAGCGCAGAAAATACCACGACGAGCACGCGAAGCCGTCGAGCGTATCGGTCTCGCGCGCGGCCGGCCCGCCGCATTTCGGACAGGTCGTGTTGACGAATTCGGGCACGTTGGCGAGCGGCGATCGTCCGGTCCCGGAAGGCTGATAGTCCCTCATATCGGGCAGGACCACCGGCAGTTGATCGTCGGGCACGGGCACGATCCCGTCCTTCGCGCAGTATAGGATCGGAATCGGGCAGCCCCAGTAGCGCTGCCGCGAAATCAGCCAGTCGCGCATCCGGTAGCTGACCGTCGCGCGGCCGTTTCCATGCTCCTCGGCGTACTTGCAGACGGCGCGGATCGCGTCGTCGGTCTTCATACCGTTGAGAAAGCCCGAGTTGATCGCGACGCCGCGATCCGTGAACGCGCGATCCGCAGGCGCCGTGCTGCCGTCGGCAGGCGCGGTCACGACCGGAATCTCGAGTCCATATTTTTTCGCGAAGGCGAAGTCGCGATCGTCCTCGCCGGGCGCCGCCATGATCGCGCCGGTGCCATAGCCCATCAGCACGTAGTCGGCGATCCAGATCGGGATTTCCTTGTTGCTGAACAGGTTGCGTGCGTATGCGCCGGTGAAGACGCCGGTCTTTTCCTTGACCGTCGAGAGCCGCTCGATATCGCTCTGGCGGCGCGCCTGCGTCACGTATTCATCGACCGCGGCGCGTTGCCCCTCCGCCGTGATCTCGGCGACCAGCGGATGTTCGGGGGCGAGCACCATGAACGATACGCCGAAGACGGTGTCCGGGCGCGTCGTGAAAAATCGAACTTCCTTGCCCGCGTGGCCGTTGACCGGGAATGCGAGCTCAGCGCCTTCCGACCGGCCGATCCAGTTGCGCTGCATCAGCTTGATCGGCTCGGGCCAATCGATGCCCTCGAGGTCTTCGAGCAACCGGTCGGCATATGCCGTTATCTTGAAGTACCACTGCTCAAGGTCCTTCTTGGTGACCGGCGTCTCCGTATGGCGCCAGCAACAGCCGTTGACGACTTGCTCATTGGCGAGAATGGTCCGGCATTTTTCACACCACCATTGCGAGCCCATCGCCCGGTAGGCCAGCCCGCGCTTGTGCAGCAGCAGGAAAAACCATTGCGTCCAGCGGTAGTACTCGGGCGACGACGAATTGATCTCGCGCGTCCAGTCGTAGGCGCATCCCGATAACTTCAACTGTCGCTTGAAGTTTGCCGCATAGCGCGGCACGGTCTCCTTGGGATGCAGTCCCTTGAGCAGGGCGTCGTTCTCAGCCGGCAGCCCGAAGGCGTCCCAGCCCATCGCGTGCAGGACGTTGAAACCCGCCATCCGCTTGTAGCGCCCGATGACGTCGCACGGCACGTAGTTGTGCAGATGGCCGACGGAGAGGCCGTCGCCGGAGGGGTAGGGGAACATCTCGAGGCCGTAGAACTTCGGGCGCCCGGGCTCCTCGCGCGTCAGGTAGAGGTTGCTGCGCTCCCAGTCGTCGCGCCATTTTGGCTCGATCTTTTTCGGATCGTAACGTTCGTCCATTCTTTTCTTTTTTCAGTGCCTGACGCTCGCGATGCTCGGGTTGACGGCCAAGTCAGGCGGGCGTACTCCGGCGGATGAGTCTAGCGTGCCGATGCGCACCGCTCCAATCCCGCGGCGGCTCCAATGTCGCAACCAACGCGCGTCTCTGGCACCTCTCCTGGTCCAAGGAGAGGTCGGCGCACGCGAACGCAGTGAGTATGGCGCCGGGAGAGGTCAGAACCGTGCGTTACGCTAGCCCCAGGATGCGGCGGGCATCGGTGGGCGTCGCGACTTCGCGGCCGACCTGCCGCGCCATCAGCGCGACGCGTTCGACCAGCTCACTGTTGCGCGGCGTGCCGAGTTCCGCATACGGATAGTCGCCCAGTCCGATCGCGATATGGCCGCCCCGTTCGATCGCCGCGCCGACCAGCGGGAACAGATTCCCGCCCGCGCACATCACGCTCCATTCGATGCGCGGACTCTCGGGGATAAAATCGATCATGCTTTCGAGGCCGCGCACGGTTCCCGGATTGCCCGCGAAGAGACCCCCCTCGGTCAGCACGATCTCGGAGTAAATCGGCGGCTCGAACAGGCCGGCCTCGATGAACGCCGTGGTGACGCGGATCGCGCTGACGTTCCACAGCACCGCGACCGGCCGCACGCCCGCCTCGCGAATCGTGCGCGCGAAATACTGCAGCGTATTGGTGGTGTTCATATACACAACGTCGTCGCTCACGAAGCGATGCGCGCGCTGGTCGAACACGTCAACATTGCTGGTGCCCATGTCGATCGGCGCGAAGTCGGGCTTGGTCGCCGGGTCCTTCGCCATCTCGACGATATGGCTCATGCGCGCCTCCGGCGAGGGCAGCGTCCAGGCGCCGAGCGTCGGCATTATCAGGAGGTCGCTCTTGTCGCGAATACGCCGCGCTGTGTCGGCATAGACTTCCGCTTTCGCGGACGGCGCCCCGGTCTTCGGGTCGCGCGCATGGTAATGCACGATCGACGCGCCCGCCCGCCAGCATTGCAGCGCCTCTTCGCAAATTTCCGCGGGACTGAAGGGCACGTGGGCGTTGCGATTGCGCGAGGCGTACTCATTGATGCGCACCTCGATGATGACTTTTTCCATCGTGATTCCCCCGGCATGGCTATTTGGCGCTGACTCACGTCAGCCTTTGCGGCAAATCGTGAGTCCGTCGGAAACCGGCAGCATTACCATATCGATGCGGTCGTCGGTTGCAAGGAAATCGTTGAGCGTGCGAATCGCCCGCGTGTCATCGGTCTGAATCTTCGGATCGATTACGGCGCCATTCCACAGCACGTTGTCGATCAGGATCAGGCCCCCCGCGCGCATCCGCTTGAGCACTTCTTCGTAGTAATTGCGGTAGTTGGTCTTGTCGGCGTCGATAAATGCGAAGTCAATTTCTTCGCCCATCGGCAATGCTTGCAGCGTTTCGATCGCGGGCGCGATTTTCAGCGTGATTTTGTCCGCGAGTCCCGCCTTGGCCCAGTACCTCCGCGCGATCGCGGTCCACTCTTCGCTCACGTCGCAGCACAGCAGGCGTCCGTCCGGCGGCAACGCTCGTGCGACACAGATCGCGCTGTAGCCGGTGAAGGTGCCGACCTCGACCGCAAAGCGCGCGCCGATCGCGCGCGCCAGGATATTCATGAAAGTTCCCTGCTCGGGTGCTATCTGCATCCTGCTGATGCCGCCGAGCTTGCGTGCGGTCTCGGCCGCGAGTTCCTGCAGCAGCGCGTCGCCGTTGTGCCCGTGAGCGACAACGTAGTCGTAAAGTTTCGCGTCGAGTCGAACGAATTTTCCGTCGGCCATAATAGCTCTCAGGTTAGTCGCCTCGACCCGCCGATTCCAAACCTGCCGGCCGCCTCGCGACCGTCAGATGCCGAGTGCTGCAAGTTCGCGGCGCATGCGCTCCGGATGGGTCGCGTCCCAATAGACGCGGCCGCAGCCATCGCACACGGCGAATTTCTCGTGGCTGGCGTAAACGAACAGCGGCACCCGCAGCAGCAGCGCCTCGCGCGCGACTTCGTGCAGCATCGCGTTGCAACGTGAGCATCGGGTAAAGGCGAAGCGTTGCGGGTCGAACGGATAGCGCGCCATCACCTCGCGAATCTGATCGCGAAACCGATGGTTTTCGATGTAGAGCACGTCTTCTGCCGTGCGCAGGCGCTTGTCACGCGTGAGCATCCGGCGACCCTGATCGCGCGCGACGGCCAGCATCTCGGCGGCGCTCGGCAGGGACTCGCAGAGCACGTCGGCGCCCATCAGCCGGAGCCATCGTGCCAGCCGGATCAGAGTGCGGTCCGCGGCGAATTTCGGCGGCTCATCCATTTCCTCCATTGCTGCGAGCGAAGTGTCATTGTCGCAGCCGGCTTCAGAAGTTTGCAAGCATCGATTCGATCGCGTCAGCGAGTTCGACCTCGAACCCACCGAAAAAATGGTCGGCGCCCTCGACCATCCGGAGCTGCGCATGCGATCCCAATTGCTTATGTAACGCTTCAAGTTGAGGTACCGGACAGTACATGTCGCCGGTGCCCGCCGCTAGCATGACAGGTCCGCCGAAATTGCTTAGCGCCCGCGCGTCGGCCATCTTGAGCGGCAGCGCCACCAGCACCAATCCGCCGAGGTTATTGATCTTCGTCGCCGCCACCACCGCGGCGATGGAGCCGAAGGAATAGCCCGCCAGCATTGCGCCGTCGCGCTCAATACCGGACTGGCTCGTCAGGAACGCGATCGCCGCAGCAGCGTCTTCGGCCTCGCCCGCGCCGCCACCATGCTCGCCTTCGCTCTCCCCGACGCCGCGAAAATTGAAGCGCAGCGTCGCCCATTCCTTCTTCCACATCGCCGCCAGCACCGCCTCGACGACGTTGTTGTACATCGAGCCGCCGTATAGTGGATGCGGATGGCATACGACCGCGCCTCGCACCGGCTTGAGTCCCTCCGGCTTGGCCAGCAGCCCTTCAAGCGTTAGCGCGCCCGAGGGAAAGGTGACGTGCTGCTCTTTCATCGGCTCCGATCCTCGCAAACTAAAGTGTGGCTTTATTTTTTTAGCGCGCAGCCGGCGTGCTTGCTAGTGCGATAACGATGGCGACGACTCCGCCGCCGCGGTCGGCGCGTTCAGGGTGGCGCGCCAGATCGCGTAAAAGGGATCGTCGCGGTTGCTCTTGGCGAGTTCGATAATCTGCACGATCGTCCGCTTGAGGTCGTCCTGATTGAGATGTTGGAGCGCGGCGAAGTTGTCGAGGTCGTGGAAGTACAGCAGATAGTTCAGCAGCACTGCGTTGTTGAGCTCTTCGCGATCGAGGTCGAATCGCTGAAGGCCTGAAAGAGTCGGCTTGAGCTTCGCGTAATCCTGATTGATCCCCGCGAAGATCGGCCCTCGGCGCTCGAGAATTTCCTCCTCCGGCAGGCCGTTCTGATAGAGGCGCAGCAAGCGCGCCTCCTCCTGCAGCAGGAATCCGGCAAACCTCATATCGCTTTCGTACACCCCGCGCGCGGCGATCGCGTCGGCGGAGTTCGCGCCCTCGGTTTCGGTGAAGAAATCGACCGCACCGCGGCTGCCCACGTAAGTCGCCGCGGATTCGTCGAACATGACGTTGCCGGCGAGAAAGTACGTCCGGTGGAACAACTCGTGGATGATCACCCCGGCCAGTTCAATGCGATTGAGCTTGAGCAGGTTCGACAGTAGCGGATCGTTGAAAAAACCCAGGCTCGAAAACGCGACCGCCGCGCGCACGTGAGTGTCGAAGCCCCGCGCTTCGAGTTCGGCCGCGGCGGCGTTGGCGTCGTCGTGGCTGAAGTAGCCGCGATACGGCACCGCGCCGACGATCGGAAACCACCAGGTGTGAGGCGTCAGCGACGTGCGCGGAGCAGCCATCTCGATCCACACGACCGCGCCCGAATCGACCTGTGAGACCGTCTTGTAGGCGCCGCCGACGTTCAGCCCGAGGCGATCGGCGGCGAATTTGCGCACGGCCAGTACGGTTTCGAGCTTGGCCCGCGTATCCGCCGCGAGCTCGGGCCGTGCCAGCACGTCGCTGATCGGCTTGCGACGCCACAGCAGGCGACCTTCCTCATAGGCCGCGCGAGTGAGGTAGCCGATATCGCATCCGCCGAGCAGCGTAGCGGTCGCGATTGCCAGCGTGAACAGCCGCAGCGGCATTCGCCGCAATCGGCGCGCAAGCCTGCGCAGGTGCACCATCGCGTCGTCGAGAGCGATCAGTCCACCGCCTCGCGAGTGGTGTCGGAGGCGGTCGCGTACTGAAGTTCGAACAACCGCCGGTACAGTCCCGGCCGCTTAAGCAGTTCCTCATGCGTGCCGCTTTCGCGCAGTACGCCGTTGCTCAAAACCAGGATGCGGTCCGCGCGTTCGATCGTGGACAGCCGATGCGCGATCACCAGCGCGGTGCGGCCCGTCAGCAGTTGGTCCAGCGCAATCTGAATCAGCCGCTCGGTTTCGCTGTCCACGCTTGAAGTCGCTTCGTCCATCACCAGGATGCGCGGGTCGTACGCCAGCGCCCGCGCGAACGACAGCAACTGGCGCTGCCCGCTCGAGAGATTGGCGCCGCGCTCGCGAATCTCCTCATGTACGCCGTTGGGCATCCGCTCGACAAAGCGCATCGCCTGCGATCGCGTGAGTGCCTCGGTGAGTTCGCGCTCGCTCAGGTCGGTACGGCCCAGCCGCACGTTTTCCGCGATGTCGCCGGCGAACAGAAAGACATCCTGTTGAACCAGCCCGATCGTGCGGCGCAGCTCGGTCAGGTCCCATTCGCGCACATCGATGCCGTCGATCAGGATCCGGCCCGAAGTGACGTCGTAAAAGCGGTTGAGCAGCTTGATAATCGTGGTCTTGCCCGAGCCGGTCGGCCCCACGATCGCGATCTTCTGCCCCGCCTCGACGCTGAAGCTCAGGTCGCGCAGCACCGGCTCGCCCTTGCGGTACTCGAAGCTCACGCGGTCGAACGTGATCGATCCGCGTCCGCCCGCCGCGCGCTTGGGCTGTTCGGGACTCGCGATGGTCGCCGGCGTTTCCATCAACGCTTCGAGCCGCTCGACCGCCGCCAGCGCCGATTGCAGCGTCGTGTACTTCGATGACACATCGCGCAGCGGCGTGAAGAACATCTGCGCGTACTGCATGAACGCGACCAGCGTGCCGAGGCCGACCAGGTGATGGATTACTTCGCCGCCGCCGATCCACAGGATGATCGCCACGGTGAAGGCGCTCAGCGCCTCGACCGACGAGAATTGCCCGGCATCGTACACGTTGGCGATTCGCTGCGAGTCGCGGCTTTTGCTGTTAAGTTCGTCGAATTCGCGGAAACTTTCGCGCTCGCGCGTGAAGAGTTGAATGATCGCCATCCCGCTGAGCGATTCCGAGAGATAGGCGTTGAGCGCCGCAAAGCGTTCGCGGATATCGCGAAAGACCGCGCGCGATCGCACACGGAAATAATTGATGATCAGCAGCAGCGGCGGCAGCGCGCAGAGCGACCACAGCGCCAGGTGCGCATTGAACGCGAACATGATCGCGATGATGCCGGCCAGGGTCAGCAGATCGACGAACAGCGTCAGCGATCCCGCACTGAACATCTCGTTGATGGCGTCGATGTCGGTGGTCATCCGGCTCACCAGGCGCCCGACCGGTGTGCGGTCGAAAAACGACATCGGCAGCCGCTCGACATGCCTGAACAGCGCCAGCCGCAAGTCCGACAGGCTGTACTGCGAGACCATCATGGTCAGATAGAACTGGCCGTAAAACGTGGCGAACTCGCCCAGCAACAGCACTATGTAGAGACCGCCCATCACGATCAGACCGTGGCCGTGCGAGAGTTTGATCGTCGATGCGAGCCAGGCCGGCGGGCCCGAGCGCCGCGCCGCGAGGAAGATATCGATCGTGAGCTTGATGACGTACGGCTGCAGCAACGCGAAGATCGAGTTCAGCGGCATCAGCACCACCGACAGCCAGAACAGCCCCCGGTAGGGCCGGATGTAGCCCCACACCCACCGGAGCAGGCGGCTGTCGTAAGGCCGCTCGATTTGTTCTTCGGCTTCAATTCGCATCGTAATCAGTCGCTCGCGCCGTCATCCTCGCTATCCCGCACGCTCCTCAGTAACCCGCCAGCTCTTCCTCGAGCAATTGCCGGCGGAAGAGTTCCGCGTATATGCCCCGGCGCGCCATCAATTCCTCGTGAGTGCCGCGCTCGGCGATCTCACCGTCGTCCAACACCACGATGTGATCGGCGTCGCGCACGGTTGACGCGCGATGCGCGACGACGATCGTCGTGCGGTCCTTGACGTTTTCATCGAGGCTGCGCAGTACCGCCTTTTCGGTTTCGGTATCGACGCTGGAAAGTGCGTCGTCGAGGACGACCACCGCGGGATCGTAAACCAGCAGCCGGGCGATCGTTACGCGCTGCTTCTGACCGCCCGACAGCGACATGCCGCGTTCGCCGACCACCGTCTCGAGTCCGTGCGGCATCACGGCGATGTCGCCTTCGAGGCCCGCGGTCCGCGCCGCCGCTTCGATCCCGGAAAGCGAAGCGTCCACGCGCCCAAACGCGATGTTGCGCGCGATCGTGTCCGAAAACAGGATCGGCTCCTGCGGCACCATGCCGACCGTCTTGCGCAATGCCTTCAGCGGCACTTCGCGAATGTCGCGGCCGTCGAGCAGGATGCGTCCGGCGGTCGGCTCCATCAGGCGCGCCAGCAGTTTCACCATGGTCGATTTGCCGGCGCCGGTGCGCCCGACAATCGCGAGCTTGCCGCCCGCCGGCACCGTCACGTCGATATCTTTGAGCGCCCACCGCTGGGCACCGTCCAGGACGCCGGGCGCGCCATTTACTCCGGGGGTTCCGTTGGCGATCGCGCTCGTGGCGTTGGCATCGTTGCCGTTCGTTCCATTCCCGTTGGCGAAGTAGCTGAACGACACGTGATCCCAATGCACCAAACCGGCAACCTGCAGGCGGGTCTCTTCGCCCTCGATCGAAGCCGTCGGAGTCGCCGCGAAAATCTCCTCGAGCCGCTTCATCGACGCGCGGCCGCGCTGGTATATCGACAGCGTCCAGCCGAGCGATACCGTCGGCCACGCGAGCTGCCCGAGGAAACCCATGAAGGCCACGATGTCGCCGATCGAGATCAGCTTGGCCCGCACCAGCATCCCCCCGTATATCAATACGATCATCACCGAGGTGCCGACGACGCCCTTGATTATCGGCATCAACGCGCCGCGCACGCGCGCGAGCGCGAGTCCCTGCTCGTTATATTCTTCGTTGACCGCGCGAAATCGCTCGGCCTCGCGATTCTCCAGCGTGTAGGCCTTGACTACGTGGATGCCCGAGAGGCTTTCCTGGGCCTTGGACCCGATCGCGGCCAGACCCTCCTGCACGCCGAGACTGCGCGCCATCAAGGTGCGCGTGAGCCAGCGCATTACAATGAAGAGGAACACGTACGGGATCATCGCGGCCGCCGACAGGCGCGGGCTGAGCGAGATCATCACCGCCAGCGAGAAGAAGAAGGTGACCGGCACGCTGGTGAAGCTCAGCACGCCCATCCCGATCATCATGCGGACCGCCCCGAGGTCGTTGATCATTCGCGACATCAGATCGCCGGTCTTGAGCCGCTGATAGAATACCTGGTCGAGGCCGCACAGGTGAGCGAAGAGGTCGTTGCGCAGGTCGTATTCGATATCGCGTCCGCAATTGAAAATGACGAAGCGCGAGAACCAGCGCGCGACGCCCATCGCGAGCGCCGCCGCGATCATCCACTTGGTCAGGTAAACCAGGCGCGCGTACTCGCCCCGGTTGATCGCATTGATCGCCTCGCCGCTGAGGCGTGGGATTATCGTCAGCAGTATCGCCGTGGCGATCGTGCAGAGAATGCCGAAAGCGTATCGGTGCCGGTAGCGGCGGACGTAGGTATAAAGGCGTGCCATATCGCCGCACCTACGTTATCAAACACGCCCTGGAAAATCGCCACCGCACGCGGGCTCGCGATGTGCGTCGCAAAAGACGCCCGCCATCAGCGCGGGTGCAACGTCTTCAGGCGCCGCTCATAGGCTTTCGCGTATTTCAGGAACACGTAGAATGCCGCCGTCATCGCCGCGTAGAGTCCGCGGCCGCCGTCGAGGAAGCCGCCGCGCACGATGTAGAAATTGAAGAAGCGCCACACCGCGTGCGTGAACATTTGCACGGCGGCGAACGCCGACGGTTCCATCTCCGCCGCGCCGCGTGTACTGAAGCGGTTGATCGTGGCGACGTGGTCGGCGATGTCGCGATAGCTGAAGTGCAGAATCGGCGATGCCAGCCGCTCGACCCGTCCGTTCACGATCACCTTGTCGTGCGGATCGACGCCGCCGAGGTGTCCGCGATCGCGCCGAAAAAGCCGCACCGGCCGATCGCGGTAAATTGGGCGCGTGTAGTAATGCCCGAGGTGGTAGAGCACGCGTTGAATCCGGTAGCCGTCGGCTGCGCCCGGCGCGCTAATCGTCCTGACGATCTCGCCGCCGAGATCGTGCGTCGCTTGCTCGTCGGCGTCGAGCAGCAGAACCCACTCGCTCGTCGCGTGATCGAGCGCGATCTGTTTCTGGCGAACGTAATCTGTGAACGGCTGATCGAAAACCTTCGCACCGAGGCCCTTGGCGATTTCGACGGTGCGGTCGGTCGAATTTGAATCGACTACGATCAGCTCGTCGCAAAACCACGCGCTGGCGAGGCATTGGCCGATCAGTTCCTGTTCGTCGCGCGTGATTACGATCAGCGAGATGGTCGGGCGCGCTCCCATGGCTAAGGCACCGAACCCGCAATGATAGCGATGATATGAACGTTACAGACGATTTCGGCGTTATCGAGGATCACGCGCGCCATCGGTTAATGAACGTGGGTTTCGTCGCTGCGGCTCGAGAGGTGGGCGATCACGTTCGCCGCGACCGACCGAAAGGCGTCGCTCACCGGATGCTCCGGATGCGCCGCCACCAGCGGATTTGCGCTGTCCCCGCCCTCGCGCAATTCGCGTGTGATCGGCACTTCGCCGAGGAACGGCACGCCGAGCGAGGTCGCCAGCCGCGCGCCCCCGCCGTGCGCGAAAATCTCGTGGCGGCTGCCGCACTTGCGGCACAGATGGTAGCTCATGTTCTCGATCACCCCGAGCACCGGCACCTTGACCTCGTCGAACATTGCGACGCCGCGCCTCACGTCGAGCAGCGCAATCTCCTGCGGCGTCGTCACGATCACACCGCCGTCGAGCGCCACGCGCTGCGTGATCGTAAGCTGCGCGTCGCCGGTCCCCGGCGGCAGATCGATCACCAGGCAATCGAGATCGCCCCATTCGACGTTGAACAGGAACTCGCTTTCGAGCTTCGTCACCATCGGGCCGCGCCAGATGACCGGGGTCTCGTCGTTGATGAACAGCGCCATTGAAACGTAGCGGATGCCGTAGCGCTCCAGCGGCACGATCCGGCGATCCTTCGTCACCGCGACCTGCCCCTGCGCGCCGACCATCATCGCGACGCTCGGCCCATACACGTCCGCGTCCATCAGCCCGATCCGCCAGCCCAGCTTGCTCATCGCGAGCGCCAGATTCACCGCGACCGTCGATTTGCCGACGCCGCCCTTGCCGCTCGCGACGGCGACGATATGCCGCACGCCGGGAATCGAACGCTTCTGCCCTGCGCCCGCCACCTGCTTGGGCGCAGGCGCTTGCTCGATTTCGATCTTGACCGCGACCTTACCCGCTATCGCGACGACCGCCTTTTCAATTTCCGCCGTGATCGCCTCGACCACCTCGGGTTTCGCCGACGGCGCCGTCAGGATCACCGTGATGCCCGCCTGTGCCACCTCGATATCCTTGATCATGCCGAAGGAGACGATATCGCGGCTGAAGCCCGGGTATTTGATCTTCTTGAGTTCGGTAAGAATTTCCTGCGGAGTTGGCATTCGCCTCTTTCATTCGCTACGCATCAATCGCGTCGCCGATTCCATTCTTGCATTCCATTTCCGTTCGTTGTGGCGCGCGCTTCACGCTCATCCGGGTCGCGCCATTATTTTGCGGGCGCCAGCCTTTTGCGGACGCAATCAATTCACGAGATGGTATCATTCCGCCGTGACCGGCAAAACGACATCCTCACCGGCCTTCACGCGCCGCGCCTTCGTCTCCGACATCATGACGTGGCAATACGAAAAGCCCGACCGCTTCGCGCTCCATCTCGCGCACGACCGCGAGTTCATCCCGTGGATGGCCGCGCGCGGCATCAACGCGTTTTCCTACATCCGCCACGAACGCGACAGCCGTCTCAAGATCGATGAGTTGCTCCCGCTGCTGAATGAGCATGGCATCGCCTCCGAATACGGCGGCCACGTGCTGCCGCTGCTGCTGCCGCGCGATCGCTTCGCCGCGAATCCGGAGTTCTTTCCGGTGGGCGCCGCCGGCCAGCGCAATCCGCGCGGCAATCTCTGCGTCGCGAACGACGCCGCCATCGCGCTCGTGCGCGATGGTGCGCTCCGCTACATGCGCGAGAATCCCGAATGCTCATTGCTGCACGTCTGGGGTGCCGACGTGCGGGACGGAGCGTGGTGCCGCTGCGGCGATTGTGCGCCGCTCTCGCCGCAACGCCAGTACATGGCGGTCGTCAACGCGATCGCGGCGGCCTTGGCCGAAGGGTCCGCTGCGGCGACGCCGGTCGTCTATCTCGCTTATCACGATACGCTTGACCCGGTCCCCGAACTCGATCCGCGGCCCACCGTCTCCTTCGAATGGGCCCCGCGCGAGCGCTGCTACAGCCATGCCATCGACGACCCGGCCTGCACCGTCAATCCGCGCTACTTCGATTCGCTCAAACGCTACATCGATCTGTTCGACGGCCGCGGCCACGTCTTCGAGTATTACGCCGACGCGATCCTCTTCGGCGGCCTCGGCTTCGCGACGCCCGCGATTATCGCGCGCGATCTGCGCGCCTACCGCGCGCTCGGCATCACCAGCGTTTCGTGCCTGACCTTCGGCGCGTTCAGCGTGCTCGCTTACCCGGTGAATCTCGAAGCCTTTGCGCGCGCCACCCAATCGCCCGATTTCGATCCCGACGCGACGCTCGCCGACGTTGCCGCGCAGCGTCATCCGCGATGCGCGCCGGCGATGACCGCTGCGTACCGCGCCATCGCGCGCGCCTCTTCGCTCATCCTCGAAGGCGGTGGCGAAGTGATGCGCCCGTCCTTGAATTCGCCCGCGCCCTCCGCGCGCATCCGCGAACTTCGCGCGGCGCGCGATATTCTGGACGACGCCCGCGCCGCCGCCGATATGGTGCTCGACGATGCGCGCGACGATCTGACGCCGGCCGAACGCGCCATTTGGCAATATGGCCGGGAAGTTGTACAGGGAATTGCCGATTATATCGAGGCCGCGGGACTTGCCGGCGATGAACGCCGCCGGGCCGGCGAAGCCGCTGTCGGCCGCATCGGCGACGCGATTACCCATGTGCGCGGAATCGACCTTGCGCTCAAAGGCACGTGGGGCGCTTACGATCTCGAGTCGGTGCGCGACATCTGGCTGAGCGCCTTGCGCCGCCGCTTCGGCGATCTACAGAGGTGACCGCGCCGCCGGTGAGCCTTCCCTCAAACACCCCTTCCTTTTCCGGGAAAGGGCCGGGCGTTAGGTCTCTGCGCCGCGCAACGAGGATGCGAATGGAAAACGCTGACGGTTATCAACTCTCACCCGAATTAATCGCACTGCGCGACAACGTCCGGCGCATCATTAAGGATGAGGTCATCCCGGCCGAGGCGCGCGTCGATCCCGATGCGGCCGAAATCGAGGATGACGACTACTGGCGCATCGCGCGCAAGGTCCAGGCTGCCGGCATGTGGTGCATGGGCTCGCCCACGCAATACGGCGGCGGCGGCCTCAGCCTCTTCGAGATGTGCGTGCTGATGGAGGAGATGTGCCAGCATCGCGGCGGTCTCTACAATCCCGGCGCGGGCGTGTTCGGACGCACGCCGCCGCCGGTCATCTGGGGCGGCACCGAGGAGCAGATTCAAAAATACGCGGTGCAGACGCTCAAAAACGCCACCTACACTTTCTTCGCGATCACTGAACCTTCCGGCGGCTCCGATCCCGCCGGTGCCATCCAGTGCCGCGCCGTTCGCGATGGTGACCATTACGTCCTCAACGGCCAAAAGATCTTCATCTCGCATGCTCACGAAGCCGAATGGGGCGTGGTCTTCACGCGCACCGATCCGGGCGCCGGACGCGCCGGCATCACCACCTTCATCGTCGAGAAAGGCACGCCCGGCTTCAGCGCGAAACCCTTCAAGACCTTGCGCACTGCCGCCCTGCCCAACGTCGTTCATTTCGACGACTGCCGCATCCCGGTCGCACAGCGCCTGGGCCCCGAGGGCGGCGGCCTCAACCTCTGCATGGATCTGTTGACGGGCCTGCGCTTCCCCTATTCCGCGTGCAACGTCGGCGTCGCGGTCGCGGCGCTGCGGATGGCGATCGATTATTCCAAGCAGCGCAAGACCTTCGGCGAAATGCTCTCGCGCCGGCAGGCTATCCAATGGATGCTCGCCGATTCCGAGGTCGAGATTCGCGCCGCCCGCTGGCTCACCTGGGACGGCGCCTGGAAGTCGGGCCGCAAGGAGGACGCGCGCATGGAGGCCTCCGTCGCCAAGCTCTATTCGAGCGAAGTCCTTGGCCGCGTGATCGATCGCGCCGTCCAGATTCACGGCGGCTACGGCGTCAGCAAGGAGTTCCCGCTCGAACGATGGTATCGCGAGGCGCGTATCCGGCGCATCGGTGAGGGCCCCTCCGAGGTCCATCGCATGGTCATCGCGCGCAATCTGCTGCGATGAGGTTTCCGCGCCGACTTCATGCACCCGCATTTCAAGAGTGAGATTATCTGCCGATGAGTCTGCCCCTTGATGGAATTCGCGTTATCGACCTCGGCCAGATCTTCGCCGTGCCTTACTGCACGCTGCAACTCGCCTATCTCGGCGCCGAGGTCATCAAAATCGAACCGCCCGGCGAGGGCGAGCATCTGCGCCGCCCCAATTCGTCGCCCGGCGGCGTCAACTACTCCTTTCTGATGTTAAATCCAAATAAAAAGTCGGTGACGCTCAATTTGAAGCATGCCGCCGGCCGCGACCTTTTCTTGCAGCTGCTCGACACCGCCGACATCCTGACCGAGAACTACTCCACCGGCGCGATGGAGGCGCTCGGCCTCGGCTACGGGACCTTACGCCAGCGTTTTCCGCGACTGATTTACGCTTCGGGCAAGGGCTACGGCTCCGATGGACCATGGGCACGGCTCGGTGCGATGGACAGTACACTCCAGGCCGCATGCGGCCTCATGAGCGTCAGTGGTTGGCCCGACCGGCCCGGCACGCGCACGCCGGCCACCTTCATCGACATGGCCACCGGCAGCCATCTCGTCAGCGCGATTCTCGCGGCACTCATCCAGCGCGGGCGCACCGGCCGCGGCCAGCTCGTCGAAGTCTCGATGCTCGACGTCTGCCTGCCCTCGATGACCGGCCTGATTGCCAACGAGCTCGAAGGCGTGCCCACCGGCCGCCTCGGCAATCGCCATCGCAACGCCTGCCCCTCCAACATCTATCCGTGCCTCGATGGCGACATCATGATCTTCTGCCTCACCGAGTCGCACTGGCGCTCGCTCGCAAAGTTGATGCTCCGCGACGATTTGCTCGAATCGCCGCGCTACAAAAGTCACGCGAGCCGCTATGCCATCGTCGGCGAGGTCGATGGCTTCGTCGCCGAATGGACGCGCCATCAGCGCCCCGACGAACTGGTCGCAACGTTCATCGATCACCGCATCCCCTGCGCCCCCGTGCGTTCGGTGGCCGAGGTCATCGCCGACCCCCAAAATGCGCGGCGCCGGATGTTACTCGATAGCCAATCGCCGGCGCGCGGCAAGATCAAGGTGATGGGCACGCCGCTCAAATTCTCCGATACCGACGACGGCGAGCGTCCCCTCGCGCCGCCGCCCGCGCTGGGTGAGCATACCGCCCAAGTGCTCGCGACCGTCGGCGTCGATGCGGCCGAACTCGCGCGGCTCCGTGAGCGCGGAATCGTCTGACCGCGCAGTCCGTCGAACGCGCGCGCCAGCCGCCGATCTTTGCGCGCCCGTTGCGAATCCGCCCGTTGAATTTTCGCCGCTGAAATTCCGGATGCACGAAAAGTAGAGATATTGTTCTTTCGGGCACAATAACTACCTCTCCCATCCGCGCAGTCGGTCAGCACCGGGCGACGTCCGCTATAACCTGTTGCTTAGGCGATCGATCGTCGCGGGCGAGGACTCGCCATTGTGGCGCAAAATCCTGCCCGCGCTCCTTCAGCCGCGATCGCTGGGGGTTAATCTTCTCGATCGGACTTGTCTGACCGGAGCATTGAGATATGCGCGTGCAAAGACGGGTGCGGGACGCGGTGCCGCGAGAGTTCGTGGAAATCGGACCCGAGATCGCCGAGCGGATGCCGTTGGCCGAGGAACCCTCTGCCGCCACCGTCGCTACCTATGTTCTCACGCGCGGCTCCAGCCGTGCCTGGGAGGCGATCAACGCTCATCTGGCCGGCGGGCGCGGCGCGCTCTTCTGGATTGCGGGACCGGCCGGCGCCGGTAAGACCCATTTTCTGAACTACGTCCTGGCGCTCAGTGCTCGCGCCGGATCGCTCAGCGCGGAGACTGCGCGTTACCTCACGCAAACGCTGGAAATCGTTGGCGACGTATCGGCCGCGGAAATCCAACGACGCATTCTCGATCTGATTGGCGCGGCGCTCGCCGGCGAAAATCAGACGCCCGCATTGTGGCGTCAGATGCGTGGCGCCGAAGCTCTTTCCATCGCACTCGATAGCGCTCACCGTCAGGGCGTCAACGGCATTACGCTCGCGCTCGACCTCGGTCTCGGCGAATCCCGGGGCGGGAATGAGATGCTTGCGATGCTCGCCCAGGTCGCGCGCGACTGCAAAAACCTGCGGCTCATTGTGCTGGCCGCCGGACGCGGGGCGGCGCCGCAGTCCGCGCTGGTATTCGACGTCACTCCGCAACCCGGCGAGGAGATTCCGGTCGCCGTCGGCCGCGCCCGCCGGCTCGACGATTCAGCCTTGCGCAAGGTCGAAGGACTCTATCGCGACCTCGACGACGGCGCGTGGGACACGCGCGCGATCTATCCGTTGCATCCGGTCGCGGCTGGCACCTTGCAGTCGCTGCGCGCGCCCGACGAGGGCATCGCCGTGCTGGCCACGGCGGTGCGTGAAGTGATCGAGCCCTGGTATGCCGATCGCGACTTCAACCGGCTGATCGTTCCCGCCGCCCTGATGCGATCGGCGGTCGTGCGCCGGGCCGTCAATGCGCGCCTCGGCGAGGCCGGACGCGCCGCACTCAAAATCGCGACCGCCGCCGCCGCAGCCATCGCAACTGACGAACCCGCGCGTGAGATTACCCACCCGCTGGTCGATACGCTCGTGCTCAATCATCTAAGTGCGCCCGCGGTTGCGCTCCCGCTCGATCAGATTCGCGCGCGCCTGGGCCTTGCCGATGGCAGCGGCAATGGCGTTCCGGTTTTGCAGGAATCGCTCGCGGTTCTCGCCGCGCGCTCGCGCGGTGTCATCGTTTACGACGCGCAGGCATACACCGCCGCGTTCAATCCGCGCGGCGCTGGTGCGCCCGAGGTCGCCGCCTTCAATGCCGCGTTGGCGCTCGCGCGTTGCTTCGACTCGACCTTGACCGCGGCGCAAGACCTGCCCGAACTCACGACCACGCTGAAGCGGCTCGCCGATGCCATGGCCACTGCGCTCGAAGACGCCTGCCGCAATCGCGACACGCTCGACGTCGCGATGGGCGAGGGCAACGCGAAACTCTCACCGGTGCAGCAACAGGCGATCGCCGGCTTCATCGATCTGGCTGAAACTGGCCCGCAGGCACTCGTCGAAGTGGGCGCCAATCAGATTTCCCGCGACGCCGCGCTGGCGGCCGTCGCCGCCTATGATGCGCTCGCCCGCGTCGCCGGCGCCGTCCCGCGTCTGGGTCTCATGCATGACTACCTGGACGCGACGAATCTGCTCTTTCTTCACAACCACGATGCCGATGACGACCGCGCTGTGTCCGCGCTGGCAACCAAATGTCAGGTGCTGGCCCCCTCCCTCAAGCTCGCTGCGCTCGTGAACGGAGGCCGCAAACTCGAAGACCTTGAGACGGTCTTCCAGCAATTCAAGTGGAGTTACGTTCAGCACTATCGCACCGCCCATGAACAGCGGCGGCTCGACCTCGAACGGCTCGCGCCAATCGCCGCCGACGCCCGCCGCTATCTGGAGGCCCTCCGCCGCCTTAACGCGATCGCCGCTCTGGGCGCGCCCGTCGGCGCGGAGCTCGCCGGCGAACTGATCGCCCTCGAGCGCCGCCTTTCGCCGTGCGACCTTGCTGGCGCGCTCGCGCCCGAAGTCATTCCGGTCTGTGCGCGTTGCGGATTCCGTTTGGGTACGACCTCTCCCCGCGATGAATTGCTCGATCTCTTCGACCGCGCGCGACGTGCGCTCGAGCTCAAGCTCGCCGCGCTCTCGCAGCACGCGATCGCTCGGCTAATCCGCCAGCACGACCTCAATCATCGTCTCGAAGGCTTTCTCAAAATTATTCAGGCGGCGCAGACCGACGCCCTCGTCCGCGTGCTCGATGATCGGCTCGCCGGCTACCTCGGACGCCTGCTCGACGAGAATCTCGCTGCCGACATCGACGGCGCGAGCACGGTGGCTGGCCATCCGATCGCACAGCATCGACGCGCGCCGGCCGCGCGCGGTAGCAAACGGTCTAGCGGGAAGCTTCAGTGAGGGGGTGCTTGCGCGGTTGCCCCGGAGGAAACGCGCTGGCCTTGCGCACGCGCGCCTTTATATTCATCCGATCGAGCAGCCGGAAGATGTTGTTGCGCACCGCCTCGAGTCCCCACAGCAGGCACAGGCCCAGCGCTACGCCGGCGCCGTGCAGGACGTAAAGTAAGAAACCCAACGTCGAGAGCGGTTCGACAACGAGCGGTTTTTCGACAATCGGAGCGTCGGTCGGATGCGCGTGTTCTTCATTCATTGGCAATTAATAGAATAAGTGGACCAACGCCTGACCGCAAGGGTTCGGCGCGACCCGGAAATTCGCACTGCGGGGTGGCTTGCCCCGCCGCGTCATCCTGAACGAAGGCTGCCCCCCTTCCGTCATTCTTGTATGTGGATTCTGATCGTAGCAAGAAGGAGGAGCAAGACGAGGCGGGAGACCGATGTCATTCAAGGCCGGTAGAGGCCGTCGCTCAGCAAGGATCCCCGCCTC
>JBEKJC010000020.1:0-105068 GCA_050011435.1 Binataceae bacterium (SeqCode)
CTGCATGCGTAAACTGCTCGTTATCCTCAATGCCATCCTGCGCGACCAGCTGCCGTGGAACCCTAGCTATTTGCTTGACCTTCAACACAGTCGCTGAGCTTGCGAAGAATCCCGGCTCCATCCTCCACCTCGGGGCAGGTTCAGTCTCCCCACACACGTCGCTCGTTCTCCAGAGCACCCAATCCCCAATCAGCGCCTCATCTGTCCTTGCTACTCAACTCAATACGCTCTTACTGTGAGATCGACCCTCGATCATGAGATCTAACGGAGACATATTGTGAAACACCCATTGAAAACTGCGGCTTGGTCTTTTGGCATCGCGATCCTGTTGGCAGGCGTTCCCATCGCCTTCGCCGATTCCACTGACACCTCCAGCTCGACCACCACCGAGAGCACCACTGCGGCGCCCGCCCCGGCGGTCGTTTATCCGGCCCCGGTCGTCGTCGCACCTGCCGCGGTAGTCGTGGCCCCGATAGCGCCGTCCACAACCACGAGGGAACACTCCTCGTCATCTTCGAATTCGAACGATAGCTCACCCGGTGGCGATTCGAGCAGCGAGCACTCCTCGCATAGCTCCACTAGCACCTATTAGGAAATTCGTTCGCCTGCGAACGGCAGCCTTATTCGACGAGAGCTTGCGTCGCATTAGGGCTGCCGCTCTCATGTCGAGTGCTGCCCCTCTGTCATTCTGAGCCTGCGAAGCATCCCGCCTCCATCCTCCAACTCCCCTTCCTTTTCAGGGAGTGGGCCGGGGGCGCTTGAGAGGCCGCCCCCCTCCGTCATCCTGAGCGAAGGCTGCCGTAGCGAAGGATCTCGCGCGGTCCTCCGCGCGCCAATTATCGCGCGATCGAGCAACGCGAGCAGTCCGAAAAGTCAGGTCAAGACTGTTGGGCTGCTCGTGACCCACCGTCGGCATGGAATGCCGCTCGCGCGGTCCTCCGCGCGTTAATCCAGCGCTTGTGCAATCATGTCGCCGTAAGACTTGGCCCCTCTACCGAGCAACGCGAGCGTCAAATCATGATGAGGTTTCAGTTTCCGAAAAAAATAAAAGTTTTGTGCTCCTCGACAACTCTCTGTTCTTCTTTTTTCCCCGTTTGCGAGGGTTTATCGATTCCGATGGTCCCGCGTCAGCCCCGGTTCCTTCGGATGCGGATACGGATGTGGTGTGCGCACCATCTCGCGATGAAACGCCTGTGCCCGCGTTGCCGCCTCCCGATAGATCGCCGCTAGCTGATCCTCGGTCTCATAGTCGAAGTTATCCTGCAGCCGCTGCTCGAGTTCGCCCCCGCGTTCCGGCTGATGCTCGATATACCAGCGCGCCGTGCGCCGCAGCGCCTCCTCCGGCGGTAGCGGATCGCTATAGCCCAGCTCCTGTTTGATCTTATGCAAGTCCATCAGCTTGTGATGCGGCGTAACCTCCAGGCTGATTCCCCGCGCCGGATATGCAACCGCCGCCGGCAAGCTGATGATCTCGAACTTATGCTTCATCTCGTCGCCGATTATCTCCACAAGCTGCCGAATCGAGAATTGCCGCTCGTCGCCGCAATTGTAGATCTGCCCGGCTGCCGCCTCCGGCCGGTCAACCGCCAGCAACACCGCATGCGCGAGATTCCCCGCATACCCGTGCGTCATCAGGCTGAGTCCGCCCTCCGACAGGATTATGAACGGACGTTGGTCGAGCGCCCTCCGAATCACGCACCATTCCCGCGGCAGCAATTGGTAGGGTCCATACACATATGGATAACGGTAAACCGTGCCGCGCGGATGCGCCGCGAGAATTGCCTGCTCGGTGCTCGCGATTAAATACGAAAAACGATGTTCCGCCTCGCTCTGGACCGTCGGCGCGGTCTCCGGCACCGGTATCGGCAGACCCACCGGGAAATTTGCCGACGGTTCGAAGTAGCCCCGGTATGCCGGCACGCCGCCGATCCCGATAAACTGTCCGGTCTTGCCCGCAAACGCCTCGGCGATCACGCGGATTCGCCCGTAGGTCGCGATCACGACGTCGAACGTCCGCCCCGCGATCGCCGGGTCGAGCGTCTCGCGGAAATGCGGGTCCGTATGGATATGCTCGACGTCGGGCCCAATCTCCGGAATCTCGTGCGTTCCCCGATGAAGTATCGTCACGGCAAATCCGCGATCGCGCAGTCCGTTTACCAGGAATGGTCCGCTCGGACCCGTGCCGCCGATTATCAGGGCTTTTTTCATTACTTACTCCTCGCCGCTCTCCGCAGGATTCTGCCGGGCCCCATGCTAGGATAAAGGCGCCGGTGGCGACAGAGCCACGGGGTCGGGAGATTCAATTGGTGAGCATCCGGAATGTACAGATTTAGACGACTCTTCCGCTGGATCCGCGCGGCGTCGGTCGCCCTTTTCTCCTCAATTTCGCTGCTCGCCATGCCGCTAATCGCCGGCGCTCAGAGCGCGCCGCCGCCGCTTCGCGTGCTCCTCTTGCCGCGCCTGATTCCTGATGCGATCCGACAAATACTCCCGCTGGTATTCGACGAGCCCGGCGGTGCCGCCGACCTCGTGCCACCAAAAATCTCTGTCGTTGCGATGGTCTATTGCGGCGGCGATTCAGCCGGCAATGCCTATGCGATCGGCCTTGCCGTGCCCGGGCAGGCGCGCGCACTGTCGTCCTCCGTACTTTCCGCAAACGATTGCACCGCGCCGCTCCCGAACGTGGCCGCCCGCCTGATGGGTATAGTCCCGGTTTCTGACTGGCTCGAAGTTATCAAGCTGCGCGCGGCGTGGGTTCCCTGGCGAATGTCGCTCGCGATTGCGGACGCGGCCGGCGCCGCGAGGCCGGGATCTGCCGCACCGAATCTCAAAAACTTCACGCCTATCAAAAACTACGATACCTCCGGCATCCGCATCCTCACGGGACCTGGAAGCAATGTCGGCTTCGATCTCGCCGTCGGTTTTCCGGGATCGGCGATTACCGTCATCGCTGCCCCGACCGGACGAATGGCTATGCCAATTCGCTACTTGAACGATTCATCGGTCGGCAACGAAGTAGCTAATGCTCCCGCAATCAGTAATCTAATCGTTGACGCGCAATATACTTTCATCAACCAGGTACTCAAGCTGTACGGCTCGACCTTCGACATTCCAATTCCGGTCGAAGGCGTCACCGAAACCATGACGGCGAAGAATATAACTGTCACCGGTGCCGACAACCTCATGACCGTCGCCGGCGACCTCGAGTTTCGCTCCCTCGACTACGCCGCGTCGATGCGCTGCGAAGGTCAGGACCTTCCCGTCAAGCAAATCACGCTGGACGCGCCGGCGCCCAAATGTACCCAGGAAGACCTGATGGAGCGCCTCCAATGTCAGGGTCAAAGCGTCGCGTCCTACGGCTCGAGCAAGTCCTTGGCTGCCGTCATCACGCAGTACTATCAGGGCCAGCCTCTGCACGTTTCCACGCAAGCGCAGCCCTTGGACTTCGCGGTCGGCGCTACCGACTACCAAGCCACCTTCGAGGCTCTCAAGTCCACCTCGCGTGGCGGCCTGTTCAGCGAAGCTGGACGGGCAACCATTCGCCGCGCCGACGGCTCCTAGCCCCTCGGCACGGCCCCTGGCTCACCGCCGCTTCCGATCGTTTCGCGCCGGTGAAATCTCCCTGCGGCCGCACCGCGACCGCCCATAACGCCTTGCCCGTGCCCACCCGATCTGAAAGGTTAACGGCGATCTGGATTCCGCAGCGACCCACACGATGGACGCAGCAACCCTGAGCGTTCCCCCCGCCGAAGCCAAAGCCACCACTCCGATGGTGCCCGAACCGCGTTACCTGTGGGCGTTGCTCGCGATGTTGATGTCGGCGACTATCTTCGAAGGTTACGACATCACTATCTTCCACCTCTGCACGCCCGACATCGCGCGGACCTTCAACCTCGGCGATCGCGCCATCGGTGCCGTCGCGACGGCCGTCCGCTTTGGCGGCATCCTGTCGATCTTCGTCGTGACGCTCGCCGATCGCTACGGCCGCAAACCCGTCATCGCGAACACCGTCTTGTGCTACGCGTTCTTCACTCTGATGACCGCGCTGTCGTCCGGGATGCTGTCCTTCACGCTGTTTCAAAGCGCCTCGCAGATATTTCTGGCGGCCGAGTTCGGCATTGCCATCACCATCATCTGCGAGGAGTTTCCCGACGATCTGCGCGGCCGCGCGATTTCGGTCTTGCACATGGTCGCCTTCCTCGGCGTAGCCGCCGCTGGAATGCTCTACGGCTATGTCGCCGAGTCGAGTTGGGGATGGCGTGGGATGTACTTTCTTGGAATCGCACCTCTGCTCGCGGTCGCGTGGCTGCGGCGCGGGATGCGTGAGACTGTGCGCTTCGGCGCCGTCGAGGAAACGCGCCGCGAGACTGCCGCAGACCGTGAGGGCTTCTTCACTCCACTCTGGCGATGCCTCCGGTCGGGCGAGGAATCCTATCGCGGTCGCCTGCTGCTGATCGCCGCGCTCTGCAATTGTATCGGCCTCGTCGGCGGTCCAACCATTTCCTTCTTCAGCCTCTACGCCAAGCGCGACCATCATTGGAAGTCCAGCCAAATCGGTGCCGCGATTGTGCTCGCCTACCTGATGGGCACCGTCGGGACCCTGCTCTGCGGGTACCTGCTCGATCGGATTGGACGGCGCGTCACTGCCGCGCTGTTTTTCCTCGCTTCTGCATTCGCGATGTTCGAATTGTTTCGCACCGAAAACCATGGCGCAACGCTGCTTGCCTTCATGGCGACGATGTTCGCTTATCAGGGCGCGCGCACCGCGAACTCGGCGCTCTCCTCGGAGCTCTTTCCCACCGGCGCGCGGGCGACCGGCTACTGCCTCACGGTTCAGGTCCTCGGGCAATTGGGTTGGATGCTATCGCCGCTCGCCGTCGGCGCGCTCTCGGCTCCGCTGGGTGGGCTCGGCAAAGCCGCCTCACTCTTTGCCGCCGGCCCGCTCATCGGAATCGTCTTGATTCTGACCATGGTGCCGGAGACGCGCGGCAAAACTCTCGAGCAACTGTCGCCCGAGACCGCAATGCCGGCTTCCGGGGCAAATTGAACATCGTCTGGCCGCCCGGCCCATCGCTTTACGCCTGAAACCGCAAACGCGCCTTCGTGCGGCAGACTCGCGCTCCGCGCGATCATTTTGGTATCAGTTACAGCACTCTGAAAACGCGAGGCGAAAAATGGCAGGAAAATATTTCGAGGAATTCCGCGTCGGCGAGGTCTTCAAGCATCAGCCGAGCCGTACCGTTACCGAAACCGACAACTTGCTCTTCTCCACGCTCACGATGAACGTGCAGCCGCTCCATCTGGACGCGGAGTTCTCCAAAAATACCGAGTTCGGCCAGCGGCTGGTCAATTCCATCTTCACCCTCGGGCTGGTCGTTGGACTCTCAGTCGGCGAACTCACGCTGGGCACCACGGTCGGCAATCTCGGCTTCGAAAAGACCACCTTTCCCAAGCCGGTCTTCATCGGCGACACCATCACCGCCGAGACCGAAGTGATCGAGGTGCGCGAGTCCAAGTCGCGGCCGCAGTGGGGCGTCGTCCAGTTCGAGCATCGCGGCGTGAACCAGCGCGGCGAGACCGTGGTCACCTCCCGGCGGATGGCGATGATGCGCCGCAAGCCCGCCTGACCGCGCCGGCCCCGTCATCCGGAACATTGTGAAGGCTCGCGCGCGGTTCTCGGTGCGTTATGGACGGACCGCGCGCGGCCTGCCCGCGCGTAATCCAGTGGAAGAGGAACGCAAAACTATAAGCTTTCTGAAACCTCACAAGGTTTCAGGCTTCCCATCATGAATTGACGCTTGCGATACTCGGGTAGTCGGCTAAGCGGCAACCGGGTCATGATCGCTTCGGCTGCATCGCAACTGCGGTCGTGCCAATATGACGCGTCATCGGATAATCGGGTTTTCACAGGGCGAAGCCCGCATCCTTACCAATGGGAAGTCTGAAACCTTGTGAGGTTTCAGTTTCCTGAAAAAGTTATGCGTTCTTGAACAACTCTCCCCTTCTCTCTTCCCGCTACGCGACTCCCAGCTCGGCCGCCCATTTCAGCATGTCGCGCGCGACCTTCAGATGCGCCGTATCTATCATCATGCCGTTGTGAATCAGCACCGAGCTGCCCGCGCTTTCGCATTGCTCGACCGCGGCGATCAGTTCCTTCCAATGTGCGATCTGATCCTTGGTCGGCGTAAAGACCTCGTTGACGATCGCCACATGCGAGGGATGAATCAGCAGCATCCCGTTGTAGCCGAACGCGCGCGTCCGAATTGCCTCGGCGCGCAGCCCCTCCAGGTCCTGGATTTCCCACCATCCGCGCCCCCCCATCGGATACGCGATGTTCGCCGCGCGCGCGTCGAGCAGCACCTTCGAGATATAGTAGAAGGCCTCATGGCCCTCGGGCGTCCACTGGAAACCGATCGCGCGTGCGATGTCGCCGTCCTTGCCCGTGATACCGCCCAAATGCGCGACGCGCGGTGATGCGATCGCGACTTCGTACGCCTGCCGCATGCCCTGCGCGGTCTCCAGCACCGGGTCGATCAGAACGGTGCCCGGCTCGATCCCGTGCTTGCGCTCGAGAAATTCGATGATCGTGTCGCAGCGCTTGACGTCCTCGGGACCGGTCACCTTCGGCAACATCACGCAGTAAAGTTCCTTGCACACCACCGCGTCGAGATCCGCCCAGGTCAGCCCGGTCTCGAAATCGTTGACCCGCACAAAGATCGTTTGCCCCGCGCGGCCCAGTTCCTCGACCATCTTGCGCACCGTGCCGCGCGCACGCTCTTTGTCGGGCAGCGCGACCGCATCCTCAAGGTCGAGAATCAACGCGTCGGCGCCGAATCTGGGCGCCTTTTGAATCCGGTCCTCGCGGTTACCGGGAACGAACAGGGCTGAACGGATAGGTTTGACGCGACGCACGATACCGCCTCCTCAATGCTGAGTTGCTGAGGCTATTACTTAGCATCATCGCTACTTCAGATTGAAAGGCCGCGCAGACCCGGAGCATCGCGAGCAGTCCAGAAATCAGGTCAAGACTGTTGGGCTGCTCGCAGCGAAGCATCCCGGGCCTCAGTGCGGTATTACTAGAATGTTTCGGCGGCGCTCGTTTTATCAACCCACGCCCGACGACGCCACTCGCACTACCAATTCGAGCGGCCATCCCAACAGAGGTTTTCCCAGGGCGAAGCCCGCACGGCCCTGCCGACAATCGAGCAACGCGAGCGTGGCCCACCGTCGGCATGGAATGCCGTGAAACCTCGTGAGGTTTCAATGAATTAAATGGTTTCGAGTTCTTCATCAACTCTCCCGTTCTCTTTGCCCCCGGAGCGATATCGCTAACCGAGTCGTCCGTTTTTGTGTTAACCGTTGGCGCAACTGCCGCGCGCCGATGAACCAATTGCTTGCAACAATCGATGCGGGCGTGCGGCAATTGCCTCGGCATGAAAGGAATTCCCCGATGGCCTCGCACAAGCGTATTTTCGAAGGCGTTCGGATAATCGATGTAACGCAATACCTCGCCGGGCCCGTCGCGACGCGGCTGTTCGTCGATCTCGGCGCCGAAGTAATCAAGGTCGAATTGCCGCCGAGCGGCGAGGGCTCGCGACGGCTGCGGTTCAGCGCCGGCGACGGCCGCAAGGGCGCCGCCGCTACGTACTTCGCGATGCACAATCGCGGCAAGAAATGCGTCTGCGTTGACTTCAAGCGCCCGGCTGGCGCCGCCGTGGTCAAGGATCTCGCCAAGAGCGCCGACGCCCTGCTCGAGAACTACACCCCCGGCGTGCTCCGGCGTTATGGGCTCGGCTACGACGACATCGCGGCGGTGAATCCGAACATCGTCATGTGCTCGGTCTCGACCTATGGGCAGGACAGTCCGTACGCAGAGCGCATCGGCAACGACCTCGTGGCGCTGGCAGCCGGCGGATTCCTGCACATGATTGGCGAACCCGACGGCCATCCGATGTATCCCGCCTCGGCGATCGCCGATCACATGACGGCGGTGAATGCCTTTGGCGCGATTTCGGCGGCGCTGTTCCATCGCGCGCGCACCGGCGAGGGACAGCATATTGATTTGGCGCTGGTCGATTGCACCTACAACTCGCACGACTGGCAACTGGCCGCCTTCAGCACCTCGGGCGGCGAACTCGATCCGCAGCGCGGCGGCACTCAGCGCACCGGCGCATTCCCGTACGGCGTGTTCAAGTCGAAGGACGGCTATATAGGAATCGGCATCTTCACCGAGCCGCAATGGGAGGCGCTGGTGCGGCGGATGGGCCGTGTGGATCTGCTCGAAATAGCTGAATTCAAAACCCCCGGCGGCCGCTTCCAGAATCAGGCCGCGCTCAAGCTGATTATCGAGGAATGGTTCGCGACGCTGCCCAACGACGATGAGGCGGTGCGCATTCTGGCCGACGAATTGCGCCTGCCCGCGGCCCGCGTGCTCTCGGTCGGGCAATTCGCGCGCGATCCGATTCTGAGCCGCCGCATGGTCGCGAAAGTTCCCACCGCGGACGGCACCGAGATGCTGCTGCTCAAGTCGCCGCACAAGTTCTCGAAGACCCCGCCATCGGATCCGGTTCCGGCGTCGGCGCTGGGCGAGCAGACCAGCGAAATCCTGCGCACCGTGTGCGGCTACCCGGAAGACAAAATCGAAACGCTGTTGCGCGAGGGCATCGTCACCGAAACCCACCCGGGCTAAGGCGAGAGAGTCTCGCGCGGCTTCCCCGCGCGTAACTCAGTTGTTGAGGAACGCAAAACTATTATTTTTACTGAAACCTCATGGAGGTTTCAGACTTCCCATCATGGCTTGACGCTCGCGTTGCTCGGGTCGGCGGCCAAGTCCAGTGGGGAGGGAGGGCGAGCAATTTAGCAGATCGTCGGGGAAAGGGACCGCGAGGATCTTTGCCATCGTACGCCCTCGACGTTTCGCGGGACTTAGCCGCCGACCCGAGCAGCGCGAGCGTCAATCACTGAAAAACGTCAGTCAGTGAAAAGTGAAAAAGGATGCTGCTGCGTCAGGCAATGCACCGCGCCGAGTCCCCACACCAGGTCGGTCGCGGGCATGCCGACGACGCGGCGGCCCGGGAACAGCCGCTCGAGTGTCGCGATTGCGACGGCGTCGGTGGCGCAGTCGAAAGTCGGCACGATCGCGCCGCCATTGACAATATAGAAATTCGCATACGAGGCCGGCAGCCGCGTGCCGTCGTAATGGAGCGCCGGCGGCATCGGCAGCGTCTCGATCGTGAACGGACGACCGTGCCCGTCGCGCAATCCGCGCAGCCGCGCGAGGTTGTCGTTGAGCACGCGATAGTTCTCGTCGGCGGGATCGCTCTCGATCACGGTGACGATCGTGCGCGGCCCGACGAAACGCGCGAGGTCGTCGATATGGCCGTCGGTGTCGTCGCCCGCAATGCCGTCGCCGAGCCACAGAATATTCGTCTCGCCGAGATAGACCCGCAAGTACTCTTCGATTTCGGCGCGGCTCATCGACGGGTTGCGATTTTTGTTCAGCAGGCACGCTTCCGTGGTCATCAGCGAGCCGGCGCCGTTGACGTCGATCGATCCACCTTCGAGCACGACTCCCGGCTCGATAACATCGAAATGGTAATGCTCCCCAAGACGCCGCGGCACGACGTCGTCGAGATCGAAGCGCCCGTATTTCTCGCCCCACGAGTTGAAGCGCCAGTCGAGCCCGATTTGCGCCGGTAAATCGCCACCCGTGTTCGCGACGCGATTGACGAAGATCGGACCGTGATCGCGTACCCACGAATCGTTGGTCGGAATCGCGACGAGGTCGATGCGATCCATCCGCGCGGGCGATCCGTCGGGCGTCGGCGCGTTCATGATCATCGCGCACACGCCGGCGATCGCGGCCGCGTCGTTGACGATTATGCGCAGCGGCTCAAAATGCGCGATCGCGGCTGCCATCCGCGCGAACAGCGGCGGAATCCGCTCGAACTTTCCCGGCCAGGTGTCGAGGTTGTGCGGCCAGACGAGGTAAGTCGCGAGGTGCGGCTCCCATTCGGCCGGCATCCGATACGACGACAGCAGCCGCTGATGTTCCGGCGGGGGCGCGCTCACGTCAGCTTCTGAAGCGGCGCGTCAAATCCTGATACGCGTCGATGCGGCGGTCGCGCAGAAACGGCCAGTTGCGCCGCGTCTCCTCGATCAGATTCAAGTCGCAATCGACCACCAGCGTCTCTTCCTTCGCCGAGTCCGCGCGCGCGATCACCTCGCCAGATGGATCGGCCACGAAGGAGTTGCCCCAGAACTCGATGTCACCCTCGATGCCGACGCGGTTCACCGCCGCGACGAAAACCCCGTTCGCGATCGCGTGCCCGCGCTGCACCGTTTCCCACGCGTTCTGAATCCGCGTGCGTACAGCCGGCGACATCTCGGGGCTCCAGCCGATCGCGGTTGGATAGAAGAGAATTTGCGCGCCCGCGAGCGCCGTCAGCCGCGCCGCCTCGGGAAACCATTGGTCCCAGCAAATCAGCACGCCGAGCAATCCGCGGCTGGTGCGATGCGCGATGAAGTCGAGGTCGCCGGGCGCGAAGTAAAATTTCTCGTAATAGCCGGGGTCGTCGGGGATGTGCATCTTGCGATAGAGCCCTGCTATGCGCCCGAGCTCGTCGATGACGACGGCGGAGTTGTGGTACACGCCCTGGGCGCGACGCTCGAAGACCGGCGCGATGATCACGAGCTTGTGCGCCGCGGCGACGCGTCCGAGCCGCTCGGTCGTCGGTCCCGGAATTGGCTCGGCGAGATCGAACATCTCGTTGCGCTCGGATTGGCAAAAGTACTGCGAGCGAAAAAGCTCCTGCAGGCAGATAACCGTCGCGCCGCGTCCGGCCGCTTCCTCGATGCGGCTGGCGGCCTTGTCCAGGTTCGCCGCCGGGTCGGCCGCACAACTCATCTGGATCAGCCCGATGCTAAGGTGTCCCGCGTCCATCGTGATCCTGATAGCAGCCGCGCGTTTCCCACGCTACCACGGCGCGGTCAGCGCATGAGCGGCATCACCATTTCGGAAAAATCGCGGAAGACCTTGCGCTGAAACTCGGCCGGCGGCAGTAGGCTGATGCCATGAATGCCCAGGCGTTCCAGCTCCTTCAGTTGATGCACGATCTCCTCGGGCGTGCCCACCAGGCACGACCCTTTGATGGCTTCGGCCGTCATGAACTTGCGCTCGCCCGGCTGCAGGTAGGTGCAATGACCGTCGTGGATCTGCCGAAACCGCGATTGCTCCGGCAGACTCATGTCTTCGACCCGCGCGAGATACTGATCCCACACGTTGGCGAAATACGGCGGTATCAGCGCGTCCTGCTTGCCCATGTCCTTCCAGATTTCATAGGCGAAGTGCAGAATCGCCGACACGAACGATCCGGTCTCGTCGATTACCCGATCGTCGGTGATTTTCTCCCCCGGCCGCAGCACGCATCCGCCAATTAGCGCCGTCGTTAGAAACGACTCAGGCAACTTGCGACCGGCCTTGCGCGCGCCCTGCTCGATCAGCGCTCGCTGCGCCTTGACCTCTGCCGGATTGCCGACCGCCGTAACCCACCCGTCACCGAATTCGCCGGCGATCTCGCAGGCCTTGGGGCCGTTCGCCGCCACGTAGATCGGAATCGGCTGCTCCAGGTTCAGGTAATGAAGATCGCGATGCAGAAACTGGATTTCGCGGGTGCGCCCCGCATAGGTGTACTCGACCGCCTCGCCATTGAGCAGCCCGCGCACGACCCGCAGGTATTCGCGAAAATCCTTGATGCGCATCGGATGCTGCCCCATCACGCGCATCGCGGTATGCCCGGTGCCGATGCCGAGAAAGGTGCGCCCCGGCGCGATCTGATTGATAGTCGCGATCGAGTGCGCCGTCACCGGCGCGAGCCGCGTGCCCGGAATCGCCACGCCCGTGCCAATCTTGATGCGTTTGGTGGCTTGCGCCGCCAGTGCCATCACCGCGTAGCAGTCCGACCAGATCATCTGCGAGTCCGGCACCCACGCGCGCTCGTAGCCAAGCTCCTCGGCGTAACGGATGAGTTCCCATTTGTCGATGTGCGTGTCGAAACAGATGCCGAATTCCATAATGATGCTCCGTGCGGTATTTCAATGAAACGATCGATGCGGAACTTGCCAGCGCTCTGCGGCTGGCGCGCGGTCGGCCCCTTCGCATTGCTGCTCTCGACGCGGAACATTCCACAGCAGGCCCCGACCGTCAATCGCGCCGCGATCGTGCCAGAAAAATTTTTCTACCAGGCGGTTGCAACCGCGCGAGTGTGATAATTTAATGTGGAGTTTCGAGGCGCACGGACCGAAACGGGGTGTATGCCCGCCGGCCGCCGCGACCGCGAAGCCACGACGATTTGCGAATGACCAAATCCTGCCCGCCGCTGATAGCCGGGTCCTGCGCAAGGGAAGGCCGCGAACCCCGCCAGGTCCGGAAGGAAGCAACGGTACCGGCTCAAACCCTGTGCCGCAGGGGTGCCTGGCTATCATTCGACGGGCAGGATTTCTAACCAAGCGCATGGCTGCGAGTCCGTCATCCCATCTGGTACTGGCGCGCAAATGGCGCCCGGAACGCTTCGGCGATCTGGTCGGGCAGGAGCACGTCACGCGCACGTTGATGCAGGCGCTCAAGAGCGGCCGCATCGCCCACGCCTTTCTTTTCACCGGTATTCGCGGGGTGGGCAAAACCACCGCCGCCCGGATCATGGCGCGATGCCTCAACTGCGAGCAGGGTCCGACGCCGGAGCCGTGCGGCACTTGCGCGGCGTGCCTCGAGATTCGCGCGGGTTCGGCCCTCGATGTCGTCGAAATCGACGGCGCGACCTATCGCAAGATCGACGACGCCCGCGCCATTATCGAGAACTTGAGCTATCGTCCGGCCCGCGACCGCTTCAAGATCTACATTATCGACGAGGCGCATCAGCTCACCGATCAGGCTTTCAACGCGCTGCTGAAAACGCTCGAGGAACCTCCCGCCCACGTTAAATTTATCCTCGCGACGACCGAGCCGCAGAAGATGCCCGAGACGATTCTCTCGCGGCTGCAGCGCTACGACTTCCGCCGCATCCCGTTCGCCGTGATCTTCGATCGGCTCAAGGAACTCGCGTCGCGCGAAGGCGCCGACGCCGACGAACCCGCATTGCGAATGCTCGCGCGGGAGGCGGGCGGCAGCATGCGCGACGCCGAACGGATGCTCGAGACCGCCATCGCATCGCTCGACGGCAAGGTCAGCGAGACCGACGTCGCATCGATCCTGGGGGTCGCGAGCCGCAGCCGGGTCTTCGCCATCGTCGAGTCGATCCTCGCCAAGAACGCCGCCGGCGCGCTCGGCACGGTCCGCGAACTCCATCGCCGCGGCGCCAACCTCGAATCGCTCGGCCGCGACCTCCTCGAACTCCTGCGCAATCTCGCCGTCGCCAAACTGCCCGACGCCAACGGCCCGCAAAGCCCGCTCGCCGACCTGCCCGATCAGGAAGCCGCTGAATTGAGGCGCATCGCCGCCACCGCCGGCAATCGCGATCTGATGCGCCTCTTTCGCCTGATGGCCGACGCCCAGGAACAGTTGATTCGATCGCCCTACCCCGACCTGCTGCTCGAAATGGCGGTCATCCGCATGGCGACGCTCGCGCCGGTGATCGACGCCGACGAACTCCTGCGTGCGATCGGAGCCGGCGCCGCGGGCGCTTCCACAAAAGTGACCGGCGGTGGTGGCAACGCGCCGGGGTCCGCATCACAGTCAACGCCCGCTGCCGGCAGCACCGCTCCACTGAGCGGAGCGGTCAAGGCCGCGCCCACTTCGGCATTGACCGAATCCGTGCTCGCACCGGCGCCGATGCGCCGCATGAAAGTCGAGGGTGACGTCAAGGCCGAGGCCCCGGCGCGTCGCAGCGCACCGCCGCAACCGGCTCAAAGCACCGCGTCATCCGTCAGCGCACCCGCCGGGTTGCCCGACCTGCGCGATTTTATCCGCAGCCGCCGCGCCGCACTTTACGGCTTCATGGAGCAGGGCGCCGCACTCGACTTGAACGGCGACGTCCTCACCATCATCCCGCGCAACGACATTTACATTCGCTATCTGAGCGATAATCGCGGTGTCATCGCCGATCTTGCCTCCGAGCTTTACGGCCGCCGCATCCGCGCGGAAATCACCGAGGTGGGTGCGCCGATGCCGTCGGCCGCCGCGGATACGACCTCGGCGGATGTGGCTTTTCCGCCAGCGTCACCGGCACCGTCATCGGCAACACCTCAGGATCGGGAGCAGGCAGACAATGTTGATCGGGGCGAGGATGTATCGGCGCTGTCCGGCAACGGCGGCACGGCCGCGATGTCGCAAGCCGAACTCAAGCAGAGCGTTTATGGCGACCCGGTCGTGCGGCGTATCTTCGACGAATTTCAGGCGCGGCTGGTCGAGGTCCGCGCGCAGCCGTCCGCGCCATCCTCCCCCGGCGAGCTCGCTCCGCGTAAGCCCTAGGGTGGTGTTCCATTAATAAGTTGCATCCAGGAGCTAGTCATCTTGAGCAGGCCGAAAAGTCAGGTCAAGACTGTTGGGCTGCTCGTCAATCACTGAAAAAAGGAGCTTAAGCCCGTGTCAGAACCACAATTCGATATCTCGGCATTGATGAAGCAGGCGCAGGCTCTGCAGGATCAACTCAAGCGGATGCAGGAAGAGGCGGCGCAGAAAACCGTCGAGGCCAATTCCGGCGGCGGGATGGTGCGTGCGACCGTTGACGGCTCGATGCGCGTGCGCCGGATCGAAATCGATCAAGCGTTGCTTGCCTCCGACGACAAATCGATGATCGAGGACCTCGTGGTGGTCGCCGTTAACGAAGGGCTGCGGCGCGTGCAGGAGATGGTCGCCGAAGATATGCGCAAACTCTCGCCGCTGGGCGGGCTCAATCTCCCCGGCATCTTCGGCGGCAATCAGTAGGCGCGCGTAACGCACCCGCAGCTTCCGCCGAACCGGTTCACGATGGCCGAAAACCTCAAACGCAACGACGGCCTTCCGCCCGCGATGACGCGGCTGGTCAAGGAGCTGTCGCGCCTCCCCGGCATCGGAGAAAAGACCGCGGCGCGGCTCGCCTTCAATCTGCTCAATCGTCCCCGCGACGAAGTCATCGCACTGGCTGAATCCCTGCTCGAAATGAAGGAGCGGGTCGGTCTCTGCGCCAGATGTTTCGGACTTTCAGACGCGCCACGCTGCCGCATCTGCGACGATCCGCAGCGCGAGCACGACCTCATCTGCGTAGTCGAGGGTCCGGCCGATCTGATGGCGATCGAGCGCGCGCGAACCTTCGGCGGACTTTATCATGTACTGCACGGCGCTATTGCACCGCTCGATGGCATCGGTCCCGACGACCTCAAAATCGCCGAACTGCTCACGCGCCTGCGCGAGGCCGACTCCCCCGTGCGCGAAGTGATTATCGCGACTAACGCGACCGTCGAGGGCGAAGCGACGGCGCTGTACCTGGCGAAGATGCTCAAACCGATCGGCGTCAGGGCGACGCGGCTCGCGCGAGGATTGCCCGCCGGCGGCGATCTCGAATATAGCGACTCGGCGACGCTCAGCAGCGCCCTCAGTGGACGCCGCGAACTCTAGCGTCGTGAGTCTCAAGCGGCCCTGCCGACAATCGAGCAACGCGAGCGTCAATCACTGAAAAAAAAGATCTCGCGCGGTCCTCCGCGCGCCAATTATCGCGCGATCGCGAAGCATCCCGGGCCTTAGTGCGGTATTACTGGATTGTTTCGGCGGCGCTCGTTTTATCAACCCACGCCCGACGACGCCACTCGCACTACCAATTCGAGCGGCCATCCCAAGAGAGGTTTTCCCAGGGCGAAGCCCGCATCTTCCAAACGGGAAGTTTGAAACCTCGTGAGGTTTCAATGAAGGTAAAGTTTTGCGTTTTCCGGATTTACTCGTTTTTGCGATGGGCCGGAGGCGACGTGGCGGCGCGGCGCGACTTCAACTGGCAGGCCGCGAGCGCGCAGTACGGTAACGCGTCGCCGGCCGGGCCGACGTAGGCGCGGCCGCAGCCCACGCATCGGCGAATCGATTCATTGGCTGCCAGCAACGGACGCAACTCGCGCACCGCATTGTTGTCCGCGCCGTATTCCTCGGCCATCGGCGCCTTGTGCGCACCACCCACGATCGACAGGCCGTGGTAATGCACCCGGCCGCTCTTCGCCGCAGTCATCGCGGCGTTGCGCGCGTTGCGGTCCGCCTCCTCGTTGAGCGGATCGCCCGCGTGTCCTTCCACCCATTCGAAGTGCACGTCGCGCTGCTCGACTTCATGGTCGAGCTTCTCCCACAGGTCCACGTTCAGCTTGCGCTTCCAGCCCAGCGTCATGGTCTTGACCACGTACTGGCTATCGGTGCGCAGGACCACGCGCGTGCCGTTCGGGATGATGCGCAGACCCTCGATCGCCGCCGTCAACTCCATGCGGTTGTTGGTCGTCGCCGGGTCGCCGCCGTAGATCGTGTTCGAGACGCCCCCGGGCTTGACGATCACCGCCGCCCATCCGCCGGGGCCCGGATTTCCCAGGCACGAACCGTCCGCGTAAACGTAATGAGTCTCTTTCGAGGCGCCCATCATCCCTCATCGCACGGCGGCGCGGTCGGCGCGCCGCAGCCGTTCGAACCATTCCAGATATTCGCCCGCCGCGCGATCCCATGAGAATTCCGACTTGAAGCAATTGCCCATCAACCGGCTCCATTGGCTCGGCCGGCCGTAAACCGCGATCGCGCGCGCCAACGCGGCGGTCAGCGCCGCGACCGTATAGGGCGTGAAGACGAAGCCATTGCCCGTCATCGTCTTGGGATCGAACTCGCTTACGGTGTCACGCAAACCACCCGTTGCACGAACCACCGGGACGGTCCCGTACTTGAGCGCGTACATCTGCGTCAGCCCGCACGGCTCGAAGCGCGAGGGCATCAGGAACATGTTGGAGCCGGCCTGTATCCGATGGGCCATGGCGTCGTTGAATCCGAGGATCACGCGCATGCGCTGCGGATACCTGCGTTCGGCGTCAAGGAAAGTCCGCTCGAGTGCCGGGTCCCCGCTCGAGAGCATCACGAGCTGAAGGTTCAGCGCCATGATCCCATCGAGCGCTTCGGCCAGCAGGTCGATCCCCTTCTGCGCGGTCATCCGCGTCACCATTCCGACCATCGGCACAGGCTGCGATTTCGGCGGATGCGGCAGCTTCAAGTCGTCGCGCAACAGGTCGAGGCAAAGTTTCTTGTGCGCGCGCTTATGCGGTGAATAAGGCTTCGGGATGTAGCGGTCGCGCGCGGGATCCCATTCATCGTAATCCGCGCCGTTGAGAATTCCGCGGAACCGATCGCCCTTGGCCCGCAACACGCCGTCCAGGCCGAAGCCCATGGTCGGGTCGTGCGCGACTTCCTCGGCATAGCTCGGGCTCACGGTCGAAACGCCGTCGGCCAGCACGATCGCGCCCTTCATCAGATTGGCGCTGCCCCAGAACTCCAGGCTTTCGACGCTGAACCACGACGGGTCGATTCCGATCAGCGGAAATTCGGCCGGTGTCAGGATTCCCTGGTAGGCCAGGTTGTGGATCGTGAAGACCGACAGGGTCGCAGCGAATCTCGCGCGCATTCCGGGGGCGGCGCGCATCACGATCGCGGCGGTCGCCGCGTGCCAGTCGTGGGTGTGCAGAATGTCGGGCCGAATCAGATCGGCCGCGGCCAGCGCCGCACGTCCGAAGAAAACGTAGCGGCGATTGTTGTCGGGATAGGCTTCGCCGCGATCGCCATAGATGCCGTCGCGATCGAAGTAATCCGAATGATCGATCAGGTAAATCGCGACGCCGCCGGCCCCCTCCGCCCGCAATATCCTGAAGGCCTCGCGCACCCCGCCCATCACGATCCCCAGTCCGTCGGCGACCACCGTGGTCGTCAGCTTTTCCAGCAGCGCCCGATAGCCCGGCACGATCACGCTGGTCGTCACTCCACGCCGCGCCAGCGCCTGCGGCAACGCGCCGATCACGTCGGCGAGGCCGCCCGCCTTCGCATGGGGTCCCATTTCTGCAGCAACGATCGCGACGTTCATGTGCCGGCCATCCTGTACCGGCGCCGATGCCGGTTCGGCGCCGCCGCCCGATTAATTTCCTGCCCCGCCACGCTCGCCCGTTATCCGCGATTGCGCAAGCGCCCACGACGGCGACGCACTGAAAGGTGCCGAACGCCTGCGAGTGCAACTGATTTATGAAGCGTAAGTGCGCCAGTCAACCGCAGCCGCGTTTTGCCGCCACTGATTGCCGCCATCGAGGCGATCCGGATCATTCGCCGCGGTCCGGTCGGCCCCAAATCCTGCCGCTACGATCAACATCGCTCAAAATCGCGCGCGCGAACCCGTACCGGCCAAAAACCAGCCCCCTGCCAAGGACGACATCAAGCCGCGGCTGGCGCCTTTACTTCGGCGGGCGCCTTTACGTCGGCTGGCGCCACGACCGGTTGGTCCGGGTCGCGCAACGCGTACTTGAGTACTTCATCGACCGTATCGACGAAGATCGTCTTCATCTCGCTGCGGACCTCCGGCGGAATATCCTCCAGGTCGCTTTCGTTGCGCCGCGGCAGGATCACCGTGGTGATTCCCGCGCGCCGCGCGGCCAGCACCTTTTCCTTGATTCCGCCGACCGGCAGCACCTTGCCGCGCAACGTGATCTCGCCCGTCATCGCGACGTCGTTGCGCACCGGCCGCCCCGTCAAGAGCGACGATAGCGACGCCGCAATCGTCACGCCGGCAGACGGCCCGTCCTTCGGTATCGCGCCCGCCGGCACGTGCACGTGGATATCGGATTTTTCGAAAAAGTCCGGCGCGATTCCCAAGCTCGTCGCGCGCGATCGAATATAGGAGAGCGCCGCCTGCGCCGACTCCTTCATTACGTCGCCGAGCGAGCCGGTTAGCGTCAGCCCCTTCTGTCCGCTCATGCGCGTGCTCTCGATAAAAATAATGTCGCCGCCCGCCGCAGTCCACGCCAGCCCGGTCGCCACGCCGGTCTCGTTGGTGCGCTCCGCCACCTCCGAGAAATACTTCGGCGGCCCCAGGTACTTCCGCAGCATCGCAGGCGTGATTTGCTCCGGCGCGCTTTCCCCTTCGGTAATCGACCGCGCGATTTTGCGGAACACCCGCGCGATCTCCCGCTCCAGATTGCGCAGGCCCGCTTCGCGCGTGTAGCTCCGGATGATCTCCGCCACCGCCGCTTTGCTGAATTCGATCTTATGGTCGCTCAGCCCGTTTTCCACCCGCTCTTTCTGAATCAGGTGGCGCTCCGCGATTTGCAGCTTTTCCTCTTCCGTGTAGCCCGGCAACTCCAGCACTTCCATCCGATCGCGCAGCGCCGGCGGTATCGTGTCGAGCATATTGGCCGTCGTCAGAAACAACACCTTCGACAGATCGAACGGCACGTCCAGGTAATGGTCCACGAAGGAATTGTTCTGTTCCGGGTCCAGCACCTCGAGCAGCGCCGAGGCCGGGTCGCCGCGAAAATCCGCGCCCAGCTTGTCCACCTCGTCGAGGATGAACAGCGGGTTGTTCGAGCCCGAATTGCGCAGGCCCTGCACGATTCGTCCGGGCAGCGATCCGATATAGGTGCGTCGATGGCCGCGAATCTCCGCCTCGTCGCGGATGCCGCCGAGCGACAGTCGCACGAATTTCCGCCCCAGCGCCCGCGCGATCGATCGCCCGAGCGAGGTCTTGCCCGTACCCGGTGGTCCCACGAAGCACAGAATCGGCCCCTTGGTGTCGTGTTTGAGCTTGCGCACCGCCAGGAATTCGAGGATCCGTTCCTTGACCTTCTCGAGGTCGTAATGGTCCTCGTCGAGCACCTGGCGCGCATGCTTGATATCGAGATTGTCCTCGGTCGTGACGCTCCACGGCAGGCTCACCAGCCAATCCAGGTAGGTGCGCACAACCGTATGCTCGGCCGATTCCGGCGGAATCATGCGCAGCCGTTCGAGTTCCTTCTCCGCCGCCTTGCGCGCATCCTCGGTCATTTTCGCGGCCTCGATTTTCTTCTCGAGGTCCTCGATTTCCGACGACCGCGCGTCGCCCTCGCCGAGCTCCTTCTGAATCGCCTTGAGCTGCTGGCGCAGGTAGTACTCGCGCTGGTTCTTGTTGAGCTCGGTCTGCACTTGCGACTGGATCTTGTGGCCCAGTTCGAGCAGTTCGATCTCCCGGCTCAATATGATGAGCAGTTTCTCCAGCCGCCCGCGCACGTCGAGCGTCGCCAGTAGATCCTGCAACTCCTCCACCGCGACCTTCAGATATGACGCCACCAGGTCGGTCAGCCGCGCCGGATCGCGCACCTGCATCGCCATCACCTGAAGCTCATCGGGCAGGTACGGCACCAGTGATACGAACTTGGAGAATTGATTGACCAGGTTCGCCTGTAACGCCTCGGCCTCGCGGTCCGGGGTGAAATCCTCCGTCAGCCGCGTGACATGCGCGGTCAAGTAGGGCTCGCGCTGAACGAACTCGCCAAGCTCGATTCGCGCCAACCCCTGCACCAGCACCCGCACGCTCTGGTCGGGGTACTTGAGCATCTTCAGGATGCGCACCGCGGTGCCCCGGGCAAACAGACCCTCCGGACTCGGACTCTCCTCCTCGGGATTCTTCTGCGCCGTCAGGCCGATTATTTTCGACGCCCCGCCGACCTCTTCGATCAGCTTCAGCGACGAGGCCCGCGAGACCAGGAACGGATGTATCTGGCTTGGAAAGATCACGATGCCGCGCAGCGGCAGCACCGGCAGAATATCGGGAATTTCGGCCTTGCTCAGGTCCTCTTCAGTTTCGAACCGCTTTTCCCCTAATGCTTTATCAGCCATAGATATGCGCCACCCGCGACTCGGACGGCCGCATGCCGTCCACGCTTTCCCCACCGCCGAAAAGTAACGTAGTATAGGACCGGTGCAAGGACAAGGTAGCTTCCTCGTCTATCAAACCTAATCACGCCCGGCACCGCGCGCCATGCCAGTGAGGCGGAATTGTTCAGGCATCACTTCGAGAAACTCTTCAGCATCAACGACGCCGATGACCTTATCCCTGCTCTTGAGGTGCTGATTCGTGATCTACAGTTCCAAGCCGCCACCTTGCGCGAGCGCATCCAGGAGCTCGTCCGCGCCGACGAACACCTCGATTCGATGCGTTTGCCGCAAATCATCGAACACCACCCGGAATTGCGCCCAATCACGGCGCGCATGGCCGAAATTGCCGGCCGCATCGAAGCGCTCGGCTGTTTCCTCAAGGATATCGACCAGGGCCTGGTGGACTTCCCCTCCGAACTCGGTGACGAGGTCGTCTTTCTCTGCTGGCAATTCGGTGAACCGCGCGTGACGGCCTGGCACACCATCGACCGCGGCTTCGGCGATCGCCAGCCGCTTCCGGGCGCCCGCGGGACTTATCTCAATTGATCTGCAATCATGTCGCCGTAGGACTTAGCCGCCTATCCGAGCAACGCGAGCAGTCCGAAAAGTCAGGTCAAGACTGTTGGGCTGCGCGTCAATCACTGAAAAAGTCATCCTGAGCGAAAGCTGCTGTAGCGGAGAATCCCGGATCTTTATGACTATCCACCCCGCCTGACTTGGCCGTACACCGAGCAACGCGAACGTCAATCACTGAAAAAGTCTTATGTTGATAGCTCTCTTCTTCTATCTGCTCGCCCTCGTCTGCTGGCTCGGCGGTATGATCTTCTTTACCGCCATCATCGCACCGGTGGTCTTCAAGCTGCTGCCGATCGCAGACGCCGGCAAGCTCGTCGCCGCCCTCTTCCCGCGCTACTACATAATGGGCTACATCGCAGGCCTGATATGCGTCGCGTTGTCGATCTACTTCGTGGTCGAACACCCGGCGCGTCTTTGGTGGAGTCTCTCGGCGCTCGCCTTGGCCACGGCGCTCGGACTGACCATCTACGCGGGCATGATCGTCCGTCCGCAGGTTGACGCGGTGCGCACGGTGGTCGAGGATCAAAATCCCGATCCCGCCCGGCGCGCCGAGTTCGATCGCCTGCATCATCTGTCGGTGATGCTCAACGGCGGCGTGATGCTCCTCAACCTCTCCGCCCTGCTCACCACGGTGACCGCATTGACACGTAATGGCTAAGGCTGACTTCAAGGCGGTCGTCTTCGACCTGTTCGACACCATCGTAAAGTGGGAGCCCCACCGGCTGCCGCTGATGGAGGTCGGCGGCCGCGAGATCCACACCACCATCCCGTGGGTCTTCCCGCTGCTCGAGCAACGCCTCGGCGCGAGCTTCGACCGCGACCGCTTCGTCGAGGTCTATCACGCGGTGATCGACGAGATCATGGCCGAGCGCGAGCTTCACGGTATCGAGATCACCTGCACCGAACGCTTCGTGCGCACACTTTCGCGGCTGACGCCCGCCCTTGCCGGCGATACCCACGCGACCTTCGCCGAGGAACTCACGCGCGTACACATGGACGGCGTCCGTCGCGTCACTTCGGCGCCGGCCCCGCGGGTCGCGGCGGTCGCGCTGGTCGCGGCTAATTATCGCGTCGGACTGCTCTCGAACTTCGATGACGCGCAATGCGGCCGCGAGGTCCTCGGCGATACCGGTGTCGCCCACCTGTTCGAGGCGGTGATCATCTCGGCCGAGGTCGGCCTGCGCAAACCCAACCCGCAAATCTACCGCCGCATGCTCGAAATGATGCGCCTCGATGCACACGAGGTCCTCTTCGTCGGCGATACCCCGCGCGAAGACGTCGAAGGTCCGCAAGGCGTCGGGATGCGGACTGCGTGGATCGGCAAAGGCGCGGCGGCCGTGCCCGACGGCATCCCGCAACCGCATTTCATCATCGCCGACCTCTCCGACCTCCCCCCCATTTTGGGAATTTAATCCCGGGAAATCCCCCGCTTAGATAAGGGTCATCAACTTGTTGAGGAACGCAAAACCTATGATTGACGTCATGTGACCCTGTTACCGCACGACTTGGCGAACTACCCGAGCATCGCGAGCGTCAGTCACTGATAAAAGTCATCCTTGTATGTGGATTCTGATCGTAGCAAGAAGGTGGAGCAGCAGGACTTAGCCGGTGCCCGAGCAACGCGAGCGTCAGTCACTGAAAAAAAGGTTTCACGAAATTCTTTCCGACTCCGGCCTGCACGACTTAGCCGCCGACCCGAGCATCGCGAGCGTCAATCGGTGAAAAACGCGCTCGCTCGCCGATCCCGTTCGCACGGCTTCGATTTGGCAATTGATTGGCGGTCGAGTGGTTCGGGGCCGTAACCGGCGCGGGGGCTGGTTCGTCTTCGCGATGCGGATTCTGTGCCAATATGGGCAGAGGCGGGGCCGTCGCGGTCCCTATTTGCGCATGCAGGAGGTGCCCTGGTTGAAGATGCATAAGCGGCGCGGCCTGCTGGCGATGCTTTTGCTGGCGGCGGCCTGCTCCTCGCAGGCGGAAGCGCCGCGCGCCGCTAATCCCAACCGTTATAGATTTACGTCACCGGCGAGAACCTTTCCGGGCAGTGCTATCGCGACCTGGGCCCGCTCAGCATCACGGAGCCGTTCGCGCAGGCAACGGTTGAAACGGGCGATTCGACGATGGCGAACCGGCTGCGGGCGCTCGCGTCCAAGGAATATCCGCGCGATGCCGACGCGGTTATCGGCGTAAATGAAAGTGACAATGACGCGGGCACTGCTACTACCGTGAGCGGCGAGGCGGTCGAGGTGGTAAATCATGCGACCGTCGCCTGCGTACTGCGCGCTATGCCTCCGGTGGTTGACGCCGTAGCGCGGACGGCCGCGGGTGGCATGCTGGGTACGCTGGTCGGAGGCCTCGGTACCGGCACGCCGCAGGGCGCGGAGAGCGGCGGCTACCTGGGCGCGGCGGCGGCTGGAACGGCCGCGCTCATGACCCATCGCCAGAACGAAATGCAGCAGGATCAGAAGGTGCGCGACGCGTTGGTCGAGCAGCGGCAGACCATCACGTCATTACAAGACGCGCGGGCGCGGCTGCACGAATGCATGGAAGAGGAACTGCCGCTGGCACGATGCGACCGCGGCGTTGAACCCGCCTCGAATCAAGGGGCGACGGTCGACAAATCGGATGAGCCGGACTGGAATGCGAGCCGGTTCGATCTCGAGAAGCAGTCGCAGATGCAGCAGGATTATATCGCGAAGCTGAGGGGGCAGATCGACGACCTTAAGCAGCAGATGCAGAGCAAGTAAACACCCCCCCGCCACTAGGTACTGGCTTAATTTGGGCTTGAGTGTCTGAATTTGAAATGCCGAGTGGCTTAATTTGAATTGAGGCGCGGATCATCGGTCGCGATGCACCTGCTTAGCGCGTATATACGCGCATTCCCATTCTGCATTTCGACGCTCATATTTTTTACTTTATGACTTGCGAGCGACTCGATCATTTCTTGTCGGTTGTGCTCGCATTCGGAAGCGGTATCGAAACTGGCGTCTTGCGCCCACCTCGATAGGGGCGCGCTTTGATCAACTTCATAGTTGGGGCGTGAAGGTGGCACCAGCAGATACCAGCCCACAAGCGCGAGCGTGGCGGCGTAGCGGGGCTTCACAGCCGATAGCCTTGAACTTCCTGAATCTTCGCGTCTATATCGGTAATGTCTTTATCGATGGCCTGCATATCCGATTGCGCCACGGCGAGTGCGGTTTCGGCCTGAGTCACTTCACGTTGACGATTGCGGGCAATTTCCTGAGCGTTTTGGCGTTCTCGATAAGTCGCCAGTTGATCGCCTTGAAGTCTGCCAACCTTATCGAGCAAATATTGCGGTTTTTCAGTCATGCCATTGAGGCTGTCGATCAATACTCGCTGTTTCTCTTTAACATCCTCATCCGCTTGGACGGCAACACGCGCCTTATCGTCGGCCTGCCGTAAATGTGCGCGGGAATGATCGAGGACTGTTCGCGCGTTCTGCGAGCGATCCATACGCGCGTAGCGCTCTTGGACGATTTCGCGTCGAGTTTCCTGCAATGTTGCGAGCAATTTGTCGTTAGGCATGGGATTGGACCTTTTTATCAAAGATTCTGGAGAAAACTTATCAGCCGTTTCTTTTGTTCGTCGCTCATCGGCACGGGAATGAGGACCTGAGCGAATTGGGGCGCATCGTTTGTAATCGGGTCCAACGCCACATTGAACACTTTTGATTTAGTTGCTTTTGCCTGATTTGCCGGAATTTCCGGCTTCTCTAGGATTTCGTCTTCAGCCTTCAACTGCGCTTCCTCGTCATGAAGTTCCGGTTGCTCCGGTTCTTCTGCCGACGAGTTTAGCTGTTCTTCTGTCGATATACCAGCATAGGCTAATGACGCTCGAAAATCCTTGAGAAACCCATCTACGGCTTTGGAATTGAACCCCTTATCGGCAACCAACTCAGATCGTAGCGTCTGGTCAGAAGGAATTTTTTTGCCTTTAAAACGATTGAAAAGCTCACGATAAGCTTGCGGCAGTAAGACTGCTTCTCGCAGAGCATTCTTTCCTCGATCTTGGTCAGGGAAAAGCAGAATGCTCACGGCGCGTTTTGTAACTACGACGCGCTCCCCTCGCATTTCAATCAGCCCGAATTTTTTCAATCCGGCTAAGACAGACAAGGCATCTCCATGAGCTTTGTTGAAACCCATGTGCGTAGCGGCAGATTCAATTGTCGATCCAGATTCGTGATCTGCGTCGTAGAGCTTTTGCACCCGCGCCACAGCCGCTTTCAAGCTTTCAGCGGGGTAGGCCGGACTCCTGACCCTGTGTTTCTTGGGGGTCTGCGCCGTGCCGCTACTGGACGTCTCCTTCTTCGGTTCCATTTTCGTCTTCCTCTGGACTCAGATAATAGGCGCGGCAGCGAACGATAGTCAAGCCGTAGTGCGTTTCGTTAAACTTATCGGTCTTACTGCTTGACATCAGTAGCGCGCTCCCGTAGCATCCGTCCATGGTGATGACGATGAGACTCCCACTAGCCTTTGCGTCCACGCTTGCCGACGCTCGGTGCAATAACGAAAGGCCCGTCCTGACAGCGTGGCAGCGTCAGGCACGGGCCGTGGTGAGCATCCCTAATAAGCCGACCGGCGTGAGTGTTCTAGCACCCGCGCCGGTCACGGTCTCCAACGCATCCGGGTAAGCGGACGACATCGAAGCTAACAAGATCATTGTCGCTCCGCCCACCCGATAAATCAAGGCACGGGGCTGGCAATGAACGTCCTACCATTCGAGAAACAGGTTCAAGTAATTAGCGCGTTGACGGAAGGCTGCTCGATTCGCTCCACGGAGCGGCTGACGGGCGCAAACCGCAATACCGTGATGAGTCTTGGCGTTCGCGTCGGCGACGGCTGCGGGCGGCTCCGCGGCCGTCTGATGCGCGATCTAAACGTCGGCATCATCGAATGCGACGAGCAATGGGATTTCATCGCCAAGAAACAGAAGCGCGTCCGGCAGGGCGATCCGGCTGAATTTGGCGATGTCTGCTTGCACGTCGCGCGCGCCGGATCGCCGCAATCCTCCTGATGGAGCCGGCATTGGACGCCAACTACGAAGCCGTCAGGCAATCTACTTATGCGTGGCCCGCGGCCACGGCGAAAGCTGCGAGCCAGGTTCAACCCCGCGAGTAAGAGCGTCCGACGCTAGCTTGGCCCCGCGCCACCGACCCGACTGCCTCTTTTTTGCCCGCTTTTAGTCTGCGTTTGTACCGCCACCCGCCAACCTTTGCCTCCCTTGGCGGGTGGTCTCGAAGCCTCCTCGCGCAAGGGCGAAGAACTTCACCACATTGTCGCACTGGGGGAGAAGAATTTCACCGCATTGTCGCGCCAGGGGAGAAGAATTTCACCGCAAACAAATCGCAAAGATGTTTCACGTGAAACATTTTCCGCCCCCCATGCCCGCCGCCGAAATCGCAAACCCTTGCACAAAGCGGGAAATCTGAAGCGCCGCTCGCCCTACCCGCTGCCGCACCGCCCTGCTTGCTCGCCCCGGCCTCCCGCACATGCGACATGTCCTCATGGGTGAAACCGTTCGCAAATTGCAGCCGTGGCTCACCTCCGCGGCGCCGTTCACCTGAGGCGTGGCGGCTGTCGGATCACCGCTTACCGTCCCGAGTGCGGCTACGAGATCTGCTTGGTGAATGTCGCGAGGTCGAAGTAATCGCGCCAGACCTTGATCTTGCCGGCGTCGGTCAGCTCGAACATCCCTGCGACCGGAATATCGGCCTTCTTGCCGTTCTTCATCACGATCGTATCGACGCGCGCATTGAACACCACGTTGCCTTCGTGAGCGCTCTTCAGGATTTTCGCGGTGAAGGCGCTCGCATCTTTCATGAAGCCGTGCGTCATCTCGCGGATGGCCGCTTTGCCTTTTGCGGGGCTCATCGGCACGTTGTCCCAAACGGCGTCCTCGGTGAAGTAACCCATGACCTCGTCCACATTCAGACGAGTCCAGGCCGCGAACAGATCGCTAACGACTTTTTCGCAATTGACCGCCATGATGGTCTCCTTCTTGGGCTGATGCCGCGAGCGCGGCTTCAGAGCTTCATCTAGTACGGTCTTCGCGTTCGTGCAAGGTCCGTGCGCCCTCGTCTGGCACGCCGACTGACCTCGCGTGCGGACGACCGGCCGGGCCGCGCTCTGCGTCCTCTTGCTAGGCGGAGGCGTTCCGTGTTCTTCGGATCGGTAGCGCTGACGCCGCCGGTGCGACGCGCCGCGCATCATCGAAGCGATCGAGCATCGCCGCGGTCAGCACGAGAATCGAAATGCCCAGGACGTTAACGGCCACGTTCGCGACGTTTCTGGCCCCGCTCTCCTGGATGACGACGTAGCCGATACAGCTCAGCACCAGGCCCATTCCATATACGGTCAGAGAATGGCGGCCGCATGAAATGCAGACCGCCGCCAATCGCTTTTTGAGCCAGGGCGCGCGTGGCGAAACATAAAAAACGAACACGTACAGCAGTGCCAGCACGTTCACGACGCGCAGCGGCGCAAGAAAGGTTTTGTCGGCCGGCCACACGTATGAGAATGGCGCTATCTGAGTCAGACCTAGTTGATTCAACGGCCACGCGATGATCGCCGTGACGATCAGAAACGCAAGCGCCGCAAAAAGCCATCCGCGCCGCCACGGCAGCACTTGCGGTTCGTTGCGGCTCAAATGACACAGCGTCATTCCGATCGTGTAGAGGAACTGCCAGGTGAGCGGATTGATATACCACTCCCGTCCGTATTTGTCGGCGCTCAAATTCCAGCCGTGCGCCCATGCGAGGACGTATACCCCTGCCGATAGCAGCAGCGCCATCCGGTAGTCGCGCTTGACCATGACAATCAGCACCGGCGCGATCGTCAGCAGCAGGATATACAGCGGCAGAATATCCGTCAGGCGCGGCAGATACGACAACATCATCGCGGCGAAGACCGCGCGCGCGGGATCGTCCACCAGCCATTGCAGCTTGAGCGAATCGATATAGTCAGTTGCCGGGAATCGGCTCGCCGCCCAGAGCATGAAACCCGCAATCACCGTGAGCAGCAACAGATGCGACAGGTAAATTCTGACGCAATTGCGTCCGACCGCTTTTGCGCACTCCGCGAATCCGAACCGAGCCAGTCGTGACCCGTAAGCCAGATAGGTCGCGATGCCCGAAATCAGAACGAAGACTTCGGCCGCATCGCAAAATGAAAAGTTGCGCAACGTCCAGGACGAGAGCGGATTATCCGGCACATGATCGATGAAGATAATTATCAGCGCGACGCCGCGACAGAAGTCGAGGCGCAAGTCGCGTTCTGATTTCTCGGTCATTCGAACCCCATGACGGAGTGATTAACGGCCTATTATTCTTTCAAGTGCATAGCGATGCACCCGGAAATTGCACAAAAGTTGAGCGCCATACGCGAATTTCGACCGACTTCGTCGAAAACAGCAATGTCTGTGCCACGCCCAACGGATTAACTCCCTCCCCCCAATGACGTGCGACCTGCGCCGATGGTTACAGTGCGCGACGTCTCGCCGATGAATTTCAGAACTCTGGACTTCTCACCGCCGCGGCCGCCTGCCGCGCCTACAACAACTGGATGGCGGATTTCTGCCGGCCCTATCCGCGGCGGCTCTTCGGGGTCGCCCCGATGCCGATTCAGGATATCGATCTGGCAGTGCGCGTTTAGCCATCGTCCATAAATCCGCCGCATACGCGCGCGATTTATGCGCGCGAACTACTATTGCGGTGGAGCGTGCAATGAGACCTCGAAGTCATTGTGGTGCTTCTTCAACGGTCGTGACGGTAGCGCTGGCTATTCTGATCGGAGCGGCAACCAGCAGCCGCGCAGCGGCGCAGGCGCCGCCGCGACACTCGATCAATTCCATTCAAGCGCGCGCCTCGGCGGCGAAATACGCATCATTGCCGATCGCCTTCGAGCCCAACCAGGGTCAGGCGAGTCCACGAGTGAAATATTTGTCGCGCGGACAGGGCTATACCCTGATGCTCGGGGCGGACGCGGCGACGCTGGTGATGACCCAGGCGCCTGCGGCGGCGCCGATGGTTGCCGGGGTGTCGCCGGAACCGGGGCGGAAGGCGCTGATTCCGAAAGTGGAATCACGCAGTATCCGAATGCGGCTGCTCGGGGCAAACCCGGCGTCGCGAATCGACGGACTGAATAAACTCGCGGGCCAAAGTAACTATCTGATCGGCAACGACCCCACGAAGTGGCGCACGCGAATCCCGAACTATGCGCAGGTTCGATACTCGTCGGTGTATCCGGGAATCGATCTGGTCTACTACGGCACGCAGGGACGCCTCGAATACGATTTGCGGGTAGCGCCGCGGGCGAATGCGGGTGCGATCGAATTTGCGATCGATGGCGCGGACCGGATGGAGCTGAACGCGGCGGGCGATCTGATGATACGCGCGGGAGAATACGAGATCGCGCTGCGCAAGCCGATCGCATACCAGATGGAGGGAGGCCGGCGACAAGAAATCGCGAGCCGGTTCGTGCGGGGAGCGAATTCGACGGTCGGCTTCGCGATCGCGCGGTACGACCGGGACAAGCCGCTGATAATCGATCCGGGGCTGGTGTATTCGACCTATTTCGGCGGGGTTGTCACGGCCCTGCGCGGGCTGGCGGTCGATTCATCGGGTTCCGCCTATATCGCGGGATGGACCGGCGTGGTCGGTGATTTGCCGACGACGTCCGGAGTCCTTCAACCGTCGCTCAATCCCGGAGGACCTTCAAATGGTCTCGATGCTTTCGTGACGAAGCTGACGCCCGACGGCTCGGGCCTGGTGTACTCGACCTACCTGGGCGGCAGCAAGGTGGACGAGGGACTCGCGATCGCCGTCGATACGAGTGGGAATGCATACGTCGCGGGTCTCACCCTGTCGAATGATTTCCCGAGGGTAAAGACGAATTCCACGTTGCAGACGGGACTCAATTCGAGCTTTGGCAACGCGTTCGTGGCGGAACTGAACAGCACGGGCAGCGGATTGGTGTTCTCGACCTTTCTCGGGGGCAGCGTAGCGGATTTCGCCGAGGCGGTGACGCTCGACGCCGCGGGGAACGTTTACGTAGCGGGGTTGGCGGATTCGCCGGATTTTCCGACCACCGCAAGCGCATATCAACCCAATGATCCCAGTACGCAGCCGGCAAACGAAGGATTTGTCGCGAAGCTAAGCGTCAGCGGAGAACTGGTCGGGCTGGCATACTCGACGTACCTGGGCGCGCCCAACAATCCGCCGGCTGCGATCAGCGGGGCGAACTTGCTGGGGATCGCGGCCGATTCCTCGGGCAACGCCTATGTGACCGGAGATGCCGATGAAAACTTTCCGACTACCACTGGACCGGCATATGGCGGAAGTGGCGACGCGGTGGTCGCGCGGATAGACACGACCAAGAGCGGCGCCGCATCGCTGGTTTACGCGAGGTACCTGGGAGGCAGCGGAGAGGATATCGGGGTCGGGATTGCGATCTCGCCGGTCTGTACGGCGAACTGCGATGCATACGTGGCTGGTCAAACGAACTCGGCGGACTTTCCCTCGACTTCGGGGGCGTATCAAACGACCTACGGCGGGGGCACGGATGGGTTTGTCGCCGAGGTAGATTCGGGTGGCGCAACCGTGTTCGCCACCTACCTGGGCGGCCCGGGTGGCGACACCAGTGAAACCGTCGCAGTGGACGCGGTGGGTAACGTGTACGTGGGCGGGTGGTCGGACTACTACGGTTTTCCGACAGTCAACCCGGTGCAGCCGCTCGCGACGTCGGTTGGGCAGGTGATCGCGGCGACCAATGGCGGGACGACCTACGGACTGGCGAACTGGACCGGCACCGGTGTCATAACGACTGCGGTCGATACCTCGGTAACGCCGGGAACGCTCTATGTCGGGACTTTCGCGAACGGGCTTTGGAAGAGCGTCGATGGGGGCAACAGTTTCAGTCCGACCGGGATCACGTCGGGCCCGGTCAATTCGGTGGCGGTGACCGGGTTCATTACTCCGGCGCGGCTATACGTGGGGACGAACGGAAATGTGCAGGTGAGCGTGGATGGAGGACAAAATTTTACGCCGGCAACGGGAATCACGCCCGGTGGAATCATTGCCCGGATAATACCCGGCGACGCGGGTCATTCGAGTACGGTGTTCGCGTGCAGCGGCACCGGGTTGTTCCGCAGCACCGACTTCGGCCAGACCTTCGGCCAGGTGAGCGGGATTCCGGCGGGAGTCGAGGTATATGACGGGGTGGCCAACGGCCAGGGCGATTTCTTCGCGGCGACTGCGCAGGGCGTTTACGAGAGCACGAACGGCGAGGTGAACAGCGAGAAGCTGGGGCTGACGTTCAGTCTCACGAACGTCAATTGGGCGTCGGTGTACGCACTGGCGGCGGATACCGTATCGAGTCCTCCGATCGTGTACGCGGGAACGCATGGGAACGGTATTGTCGCCAGCACCGACGGATTTAACAACAACCTGACATTCGGATCGATCCCGTTTGGCATCTTCCAATACGTCTATTCGTTGGCGGTCGATAACTCGTCGGCGACGACGCCGCTGCCGGTGATTGCAGGGATGGACGTGTTCGATTTGTACGCGGGCGACATGATCAGAAGCACCGACGGGGGTCAGACCTACCAGCAGATACTGGATACGTTCGGCGGCGATCCCGTCGGGATCTCGATCGAGTCGCGGACCTCGCCGTCCACGATGTATGCGGCACTCTTTCAGGGCTACGACGGGACGTTGACGGAACTCAGTCCCGACGGATCGCGAGTGTTGTTTTCGACCTTCCTGGGCGGTACGGGCCGGGATTTTCTCGAGCAGGTGGTGCTCGACAAGAACGCGAACCCATACGTGGCGGGGCTGACCTGGAGCACCGACTTTCCGACGGCGGGGTCGCCCCCGGGGGCGCCCTACCAGTCGGCGTTAAACGGCTTCGAGAACGGGTTTATCGCGAAATTTCCCAACAGCCAGCCGGGGGCCAACGTGACAGTCGCGCCGAGCACGACGACGAGCGTGTCATTTGGAACCGCTACGGCATCGGGAAGCCTGACGTCATCAGGCGAGACGACGGTGAGCACGACGACGACGGGTCCGCCGCCGCCGACCGGCTTCAATTTCGCGGGGACCTATTATGACTTTACGACCGACGCGTCGCACACCGGCAATCTCACTGTGTGTATCGATTACGTACCGGCAGATTTCACCGATCCGGGGTCATTGGTGCTGTTCCACTATTCGGGCGGCGCGTGGAATAACGTCACGTCGTCGAACGACAGCGTCAACGGGGTGATATGCGGGGTGGTGTCGAGTCTTTCGCCGTTTGCGCTGGGGACGCAGTTCGAGCCGCTGTCGAAGACGAATTGCAAGGAGGGGCAATGGGAGCAATGGCGGAGTCCGGCTTTCAAGAACCAGGGACAATGCATCAGCTTCGTGAACCATAACGGCTAGGGGGCGGGGAGTTGACAAGTCGGCCGTGGCGGGAGTGCACTCGGAGCGGTCATCCGGAAACGTCACGGGGAGGTCACTCGCGATGGCGCGCATAATCGATGCCGACGGACATATCGTTGAGCCGCGTCAGCTTTGGGAGGAGTACGTCGAACCCGAATTCCGCGATCGCGTCGTCCGCGTTCAGCGCGGCGCCGAAGGAATCGACGAGTTCTGGGTGAACGGCGAACGCCGGCGCGGTCCCGGCGGCTCAATCGTCGCTTCGGTGATTCCCGGCGGCTATCTCGATCCGGCGCGCACCCGCGCCGCAGCCTGGGAGGACATCCTGCCGGGCAGTTGGGATCCCCACGCGCGCATCAAGGTACTCGACGAAGAAGGCATCGACGTCTCCTTCCTCTATCCATCGTTCTACCTCATCTACGGCGACCTCGAGGAGCCGCGCCTCGCCGCGGCCGCCTGCCGCGCCTACAACAACTGGATGGCGGATTTCTGCCGGCCCTATCCGCGGCGGCTCTTCGGGGTCGCCCCGATGCCGATTCAGGATATCGATCTGGCAGTGCGCGTGTTCATCCGTCCCAATCCGTACAACCATCGGCGGCTATGCGATCCGGCGTACGACGTTTTCTGGCGCGAGGCACAGGAACTGGATATCCCCGTCGCGGTCCATTCGAGCTTCGGCACCAAGATGCCTGCACTCGGTGCGGACCGCTACCTGCACGATACTTTTTCCTTTCATATGGTCTGTCATCCCTTCGAGCAGCAGGCCGCTTGCATGGATGTGATTTGCGGCGGAGTGCTCGAACGGTTCCCAAAACTGCGGATCGGCTTTCTCGAGTCGGGGGTCGGATGGGCGGGCTATTGGCTCGATCGAATGGACAGTCATTACGAAAAGATGGGCTCGATGGCGCCGTGGCTCAAAAAGCGCCCGACCGAATATTTCATGCAGCAATGCTACCTGTCGTTCGACCCAGACGAACGGACGCTGGCCGCGATGTGCCAACTTGGTTTCGACCGCAATATCCTGTGGGGCTCCGATTACCCGCACTTCGACTGCACCTATCCGGGCGTGGTCAAGCAGATCGAGCAAGCCGTGAAGGTACTGCCCGCAACGGCCCGCCATAATATCATGACCGCGAACCCGGCGCGCTTTTACCGCCTCGACGAAGAGCCCGGCTAAGGCAACAACCCGTAGAGACCGTTGACCCTTGAAATCACTCCGACGAATTGCGCCGGGATCGCCGGATCCTCAGAATTTATATAGCGATCGTAGATCGGTTCCACGAGGCGGATTTTAAAGGTCTTTTCGATCTGCGCCGCGGTGCCCGTGAACTTGATGTAGTCCCCGTTCGCACCGTAGCGCTTTTCGGTGATGGTGAAGCCTTCCGACATGATCCACTGTTCGACCGCGTGGAACTGGTCCGCGGTCTCACCGAATCGCGCATGCATCTCTTGCGGCGTCAGCCAGTGATGATACTGGGGCGATTTCTTGTCATCGATCGCGCGCATCAGTGCTTCGTGCTCCGCGTTGTTCCGCAGAGCGAAATCGACTTCAAGTTCGAGCACCTTATCGCGCGGCACCGGAACGTCGTGCTTGACGTCAACGTTGGTCGGGTGGTTTACGCCGAGCCGCGTCGCTTGCTCATCGCCGCCCCCACCCGAAGTGGCTGTCCCGGAACAACCCGCGGCGTACAGCGTCAACCAGACTGCAAGCGCCGCCGCGACCGCCAAGCCGGCGCTCTGTCCCTTAATCGGTATTTGCATTTCCAACTTTCGAGTCAGACACGAACTAACAAGATGCTGATCGCAATCACAATGTTCAAGTCCGATTTCGCGAATCCGCCCATTTCATCGCGATGTTATCCGACGAAAAAAGCCAGTCAGCCGCCTCAAATTCTGCCGCGTGCTGGGCAGTGAAAAAATGGCCGCGAGCGTGTAGAATGCGGACGGCAATGTAATGTGACGCCGCCTTCGGCTCGGATGGCGTCAATCCGGGCGAAAACTGTAGCTTGTCCCCAAGGAGTCCATGATGCCCGCAAACATAACTATCAATGGTGAATGCGATCCGCGCTTCTCCCGCGTCCGCGACGCCTTCATCCAGAATTTCGAGCAGCGCGGTGAACTTGGCGCGGCGGCTTCGGTCGTCGTTGACGGCAAATGCGTCGTCGATATCTGGGCGGGTCACGCCGATCAGGCGAAGACGCGACCGTGGAATCGCGACACCATCGTCAACGTCTGGTCCACGACCAAGGGACTTTGCGCGATGTGCGCGCATCGCCTCGCCGATCAGGGCAAGCTCGACCTCGACGCGCCCGTCGCGAAGTATTGGCCGGAGTTTGCCGCCGCCGGCAAAGGTTCGATTCCCGTCAGCGCCTTGCTGAACCACCGGGCGGGCCTGGCCGCGATCCGGACGCCGCTTAAGCCCGACGACATCTTCAGTTGGGAGAAGGTCACGACCGAGCTCGCCCGCCAGGAACCGTGGTGGAAACCGGGGACCAGGCACGGCTATCACGCGATTACCTTCGGCTGGCTGGTCGGCGAAGTGGTGCGCCGTATCAGCGGCAAGAGTCTGGGTACGTACTTTCGCGACGAGATTGCCAAGCCGCTCGGCGCGGATGCGCACATCGGCATCGGCCCGGAATTCGACGCGCGCGTCGCCGAGATCATCTACGCGCCCGAGCCCAAGCCGGGCGAGCGCAACATCTTTGCCGAAATGATGAAGGATCCGGCGTCGGTGAGTGCGATGGCGATCTTCAATCCGCCCACGATGTTCACGCAAGCGACCACCAATTCGCGCGCTTGGCGGGGCGCCGAAATCCCCGGTGCGAACGGTCACGCCAATGCCCGCGCGCTCGCGCGCATCTACGGGGCGCTCGCCCGCGGCGGCGAAGTTGACGGCGTGAAGCTCTTCGGTCCGCGCGAAATCGAGCGCTGCTACACCGAGCAATCAAAGGGGCAGGACGCCGTGTTGCCGCTCACCACCCGCTTCGGCCTCGGCTTTATGCTCTCGCAGCCTGGCGCGCAGATGGGCCCGAATGCGCACACCTTCGGCCATCCCGGCGCTGGCGGTTCGCTCGGCTTTGCCGATCCCGACGCGAAGGTCGGCTTCGGCTACGTCATGAACCAGATGGGCAACGAACCGCTGCTCGATGCGCGTCCCGCGGCGCTGATCGACGCGATCTACAAATCGCTTTGATCCTTCTTGCGCTCGGGTACCTATCGCACCCGCTCCGAAGAACATGGAGCGGGTGCGATGACTTTATCAGCTCCGCATCGGGGAGCGGGCCTGACACGACCGCCCGTACGCCCCCGGATCGCAAAGACTTGATGGGATAATGGCGCGATTTCTGGTCAAGCGCATCCTGATTATGATTCCGCTGATGCTCGGGATCACGCTTATCTCATTCATCGCGATGTCCCTGGTGCCCGGCAATTTCATCACCAATCTCGCGCTCGACCCCCATATTTCGCCGCAGGTGATCAAGCAAATGGAGGCGGAGTTCGGCCTCGACCAACCCTTGATGGTCCGCTACTTCCGATGGCTCTGGCAGGTCGTGCATCTCAATTTCGGCGTCTCGCTGGCCTATCGCGTCAACGTCACGAGCCTGATCGCGTCGCGCGCCGTCAATACCGTCCTGCTCTCACTCGCGAGCATGATGCTCTCCTGGGCGCTGGCGATTCCGATCGGTATCATCGTCGCCGTCCGCCAGAACTCATTGCTCGATCGCGGCCTGTCGTTTTTTTCTTTCCTCGGCATGTCGGTGCCCGCGTTCTTCCTGGCCTTCCTCGCGATGGACTTCGCCTTGTGGAGCGGCGTCTTCCCGGTGGGCGGCAGTTTCTCGCCCGACTATGCTGCGCTCGACGCCTGGAGCAAAGCCGCCGATCGCGTCAATCATCTGATTCTGCCTGCGCTCGTACTCGGAGTTTCCGGCGTCGCCTCCCTGATGCGCCTGATGCGCTCGCAAATCCTCGAGCTCAAAAATTCCGAATTCGTCCGCACCGCGCGCGCCAAGGGCCTGCCCGAGCGCACCGTCATCTACAAGCACGTGCTGCGCAACGCGCTCAATCCCTTCGTCACGATGGCCGGTTACGGACTCGCCGATTTGCTCGGCGGTGCCGCGCTGGTCGAATCGGTGATGAATCTGCAAGGCCTCGGTTTACTGCTTCTCAACGCCGTCCGTTCGCTCGACGTCCCGCTGGTCATGGGCTCCGTGCTGATGGGCACCATCCTCCTGCTCATCGGTAATCTCGCCGCCGATATCGCGCTGGTCGCGGTTGACCCGCGCGTCGATTTCTCCACGCTGGCCTCGCAATGAGCGCGTTACCAAAACCGATCGCCGACGCCACCACTCGCTCCGAGCCGCCCCGCAACGCGGCCTCGCGAATGCGCCGTATGGTCGCCGGTACGCGCGACGAGTGGCGCCGCGCGCCCTGGACCGTGCGCCTCTCCATCATCTGTCTGCTGATGTTCTATCTCTTCGCCGCAGCCTCGCCCGTCTTCGCGCCCTACGACCCCACTCATCAGTACCGCAATCTCCCCGACTGCCCGCCGATGCGCCTCCACCTTGCGCCGCCCTCCCAATGGTCCCACGGATTCTTCTTCGCCTATCCGCTGACCATGACCGACGCGATGGCGCGCCGCTTCTCCGAAGATCGCACCCGCCGCACCTGGGTCCGCCTGTTCCATCGCGGCCATCTCTTCACTACCGATTCGCCCGCCGATCCCTACTTCATGCTCGGCAGCGAGAACCTCGGCCGCGATCTCTTCTCGCGCATCGTCTATGGCGCGCGCGTCAGCATGTGTATCGGCCTGGTGGGCGTGTTCATCAGTTTCTCGCTCGGCATCATGGTCGGCGCCTTCTCCGGCCTGATGGGCGGCATGACCGACAACCTGATCATGCGCTGGTGCGAAATCGAGATGTCGCTGCCGAGCTTCTATTTCCTGCTGGCGCTCGCCGCGGTGATTCCTTCGGGCATGAGCACGGTCGCGACCTTCTTCATGATCGTCGCGATCATGGCGTTCATCAGTTGGGCCGGTTTCGCGCGCGTCATCCGCGGCATGGCCGCCGCCGTACGGTCCGCGCCCTTCGTCGAGGCCGGCCGCGCGCTCGGCGCCTCACGCACGCGCCTGCTGCTGCGCCACGTGATTCCGACGGTGCTCGGATTCGCCGCGGTCAACGCCTCGCTTTCGATCCCCGGCTACATCCTCGGCGAAAGCTCGCTCTCCCTGCTCGGCCTCGGGATTCAGGAGCCCGCCGCAAGTTGGGGCAACCTGCTCTCGCAGGCGATGGATCCGCAGAATATCGAGCACTATCCGTGGGTGCTGATCCCCGGCATTTTCATCTCGCTGGCCGTGATGGCATTCAATTTTCTCGGCGACTACATGCGCGATCGGCTCGATCCGGCCAATCTGAACTGAGTTATCATTGTGACGCCGGCGGCCTCGCGCCGAACCGGCATTTGTCGTGGCGCGCCGCGACTTGCTACAAACCCATACGGGAACAGGTGAATGGTGAGCGCAATTTCAAAAAAACCCGTGCCGGTGCCCGACGAACTCAGCCGCCCCTTCTGGCAGGCCGCGAAGGAGCGGCGCCTGGCGATCCAGCGATGCGGCGCGTGCGGTTATTACAATCATCCGCCGCGCCCCTTTTGCGATGCCTGTTCTGCGCAGGATCTGCGCTTCGAGCCGGTCAGCGGACGCGGCCTCGTGTACACCTTCACCGTGATGCATCAGCGCGACGTCGCCGGCTTCGAGGACGATGCACCGTTCATCAATATCGTCGTGGAACTGGGCGAGCAGCCGAAGCTCCTGATGGTTTCCAATCTGCCGATCGCCCAACGCGCTAAAGTGAGTATCGGAGCGGCCGTCGAAGTCGATTTCGAGGATCGCGGCGACGGTATCGTCGTACCTCAGTTTCGCATCGTCTGAAGATCGCGCGCCGATCGAGCGGGAGTATTAGTCAATGTGGCAGGGCAAAGGAAAAACCGCGATCGCCGGAATTGGCTATTCCGAAATCTCGCGACGGCCGCAAAAGCCCCTCGGCCTGCTCGCGCTTGACGCCTGCCGCGCCGCGATCGCGGACGCGGGGCTCGACCCCGCCCAAATCGACGGCCTCGCGACCTATCCCGAGTCGCCGTTCGCCGGCGCCGGTAATCGCGACGGCGAAGACGTCGTCACCGTCAACTGGCTAATGAACCACCTCGCGCTCGCGCCCGACCTCCGATGGTATGCGCAGATCGAGACCGGGATGATTGCGAGTCCGATTATCGAAGCCGTCCATGCACTAATCGCGGGCGCTTGCGAATATGTGTTGGTCTGGCGCGCGCTTCATCGTCCGCGCCCGCGCCCCGCCGGAGCCGGCTCCGGCCACGGCGGACCGCCCCGCGCGTCGGGCGACGCGCAATTCCTCGCACCATACGGCGCCAGCTCGATCGTGCAGACGCACGCCCTCGCCTGGCAGCGCTATATGCATCGCTTCGGCGCCACGCGCGACGCGCTCGCCGCGCTTGCCCTCAACAGCCGCCGCAACGCCAATCTCAATCCGCGCGCCTTCTTCCACGACGAACCGATGTCGCGCGATGACTACTTCAACGCGCGCTGGATCGCCGAGCCGCTGTGTCTCTTCGATTGCGACGTGCCGGTGGACGGCTGCGTCGCCTTGATTGTTACGCGCGCCGAGCGCGCACGCGATCTGTCCAACCCGCCCGCCTACATCGCGGGCTATGGCCAGAATACCGCGAGCCGCCGCACCCTGCTCTACTACACCCTCGACGACTACATGGCCTGCGGCGCGTCGCTCGCCAACAAGCTCTGGCAGTCCGCCGGCCTCGGCCCGCATGAGATGGATGCCGCCCAGCTCTACGACGGCTTCAATCCTTCCACGCTCTACTGGCTGGAGGCGGCCGGCTTTTGCGCCGAGGGCGAGGGCGCCGCATTCGTCCGCGACGGCCGGATCGCGATCGAGGGCGAACTGCCGGTCAACACCTTCGGCGGCAGTCTGAGCGAAGGCCGCATGCATGGGATGGGGCATATCGCCGAAGCGGTGCGCCAGGTCACCGACCGCGCCGAACAGCGGCAGATTCCCGGCGCTGCCGCGGTCTGCGCAATCGACGGTTCCCCGATGCTTCGCGGCAGCGGCATAATAGTCACTCGCGAGCCCTGAACGAGGAGGCGCAACCGCTATGAGTACTCATCTTTACGAAGTCCTCGAACGCCTGATCGCCTTCGACACAGTGAGTATCCATTCCGATGTTCCGGCGATGGAGTATCTCGCCAGTGAATTCGACGGTGCGGGTTTCGAAACCGCGATCCATCGCATCGACGCGGGCGGCGTGCCGCAGGCCAATCTGGTCGCGTGGGCCGGGCCACGCCACCCTGACGGCCTCATCATCTCGGGCCATCTCGATACCGTTCCGGTCGAGGGTCAACCCGGATGGGAGCGCGATCCCTTTCGGCTCGAGGTCGCCGGCGATCGCCTCTTCGGGCGCGGCACTTCCGACATGAAGGGCTTTCTCGCGCAATGTGCCGAGGCCGCGCGCACCATCGATTTGCAGCGCCTGACGCGGCCGCTCGTCTTCGTCTTCACCGCCGACGAGGAAGTCGGGATGCGTGGGGCTGCCAGCCTCGCGCCCGCCTTGCAGGACCTGCTCGGTAATGTCCCGCGTCCCAATCTCGCGTGGATCGGCGAGCCGACGTCTTCATCGATCTTCCACGCCCACAAGTGCATCTGCGCCTTTGAGATTAAGGTGCGTGGGCGCGGCGGCCATAGCGGCAACCCCGAGCTTGGCGTCAATTCGATCGCCGTGATGGGCAAGGCCATCGAAACCATCGGGCGCCTCCAGGCTGAGCGCCGCGCCACTCGCAATAAAGAATTCTCTTCGATTTTTCCCGAGGCGCCTTACGACGTGATGAATTTCGGCACCATCACCGGCGGCGTCGCTTCCAACATCATCGCCGAACAATGTGCGATGCGGATGACCTACCGCTCACTGCCCGACGCCGACCCGCTCGAACTCTATCGCGAGATCGAACGCCGCCTCGCCGCTCTCGATCTGCATGACTACGGCTCGCCCGACCATGTCGCCACCATCGAAATGGGCAAGCCGGTCATCGCACCGCCGCTGCTCTCGCCACGCGACACCACCCTCGAGCGTGCGCTTTTCGCTGTGACCGGTCAGACGACCGTACGCGGCGCGCCCTTCGCCACCGACGGCGCGTGGTTCGCCCGCGAAGGAATCGTCACGCTGATTTGCGGACCCGGCGAATTCGAGCAGGCCCATCAGCCTAACGAATCGATCCCGCGCGGGGCGTTTGAGAGCGGCATTGCGACCATCACCGCCGTGGTCGATCGGATGTGCCGCCGCCCCGACTGAGCGAGACGGCGTGTCCGAAAAAACGCGCGCGGCCGCTACTGCACGCCGGTCTCGACCAGGAAGTCCGTCACGATTCGGTTGAAGTCGTCGGGCCTTTCGAAATACACCGAATGGCCGGCGCCCGGCACCTTGACGAAGCGCGCCTGCGGAATCCGATGTGCCATCATTTCCATCACCGGAGGCGGCACGATCGAGTCCTCCGCCCCCACCAGCAGCATCGTCGGAATACGCCAATCGACGATCGGCTCGAAGCGATTCTTCAGCTTGAGCAGCATCGGCAGCAGGTTCGCGGGCACGTGAGTGTTGAGACCCGAGATCTGCTGATAGAGGAAGCAGCGCACCGGATCGCGCGTGGGGAAATCGGCGGCATACGCGCGCGTCAGTATATTGGCGAGGCCGCCCTTGTTCAGATCGCGCAGCTTCGCCTGTTCGCGAACGACTTCGGGATCGTCCATTCCGGCGTGAGTGTCGCAGAGCGTCAGTGCGCTTACGCGATCGGGATACGCCGCAGCGAAGCCGAGCACCGTCCATCCGCCCATCGATTGGCCGGCGAGCGCGGCGCGCTGGATCCCCAGATGGTCGAGCAACTGGCGCAGGTCCTCGACGAAGGCATTTGGGCCGGGGCCATCGGTCACATCGCGCGATGCGCCGAAACCGCGATGGTCGAACGTGACGCAGCGGAAACGGCGTGCGAGCACCGGGACGTTCTGCCACCACGAAAGATGACTGCCGCCGCCGCCGTGCGCCAGCACCAGCACCGGGCCTTCGCCGTGGACTTCGTAGTAGAGCTCGATACCGTTGATACGCGCTAGCGGCATTGGCGGCCTCCGTGGCGGATTATGAGCATGTCGAGGGATTACCGCCGCATTTCGAATGAAAGATCAAGCTCGCGGGCGCAAAGAAAAAGCCGCACCCAAAATGGCGCGGCTCTTCCTACTCGCGTTTCGATTCGCCGGATGCTCAGGTCGTACCTTGCGGGAAATAATGAACGCGTTGAACCTGAATCGGCGGCGGGACACGAGCGGCGCACAGCCATAGCGTCAGCACGAGGGCACCGAAAGCGAGCGCCAGCCAGCCGAGACGACGCACCAGCCAAATTGCACCACTCATGTTGGGTCTCCGAAATACTTGGCCGCGTTGGTGTGTGCGGGTTTCGTAGAGTCAGGTAAGCCAAGAATAACGAAACGGTGTTTCATTCATGTCTCCCGTTTCATATTTCGCATGCTTCAAGGGGGCCAGCTTTTCATTCGGTCCGTGGATATGTCAAGCACAACCTGCATAATTATACCTATCATAGAGAGATGAGAGGATGCTGTGATAATTAAAGAATGGATTAGTCTGTAGCTTCGAGTGGCCACCCGCACACATCGAGTCGACTTGCATGAGTCCGAATCAGTGCGCGGGACGTAGCAGCATGCGGCCGTCAACGACGATTGCGCCGCTGCCGGGTGCGAGCAACTTCACGGGATTGAGGTCGAGTTCAACCAGCTCGGGAATGACTTCGACCAGCGCGGACAAACGCGTCATCAGCAGGTTCATCGCGCCGCGGTCGCCGGCAGGGGCGCCGCGATAACCGTCGAGCATTGGGCTCGAGCGCAGCGTGCGAACCATCTCGTCGGCATCGAGGTCGCTGACCGGATGGAGTCGGAAGGCGACATCCATCAAGAGGTCGGCCATGGTGCCGCCCAGGCCGCAAGTCAGCAGCGGGCCGAAGGTCGCATCGCTGGTGACGCCGGCCATCATCTCGATACCTCCGGCAATCTGGCGCTGCAGGAGAATGCCCTGGAGCTCGGATCCGATCGCGGAAGTCCGTTGCTCCAGCGTCCGCACGGCATCGGCGACGGCGGCGCTCGAATCGAGATCGAGGATGACGCAGCCGACCGCGCTTTTGTGCACGAGGCCCGGAACGATGGCCTTGGCGACCAGCGGATAGCCGAGGCGCTCGGCCACGGCGGGCGCGTCGGCGATCGTTGCGCGCTCGGCGAGTGCGACCTCGATGCCGGCGGCGCGGAGCATCATCGCGAGATCGGTGGGCGCGAGCCAGCGCGGCGTTGCGGCGTCCTCGAGTGCGCGGTCGACCACGGTGCGAATGGTTTCGCGGGCGAAGCGGCCGAGTGTGACGACCGCGCCGCGCGGACGCGCGCGCCAGCGTCCGTAACGCGTGGCCGCCGCCAGGGCCATCGCGGCGTTCTCGGGAAATTTGTAGGACGGGATCGCGCCGCGCGGGCCCCGATTCAACTCTCGCGGCGTTCCCGCCGTCGAGAGAAAGACCGTCAGGATCGGCTTGTGCGCCGGCATCGCGGCAGCGCCGCGCGCGATTCCGGCCGCGGCCGCCTCCGGCTCCATCACGATTGGCGGTATGTAGATTGCCACCACCGCATCGACGTTGGGATCGTTGGCGACAGCCGCGATCGTGCGTTCGTAGTCGAGCGCACCGGCATTGGCGGTCATGTCGATCGGGTTGGTGAAGCCGCCGACGTGGGGCAGAAAGTTGCGCAACCGATCGATCGTCGTCGGTGCGAGCGGCGGCAGCGTGAGCCCACGCGCCTCGCATGCATCTGCGAGCAGGATCGCGGGACCGCCGGCGTTGGTCACGACGCCGACGCGAGCGCCGGCCGGCACCGGCTGCATCGAGAGCATCGCGGAAATGTCGAAGAGTTCCTCGAGCGTTGCGGTGCGGATGACGCCGGCCTGCTCGAAGAGCGCATCGACGGCGACATCGAGACTGGCGAGCGATCCCGAATGACTCGCGGCGGCGCGCGAACCGGCGGCCGAGTGTCCGGATTTGACCGCGACAATCGGCTTCTTCGACGCGACTTCGCGCGCCAGCCGGGCGAACTTTTTCGGATTACCGACGCTCTCGAGATAGAGCACGATGACCGCGGTATTGGGATCGTCGGCCCAATATGCCAGCAAGTCGTTGTTCGAGACGTCGGCGCGATTACCCGCCGAGATGAATGAGGAGAGTCCGAGGTCGCGCTGGCGCGCGTGATCGAGAATCGCAGTACCGAGTGCGCCGCTTTGCGAGTACATGCCGATATTCCCGCTCGGCGGTTCCAACGGCGCGAAGGTGGCATTGAGCCTCACCGCGGGATCGGTATTGAGCACGCCCATGCAATTGGGGCCGACCATCCGCATTCCCGATTGGCGCACGAGTTCGAACATGCGCTGCTGGCGCGCGCGGCCCGCATCCGACACTTCGGCGAAGCCGGCACTGATCACGACGGCGGAATGCACGCCGGCGCGAACGCACTCGGCAATTTCCGCCTCGACCGCTTCCGCGGGAACGGCGATGACCGCAAGATCGATCGGTTCGCCGACGGCGCTTACCGATTCATAGCAGCGCAGCCCCTGGACTTCCGCGGCGCTGCGATTGACGGCATAGATCGGACCTTTGAAGCCGAAGCGTTTCAGATTGGCGACAATCGCGCCGCCGATCTTCTGCGGATCGCGCGTCGCGCCGATCACCGCGACGGATCGCGGCTTCAAGATCCACGCGACGCTGTGGGCCGCCGCGAACCATTCGCGCGCGCTGCTGGCCTCGATCGAGAGATCTGTTTCCGCGGTCGGAAAGGCGACGTGAATTACGCCTGAGGCGTTCGAGCGGCGGACCTTGAAGCCGCTCTTGGCAAAGACCTCGAGCATCCGGTTGTTGTCGCCGAGCACATCGGCTTCAAGTTCGACGATGCCACTGGCGCGCGCGATGCGGCTCAGATGGTCGAGCAGGAGACTGCCTATACCGCGGCCCTGATGCTCGTCGAGAACGGCGAAGGAGACCTCTGCACGCGTGGGATCGGCGCCGCGAATGTAGCGCGCGACGCCGATGAAGTGTTCGCCGGCCGCGTCACGCAAGGTCGCGACCAGTCCGACGTGGGCGACGAAATCCAGTTGCGTCAGGCGCACCAGTTCCGCGTCGGTCATCGAGCGTTTGAGGCCAAAGAATCGGTAGTAGCGGGACTGCTGACTGAGTCCCTTGAAATGCTCGAGCAGCCGTTCACGATCGTCCGGGCGGAGCGCGCGAACGTGGATCGATCCGCCGTCGCGCAGAATTTCCTCGACGCTATAGTGGGCGGCATCAATAATCGCTTCGTCGTTCATAAATGATGCAGCGAATCGCAGTCTATTCGCCCTTCATCTCCCGCGTTGGGCGCTCTCACGCTATCGTAGCACGGTGACCGAAATGCAATCCCGCGTGCAGCCGTAAGCGACGATCCAGCCCGCCGCCGGCAACCTGATACTGCCGCCAAGGGCAACGCGACCCAGTTTCCGCACCACCGGTTGACAATATTCCGGCACCTGCATAATTCGTAACCGAAGTCATCGATGCCGTCCGCCAATTCAAGCGCGGCGGTCACAGCATCCGTTCCACTCGCATGGCTTGGAAGAGGTAGTGATGGCAGCGCCCGCGCATATTCTCGACGGCTACAAAGTTCTTGACTTCACGCAATACATAGCGGGACCAACGGCGACGCGCATGATGGCCGGAATGGGGGCGGAGATTGTAAAGCTCGAGATTGCGCCGGCCGGCGACCGCACCCGTGAATTGCCGTACATAAAGGACGGACGAAGCGGATACTACGTTCAGCAGAACATCGGCAAAAAGAGTATCTGCGTTGACATAAAGCATCCGGCCGCAATCGCATTGATAAAGGAGCTAATCGCGAAAGTCGATGTGCTCGTGGAGAACTTCGCACCCGGTGTAATTGCGCGAATGGGTTTTGATTATGCCACGGTCAAAGCCCTCAATCCGAAGCTTGTGATGTGCTCGATTTCGACGTTCGGACAGCAGGGGCCGCTGGCGCATCTGCCGGGCTATGATTTTATCGCGCAGGCATATTCGGGAATCACGTCGATGATTGGAGAGCCGGATGGACCGCCGTTTTTCCCCACGGCTGCGCTCGGCGATGTCAGCACCGGTGTGCATGCGGCACTCGCGATCGTCTCGGCGCTGCTCTATCGCGAACGCACCGGCGCAGGACAGCTACTGGATATCGCGCTGCTAGATGCCTACTTCAACTGCCACCATACGGCCGTGCAGATGTACAGTCTGAGCGGTGGCCGAATCAAGTTGACGCGGGGCGGCAAGCATCTGTCGTATGGCGCGCCGTGTAGTATGTATCGCGGGCGTGAACATTACATAGTAATTATTGGCGGCGTCGAACATCAGTGGCGGCAGTTGTGCGACGCGATGGGTCGTGCGGACCTGAAGGAGGACGTGCGCTTCCGCACCAATGCCGATCGCGTCGCGCACACCGAGGAACTTTACGAGATAATCCAGGGATGGCTGACCTCCTTTCCCGACGACGACGCGATCATGGCGCGCCTCAATGAATATCGCGTGCCGGCGGCGCCGGTGCTGTCAGCCGCGGAGGCTATCAACCATCCGCACCTGCGGCAGCGCGGCACGGTCACCCGGATGCACGATCAGTTGCTCGGCGATATAGATTTGCCGGGCTTTCCGCTGAAGTTCTCCGCTTTCCCCGAAGACCTCAAACTCGAGGCGCCGACACTCGGCGAGCATAATGGCGAGATCCTGAAGCGCTATCTCGGCTACGGAAGTGAGCGAGTGGAAGAGTTGAAGCTCTCCGGCGCGCTATACAGCAAGCCCGTCTGACGACGGCATGCCATGCCGGCGGCGAGCCACGCTCGCGGTGCTCGATCCTCGAAGGGACGAGGCGCACAGGAGACTGTTCACGCCCTGCGAGATCTGACCACTAGCCCCTTCACCCAGGGGGAGGGGGAGCCGAATCACGATTACTCAGTTCGGTTACACTACTCAGTTGAGTTCCATGTTGTAGAGGCGGTTCGCGTTCTCGAAGGTAATTTTGCGGGTGACCTCGGCCGGAACGCCGGCAAAATTTTCCTCGATCACCTTGATCGAGTTGGGGAAGGTGGAATCGGCGTGGGGAAAATCCGAGGCCCACATATAGTTGTCTTCGCCGAAGAACTTCCAGGTCGCCGGCCCGAGCCGGTCGTCTTGAAAGGTAGCCCACACGTTGCGCTTCACATACTCACTCGGTTTGAGCGGCAGGCGCTGCGGATTTGCAATCTTCGAATGAACGTGATCGAGACGCTGTACCCAATTCGGAATCCAGCCGACGTCATTTTCGGCCGACACAATCTTGAGTTTTGGGAAACGCTCAAAGACGCCGCCATAGACCAGTCGCGTGATGCATTGCTCGACCACGTGGATAACATGAATCTGCAAGTCTGCCATCGTCGGCATCGCAGGCGTGAGCGGCATGCCCGAGACCAGCGGCTTGTGCAGCGAAATCGGCAGATTGGCCTCCGCGGCGGCGCGCCACAGCGGATCGAAGCGCGGGTCGCTGTACGGCAGTTCGCTGCTCTCGGAAGCGAGCACCATGATGCCCTTGAGGCCGATTCGCGCGCAGCGCTCGACTTCGCTGACGTCGGGGAGGGCGGCAAGTGAGTATAGTCCGATGCCAGTGAGACGCTTGGGACTGTGCGCGCAGAACTCGGCCAGCCAGTCATTGTAAACGCGCAGGCAGGCGAGTTGTAGCTCAATATCCTTGACGTTGAAGACCGCGATGCCGAGCGTCGAATACAGCACCTCGGCGACGACACCGTCGAGGTCCTGGTCCTTCAGGCGCTCGACCGGATCCCATCCGCTGGGACGGGCAGCTTCGTAGCCGTGGTTCATGTGCTCGCGCAATTCACGTCCGCTCTTGCCGGCGGCGAAGGCGGCCGCGACGGCCAGCGGGTGGATACCCGGGCCCACGAACAGGTAGGCCGGCCCGTTCGGCTTTTCGTTCTTGATTACGCGCGGTGCGTTATCGCGATATTTTTTGTCGAGCCGTTGGACCCAGAGGTCGGCCGGTTCGGTCATGTGCGAATCCGCCGAAACAATCTTATGTGTTGCGATCACGTTAATCTCCCGACGGCATTCAAATTCGGCCTGAGCGCAAGACCTTGCCTGGCAATATGCCACTGTGCCGATTGTGCTCGAACAAGACCTGTCCGTTGACGATCGTGTACGCGACGCCCTCGGCTTCCGAGACCAGCCGGCGTCCGCCTCCCGGCAAGTCATGGCGGATTTCCGGGCGTTCGGCGGAACCGATTTTGTCGTAGTCGAAGATTGCGAGGTCGGCGATCATTCCGGGCTTGAGCACACCACGGCCGGCGATACCAAAAAAGGCGGCGGGCTCCGAGGTGATGCGCTTGACCGCGAGCTCGAGCGAAAGCGCGTGCCGTTCGCGCACGAAGGTGCCGATGAGATAGGTCGGGTAGCCGGCGTTACACAGCATATCGACGTGCGCGCCGCCGTCGGAGATACCGATCATGGTGCGCGGGTCGCTGAATTTTTTCGCGACGCGATCCTGATTAATGTCGAGCAGCGGCATCATGTAAACCAGGTTGAGATCGTCTTCGATCGCGAGATCGAAAAAGACCTCAAGCGGATCGCGGCCGCGTTCGCGCGCGACCTCGGCAACGGTCTTCCATTCGAGCGCCTTGAGCGCGGGATTGGTGGTCTCCTTGATTTGCGCGCGATCCCAGATGTCGTGGAAAACCGTGCGGCGCTTGAGTTCCTCGCCGAAGCTGCGGCGGAAATCCGCACCCGCGTAAAATTGTTTTTGCGCTGCGACCGGCTGATCGCCGAATGCCGGTTTGATCGAATTCATGCTGCCGAAGAGAAATGGGTTGCACAGGTGAAATTCGATCACCAGCGGGCGCGCCGCGACCTGCGGCACACATCCGCGAGCGAGCAGCGGGGCGACGCGGGCGAGTGTGTCCGACCACGCGTTAGGATCGTCGTCACGGTCGCGCAAATTGAGCCACGTCACCGGTCGGCCGCTCGCCGATGAGAGCAGATCGAGCAGGGCGTATTCCTTGTCGGAGACCGCGCACGGCTGCTTGGTCAACGCGATCTCAATAGCGCCGCGATCGAACTCGCGCAGGACTTCGCAGTACGCGCGCAGCTCGTCGTGGCTGGCGAGACGGCACGCGAGCGGCTGGCCCTTGTAGCCGAGATGCTGCGGCATCACGGTAAGCGAAAAGCCGAATGCGCCGGCCGCGACCGCCTCGCGCAGGAGTTCGCGGATGCGAACGGTTTCGACTTCCGTCGCCGCGCGCGCCATCGCGTCCTCGCCCATCACCCAGTGGCGAAAGGGCGACAGCGCCGCCATGAAGCCGACGTTGATGCCGACGCCGCGGCGCTTGGCCGCATCCATATATTCGGGGAACGATTCCCAATCCCAGGTGAGGCCGCGGTTGAGGACCTCGTACGGGATCGCCTCGACGTGGACCAGGTTCCAGGTCGCGACGTCGCGCTCGGCGGGTTTGCACGGCGCCAGTCCGACGCCGCAATTGCCCATGATCACGCTGGTGACGCCGTGCCAGGACGAACACGTGACCAGCGGGTCCCAGCAAATTTGCGCATCGTAATGCGTGTGCGGATCGATGAAACCCGGACTGACGATGAGTCCGCCAGCGTCGATTACGCGACCGGCGTTGCCGCCGATGCGGCCGATTTCGACGATGCGCCCGCCGTCAATCGCGAGGTCCGCGCGTATCGCGGGTGCGCCGGTGCCGTCCACGATCGTTCCACCCCTGATGATCATTTCGTGCATTTCGGCCTACCACCTTCAGCGAGCGCTTATGGTTGTGCCTAAACCCGCGTCGCGCTCCGTGTCAAGCGCCGCCGCAGATGCGCGTTTGCGTTGACGCAATTTCACGAATGCTTAAATTAATCGAGCCTGCTAGGGTGATGCCGGAGTCTATACCGTGAACGCGTCAGTCCATGTACTCGAGAAGGTTGCGCGTGCGACCGTGGGCATTCACTGTCAGGTCCCGCAGTCGCATCCGTCGGTCGCGATCGGCCTCGGCACCGATCGGCGCGGCACCGGCACGATCGTCAGTGACGATGGCGTGATCGTCACCGTCAACTACATGATCATGGGCGCGCAGAGTGCGATGGTGACGCTCGCCAACGGCGATCAACTGCCGGCGCGCGTCGTCGCGCGCGATTTCACCACGAGCCTCGGCGTGCTGCAAATCGACGGGCGCGGCCATCCGCATATCGATCCGGTCTCGTCGCAGGAATGCGAATTGGGCCAGGAGATTTTCGTCGTGTCGAGCCTCGGCGGCGAGAAACGCTGTGCCGACACCGGACTCATCACCTACCTGGGACCATTCGACGCGGCGTGGGAATTCGTGCTCGAGCGCTGTGTATGCGTGACGGCTTCGGCGCTGAACATCGGGCTGAGCGGCGGTCCGATCTGCAATTCGAAGGGGCAGCTGATTGCGGTCTGCTACCTTAATTTCGCCGACCTCGTGCGCCCGATTCTCGGCATCCCGGGCGAATGCTTTCTTTCAGGGCGCGACGAACTGCTGCGCCACGGGCGTCGCGTTAGCACGCCGCCGCGGCTGTGGCTCGGAGTGCTCTCCTACACCTTGCGCGAGCATGTAGTGATCGCCGGTGTGATGCCCGGCAGTCCGGGAGAGAAGGCAGGGCTACGCCAGGGCGATTTGGTGCTGAGCGCCGACGGTCGCGATATCCATGAGCGCAAGGCCTTGTACGAAGCGATCAACCGCCATCGCCCCGGTGAGCGCGTGCAGCTTCGAATCATGCGCAACAACCAGGTTCAAAGCCTGGAAATACCCCCGATTATCGTCGACGACTTCCTCGGATAATTTTTCCGCGGCGGATTTTTCCCGCGCCGCCCCGCGTTCGTGTCGCGTCAGACGTCCTTGAACTCGCGCTTCGATTTGCGCCCCTCGATGGCGGCCTGCGCCGCCGCCAATCGCGCGACCGGCAGGCGATACGGCGAGCACGAAACGTAGTCGAGTCCGAGGCGATGGCAGAGCTTGACGCTCGCAGGATCGCCGCCATGCTCGCCGCAAATCCCGATCTTGATTTTCTTGTTGCCCTTGCGCCCGCGCTCGATTCCGATCCGCATCAGGTCGCCGACGCCGTCAGGGTCGAGTTCCTGGAACGGATCTTTTTTGTAAATTCCGCGCGTGAGGTAATCCTGGAGGAATTTCACCGAGTCGTCGCGCGACAGGCCATAGGTCATCTGCGTGAGATCGTTGGTGCCGAAGGAGAAGAAGTCGGCAACTGCGGCAATGTGATCGGCTTCCATGCAGGCGCGCGGCACTTCGATCATCGTGCCGATTTGATACGCGAGTTTCGTTTTGCCCTTGCCGATGATTTCGCTGCCGACTTCGCGGATTTCCTTGGCCAGAAACTCGAACTCCTTCACCTCGCCGATCAGCGGCAGCATGATTTCGGGCATCGCATTGACGCCCTCGCGGCGCAACTCCAGCGTTGCCTCGATAATCGCGCGGGCCTGCGCCCGGTAAATCTCGGGGTAGCTGATGCCCAGGCGCGAGCCGCGATGGCCGAGCATCGGATTGAACTCCGCGAGGCTCTCGCAGATTTGCTTGACGCGATGCGGATCGGCCCCCATATCGACCGCGATCTTGCGGATCTCCTCGTCGTCCTTGGGCAGAAATTCGTGCAGCGGCGGATCGAGCAGGCGAATCGTCACCGGCTTGCCCGCCATCTCGCGCAGGATCGCGACGAAGTCGGCGCGTTGAATCGGAATGATTTTGTCGAGCGCGCGCGCACGCTGTTCGGCATTCTCTGACAGGATCATTTCGCGCACCGCCTCGATCCGCCCGGGACCGAAGAACATGTGTTCGGTGCGGCACAGCCCAATGCCCTCGGCGCCGAATTCGATCGCCGTTTTCGCGTCACCCGGAGTATCGGCATTCGCGCGCACGCCGAGATCGCGCTCCTGGTCGGCCCATTTCATGAACTTGCGAAAGTGGTCTGACATCTCGGGCTTCACGGTGGGCACGCGCCCCGCCATCACTTCGCCGGTCGAACCGTCAAGCGTGATGTATTCGCCGCGGCGGATAACGCGATCGCCGACCTTGAGCGCGCCGCCGTTGTAGTCGATTTCGAGCACGCCGCATCCGGCGACGCAGCACTTGCCCATCCCGCGTGCGACCACCGCCGCATGGCTGGTCATGCCGCCGCGCGCAGTCAAAATGCCCTCGGCCACCTGCATTCCGTGGATGTCCTCAGGCGACGTTTCGATGCGCACGAGGATCGCCGGGCGCCCGGCCTGATACACGATGACGGCTTCGTCGGCAGAAAAAACCACTTCGCCGGAGACTGCACCGGGCGAGGCGGGCAAGCCGCGCGCAATCACGGTCTTGGTCGCCTTCGGATCGAGGCCCGGATGAAGTAATTGTTCGAGCGCGATTGGATCGACGCGCATCAGCGCCAGGCGCCGGTCGATCAGCTTCTCCTCCGCCATCTCGACCGCGGCGCGAACCGCGGCGGCTGCCGTGCGCTTGCCGTTGCGCGTTTGCAGCATGAAGAGCCGGCCACGCTCGATCGTGAACTCCATGTCCTGCATGTCGCGGAAATGTTTTTCGAGGCGGCCCGCGATCTTGAGGAGTTCCTTGAAGACCGGCGGGAAGCTCTCCTCCAGCGTCGCGAAATTCGCCTTGCGGTCGGCCTCGCTGACGCCCTCGAATCGCGCCCACTTGCGTCCGGCCGCGACACTGATCTGGAGCGGCGTGCGGATGCCCGCGACCACATCCTCACCCTGCGCGTTGGGCAAAAACTCGCCGTAGATGCCCTTTTCGCCGGTCGAGGGGTCGCGCGTGAATGCTACACCGGTCGCGCAATCGGCGCCGAGGTTGCCGAAGACCATCGATTGCACGGTCACCGCCGTGCCCCAGTCGCCGGGGATGTTGTTGAACTTGCGATACGCGACCGCGCGATCGTTGTTCCATGAACCGAAGACCGCGCCGATCGCTTCCCACAACTGCTCACGCGGATCCTGCGGGATGTCGCGGCCGACGCGTCTGCGGATCAGGTCGCGGAACTCCGTCACCAGTTGCTTGAGGTCATCGACCGAAAGATCGACGTCCTCGCGCACGCCGCGCGCCACCTTCTTGCGCGCGATCAATTCCTCGAACGGATCGGGGTCGTTCTTGTTCTCGGGCTTCAGCTTCAGGACGACGTCGCCGTACATCTGGCAAAAGCGCCGGTATGAATCCCACGCAAAGCGCGCGCTGCCGCTGACTTTTTGGAGCCCGACGACGGTCTCATCGGTTAGCCCGAGATTGAGCACCGTGTCCATCATGCCCGGCATCGAGACCCGCGCGCCCGATCGCACCGACACCAGCAGCGGATTCTTCGAGTCGCCGAACTTGCGGCCGAGCGCTTTTTCGATTCGCGCGACGCTCTTCGCGACGCCCTCGGTGAGACCCTTGGGATATTTGTTGCCGTGCTCGTAAAAATAATTGCAGACGCGCGTCGAGATGGTGAAGCCCGGCGGCACCGGTAGCTTGAGCGAGGCCATCTCGGCCAGGTTCGCGCCTTTGCCGCCCAGCAGATCCCGCATTTCGGAACGCCCTTCGGCCGCGCCCGCGCCAAAAAAATAGATTTCAGGATGAACCCGCGCCATTGAAATTCAATCTCCCGCGCCGGCCGCACCGGCATGAAGCTTTAGCGTTTTAATATCCCGCGCGATCGCGCCGCGGGATCCGTTACGGGCCGACGCAATCGCACGCTCCCGTGAAATTGCCCCGCCTAACGATACCATCCGACGCGCTCGATCAAGGTTGCCGCCAGTCCGCCTATCGGCACGCGCTCCTGCTGAGTGGTATCGCGATCGCGCAGCGTCACCGTGTCGTCTTCCATCGTCTGATGATCGATCGTCACACCAAACGGGGTGCCGATCTCGTCCTGACGCCGATAGCGCCGTCCGATCGATCCCGCCTGATCGTAGGCCGTCGTGAAATGCCGCGCGAGCGTCTCCCGCACGGCCTGCGCCTTTTCCGGATGCCCGCCCTTGCGCAGCAGCGGATAGACCGCCACCTTGATCGGCGCCAGCCGCGGATCGAGCCGCAGCACGATGCGCGTTTCGTTCTCCACCACGTCCTCATCGTAAGCGTCGAGCATGAACGCGAGCATCGCGCGATCCACGCCCGCCGCCGGCTCGATCACCCACGGGCGATAGCGCGCCTTGGCCTCCTCGTCGAAGTAGGTCAGGTCCTTGCCGCTGAACTTCGCGTGCTGATCGAGATCGAAGCTGCCGCGCCGAGCGATTCCCTCCAACTCGCCCCATCCGAAGGGGTACAGGTATTCAACGTCGGTGGTGCCGCGCGAGTAATGCGACAACTCGTCCTGCGCATGCGGCCGCAGCCGCAGCCGCTCGCTCGCGATCCCGTAGCGGACGTACCAGTTGAAGCGCTCGCTGACCCAGTAGTCGAACCAGCGCTGCTCCTCGTCCGGGTCCGGCTTGACGAAGAATTCCATCTCCATCTGCTCGAATTCGCGCGTGCGGAAAATAAAGTTGCCGGGAGTAATTTCGTTGCGAAACGACTTGCCGGTCTGCGCCACGCCGAACGGCAGCTTGACGCGCTGCGTATCGATCACGTTGGCGAAATTGGCAAAGATGCCCTGCGCGGTCTCGGGCCGCAGATAGACCGTGTTGGCAGTCTCCTCGAGCGGCCCCATAAAGGTCTTGAACATCAGGTTGAACTGGCGCGCCTCGGTCAACTCGCCGCCGCATTCGGGGCAGCGGTCGCCCTGGATGTGATCGGCGCGAAAGCGCTGCTTGCAGTCCTTGCAGTCCACCAGCGGGTCGGTGAAGTTCTGCAGATGGCCCGAGGCTTCCCAGGTGCGCGGATGTTGCAGGATGGCGCTGTCGAGGCCGAGAACGTCGGACCGGCGCTGCACCATCTCGCGCCACCACGCCTCCTTGACGTTACGCTTGAGCTCCACCCCGAGCGGACCGTAATCGAAGGTCGAGCCGAGGCCGCCGTAGATATCGCTGGTGGGAAACACCAGTCCACGACGCTTGCAAAGATTGACCAGCTTCTCCATCGTGACCGCGCGTTGGGGCGCAGTCTGCGACTGAGTGGCATTTTCGACGGACAAGGATTCCTCCTGAAGGCCTGATGACGGCAGCGGCTGACGCGTGCGACGAAACCGCTAGCCGAGCCTGATAATTTCGGCCGAGACGCGGCCGCCCGATGCGATTTCCAGAATTGCGACGGTCCCGGGCACATTGACCAGGTTGCGCGGCAGGGTCGCGCTGCCCGGATTCACCACCAGCGTCTTGCCGAAGCGCACGATCCCTTCCAGATGGCTATGGCCGATCACCAGCACGTCCACGACGCCGCCGAAATGCCGATGCATCGCCTTCTCGAATACCGCGTCCGAGGTCTCGTCAGGTGTCGGCAGGGCATGCGCCAGCCCGACGCGCACGCCTTCAATCTCGAGCAGATGGGCGGCGCGTACCCGTTCGTCCGCGTCGAGCTTGAAACGATGGCCGTCGAAGCCCTCGTCGCCGTTGCCGATCGCCGCGAACACCGGGGCGATTTGCGCCAGCTCGTCGAGCACGCGATTGATGTAAACGTCGCCCGCATGCATCACCAGATCGACCCCGCTGAAGGCCTCGAACACCAGCGCCGGCAGATGTTCGCAGGCCTCTGGGATGTGGGTGTCCGAGATGAGTCCGATTCGCATGGCGCTGTACCCGGGCTTTCCCGGACGAGACGATAGAAAGTATCATGCGACGGCAGCGGCGGCAATTTTCACTGCTTGACGCTCGCGCTGCGCGGGTCGCCGGCCAAGTCTCGCAGGAGCGGAGAGGGCGAGCAATTTAGAAGAACCGACCGGAAAACGACCGGATTACACAGGCCAAATGAGTGTGGAACTATTCAGGGAGCGATTATCGTGAAGAACCTGCAATACATCCTGGGAGCGGTAATTCTGGCCGCGACGCTGGCGCTGGCCGGGTGCGGTCACAAGCTCGTCGCGCATGGCGGCGATACCACCGTCGCCGTCTATCCGGACAAGGCCTCGTTCGAACGGTTGAAGAGCCTGCAAAGTGAGGGCGGACCAGCCGGCATGATCGGTGGCATTGGCGCGAGTCTCGTCGCCAAAAAAGTCGATGACGGCACCCCGGTCAAGGTGATTTCGAGCGACAACGATGGCGACCAGATCGAGGTGTTGGACGGGCCGAGCAAGGGCATGAGCGGCTACGTCTCCAAAGACAGCGTGGATTGAGCCGGCCGAGGCGGCTGCACAGGTTGATATAAGAAATCGGCGGGCTCCGAGCGGAGCCCCCCGACCTGATCTCCGGACGCGGAGGGAGTCGAATCCGGATTCAGTTTTTCCGCCACCTATGCGTGAAGCTTACGAGACCTGATCGTTACGCGGGAGGCGGCGCGGCGGGCGGCGGTGGGCCGTCAAACGGCGGTCCGCCGGGCCCCATCAGCGCGCGCATCTGCTGATGCAGGTTTTCGAATTTCTCATGAAACTGCGCGACCTTCTGCAGTTGCGCCGGCGTCAGGATCGCCCGCACCTGCAGCGCCACGTTGAGTTCGTTCTGCAACATCTGCTGCTGGGCCTGCGCGATTTGCTGGGTCTGCGCCGACAGGTCGTTGGCCGTCAACGGGCCGTTCGAAAAGAGCTTTGCCGCCATCTGCTGACGCGCAGTGTGCATCTGATCGAATTGTCCATGCATCTTGGCGCGATTGTCTTGCAGGATCTTCTTGACCTGGTCCTGCTGCGCGGGCGTCAAGCCGGCGGCCCGCAGAAAGACCGGCAGCGGCGACATCCCGCCCATCATCCCGCCATGACCCATCATCATCCCGCCATGACCCATCCCGCACTGCTTGCCGCCGCCATGCATTTGCGCGCGAACGAGCCGCGGCACTAACGGCAACATCAGCAATGCCGCCAAGGCCAGAAATATTCCGAGTTTGCGTTTCAACTGCGTAACCTCCCTGGGGTTCAATTAATCGGTTAGCCCATGCTCCGCGGATGAGGAGCAGATGGCCGCGCCGTCGTCGTCCGGTACGCAAAAGAGCAGGTCTTCGCCGGCGTTCGAATTGGCCGCCTGAAGCGAATCGCCATAGACAAGGCCGGCGAGCGGATCGCTTGCGATCGCATCGACCGCGTAAAGCGCACCAGCGGCCGCTAGCGTTCCGGTCTGGTTGGTCGCGATCGCGGCGCCTGCCGAGGCGTTGCGGTTGCCGGCGGCAGCTTCCGCGACCGCGGCATTCCCGGTGGTGTTCGCCATCTGGTTCGCAGCGCCGGCAGGATGCCATCCGAGCGCGACCAGCAACGCAAACGCCGCTGCGCCGCCAAAGGCTGCCGCACCGCTGAAGATTGCGGCGATGCGCAGGCCGTCTCCGATACGGTCGTAGGCGCCGCGCATCGCGGCCCGGTCACGCCCGCGCAGACGGTCGGCGGCCGTCGTCAGCGCGCCGGTAATCAGGTCGGCCTCGCGGCCAAGCTCATCATAGCTTGCAGTACATTGTGGACATTGCGCGAGATGGGCACGCTGGTCAGCTAATTCGTCCACTTCAGCCGCCCACAAGCGCAGCAAATCGTTGTCGTCAAAGCACGGTTTCATCGTTGACTCCGAAGGGCCTCGCGCAAACGGCGCATGGCTCGAAAAAGTTGCAATTTTACCGCCTGCTCCGTCATCTCGAGCGACTCGGCGACCTCGCGCGTTGACCAGCCCTCGACCTGGCGCAGGGTGAAAACTTCCTGCTGCCGCGCCGTCAGCTTGCGAAAGGCCCGCCACATCGCCTCGGTCTGTTCGTGGCTGATCGCCTCGTGCACGGTGTCGCGCGCGGTCAAATCCGTGTCGAGCAGTTCACGCCCGTCGCGCTTCCACCATTTCCACCAGCCCGAACGATGACGGTCGTGGCACGCGTTGATTGCGACTCGCGTCAGCCACGCCCTCCAGTCGGCGGGTTCGGGTCCGCGTTCGCGCTGTCCCAGCATCTTCAGGAACACTTCCTGCGAGACTTCATCCGCGTCCTCGGGATTGCCCAGCAACATCCGGCACAGGCGCACGATGCGCTGCTGATGGCTGCGGAACAGGGCATCGGCCGTGAAATCGGTCTCAGGCACTGCCACGGGCTTGCGCAACGGTATTGCCATATCACTGATTATGACGAGCGATCGGGGTAAAGGGTTACGTGCTCAAATGGAAAGTGTTCTGCCCGGAACTGTGTGGAATCGACGCTTTGTCACGCTTTGGGGAGCCTTTCGGCTAACCGATCGGCCGCCTCGCGCGTGGGGGCGGATTCTAGCGGCGGGCGCAATCTCGCCGGTGGCGTCCACGCGCGCGCCGCCTGGTCCTGCTAGTGCGACTCGCCCCCGAAATGAGCGTGCGCGATCGATACCGTCGAAACGAAGGTTCCGGACGCGGGATTGTACACTTCGGCCGACCACAGCACGCTGAACGGAACGTTCGCCCCGCCCGCGATGCCCTGCGCCGCAACCACATTGTGCGCGGCCCCCATATGAAAATTGTAGCCGCCCGCGATTAGCACTTCGCCGTTGGGCAGCAGCGCGTCAATCGCCGAACTTCGATACTCGTTCATGCTCCCCGCGCACGGCATTCCGGTGGCACCGCCACTGCCGCCGATACAGGTGAACGAGCCGCGCGCCGGATCGTAGAGTTCGGCGCTGCGACTGGTTGATTTCGTGCCACTGCCGCCCGCGAGCAAAACCTGCCCGTTGGCGAGCAGCGCCGCGGCATGCTGCGAGCGGCCTTCGTTCAGGTTGGAGCCGGTCCCGGGAAACGCCGCCGTAGTCAAAGCGAACTTCCGGGTGGCGGGACTATAGATTTCGGCCGTCGCCAGAACCTGTCCCTGACTGTCGACGCCTCCGGTGATCAGCACGTCGCCGTTCGGCAGCAAGGTCGCACGATGTTCCCGGCGCGTGAACTTCATCGAACCGGCCGGCAGGAATTTGCCGCTGGCCGATTCATACACCTCGGCCGACGCTTGCGCCGTACCATGCGCATCCTCGCCGCCCGCGATCAGCACGTTGCCGTCGCGCAGCACTGTGGCTGAATGCTTGGCGCGCGCCGCGATCATCTTGCCCTTGTAGAAGAACTTCTCGGTGCTCGGGTCATAGAAGCGGGTGACGTTGCCCGTGGCGGTGAAGGTTCCGGTCGCGGGATCATACAATTCGGCGGTATCGATATTGGTAGACGTCAAGGTGGTGGTCCCGCCCCCGGTTATCAGCACCTTGCCGTTGGGCAAGATGCTAGCCGTACAGCTATAGCGCGCCTGGAGCATGGTACCGGTGGTCGAAAATCTCCCCGAGTCCGGGTCGTAGAGTTCCGCTGCGGCCACCGGCTGCCCGTCGGTGCCCAAGCCCGCGGCGATCAGGACGCGACCGTCCTTCAGCAGCGTCGCTGTGTGATAAGCGCGGCCGCTCGAAAGGCTGCCCGTGCGGGTGAATCCTCCGGTTGCCGGGTCATACAATTCCGCCTCCGCACTCGTGGAGTTGTCGTTGGCCACGCCGCCCACGATGAGCACCTGCCCATTGGCAAGCACGGTCGCGCTCGCGGCGAAGCGTGAATCGATCAGGTCACCGGTGGGAGTCGCGGCCACTGGCGCGAACTGGATAGTTTTACTTTGGGCGCAACCGGGGACAATCAGAAACGCGAAGGCAACGGCAAGGAATACGCGAACTTTGTTTGAGTTCATCCGCCGCGGCCGATGGCGCTGTCAGCGATCGCCGGTGGAGGAAATGCCGCGGCCAAACGCGGTGACCTCCGTCTGCCATTGGGATCCGAAGGCCAGGATGAGCACCTGCTGATTGATCTGCTGGTCCTTGCTGAGGCTGTGCCACGCCCCGCCCCCGGCCGCTGCCATGCCCTGGTAGGCGCGCTGCGTCTCCACATAAAAGCTGGGAAGGCCACCGCTGGTATCCGGCATCGCACCGCCATGGCTTTTCGCCCATTCTTCAAGGAAGCGCTCATGTTCCTCGACGGTGACGTCAACCGTATTAAAAGCCCCGTTCTCTTCGTGAAACTGGCGGACCTCCTGCAGCACCGGCTCTTTGTCTTCGTCGAAGGGCGGCGTGTCGCCCACCAGGATGATGACCTTGTGCGCCTGCGGCCGCCAATCCATCTTATCGACTGCGGTACGCACAGCGCCGAGCGTCTCTTCTTGCCATTCGCCGCCGTCGTGAGCGGTAATATTGTTGAGGAACGCGATCAGGCGGTCGGGCGAAACGGTCGGTGGTACCGTATCAATCGGCTCGCCGCGCCCGCCGAAAACCACGATTCCGATTCTCGCAGTGGGCACCAGCCGATGAATCGATAGCACCAACTGCTTCATGCGATCCTTAACCTGGTCGATAATGAGATTCATCGAACCGGTACCATCGATTATCAGCACCACGTCAAGTCCGCTCTTGCGAAGGCCGGCGATAAATCCCCCGAAGCCCGCGCCGACGCCATTGCCGTAGCCCGAGCCGATTCCACCGCCGCGACCGACTCCGATACCGCTGCCGCCGCTGATCGAGCGCATGTAATGGGTTGCCTCGGCCACTGCGCGCGTGCCCATGGTCGCGACCACCGGCCGTTCGATCGGTAGCGGCGCGGCCATTTCAGGCAGCGGCATCTCAGGCAAATTGAGCTGCTTTAACTCGTCGCTGCCGCCATGACTACCGCCGCTGCTGGCAGACCGGAAGTCAACCGAAATCAGATTACGAGCGGCCTCGAAATGAACGCCCCACAGCAATCCGAGCAACAGGAGGGCATGAAGCGCGATCGAGATCGGCAGCGGGCCTTCCATGAAGCGCAGGGAGTTTTTCAACGCGCGCCAGCGCTCGGCAGGCTGGCCGGCCGCATCGGCGATCGCATTGCGATTTCGCGTGGTCAGGGCGTAAAGCACCAACGCCACCGCGACGATCGATACGCCGACCAAGACGATTGTGGTTTCGCTCATGACGCCCCGATGCCTTCGACCAGATTGATCCTGCTTTATGGAGGCTAAAAATCTCCTGAAAAATTCACTAAATTAAGCCTCTGCGGCTACGGCATGCCGCCTTCGGCCGGCGCCACCGACTCGGGCTGCGGCTCAGCCGGCGCCGAGGACGGCTCACCCGCCGATTCCGATCCGCTGCCATTGCTCGCCACCGCGAGCGCCACTTTATCCGCTCCGGCGCCCTTCGCGATATCGAGAATTCGCACCATATCGCCCAGAATCACGCGCGAGTCGCCGTCGAAGACCACGGTCTTGTCGGCCGTGTGCGCGAGTACATCTTTTAGCGCGGGACCCAACTGTTCTTCGCTGACCTGCTTCGAATTCAGGAAAACTTGATGCGTCGCGGTATAAGTTACGGTAATGCCCTTGGGCGCCTGGTTCGTCGCGGGCGCCATTTTGGGCAAATCAACGTGCGCCGCCGATTCGATCGTCACCGCCGTCGCCACCATGAAGATGATCAGCAGCACGAGGAAGATATCGGTCAGCGGCGTGATGTTGATCGAGGCGAAGATCCCGCCCTGCTCATTTCCGGCCTGAATCGCCATTGCGCTGCCTCAACTCCCCGCCGGTGCGCCGGCAAGCCGCTTGGCCGCGATCGCGATCTGATCGGCGCCGGCCGCCTTGGCGACATCGAGAATCTTCACCATATCGCCAAGCAGCACGGTGCGGTCGCCCTGAAAGATGACGATCTTGGCATCGACCCGCCCCAGGGCCTCGGTTAGTGCGGGCTGGAGTTCGCGCTCCGGCACGTCCTTCGAGTTCACGAACAGCTCGTGGTTGGCGGTGTAAGTGACGATAACGCCCTTGTTTTCGGGCGAGGTATTTTCTGCTTGTGGCAGTTCGACATGCGTCGCCGATTCAACCATGACGGACGCGGTGACCATAAAGATGATGAGCAGCACCAGGAAGATATCGGTGAGCGGTGTGATGTTGATCTCCCAGAACATCCCGCCCCCGCCCGACGGTGAGCTAATGGCCATTTGATTTCTGGCCCTGCATGGCGGCGTCGATCAGCCGCGCGGCACAGATATGAATCGTCGCGTTGATCCGCTCGACCTTCTGCGAGAAATAATTGTAGAAAATGACCGCAATAATCGCCACGGCCAAGCCCAGTGCAGTCGAGATTAGCGCTTCGGAAATGCCCGCGGCGACGACCGAAAAGCCGCCCGTCCCCATAATCGCCATCGACTGGAATGCGGCGAGAATACCGACCACGGTGCCGAACAGCCCGATAAACGGGGCGGAGGCGCCGGAAGTCGCCAGTATCCAGATGAGCCCGCGCAACTGGAGCAGTTCGGCGAAGCGGCGCTCCTCATCGACGTCTTCGAGGCGCCCGCGCTCCGACGATGCCGCCTCGGTGATCAAATCGCGAAAGACGCGCTCGCCCGGATTTCGCGGGCTCTCGACCTGCTTCAAGGCCTCGTTGAATTTGCCCTGCCGCAATGGACCGATCAGCGCATCGGCCTTGCTCGAGGCGCGTGCGCCGACACCCCAAAGCGCCCAGATTCGCTCGATAATTATGGTTACACAGACCACCGAGATCAGCAGCAGGGGATAAGTTGCATACCATCCCTGCATGATCATCGTGATAATGCTGAACTGACTCTGCATTCGATGTCCCCGCGTTCAGAAAGATTTCGCGCGGCGCTTGCGCGTCGCTTTTCCCCAAGTTAGCTCAACTGCTCTAAAATGAATGGCCTTGTCAAGGCTGTTTCAATAATGAGGCCTGACGTTCGGGCAATCCCTTTAACTAAACCATGTCTTGACCGTGGCCGTGGCCACTGATGATCGACGGATTTGCGACGCGATTATTGGCCGGCGCACGCGCGTGACCGCGGCACGCCCTTACCCGCATCTCTGTATTAATGTTACGGCTGGATTCCGTCGCCTTGACATTAGGTAGAGTGCGCTGCAAAGTTCGACGGACCCGATCTTGCTCATGTTAGAGGCGGACCACAGGCGCTGCGAGTAAGAATCGAAAACCCGAACTTAAAGAGGAATCATTCAAGATGGCATTACTAGAAGGCAAAGTCGCTGTTGTCACGGGCGCTGGCCGCGGAATTGGCCGGGAAGAAGCGTTGCTGCTGGCGAAGCAAGGCGCAAAAGTTGTCGTCAACGATCTCGGGGGCCATTTCGACGGAACCGGTCAGTCGCGTTCACCGGCAGAGGACGTGGTCAAGGAAATTCGTTCGGCCGGTGGCGAAGCGGTGGCCAATTTCGAGAGCGTGTCGGACTTCAAGTCGGCCAAACGCATCATCGATTGTGCGACCGACAACTTCGGCAAGATTAATATCGTGGTCAACAACGCGGGAATTCTGCGCGACCGCATGATTTTCAATATGAGCGAGGAAGACTTCGACGCGGTCCTGGCGGTCCATCTCAAGGGCACCTTCAACTTGGCGCGTCACGCGTGCTCGTACTGGCGCGAGCAGCACAAGAGCGGCAATCAACTCAACGGCCGCCTCATCAATACTAGCTCCGATTCGGGCTTGCTGGGCAACGCGGGCCAGAGCAATTACGGCACGGCGAAGGCCGCGGTCGCGACCTTCGCGATCATCGTCGATCGCGAAATGGCGCGCTACGGCGTCACCGCCAACGCGATCGCACCGGTCGCGCGCACCCGCCTGACCATCGACGCGACTCCGCAGACCGCGGCCACCATGCCCACGCCGAAGACCGGCGAGGTCGATCGTTTCAGCCCGGCCCACGTGGCTCCGCTGGTCGCATGGCTCGGCAGCGACGATGCCAAGGACGTTCACGGCGAAGTCTTCCGCGTCGGGCTCGGCAACGTATGGTTGATGAAAGGCTGGCATTCGGCAGCCAAGGTGACGCAGTCGGGTCCGCTGAAGTTCTGGGATCCGGCCGAACTTGGGGCTCGCATCAAGGAGCAGTTGTCGAAGGGCGTGACCAGCAAGGAAGGTCTGGCCGAGGTCTTGACCGGCAAGGTCTGATCCCCCGTGAGTCCCGTCAATTCAAATGGAAGCGCGGTCGATCAAGGACCGCGCTTCCGATCCGTCCTCCTGATTTGTGCCGCCAACACGGCGCGCAGCGTGATGGCCGAGCATCTGATGCTGCGCGAGCTGCACGCGCGCGGCTGCCACGAACACGTTCGCATCCGATCCGCGGGCATCGCGCCGTATGCCCGCGACGGTGCGCTGGTTTCGCTCGACACGCGGATGACCTTGCGCGACGTCGGTATCGATATCGGCGACGAAGCGACTTCGACCGACCTCAAACGCCATCCGGAATTGCTCATAGAGGCCGATCTGGTAATCGCGATGACCGATCAGCAGGCGCGCGACCTCGCCGCGCGTTTTCCGATCGATGAATCGCTCACGGTGCATACGCTGCGATCGTTTGCCGGCGAAGCGGGCGATATCGACGATCCCTTCGAGCAGGGCGATCTGGTGTTCAGCGAATGCCGCCGCGAAATCGAGCGGCTCATACCAGCCGTGGTCGATCGGCTGCTCGATTCCGTGCGCAACGCTTGAGGGACAGCGATGGAAGACCTCAATCCATCCGACCAGGAGATTCGCGCGATTTTGTCGCGGCCGACGACGGTCGCGGTGATCGGATGTTCCGACAATCCTCAGCGCGACAGCTTGAAAATCGCGATGTTGCTGCGGGACAAGGGCTTTCGCGTTATCCCGGTGAATCCGCAACTTAAGCCCGACGCGCTGATGACCGCGCTCGGCGAGCGCTGCTATCCCGACCTCGCGTCGATTCCCGATGCGGTTGAAATCGTGGACGTCTTTCGCCGATCCGAGTTCGTCGCGGAGGTAGCCGATCAGGCGATCGCGAAAGGCGCGCGCGTGCTCTGGTGCCAGTTGGGTGTGATCGACCTAGACGCGGCCCGGCGCACGCGAGCAGCCGGACTGACGGTCGTGATGGATCGCTGCCCGGCAATCGAGTACCGCCGCCTGTTTTTTCAGTGATTGACGCTCGCGATGCTCGGGCAGCGGCCAAGTCTTGCGCGATCTACGAGAGCGATCCATCCGAGAAGCCTGAGCCTCGGCCCCTCTTCTTCCCTGAAGCGAAGAGGTGTCGTCGAGTATCCTCGGCGTGGGAAAACCGCGAGAATCGCTTCACGACTGAAGCGACCGCCGCTCACGCAACGACCGCCTCAGTTCCGGAGGATGAAATTCTTTGAAAGCCCGCAAATGGCGCACGCTCGCGAGCGAACGCGTCTATGCCACGCCCATCTTCGATCTGCATCGGCGCCGATCGGCTCATCCCAAGCGCGGTGAGCGCGATTTTTTTGTCATCGACCCGTCCGACTGGGTGAACATAATTCCGATCACGGTCAAGCGCGAGGTGGTGATGGTGCGCCAGTTCCGCCACGGCATCGGCGCGTTCACGCTCGAGATTCCCGGCGGCATGATCGATCCCGATGATACGAGTCCGGCGGCCGCCGGGCGGCGCGAGATGCAGGAGGAATGCGGCTTCGACACCGAGGACATTGTCCCGCTTGGCCGGGTCCATCCGAATCCCGCGATTCAGCCGAATTTCTGCTACTCGTTCCTCGCGCGTAACGTAAAAAAGGTGCGCCAGCCGCACGCGAATCCCGGCGGATCCGAAGAGACCGAAGTCGTCATGGTGCCCCTCAAGGGCGTCAAGGAGTTGATCGCAAACGGAAAAATCACGCACGCGCTGGTGATCGCCGCCTTCTCGTTTCTGGATGTGTACAATCCGCCGCCTTCCGGCCGCCGCCGTTGACGGGGCGACTCGGCGAATCCCGGTCGGGATCACGCCGCGCAATTCCTAAATCGTGGAGGGCGGGCCACCGTAACGGCGTCGCAAAATCGAGTAGGCGGGCCACGCGCTCGCGGCGATCATGAGCGAAACGATCAGGCCGCCCGTACCGCCATTGTGCGAGATGGCGAGCCCGAACGTCGCCAGCCATGTGACTACCGGCGCCACCACGACCGCGATCAGCACTGGGCGTCCGCCACCGATGACGAACAGACCCGCGCGGTCCGGGCGTAATTTTCGCAGCCGGATCAGCGCCCACATTTCGAGCACCAGCGCGCCCATATAAAAGAACACGTCGAGCACGACCAGGGCGACGAAGCCGAGCGGGACGAGGATCGAAAACACCACGCAGCACGCAACGATCGAGGTGGCGGGTGTTGCGCGATCGGCCCAGATGCGGGCCAGGCGCGGTGGCAGGTAGCCTTCGCGCGCGAGCACGTAGGGCATCCGCGAGACCCATAGCATCGCGGCGTCGAAGATCGCGAATGCGGAAATCGCACCACCCGCGGCCAGCGCGAAGCCGAGCATCGGGCCGCCGAGATTACGCCCGACATCCACGAAGTAGCCGAGGCGCCAGGCGGCGGTCGAGCCCGCGCCCGAGAGCGCCACCGTGAGCGGCAGCAGATAGCCGATCGTCACCAGCGGCAAGGCAATCGCGATCGCGCGCGCATAGTTGCGCCGTGGATTTTCGATTTCGCCGGCAACCATGCTGAGGTTTTCCCATCCGCTGAAGTTCCAGATGACGACGGTCAGGCCGCCGCCGATCGCGCCCAGAAGATCGCCGCCATGCAGCGACGGCGCCGGCATGCTCCAATGGGCCAGCCGCGGAAATCCCGCGATCACCAACGCCGCGAATGGCGCCGTGATCGCGGCCATCAGCACAATCGAGGTATTGCCGACCGGCCGCGCGCCAAAAATATTGAGCGCCCCGGAAAGCCAAACCAGTGCCACGCCGACTGCGATTTGCGCTGCGCCTCCGAGCGGCATCACGAAGGCGAGGTAGGCCGCGATCAGCACCGGGTAGATCGCCATATCGGTCGCGGTATAGAGCAGCGTCAGGTAGGCTTCGACGAAACCCGCGAAGGGCCCTAACGCCTCCTTCACCCAGTAGTAGAAGCCACCCTCGACCGGCATCAGCGCCGTCAACTCGGCGGCCATCAGAGCGGTCGGCAGGCTGAGCGTGAGCGGTACGATCAGGCAGAGCAGGAGCGTCAGGCGCGCACCTGCGATCTGTACGGCATCTTCGAGTCCGTAGGCGCCGCCACTGACTACGAGGTAAACCAGCGCAACCAGCGCGAATAGACCGAGCCGGCGCGACGGAGCCGGCGCAAGGGCGTTGTCATACGAGGAACGATCGCGCGCGCGGCGACCGCCGCCGACGGTGCTCAACCGGGGGTTCCGGAGACGCCAGGCTACGGAGCACGATGATGAGCCCGTGACGTCGGCTGCGGTATGCGGGCATCAGGCTGATCGCCGTGGGGGATTGCGCCATAACGACGGGCAGCGCAAGACTAATGAAGGTCGTGGGCCACCGGATGCCGATGGCCGCGTATTGCCGAAACCTGTTACGTTGACCGTCAGAATTCGCTATGTTAGCTAGATCGCGCGCGCACTCGCAAGGTTTGCAGTCCTCTATGAAGTTTTCCGCCAAATTGGCCTTGGCGATAATCGCGGCCGCGGCAATGCCATTGGCCGGATGCCTATCGAACTCATCCATAGGACCGTTGGTTCAAGCCGTCAGCGGGGACGGTGCCCGTCCATTTGGCGGTGCGCCCGCCGTCGATATCCCGCCTGCGGCCTACGCGATGGGCGCATATCTGAAGGCCGAAGTCGCGACCGAAAACGGCGACCGCAAAGAGGCCCTCAAGCAATACGAAGAAGCGGTTAAATTCGACCCGCATAACGCCGCTCTGCACGTACAAATCGCCACGCAGTATGTCCGCGATGGACGACTGAAGGAAGCGCTCGATCAATCGCAGGAAGCGGTCGCGCTCGATCCCTCTTTCGTGCAGGCACGTCTGCTCGCCGCCGGCATCGAGACCGCGCTGGGCGACGACGATGCGGCGGCCGCGCAGTATCGGGAAGTGATGAAGCTCTCGCCGAAGAATCAGGAGTCCTATCTGTTTCTCGGCACGCTCTACGCCAAACAGGGCGACTACCCGAAGGCCGAAGCGACCTTCAAACAGCTAATCGATTTGGACCCGGCCTCATTCCTGGGCTACTACTACGCGGGCCGCGTGATGGTCGGTGCGAAAGATTATCCGGGGGCCGAGGCCTACTATCAGAAGGCGCTCCACCTCAATCCGAATTCCCCGCTGGTGCTACTCGATCTGGCCGTATTGCGCGAACTGCAGGACCAGCCGAAAGACGCGATCGCGCTGTACCAGGATATCCTGAAGGTCGATCCCAACAACAGCGAAGTGCATAAGCGGCTGGCCGTTTTGTATGGCGGCGACAAGAGCGTCGATGCGGCGGTGAGCCAGCAGCTTCAGCACGAGGAGCAGATCGAGACCAATCCGGCCGACACGCGCACCAAGATCGGGTTGCTGTTTTTCGAGCGCGGCGACTTCGATCGCGCGGCAACCGAGTTCAATCTGGTGCTGGGATCCGAGCCGAAGAATTACCGGGTCCACTATTATCTCGGCACGGTCTATACCGAGCTCAACGAAAGCGACAAGGCGGTCGACGAGTTCAAGGCGATTCCCGATACTGACGAGCATTATGTCGAAGGGCAGCTGCAACTCGCCTATCTTCACGACAAGCAGAGCAATTACGACGCGGCGATCGAGGATCTGCACACGGCGCTGGCGAAGAAGCCCAACGATCCGGAAATCATGGGCTACCTGGTCGGCGTCTACGAGGAGAAGAAGGATTATCCGAACGCGATCGATCTGGCTCGGCGGATGGTCGCGCTGCAGCCGCGCAACGACAAATATCATTTCACGTTGGGCGCGCTTTACGACGAAGGCAAGCAGAAGCAACTCGGCGTCGACGAGATGCACAAGGCGATCGCGATCAATCCCAGCAACGCCCCCGCGCTCAACTACCTGGGCTACTCATACGCGGAGTCGGGAACGCATCTGGATGAGGCCGAAAAACTCATCAAGCGCGCGCTCGTCCTGGAACCCGAAGACGGTTTCTACGTTGACAGTCTCGGCTGGGTTTACTACCAGAGAGGCGAGTATCAGAAGGCGGTCGATCAATTGGAGCGCGCGGTCAATCTGACTGGCAGCGACCCCACCATCACGGAGCACCTGGGCGACGCCTACGCCAAAGTCGGTAAGGGGCGCGACGCCCTTCACCAATACGAGGATGCGCTCAAGAAGGCCCAGGATGCCGAACAGATCGAACGCCTCAAGCTCAAGCTTGCGGCCCCGACGGCAAGCGAACAGCACGCCCGCCACTAATCCGGTGCTATGCGGCGCGCGGCTTGCCTTGGCGGCCGTCATGGCTGCGGTCGCGTTGAGCAGCTCCGCCTGCGCGACCAGTCGCGCGGTTAACGTACCGCTGATGGAAGCCCACGACATGACAGCGTTTCTCGGCGACCGCGACGCCGCGATTCATTCGATGCAATCCGCGGCGTTGATGGAATACACCGGCGGCGGCGAGCACTTTAAGGCGCGCGAGAATATCGTCGTGCGCCGCCCCGCGAGCATCCGCGTCGAGGTCATGTCGGCACTCGGCGTCGCGCTGGTGGTTGCGGCTGACGCGGGCCAGGTCGCGGTTTTCGATCCCGGCAAGAATACTCTCATGCACGGGGCCGCGGACGCCGCGACGCTCCAGCGCTACGCGCGCATCCCGATGACGCCCGACGCCGCCGTGCGGCTGATGCTCGCGCTCTCGCCGGACAGCGCGATGTTGTCGTTCGCGCCCAACTCAATGACTAAAATCGGCGATGCTAAAGTGCTCACCTATCATCAGCCCGGCGGGACCGTCGACGAACTGGGATTTACGGGCGAAGGCAATCTCGAGATGGTGCGCGAGACGCTCGCCAACGGACGCGTCGGCTACGAGGTTCATTACAGTGACTACCGCAAGCTCGATGGCGGCTACATCTTTCCCGCGCAAGTCGACGCACGCTTCCCGAAGACCGGCGCCTCGGTAAAGTTCCGCTACGAAAATCCGTCCGTGAATAAAGATGTTCCGGATTCGACCTTCGTGCTGCAGCCCAGCCCGGGAACCAGGAAACTCAACTTCGGCATGGATACGGTCACTGGCGGCGCCGCGCGGGGCTGAAGGCGCGTGAGTGTTTCTTGCACGCGCCTCGCGCTTGCGCTCGCCGCGATCGCGATGACCGCGGCGATGGCGATCGCCGGATGCCGCGTCAACCGTCCGCCCAACGATCACGCGTTGACGCAGACCATGTATCATTCCACCGTCAGCGACCCGCGCACCTTCAATCCGATCCTGGTGACGGACAGCGTCTCCTCGCAGGCGGTCGGCGATCTGTTCGATGGTTTGGTCCGCATCAATCCAGTCACTACACTGCCGGAACCCGGACTCGCGCAAAGCTGGGAGCTGGGCGATGGCGGCAAGACCATCACCTTTCATCTGCGCCGCGACGTCAAATGGTCCGACGGCGCACTCTTTACCGCACGCGACGTGCTCTTCACGATGCGCGTGATTTACGATCCGAAAATTCCCAACAGCGCGGTATTTTCAATGACCGTCGATGGCCAGCCAATCAAGGTCGAGGCGCCCGATGATTACACCGTCGTGATGCGGCTGCCGCGCCCGTTCGCGCCAATCTTTTACTCGATCGGCTTCGGCATAATTCCCGCGCACGCGCTCGAACCGGATTACGCGGCCGGCCGCTTCAATCACACCTGGGGTATCGACACGCCCGCCGACAAGCTGGTCTCGCTCGGCGCGTACCGGATGGACCGCTACGTCGCCGCGCAGTTGATCGCGTTCACGCGCAACCCGAACTACTGGATGCGCGACGAACACGGCGGCGAATTGCCGCGCCTCCACGGGCAGGTGATGTTGATCGTGCCGGATCAAAACGCCCAGTACCTGCGCTTCAGGGGCGGACAGACCGACGTCTATACGCCCCGTCCCGAAGAGGTGTACGGTCTGCGCGAGGACGCCGCCCGCCTTAATTTGACGCTCAAGAAAGTGGGAATCGATACGGGGTCGCTGTTCTTCGCCTTCAATCGCAATCCGCGCCATTACGTCCAGCGCGGCGTCACCGACCCCCGCCTCACCTGGTTCACTGACCTCAACTTCATGCGCGCGATGGCGCACGCGGTCGACAAACGCGGGATCGTCAATCTGTGCTTTCGCGGACTCGCAGTGCCGGCGGTCTCGGACGTTTCGCCCGAGAACAAAATCTTCTATGACCCCAACCTCAAGGACTACGACTACGATCTCGATCTGGCGCGCAAGCTTCTCGACGAGGCCGGCTACCGCATGATCCGGCCGGGCGTGCGCGGCGATCCTCACGGCCATCCGCTGGTCTTCAACCTTACGACCAACAGCGGCGTCGCCGTGCGCGATCAGATGTGCGCGATTTTCAAACAGGACCTCGCGAGCCTGGGAATTACCGTCAACTACCGCCCGCTCGAATTTGTCACCTTGGTCAAGGCGCTCGATTCCTCCTTCGATTGGGATTGCGTGCTGATTGGGTTCACCGGCGGCCTCGAACCAAACGAGGGCGCGGACTTTCTGCGTTCATCGGGCAATCTCCACATGTGGAATCCGTCCCAGCCCAAACCCGCCACGCCGTGGGAAGCCGAGATCGATCGCCTGATGGACCTGGGCACAACCGTGATCGACCAGCATCAGCGTGCGCCGTATTACTGGCGAATCCAGGAAATCCTGCACGACCAGTTGCCGATTATCGAAACCGTGCGGCAACTCGATTACGTTGCGTATCGGAACACGCTCGAAAATTACGATCCGACCGTCTGGGGCCTCTACCAGCCCGAATGGATTCAGTTTCGCGCGCAATAGTGTATTTATTGGAACACTCCAGCAGCCACGCGGCTCAAATCAACCGCGTCGGCAGGGTGAATCGAGTGCCTTCGGTGAAGGAGAATATTTTATGAAGCTGGGTCTCACGATTGGCTATTCGGGCGCAAGCCTTCGTCTGCCGGTCGAGCGCATCCTCAGGGCGGAAGCGCTGGGATACGACTCGATCTGGACCGCGGAGAGTTATGGTTCAGACGCGGTCAGCCCGCTCGCCTATGTCGCCGCAATTACCAAACGAATCCGCCTCGGCACCGGTGTGATGCAACTTGCGGCGCGCACTCCGGCGAATGCGGCGATGTGCGCGGCGACGGTTGACGCGCTCGCCGGCGGAAACCGCTTCATTGCGGGGCTTGGCGTCTCCGGACCGCAGATCGTCGAAGGATGGTACGGGCAACCGTGGGGTCGGCCGTATTATCGCCTGCGCGATTACGTCGCGATCATGCGCAAAATCTTGCGCCGCGACCAACCGGTTACTCATGCCGGCAAGGAAATCTCTCTCCCGTACACCGGCCCGGGCAGTGTCGGACTCGGCAAGCCGCTCAAGTCGATTCTGCATACCAACCCGAACATTCCAATTTTTCTCGGCTGCGAGAACGAGGCGACCGTAAAGTTGTGCGCCGAGGTCTGCGACGGCTGGCTGCCGCTCGGTCTCGTCCCCGGCGCGTTTCCTCGCTACCGTCCCTGGCTCGAAGAGGGCTTTCGCCGCAGCGGCGCCGGCAAATCGCTCGATCACTTCGAGATTTTCCCGATCGTGCCGGTAGTTGTCGATCGCGACGTACAGGCCGCAATCGATCGCATGAAGCCCGATATCGCACTCTATGTGGGTGGAATGGGCGCGCGCTCAAAGAACTTCCACAACGACCTGATGATCCAGCAGGGCTTTCCCGAAGCCGCCGCGCGCATTCAGGAGTTATACCTCGCAGGGCGGAAACCGGAGGCGACCGCAGCCGTTCCCGACGAGCTGGTCGACCTGCGCGCGCTGGTGGGTCCGCCCGAGCGGATTCGCTCCCGCTATCGTGCATGGGAAAACTCCGGAGCGACTGGTCTGCTTTTACGCACCAACGATGACCGCGCAATCGACCTGATGGCCGAGGTTGCGGGACTCGAGCGCACTTGAAAAAGATTCGTTCGCTCTCGTAGCCGTAGCCGTGATCTATCGGGTCTCGATCGTTGCGTTGTTGTCGATCATGCTGATGATCGCTACGGCGGTAACCGCGGACGAGCAGCGACCGCGTCGCAATTCCGAGCCGCTGACCATCGAGTTACTTAATCAGGCCGACGACGTGCCCGGCGTATGGGACGCGGCAATTCGCGCCCGCGCCGCCGAGGCGCTCACGCGCAACGCGAACGACGTCAGCCGCTATTGGATGGACGGACGATCGGTCAAGGTCGAGATCGGTACCCCGGCGCCGTTTCGCCTGATCGCGGTGAATCGGCGCCTCGATTACGAGGGCACCCCCGCCAGCGGCTATCACGACCACGATGAGAAGGGCCCCTTCGGCATCGTAAATATCGGGGCCGCGCACGGCAACGTCGTGATGGTTTACCTGCTCCTCAGCCACGAGCTGGCGGAAGCGATGGTGAATCCGAACGACGACCGCGCTCTCAACGGCTATGCGCTGGAGATTGTCGATCCCGCCGTCTGTTGCACCTACGAAATCGCCTTGGGCGACGGCACCCGGGTTCGGCTCAATACCTTCGTGCTGCCGCGATGGTTCACGGGTGGACCCGGGCCGTACACTTACCCGCCAACCAAGTATATCGACACGCCATTGCAGACCGGTCCCGGCGGATTCAAGACTCGACAATGAGACGCGTCTGCGCGTGACTTCCGAGGGCGGGGCGTCGCCGCATGCGACGCCTGCACCACGCACATTGTGCAATCGGGCCGCACATCTGATACGGATTACGCAACAAGGCTCTCTGGCCAAATCGCTCAATCGTCGCCGAATATCGAGAGCAGGAGAATGTCATGAGTGAAGCATGGATTATCGATTGCGTCCGGACGCCCCGGGGCCGCGGCAAGAAAGACTCGGGTGCGCTGTACAATATCCATCCGCAGGAGTTGTTTGCCCAAACCCTTAACGCGCTGATTGATCGCAATGGCCTGGACCCCCGCGACGTCGAGGACGTGGTAGTGGGCACCGTGAGCGAAATTGAAGACCAGGGCGGATGTATCGCGCGCATGTCGGTACTGGCGGCCGGATGGCCGGCTGAGGCGACCGGAGTATCGCTCAATCGATTCTGCGGTTCAGGCCTGCAAGCGGTGAATTTCGCCGCGATGGGCGTGTTGTCGGGCCAGCAGGAATTGGTCATCGGCGGCGGTGTCGAAAGTATGTCGCGCGTGCCGCTCGGTTCCGACAAGTCCGGCCTCGACGGCCATAACCGCCATCTGCGCGAACTACATCAGTTGGTGCCGCAGGGCGTATCGGCCGACCTGATTGCGACGCTCGAGGGATTTTCGCGCGAGGACTGCGATCGCTTCGCGCTCGAATCGCAGAAGCGCTGCGACAACGCAGTTAAAAATGGCTACTTCAAGAAGAGCCTCTTACCGGTCAAGGATCTCGATGGCAAGGTTGTGCTCGATCATGAAGAGTATCCGCGCCCGGAAACGACCCTCGAGGGGCTCGGCAAGCTGGAGCCGTCGTTCCTTGGGATGGGTGCCTATCGCATGAAAGACGGCCCGCTGACCTTCGACCAGAAGGCCAAGACGCGCTACCCGCAAATCGAATCCATCGATCACGTGCATACCGCCGGTAACTCCAGCGGCATCGTCGATGGCGCCGGCGTCGTCCTGCTCGCCTCGCCCGAATACGCGAAGAGCCGCGGATGGAAGCCGCGCGCGCGGATTATAGCGACCGCGACTTACGGCGACGAGCCGATCATCATGCTCACCGCACCCGTTCCGGCGACGCGACGGGTCCTTAAGAAGGCCGGCATGTCGGTCAAAAATATCGACTTGTTCGAAATCAACGAAGCCTTTTCCGCGGTGCCGCTCAAGGTCATGAAGGACTTGGAAATTCCTCACGACAAGGTCAACGTCAACGGCGGCGCGATCGCGATGGGCCATCCGCTGGGGGCGACGGGCGCCATGCTGGTCGGGACCGTGCTCGACGAACTCGAACGGCGCGGCAAGACCACGGCACTGATTACGATGTGCATCGGCGGCGGCATGGGCATCTCGACCATCCTCGAGCGCGTCTGAACCCCGTGCGGCGGCGCCGCAATTGAATTGGTACTCGGCCCCGCTGGCTCTTCACAGCACCAACACCCTGCCGGCCGCGCCCGCGGTCCGGCAGGCTGTTGGCGCGCTGTGATCATTAAGACCACCGCGAGGATCTTGGCTTTCCTCCGGGTCCGCTGTAGGTGGCGGTGAAGCCCGGCTCTCGCTCGAACTTCACGCGCGGCATCTTCGCGCAGACCGTCTTCCACGAAGCGATTAGTTCGTCTTCTGCCCGATAATCGAACGGATCCTGCAATATCTTTTCGTCGGTTCCGTTTGGCTCCGGAGGATGATCCTTGAGCCAATGCGCGGTGATCGCCAGGCCGCGCTCGGGCGCTACCACATCGGCATACCCCAATTGCGTTCGAATCTTTGTCAGGTCGAGAACCCGATGGGTCGTCCACGGTTGCGCCATTAGCGGGCGAGCCGGCACCGCAAATTCTCGCGGCATCGAAACGATTTCCAATTCATAGCAGAGGGTTTGCGCAATAATCTCGATGACCTGGCGCAAAGTGAGTAATCGCTCGTCGCCGCAATTATAGATTTGCCCGGCCGATGCTTCGGGTCGATCGACCGCGATCAGGATAGCGTGCGCCGCGTTCTCGACGTATGCGGAATGATTCAGCGACAACCCATCTTCGGGGACGATTATCGAACGCCGGCCGTCGAGGATCCGGCGGACGACGCACCACTCGCGCGGCGCAATTTGATAGGGACCATACAAAAACGGATAGCGAAAATGAGTCGCGCCCGGATGCTTTTCGAAAACGGCACGCTCGGTTTGCGCGACGCGCCAACCCTTGGGGTCTTCCTCCTCGACCGGGACCACAGGCGCCTCCTCGGACGTCGGCACCGGCATGCCCGCTGGCTGCAATACCCCTGGATTCATGTATCCACGATAAGCGGGCACTCCACCGATCGAAATAAAACGGCCAGTGCCGCCGACCATTATTTCCGCGATTCGCCGCAGCCGGCCGTACGCGGCAATAGTCAGATCAAATGTTCGATTACCCAGTGCACCGCGCAACGCATCCTCCGAAAACGGATCTGTATGGATGTGTTCCACCGTTTTCGGAATTTCGTCCAGTTCATGCCGGCCGGTGTGGAGCATCGCGACTTCATAGCCGCGGCGCAAAAGCCCGTTGACTATAAAATGGCCACTGGGCCCGGTACCCCCGATGACTAGCGCCCTCACCGGTGTCCCTCTCTCTCGCGATTCCGACTATCGTTCATCGAACGCGCTTCTTGCCGATTTTGGATTCCGCATAGGCCGCCACCGCCTCCCGGGACTCTTCTTCGGCGGCGACCGCTCGCGCCAGATCGCCGTCCGCGTATGCTGTGATTCCCGCGCCCATCACGCGTGTGATCGCGTTGACGTGCTCCTTCGTGATCATCATCGGCACCGATGGCTTCGTTGCTAATTCGTGTGCGAGTTGCTCGACTTCCTCTTCGATTCGTTCGGGCGCGACCACCCGGTTGATCCAGCGCCACTCCTTCGCTTCCTCCGGCGTGAAGCGCCGGCAGGTCATCACCAGTTCCTTGGTTAGCGCCGGACCGATTTCGCGCACCATCCGCGGGATCGCACCCCACGAGTATGGCGACCCCAGATCGACCTCTGGGATGAACATCACGGTTCCCTGCGCGACGATCCGCAGATCACAAGACACCATCAGCAGGACTCCGCCACCGACCGCGGCGCCATGTACTTGCGCGATCGTCACCGCCTGCATCTGCTCGATTGCCTCGCACAGACGAAACCCGATCTGCCCTGCCTTGTGCCGCGCCAGCCAACTCTTGCCGCTTTCGATCCGGGTATCTGCGCCGGGGAGGCTCTTCAAGTCCGCGCCGGCGCTGAAGGCCCGACCGCTACCTTTGAATATCACCACCCGCAGCTCGCGATGGTTATCGAGCCAGCTCACCGCTTCGAGCAATTCGCTCATCACGGCGTCATTGATTGCGTTCAGACGCTCGGGCCGATTCAGCACCAGATGACCGATCGCCCCACTTACTTCGGCGCTTAAGGTAGTAAACTCGCGCCTGTCCATTTTTTTCTCAATGCTCAATATCAACTCCCGGTCGCCCCGAATCCTATTTCATTACTCAGTGACGCTCCGCGTAGCGCGGCAGAATCTTCTTGCCGAAGAGTTCGATCTGACGTTTCACCTCGTCCTTGGGCAGGAAACCCTGATCGCCCTGCCATGCGAACCACTCGGGATTGGCCTTTTCGACCAGTTCATCCAGCCCGCGCGTCACGTCATCGACGGTGCCCATATATATGAACTTCACGCGTGACAGCCGCTCGGCCGTCACTTCGGACTTCGGCAGCATCACTTTGCCGGTCGGATATTTCGCTTCGTCGGCCGGTTCGCGCCACGCCTCGGTGAAGCCAAAGTAATGAAAAAATTCGCGGAAGCCCAGGACGCACGTACTCTGTTCCGCCAGTTGACGCGCGTGTTCCATCGAGTTTCCCAGAATGATGCCGCGAATGACGCCCACGCCGTCGCCCAATTTCAGATTGCGCCCCGCCTTGCGCGATTCCTCCATGTAAACTTCCGCGAGTTGTCGCACCACCTCGGGCTGGGGCAGGATGATCGTCGGCTGAAGTCCCTCGCGCCCGCACCATCGGACCGTCTCCTCGCTCATCGAAAATGCCTGAAAAAGCGGTGGATGCGGACGCTGATACGGCTTCGGCACGACGTTAATCATCTGGATGCGTCCCTGGTCGTTAACCTCACCGGGAAACCCATATTCTCGCGTCCATTCGTGAGCCGGCCACGGCGTCCCTTCCTGCGGATATGGGTACTCCCAATGCTTGCCCTTGAAGCGAAACGGTTCGTCGCCCCACGCGAGCTTCAGAAACTGATAGACCTCTTCGAAGACCTCCCGATTTACACGATCGGTTTCGCTCTTGTCGCTGCTGGTGGCGCTGGCATGAACCTTCTGCGCCATCTGGTTGAGCCAGCGCGCCTGGTAGCCGCGAGCGAAGCCGACGATCGTGCGCCCTTTGGTCAGTTGGTCCAGCCACGCTATCTCCAACGCCAGCCGCAACGGGTTCCACCCCGGCAACACATAGCCGATGGGGCCGGCCTTGATCCGTTTGGTGTTCTGCAGGACGTGCTGTGTCAGCACCGGCAGGCTCCCCATCTCGATCCCTTCGCTATGCAAATGATGCTCGGGGAAAGCGACCGCTTCGAATCCCACGTCTTCCGCCAATTGCGAGATCTCGACGACCTCTTCGATCATCCGCTGCCAGCGATCCTGATGCATCGCGATGGGGCGCAGCGTACGCCGCTCTTCGAGCGTTGCGGGCAGCGTCGGCAAGAAAAAATACATGAACTTCATGCGGTCTCCTCCATGCGAACCAGATCGCAAATTTGTGTCTGCGCCGGGCCTTTAATTGCGCACACCTTACGCTCAACACTCGATGGTCTGCGTCACGTCGGCACCATAGGGGTTGTATGCCGCTTTCGATTTTTCCTCAACCTCCGCACTTTCTCCGGCCGCAATAATCGCAGATTTTTACTGAACAGGTGAACCTTGGAGAATTTGCCGATGGTGAGGGAAATACAGTGACCCGCGACCGCGGCGGGTCGCTCAGTAATTTTGCCGTGGTTACCAACGGCGCCATCCACTTGGCCCCGGCTGCATGCGCGGGTCACCAAGTGAGACGACGACGATCGCCGCCGACACGTTATTGAATTTTGTGTTCGCGACCGATGGACGCGCGCCGATAGCCAAACGGCTCGATCGCGCTTTTCACCACGATCAGGGCGTCCCGCACAGCGTGCCGTTGGTATCGCATTGCGGAGTAATTCCGAGATCGCGCTGCCGCTGATTCAACGAAAAGATCGCCTTGTCGGTTTTCTGGTCCGCTGCGCAGCCACATAACTGGCTGGCACAGCGGCTGCATTGTGCCGCCGTTTCGGCCTTGACGATTTCCGAAATGTCGCATTTTGACAGGGCGGCGCAGGCGGTTCCCACCAGGTTGCGGTCGCTGCATTCGTCGGTGCATAAAGTTGCGTCGCAGGTATAGCCCGCCTGCACACCCTTGGTTTGCGTGCAGGTGCCATACTCAGATGTTCGCGTAAGCGGGACCGAAGTCCGTCGTCCAGTTGTCGGGGTTGCTCCAGAACGCGTGCGAATTGGGTACGAAGTGGACCAACGGCGCCGGCCTCGGCGACGCCCTTTTGTCTCCGCCGCAACCCGCCGCGAACAGCGCGATCACGATCAAGCAAAGTAGCTTCAACTCAACTGAGCGAACGGCTGACGAGCCACTCGCCCGATCGGAATCGCCGGGGACGGCGCTCGCGTTGTCCCGAAATGCGGGGCAGGTGATCATCTGATTCCTCCTGTTCGATCAGGTATACTAGTAGTAGCGCATCCATACTAGCTGCATAATGCACTCCGCCGGGCTGGTCGAGTCCCAGCGTTCGATCGCAGGCGAGATTTCGGCAATTCAACCCGGCTCCGACGTGCGATTGCAAGAATCTCTGCTTTCCAGTAACCAGCGTACATCCCGCACAACAGAGGTCGCATATGCAACGCGCACGCATCAACGGAACTGAGCTTGCTTACGAAATCCGCGGAACTGGTGAGCCGCTGGTCATGATTCACGGCGCGCAGGGCGATCAAACCATGTTCACCGGCCTCGCTTCCGCCTATGCGAATCAGTTTCGTGTGCTTACCTTCGATCAGCGCGGCTCCGGACTCAGTGAGAAGCCGGACATGGACTACAGCATCGCGATGCTGGCGGACGACACCGCGGCTCTGATGGATCACGCCGGGCTTTCTTCCGCACATGTAATTGGCGTCTCGATGGGTGGAACCATTGCCCAGGAATTGGCCCTCCGTCACCCGCGTAAGGTCAGGTCGCTCGTTCTCGGTTGCACTACCGCGGGTGGTCCCAACGCAATTCGCATTGGCGGTGACGCATTGACCGCGGCCTATTCAACCAAACCCATGACGGCCGAGGAGCGCGGCCGGGCATTAGCCGAAGCCGTGTTCACCAAGGGCTATATTGAGCAACATCCGGATCTGATCCCGGCAATGATCGATGCGCGCCGCCAGCGGCCAATCGATCCGGTTGCTCTTGAACACCGTATGCAAGCGGTGTTGAAACACGACGCCTATGATCGTTTGTCTCTGATCGAATGCCCCACCCTGGTCATTACCGGTCGCGACGATTTGCTTATTTCGTGGGAGAACTCGCGAATCCTCGCGCAGCGCATACCAGGGGCGGAACTGGTAGTCCTCGAACCGGCCGGGCATTGTTTCTGGCTCGAACAACCTCAGCAAGCAGGCGACGCAATCTCACACTTTATTCAATCGAATTCGGAAAGCCGCGGCCGGTAAACGCCCCCTGGGAATGACGACTGCGTATCGGGACCCGCCCTTGAGGTCATGACCGCGGTTGCTCACAGTGTCACCGTATTCGCTCTAACCGAACGGACCCGGCTCCCTCCTTGCTCGCGTAGTGACCGGTCCACCGGCCGCGATTCCCTGCAGCTTCCCGATCTACGGATCCGGGGTTCGCGAATTTGGCTCGATCTCCAAAGGCCGGAGATATAGACGCACCGCCTCGATTGCATTACGGTCTAGCCGACTTTCCATCGAGGCCCATCGACGTACGGGAATTGCGGGTAGATGGAAAATAGCGGTTGGAGGAAGAAAGGCAGTATGAACAGGGGACACAATCGGGAGAGAAAGGGCCTGACGCACGCCTGCTTGGTGCTTTGCGCTTGCGTCTGCTTGGTCACGCTCTCCGGGGTGGCAGCGGCCGCGCCGGGCGCGCAGCAACCTGCCGTTCAGCCAGGGCGATCCTGGGAGAACTACTTCGGCGTCGCGATCCTGCCCTCGGGGCGCGTCGTCGTCGTGGGTGATAAAGGCGTGGTTATGCTATCCGACAACGAGGGGCAGACTTGGCTAAGGCGGCAACTTAAGCATGGCCTCAAGTATGACGACCTCTACAGCGTCGCGTTTACCGCAGACGGGTCGAGTGGCTGGGCGGTCGGAGACCATGGCGTAATTTTTCGCACCGACGATCATGGTGCGACCTGGATCGAGCAAAAAGTCCCGGCTGGAGCCACTGGTGCATTGACCAAGATCGCGGTGAGCGGCGCCCAGAATGCCTGTGCAGGCGGCGACCATGGGGTGATCCTGTGCACCAGCGACGGCGGCGCGACCTGGAACATGCAAAAGATCGGGGACATCGGGCTTTTCGATCTGGCCTTCACGGACGCGAACAATGGCTGGGCGGTTGGGGAGTTTAAGACGATGCTCCATACGAGCGACGGGGGCAAAAGCTGGAAGATCGCATCTGGCGGCGACCGCATGAAAACCACCGATCCTTATTTTGCGCTCGCCTTCGCTGGCGGGCACAATGGTCTGGCGCTCGGGGTGGCCGGAGATGCGCTTGAAACCAGCGACGGCGGCGCGACCTGGAAGCCCGCCGACCTTTCGATCGAGCACAAGTCGTTTTACGCCGTCGTGGCGCCGCCCACGCCTGCTGGCGCGTTCTTCGCGGCGGGGGAAACCGGTGTCGCGGCCCTGATTGCCGGCGGAAAGCTGTCGCAGATCCAGAGCGGCACCTCAAACGCGATAGCCGGCTTGGCCTTCTCGGAACACCTCGCAATCGCCGTCGGGTTGTCGGGGACACTGCTTAAGAGCGACGACGGCGGCCAACATTGGCATTCGCTCAACATCGCGGAACAGGCGCTCGAAAGCCGGGAGCAATAAGCGGTCAAATGAAACACTTCAATGTTGGCAAGACGATCCTTCGGTTCCGCGCGCCGATCGGGTTCTTACTGATGGCCATCACCCTGTTCATGATCTACGCGTCCTCGAAGGTGCAGGTCGGGACACGCTTCGTCGATTTCTTCCCGAGCTACCATCCTTACATCCAGCTCAATAGCAAGTACCAACGCTCCTTCGGTGGAGCGTTAACGCTCAACATCATGGTGCGGGTGAAGGACGGCGATATCTTCAATCCTGTGACGCTGCAGAAGATCCAGGACCTTACCCGCGCGATGGACTCGCTGCCGGGTGTCAATCACGAGGAAGTCTTCTCCCTCGCCTCTTTTCGCGTGACCTTCGTGCAGGCGCAGTCTGGCGCGCTGATCACAACGCCATATATGTTCCCCGACGTGCCCAAGACGGCGGCGGGTATCGGCGTCTTAAAGGGCAACGCGGTGGCGCATTGGGATGCGCTGCGGCAGTTGATAAGCGCGGATTACAAGAGCGCCATGATTACCGCTTCGTTCAACGACGAGGCCATCAACTACAAGGTTTTTTTCCAGCTAGTCCAGCAGATTATCGAGAAGAATCAGGATCAGAATAATCAAATCTTTGTCGCCGGCGAGCCGATGACGCGGGGATGGGGTTATCATTATCTGCCGCGACTGCTCTTGATCATCTTCATCTCGCTGACCGTAATCGTTTTGATCCACTACTACGGCATTCGCGGAATCGCTCGCTGGTGGGCGCCGTTGATGACCGGTGCCTGCTCGGCTTTGTGGGGTATGGGATTCACCGGGATCATCGGCTATCAACTCGACCCCGTGATGCTGGTCATCCCGTTTATTCTAACCGCCCGCGACGTCAGTCACGGTATTCAGTGGCAGCGCCGTTTTTATAGTGAGATCGAACGGTCGGGCGGGGACGTCAATGCGTCGGTTATCTCGACCACCAACCTGATGTTGCCGCCGGGCCTGGTTTCGATTCTGGCTGACATCTTCGGTATCATCTTCGTTTCCTTCAGCGGCATCCCGGTGCTGCATCATATAGCTCTGACCGGCGCAGTTTGGGTCGCGGCGAGCTTGCTGATGGTTTTCGTGTTTCAGCCGATCGTGATGAGCTACCTGCCCCCGCCCAAGACTGAGCTCAAGACCGAGGAGTTTCTCGCCGAAGGCTTCGAAGGTATGCTCGAACGAGCGATCGAGCGCTTCGTCGAATTCCCAATCAAACCGGGTCGGGCACGCACCCTGATCCTGTCCGGCGCCGCCGCCTTCATTATCTTCGGCCTGCTCTCGGGCCAGCGTGCGGAAATTGGCTATCGCACGATTGGCACGCCGCTCTATCGGAATACCGCGAAGGTCAACACGGATATCCAGGCGATCGCCAAAGATTTCCCCGTCGACGAGGCCTGGGTCGTGCTCGAAACGCCCTCGTTTCCCAGCGATCAATCGGCGCTTGCCCCGGATCCGCTGCGCGTCGCCGACGATCTCCGTTACTTCCTGCGCGAACGCGATCCGAACGTCATACAGGTCGTATCCTTCGCCTCCGACATCGAAAAGCCATTCAACCAGATGTTCCATTACGCACATCCGAAGTTCCAGCGCATTCCTGAGAGCACTATGCTGGCGGGCAACCTCTGGTACTTGTATCTGTCGGGAACGGCCCCGGGCGAGATGGAGCGCTATATTCCGAATACCGCGGCCGACGCTACCTGCGTCCGCGTCCTACTCCGCAACCATACCTACGATACCCTGAACAACCTCCTCGCTGAGATCGACGAGTTCCACAAGGCGGGGGTGGCTGCCGACCCGAGCGTGAGCAAGGTTAATGTAAGGGTGCTCGGCGGAATCGGAGGATTGTACGCTGCCGCCAATCAGGTTCTGAAGTACACTGATTTTTTCAACCTTACGCTGACTCTCATCGCGGTCGGAATTTGCTGCGCCTTTGAGTTCGGTTCGATCTGGGCGGGACTCCTGTTTATCGCGGCGAGCGTTCTCGGCAATTTCGGCGCCTTCATATATATGAACCTGCGCGGCCTCACCTTGACGATTGACACCATCCCGGTCGTTTCGCTCGGTATCGGTCTGGGCATCGACTACGGCATCTATACGGTCGCCGCGATCCGCGACGAGGTCATCAGAGGGAAAGAGGTCGAGGACGCGATCACAACGGCCATGAGAGGGACTGGAGGAGCCGTTCTCAATACCCTGTTCGTGATGATCGGCGGTCTCTCGATCTGGACCTTCTCACCCGTCGATTTCCACGTTCGTATGGCGCAGTTGCTGATCTTCCTCATGATCACCAACGCCATCACTGGCGTGGTCATTCTGCCCAGCTTCATATCGGCCTTTCGGCCGTGGTTCATCCGCCGCTATGTGCCGACAAATGGCGTATCGGCAGGGCACCAGCACGACGCGGCCGCGTCAACCGGAGGAGGAGGAGCCTGAGTTTCGCCGCACATACCAGGTGTGAGGTGTGGAGGGCGTGCTGCCGAAACTATGCTCACAAACCGAAGCGGTAAAAAATTATTCCGATCGTTTTCCTGATGCCAGGGCGGTAGTGAGCCGGTTTGAATCGAACTGACCCACTACCGCCAGGCCGTTGCCCGTCCCGGAGGCTAGGAGTAACGTTTCCGCCTGTGCTTTCTCGCGATATTCCTGATCGCTTTGCTGCTCACCTTCAGCATGAGCGTGCCGTCCGCGCCGGCGTGTTCGCAGATGCAGTGCTGGCGTCAGCGATCGTATTCGTTGTGGCGACGCACCCAGAACTGCGGGTTGGCCTGTCCGACCTCGTCGCGGCCTTTGGGTACCAGGTCCAGATACTGATAGGCGGCGTTCATCATGTCCAAGCCGCGCTCATAACATGAATAGGTATGGAATATCTCGCCGGACGAGTCTCGAAAAAAGACGCTGATTCCCGCTACCTCCGACATCGAAGCTTTCCGTTGGCGATAGTTGTGATGGATTTCGCCCCTCGCTACTTCTTCCGGCTTGAACGACACGTGATAGTCATAATTGAAATCGCTGTCGTATGAAGATAGCCACTTGAACGTCCATCCCATCGCCTTCCTATACGCGTCCAACTTGCGAAAGGGCGCATGAGAAATCGCCACCATAGTCACATCTCGATGATTCAGGTGAATGATGTTTCGTTCGACACTGTCTGCCCAAAAGGAACAATGGGGGCAGCCCTTTTCCCAGCTCGGGTCAAACATGAAGTGATAAACGATGAGCTGGCTTCTTCCGTCGAACAGTTCAGCTAGGGTCTGCTTGCCGGCGGGCCCTTCGAAAACATATTTCTTATCCACCGCTTCCCACGGCAGGTCGCGCCGCTGCTGGCTGAGCTGCTCACGCAAGCGCGTAAATTCCTTCTCTTTGATTAGCAACTCCCTGCGCGCTTCGATCCAATCCTTGCTGGATACGACCTGATGCTTCTCCATTGCGAAGCCTCCTCGCTGAAGTTTCCGACTCGCGGCGCATTCCGAATGCTACCCGTTGACGGGACCGCTTTTGTGTTCGCTCCCGTCAATTCGGGTACTGGAGAACGGAGCTATACGAGGACCGTGCCCGCCAGGTTTTCCATTTCACGCAATATGCTGTCGAGCTCGTGCGCAATCAAAAATATCACGACGCGATGGGCCCCCACCCGTTTCAATTTTCCTATCTCGTCGGCCGTACGCCATTGGCCTTCCACCCCGAAGACGCTGAAGTCGAGTTTGTCCGGGTCGCGTCCGTAATCCTTGGCCATAGCCTTGATACGCCTGACTCCATCCGCAAACTCCTCGACGCTTTTAACCACCGGGATCCAGCCATCGCCCCACTCCGCCACCCGCTTGAGCGCCCGCGGATTGTTGATGCTGCCGATGAGGATCGGCGGATGGGGCTTGCTCATCGGCTTGGGGAAGCAACGCACCGCGGGAAAATCCACATAGCGGCCGTGATACTCGGAATTGTGATCCCGCCACAGCACCTTCATCGCCGCGATGTAATCCTTGACCTGGCTCCACCGATGTTCGAAATCGCCCCCGAGGATAGTCGATTCCTCTGGGTTCCATCCGCCGCCGATGCCGAACAGGAACCGCCCGCCACAACCATCGTCGAGAGTAGCTACTTGCTTGGCAGTGAGAATCGGATTGTGCTCGGGGACCAGGAGGATGCCCGTCCCAAGCTTGATACGGCTGGTCGTCGCTCCCGCGCGAGCGAGCGCGATTAGCGGGTCCGGCAGTTGCCATACGTAGTCCGGCTCGCGCCCATCTTCCTTGGCGCCTGGATATTCCATACTTGAGGTGACCGGGACGATCGTGTGGTCACCTACCCAGTATGATTCGAAGCCGAGTTCTTCCGCCCGCTTGGCGATGATCGCGGGATCGGCCTTACTGTATGGAGTCACATGCATCAGTCCGATTTTCATTGGTGCCCCTCCCATTAATTGGATACCGCGTTGGCGCGCCGAGACTGGTCTAGATGCTGACAGTGCAAACTATGTCGATTCGTTCCCGCGCGGAGCGGATACCCACAGCCGCGATCGGTATTTCCGCCGACGTTAGGAGAAAGCGCCGCACTACGCAAGCCGTTATTTTCGCGCCAACCTTGGACGTCATTGCCCGCCGCCGTACTTACTTGGTATAAGCCGCGCACATAGGCTGCGCGGCGTTATCGGCCAGGACAACGACAGAGCGGTCCTCTCGCTTCCTTGTCATTCTGCTCGCTTCCTTGTCATTCTGAACGAAGTGAAGAATCCCGAGACCCGTGTGGGCCACTTAAGGAGATCTGACTATGCGCTTCGGTCTGACTACCGATTTTCGCAATCCGGCCGGCTCCAGCAAGAGTTCGGCCACGGTTTACGCCGAAACCATCGAACTTTTCACCTGGGCCGAAACGCTCGGCTTCGGCGCTGCCTATATCTTCGAACATCATTTCACCGATGACGACTATATGCCCTCGCCGATGGTTGCCGCGACTGCTATCGCCGCCCGTACGAAACACATGCGCGTCGGTCCGGATATCGCCATCCTGCCGCTCTACGATCCCGTCCGCGTTGCCGAGGACGGCGCGGTGCTCGATCTGATTTCCAACGGCCGCCTCGATTTTGGCGTCGGGCTCGGCTATCGGCCGCAGGAGTATGCCGGTTACGGGATCGATATCACTCGTAAGGGATCGCGCGCCAACGAGGCCCTCCAGATCATTCGCGCCCTATGGCAGGGCGAAACCGTCACCTTCCACGGCAAGCATTTCCATCTCGACGGCGCCCGGCTCTCGCCCCGTCCAGTCCAGCAGCCCAATCCTCCCATCTGGGTCGGCGGCTTCAGCAAAGGTGCTGCGCGCCGCGCCGCCCGCTATGGCGATGGCTACGTCGGCCCCTCCAACCGCGCGATTTACGAAATGTATCTTGCCGAGCTGCGCGCTGCGGGCAAGGATCCCGCGCGGGCGCGCGTGATGGGCGGCGACATGTGGCTAATCGTCGCCGACGATCCGGACCGTACTTTCGCGACCTACGCGCCCCACCTGCTCTACTGGTTCAATGCCTATTCGAAATGGTTCGAGGGCACCGACACGAGTCCGTGGCCGCATCTCGACAATGCCGAAGAGCTGCTCTCCAGGAGGCTCGTCAACGTGGTGACACCCGATGCCGCGATCAAACTAATCAAGGATCGCATCGCCGAAGTGCCGGTCGAGATGTACACCATGATGCTCACGCCACCGGGGATCGCGCTCAACGCCGTTCAGACGAGCCTCGAATTGTTCGCCAAAAAGGTCATGCCGCACTTCAAGTAAAATCGCGTGGCGCGGCGCAATTAGAACTTCCTGGATGGTGCGGCAAATCGCGCGCGACTGACTATCGCCGATCGATGAACACCCGCTCCTTCGCGATCCACATCGCGGAGTTCGCGAAATCTATAAACTTCGCCTCGTCTTCGACTGCGATCTCCATCGCGCGCCGCCCTTCCGGCGTGTTCCCGATCGTCGCCAGGTCCGCCCGGTCGAACCATGCTTCCGCGTGACCGAAGTACGGCGCGATTTTGGTGCCGCGGCTGGTCCGCAGTTGCTGCTCCAGCGGATCCTCGCAGCGATGGACTTGCAGGTAGCGCTTCAGCCGCATCCCGTTAGCAACTCCGCGGATCGTCGGACCGTGATTCGTGCGCCAGTAGAGTTGCGCCTGCTCCACGCTCATCTTCGTCGGATGCCGCAGGCAGAAAAAAAGTTTCACCAGCGCGCTGTGCTCCCGCGCAACCATCTCCTCCGGCGTCGGATTTACCTGCGGATGTTCATAGGCGAACCACAGCGGGGAATTCGGCAAATCGATGAATCGCGCTTCATCTTCGAGTAGCTCTTTGCCGGCAGCCTGTCCCGCCGCACTCCCGAAGCTCGCGGCGAGCGCTTCCCGACTCGTCCACCATAGCTCGGCGACGCCGTCATAAGGTGGCTCCATCTTTCCGCGTGCTCCCGCCAGTTGATCGTTCACCGAATCGTCGAGCGTGTGGACCTGCACATAGCGATGGATGTCCAGGGTCGTCGCGTGCCTGGCCACCAACGGTCCGTGGACCCTCCGCCAATATTGCTGAAATTCCGCGAGCTTCATTCCGGGCTTGCGCCGCAGCACAAAAACTAGGCGAATCATTTCTTTGTTCTCCTCGCGATTCCGCCGATCGCACTCTCTTAGCCCGGTTGCGATATCCAGCGCAACGAGTTACGTGTGAGCAAAACTCAACCGAGGTTCAACCTTATGGCGACACTTACCCTTCCGAAGGGCAAAACGGCAATCCTCATAATGGACTGCCAGAACGATATCGTTCACGAAAACGGCAAAATGGCGGCAATGAGCGGCGGCGCCATGGCCAGGTTGATCAAGGAGCGCAACGTACTCAGTACCATCGCGCGCCTCGCGGCCGCTGGTCGCAGCGCGAAGATTCCGATTATTCACGTGCGCCATGCCTATCGTCCCGACTACCTCGACGCGCCGCAAAATACCCCGATACTTGCGTCGATGAAGACCAACGAGATTCTGAAGGACGGCGCCTGGGGCGCGGAAATCCATCACGACCTCGCACCCCACCCTTCCGATGTTGTCATTACCAAGACTCGCGTCAGTTCCTTCTTTGCGAGCCCGCTCGAAGCGATTCTCTCCGCTCAAGGCATCACCCATCTGGTGCTTACCGGAATAGCCACTGATGGAGTCGTCGAGGGAACCGCGCGCGACGGCGTCGATCGCGGATACTATGTCGTCATTCCCGACGATTGCTGCGCGACGTTCTCCGAAGAAGGCCATCGCGCCGCGCTGGCCGGCGTGCTCGGGATGCTTACCACAGTTTCCAAGGCCGACGACGTCATCAAGGCTTTGCCCCAGGCCTGAGGGGGCCGCGACTCCGCGCTTCACCGATCCCATAATCGCGCGGGCCGCACGATAACCAAATTCGCGCCGGAGGTTGGTATGCGAATCAATAAATTACGAGCGACACTGAAGGCGGGCGACGTCGCCCTCGGCACCCTCGTGTGGGGCACGCACGGACGCGGCGTTATCTACACGCTGGCCGCCACCGGAATGGATTTCGTGATGATCTGCATGGAGCATTCCGACTACAGCCTCGAAACTGTCACCGCGATGGTCGCACATGCTCATGCCGCAGGGATTTCACCGATCGTGCGCATCCCCGATCTCCAATACGAATGGGTCACGCGGCTCCTCGACAGCGGTTGTCAGAGCCTGATCCTGCCGCACGCCCGCAGCGGCGCCGAAGTACGTCGGTTCATCGACTTGGCCAAGTATCATCCCGAGGGTCGCCGCGGGATGGCGATCTATCTTGGCGCCAGTACTAACTATGAAGACGTCGACCCGGCGGCAGCGATGGTACATGCCAACTCCAATACCCTGTTGGCCGTCCTGATCGAAACCAGGGAAGCCGTCGAGAACCTCGATCAAATGCTCGTGCCGGGAATCGACCTCGTTTTGGTCGGTCATCAGGACTTGGCCCAGAGTCTTGGAGTACCGGGGGATTACCGGCACCCGCAGGTGCGGGCCGCGACTGACAAAGTTCATCGATTGTGCAAGGAACGCGGCATCGCCAACGCCGCCGCAGTCAACCAGCCCGAGAATATGCAGTCGGCGATCGAAAGCGGTGCCCAATTCCTGCTCTATGGAACCGACCTGATACTGATGCGCCGCGAGGCCCAGCGCGCCACCGATGCGCTCGCCTCCTGCCGCACCAACAAGCCGCCACGTTAGGATTTTATACCGGGCGATATCAGGGGGGAGTTGTCAGGGAACGCAAAACTATTATTTCGCTGAAACCTCACAAGGTTTCAGACTTCCCGTTGGTATGATGCGGGCTTCGCCCTGCGAAAACCCTTTCATCGGCAGGTTGTTCGAGTGGTTGGCCAAGTCCTGCGGAAACCGCCGGTGATCGTCGGTTGGCCCCTTGCGTCATCCTGAGCGGCGGCTCCCCCCCTCCGTCATCCTGAGCGAAGGCTGCCGGAGTCGAAGGATCTCGCGCGGTCATCCGCGCGCCGCTTATCGCGCGATCGAGCAACGTGAGCGTGGCCCACCGCCGGCATGGAATGCCGCTCGCGCGGTCCTCCGCGCGTAATCTCGACCGTCTCTGCCGACAATCGAGCAACGCGAGCGTACGACCCAATGGGAAGCCTGAAACCTCGTTGAGGTTTCAGTTAAATATAGTTTTGCGTTCCTCGACCACTTGATTAAAGTTGCCTTTACTGGCGGGTCTATCGCCCTAGGAGACCATCATGGCTCGATGTGGATTTTCACTCGCGCCCATGTCCGGTATTCCCCATCCGGAGTTCCTGCAGCTCGCGCGCGAGGTCGAGGACGCCGGCTTCAGCGGCATCTTCATCCCCGAAGCCAACAACGACGCCCTGATGTGCTCCTACGCCGTCGCCGGCGTTACCAAGCGCATCGCGATCGGCACCTGGATCGTCAACATCTATCTGCGCGAACCCACCCTATGCGCCGCCGCCGCCGAAATGGTGCAGGACGCCGCCGTCGGCCGCTTCATCCTGGGCTTGGGTGTCAGCCATCGCCCGGCCCTGGAAGCTCGTGGAATCGAGATGGGCAACGCACGCGACCGCCTGCGCCGCGATACGGAGATTATCCACGCGACTCTAGGCGGCGAAACCGCGATGTTCGGGATGAAGTTCCGCCAACCAAAGCAGCCCATCCCCATCTACTATGCCGCCCTCGCCCTCGAAACCGCGCGCCTCGGCGGTGAACTCGCGGACGGCCTGATGCTCTACCTCTGTACGCCCGAGCGTATGCGCAAATCGATCGACGTCGCGCACGAGAGCGCCAAACAATACGGCCGCAAGCCTTCCGCCGTCGTCGCCACGGTCGGATTGCCGGTCTTTTTGCACAACGATCTCAAAGTCGCGTATGCGGCCGCGCAACGCGGGCTTTCCTTTTACGGTGCGCTGCCTTTCTACAATCGCTTGATCGCGCGCAGCGGCTTCGAATCCGCCGCCAATGCGATCATGGACGCGGCTAAACGTCGCGACGCCGCCGCGATGGCCGCCGCCGTTACCGAGCCGATGATCGACGCCCTCGCCTTGGTCGGTCCCGAATCGCGATGTTTCGAGCGTCTCGAACAGTATCGCAAGCACGGCGCCGAACTACCCATTATCGTGCCTAACGCCGTGAACGAGGATTACTCCGCCTCCGTCCGCCGCCTCCTGAAATCCTTCGCAAAACTGACCTAGCGCGGCGCGGCTTCCCGATTCATGCGAAAAGTTGTGCGAAGGGCAGGATGCCGGCGAAATACGAGGTCCTAAATCGAGTATAATCCTTCAAGGAGTTATGGCTCCGACAATCCGGGCGAGACAGCGAAACGCAAAAAAATCTTTTTTTACAAAACAAACCCATTTTTGCAAAATGCAAAATCGATGCTGGCGGCGGCGATGCCCCAGAAACACTTTGCTTTTTGGCGCATTCCGATTCTAAAGTGGAGAAAATAATTCAGCCCGGCTGACAAAGGAGACCCAAATGAAAGTCGGAATGACGCTCCAATTGACCAGTTTCGGCGACAAACCGGACCTCGAAACCTACCAGGACGAACTGTCCTTGATGGAGATGTCTGAGGGACTCGGCTTCGATTCGGTCTGGGCCCTCGACCATCACTTCACCGGCTACGTGATGTCGCCCGATCCGACTCAACTGTTGTCGTACGTCGCGGGCCGCACCAAGCGCTTGCAACTCGGCACCGCGGTCATCGTGTTGCCCTGGCATGACCCGGTCGAAATCGCGGAAAAGATCGCGTTGCTCGATGTCGTCTCGGGCGGCAGGACCATCTTTGGCTTCGGGCGCGGCGCTGCAACCGTCGAGTACAACGGCTTCCGCATCAACATGGAAGAGGCGCGCGACCGTTTCGTTGAAAGCGCGATCATCATCCGCAAGGGCCTGACCCAGCCGAGCTTTTCGTTCGATGGCAAGTACTACAAGATTCCGGAAATGCAGATCCGCCCGCGGCCGATTTCCCATCCGGAGAACCGCTTCTACGCGTCGAGCGTGAGTCCTGAATCAGCGGAGATCATGGCGAAGCTCGGCTTGGGCGTGTTGATCATCGCGCAACGCAGCTGGGAAGACACCGCGGCGGATTACGCGCGCTATCGCGATACCGCACTGGCGAACAACATCACGCCGCGGCCACCGATTGGGCTGCTCAACATACTGGTATCCGATGATGCGCGTGAGGCCGCCGAGCTGGGCAATCGTCATCTGGAAGTGATGTGGGACTCGATCGACAATCACTATCACTTCTCCGACGGTCATCTCAGGGGCGTCAAAGGCTATGAGTTTTATGCCAAGCTCGAGAAGACCTACAGTAAGTTGCAGGCGGACGCCGAGGCCAAGGTCAAAGCAATTGAGTTTTTCCGCAGCCTGCATGCTGCGGGAACCCCGGAACAAGTGCTCGAAAAATTGCGCTACATCCATCAGACGGTCGCGCTCGAACATGTCATTGGAACCTTTGCCTTCGGCGGATTGCCGTATCCGAAGCTCGAGCGCAGCTTCAAGCTCTTCGCCGAGAAGGTGTTGCCAGTACTGAAAAACGATCCCGCCTTTGCCTATCCGCAGGATCGGCTCGGTCGGGCGCACGCGGGAGCGAGCAAGTAGTAAAGGCAATATCAATCGTATCCGGGGTTGCGGCCCGCCGGCAACGGCGGGCCGCAACCATTTCTGAACCGGGATGATTAGTGGATATGTACTTCCCGCCTAACTTTAGCAACAACTCTTGAAGGTCGCGGCGCCGGAAGGTCCGGGATCAGGCTCCCAGCCCCACGAACGTGGACCCCATTCAGGAGTGAACACTTCCCCACGCTTCAACGTCAGCACCGGCATCACGGCTTGGCCGACTCGCAGACTGGCGCCAAGGACATCATGCACTGTCCAGTCACCTTCCTGGACGCGCAATAACGAAATATCCGCCTGCCGACCGGTTGCGAGGCTTCCCAGCCGATCGCCGAGTCCGATAGCCTTCGCCGGATTGGCGGTGCACATGGTAATCACTTGAGCCAGCGTAAATCCCAAGCCGATAAAGCGCGTCATCATTTCGGTCATGCTATGTACCGTGCGGATGCGTCCCGGCACGGTGAGATCGGTGCTGATACAATGTGGCAACAGGCCCTGGTCGATAATGCGGCGGCCGATTTCAAAACTGAAGTTCATCTGCCCGTGAGCGGTATCGAACCAGACGCCGGTTTTCTCCGCCTCCCACGCCTCCGGCACCAAGCGTCCATTGCCGTCCAGGACCCCGCCGGGGTTCGCAGTGAAGTAGTGGGTTAGTATGTCGCCTTCTTCCAACAGAGGGAGTAATCGCCTGATCACTGTCGGATCGTAACGCTTCTCGGTGTCGCCAATATGCACCATCAGCTTGATGCCACTTTCGCGAGCGGCGCGCCTGGCCAGGCGCGGCATCTCCATGCCCATTATCTCAAGGGCAGGCGACACCATCCGTGCCTTGATCCCGCGGATGAGATGCTTGTGTCGGTTGGCCACGCGCAAGGTCCTATCAAAATCAATGCTGCCCTCAGCGATGATATCGGGGATCGTCGCCAGGCCGGTCTGGCAGATATGCAGAAATGGAATAATCTCAGTATGACAATGCGGCAGAATATGCCGGGTGAACCCCTCGAAGGTGGCGCTACCCGAACTTCCCGCATCCACGATCGTGGTGACGCCCGCGTGTACACCCGCGATATCGGGATTCACCCCGAACCTCGTGAATCCTTCGAAAACGTGAGCGTGGAGATCGATCAGACCGGGGGTGACGATCAGACCATTCGCCTCGATGAGACGTTTCGCCTCTTCGGGCGGAATCACAGGCGCGATGCGGGCAATCATCCCCTGCTCGATCGCTATATCGTGAACGCCGCTCAGACCTTGCGATGGGTCGATCAGCGATCCGCCCTTCAGGATGAGATCATACATAGTATTTGCTCACTGGCCTTGAGGCTCGTGATTCGGTCTGTCTCAATTAGCGCATTGCAACTGCGGGATCGCTCAGCCGCGGCAGCCTGAACCATACCTCGTTGCAGGTCGCCATCTCATCCGCGTCAAGAGCCAGTTCGGTGGCAGGTGCCGATTCGCACAACTGCGCGGCTGAAGTTGCACCGACTATGGCCGAGGTGACATCGGGCTGAGCCAAGACCCAGGCTATAGCCACTTGAGTCAGCGATTTGTTGCGCTCCGAGAAATACTTTTGCAGATGTTCCACCGCCTCGAACTGAGCATCCTGCCAGTAGCGCTTGTGATAGATGGACTGAGTGCGTCCCGACAGAAAACCGAACCGGGTCTCGCTCGGTGCTTTCGCGCCGGCTTTGTATTTACCGGTCAGGAATCCACCCGCCAGGGGATTGTAAGCAATCACGCCGATACCGTTATGGTGGCACAACGGCAATAGCTCATTTTCGATCTCGCGGAATAGTATGTTGTAGCGGGGCTGTACGCAGTCCATGCGCGCAAGTTCATGCTTGTCGCTGATCGAGAGCGCCGTCGCGAGCAGCCAGGCCTTGAAGTTCGAGCAGCCGATATAGCGAACCTTACCCTGGTGCACGAGATCGTCGAACGCGCGCAGCGTCTCATCCAGCGGCGTGTCGGGATCGGGCGCATGCGCCTGATAAAGGTCGATGTAATCCGTTTGCAGGCGGCGCAGGCTGCCCTCGACGGCGTCGAAGATGTGCTTGCGCGAGAGCCCGCCATCGTTGGGACCCACGCCCATCGGCACCCAGCATTTGGTCGCGAGTACGGTCTTGTGGCGCCGGCCTTTCAGCCATTTGCCGACGATTGTTTCGGTATCCCCGACCGTTTCGAGCGTGCCGCCCATCGGATAGCCGTCGGCCGTGTCGAAGAAATCGATTCCGAGATCGCTTGCCGCGTTCATGATGGCAAAGCTGGTCGCTTCGTCGCACTGCTTGCCGAAGGTCATCGTGCCCAGGCAGATTTCCGCGACTTTGAGACCGGTTCGTCCCATTCGTTTAGTCTTCATAGCGAATCTTTGACCCCCGCATCGAGTGACTTAAGTATCCCTTATCAAATGACTCACATCCGCTACCATCGAAGCGGCGCTTTATTGCTATACACCAAGCAATTTGTCGTCTCGCTGGATTCGGCGTAGCGTGGCGTTCGCGGATTAACGAGGTTTGTGCGAAAGGGGATTGAGCTATGGCGTCTGGAGCCGATTTCTCGGGCCGGGTTAATGAAGCGTGGCTGGCGCAACACCGTGAGGAGATTCTTGAGCCAAAGCTGCCGATTGTCGATCCACATCATCACTTGTGGAGTCACCCTGGCAACATTTATCTCTTTCCCGAGTTGCTCGCCGATCTGTCGAGTGGCCACAACATCCGGGCCACGGTCTTCGAGGAGTGCGGTTCGATGTACCGAGCTGACGGACCGGAAGAGCTTCGTTCGCTGGGTGAGACCGAGTTCGTAACCGGGGTGGCGGCGATGAGTGCAAGTGGCGGGTTCGGACCACCGCACGCGTGCGCCGCGATGGTTGGGAACGTCAATCTGATGCTCGGATCGCGGGTCGAGCCGATTTTCGAGGCCCATCTCGCGGCCAGCGGGGGTCGCTTTCACGCAATCCGTTTTTCGACCGCGTGGGATGCCGATGAACGCGTGCACAAGACGGTACCGCGTCCGGAGATGCTCGCGGATGCGCGGTTCCGTGAGGGATTCCAATTCCTGCCCCGCTTCGGTCTCACTTTCGATGCCTGGGTTTACCATCCGCAGTTGGGCGAAGTCGCCGCGCTCGCCGCCGCTTTCCCGCAGACGCCGATCGTGCTGAACCATTTCGGCAGCCCGATCCTGGGCGGCCCCAATGCGGGACGCGCGACGGAGGTCTTTGCCGAATGGCGCGCGGGGATGTCGGCGCTGGCGCGTCACGACAATGTCCACGTGAAACTCGGGGCGCTTCCGGTTCGGCGGTCGGGACCTAAGACCGAGGGGGGCGCTGCGCCGCTCTCCTCGGAGGAGATCGCAGCGGCATGGCGCCCCTTCGTCGAGGTATGCGTCGAACAATTCGGCGCGCGCCGATGCATGTTCGAGAGTAATTTCCCGGTGCAAAAGCGCTGGTGCAGTTATGCCGTCTTCTGGAATGCCTGCAAGCGTCTCGCGGCCGGCGCCTCCGCTGACGAGAAGTCCGCGCTCTTCAGCGGAACCGCCGCCCGGGTATATCGCCTTCCCACGGGACTGGTCTGATCGCGCCGCGCTGCGCAAGTCAGAACGACGAACCGACGTTGGTTTTTTAAACGGCGTGCACGCGCGGACTACTGCGCCATGTAGCCGCCATCGACCGGCATCGGCAGCCCAGTGACGTAGGAAGCGCGATCGGAGCATAGCCAGGCTACCGCCTCGCCGACTTCTTCGGGTTGGCCGATGCGCTTCAAAGGCTCCGAGCGGGCGTAGCGCTCCTCCATATCGGGACGTTTCTCAAACGCGCTCATCAGCATCGGTGTGTAGATCGGCGCAGGGCAGACAGCGTTGATTCTGATGCCGTGCCGTCCGTATTCCAGCGCCGCGGCTTTCGCCAGGCCCGCGACACCATGCTTCGCCGCGGTATAGGCGGGGACTCGGATCGCGCCGGTCAGTCCCATGATCGACGAGGTGTTGACGATCGCGCCTGCGCTCTGCCTGAGCATCTGGGTGATCTCCGCCTTCATGCAAAGCCATACGCCGGTCAGGTTGATCGCGATCACGCGATTCCATTCCTCTTCGCTATATTCGTACGTGAGCCGCCCCGCTCCTCCGATTCCGGCATTGTTGAATGCGCAGTCGAGCCGCCCAAATTTTTCTACGGCCTTTGCCACGACCGCTTCGGTGTCCTGAGATTTGGCGACGTCAGTCCGGACGAAGATCGCGTCCACTCCAATATCCTTCACCATGCGCAAGGTCTCCTGCCCGCCAGCTTCCACTACGTCAGCGAGCACGAGGCGGGCGCCCTCACGAGCGAAGATTTTAGAGGTGGCGCGTCCGATACCGGATCCGGCGCCGGTGATAAGCGCGATCTTCCCGTCCAATATTCCTGCCATTTTTAGGGTTCCTCCGGGCTTTGGATTAACGTCCGACACCATACGCCGAAGTAGCCGGCTGAAGTAGCGCATCGCGGCGGCAAAAATTAGGATTCGCGACTTTTCACCGCAATCGAGGCCTTTACAGTCGCAGGTGTAGTTGCGGTCGCTGGCGGGTATGATGCAGCGGATGGAACGGTCCACCGATCACGAATTGCCCACCGGCGCGCGACACGTCCACCAGACGCTGGTGCCGGCCCTCGAAGCCGCGGATGCGATTGTTTACGCCTTGGTTGGCGTGGTGTTTTTTTTGGCGGCGATGGGGATGCTGGGGTACAGCCTGGTCGCCTTTCCGGCCAACCTGCGCGCAACCGGGTTCGCCTTGGCTGTCGTCACGTTGGTCAACGACTTGCTACTGGTGATGATCATCATGGAAGTGCTGCGGACCGTGCTTTCCTATCTGCAGGAGCGCGCGACGTCCTTGCAGCCGTTCCTGTTCATCGCGGCGATCTCAGCAACCCGGCGTATCCTGGCTATCGGCGCCCAGATGAGCGTAACGGGCGACACCCTCTCGCCAAACAAATTCCAGGAACTGATGATCGATCTGGGCGCCAACGCCGGCGCCATTCTGGCGATCGCTGTCGCGCTGTACCTGCTCGCTCGCCGCCCGACAGCCGAGTGAGAACTCAGGTCCTCAATTCGAAAAGCCAATAAATTGGCGCGAAAATCGCGTGATCGGACCGTGCCGGTTTGCGCTGACATTTGTAAGCATCGGTCTATCCTCGCTGGTGCTCGGTACGCTGGAATACCGGCAAAATATTCGCACGTTGGGGGAGCAATCCGGCAGCAGTATGCGTTCATTGGCCGTTGTGATGGCGGCGCTGATTTCGCGCCGCTCAGAATCGTGGCATTGGTTGCGATGATCTTCCGGCAATAGCCTTTGCCGATCGGGACTCGATGAAGTCCAACAAGAAAGGTGAGGCGAAATCCCTGATCGACGAGTTGTACGGTTGGCGACATGACTAGTTGACCGTATAACCGCGTCCCTGAAGGCAAGCCGCCATCGCGCGATTGTAGGAATTCCGAGCAGTGCTATTCGCGGCCTGGGCGTTGGCTTGCTGCTGACTGGAGTGCTGTCTTTTTTCGTCGACGCGGCGGAATCCTCCAGCGAGGCCGCCCATGGCGGCGCCGGCGGCCGCGCCCTTACCTGCGTTGCCCGTTATAGCACCGCCAACGGCGCCAAGCGCCGCACCACGAGCCGCCCCTTTGACAACATGGGGCTGCGATGTCTGATAGGGCTTGGTTTGGTCGGCACTCGCAGCGGCCGTCGAAGGTCTGCTGGGATCGAATCCGGTTTGCTTGACCGCCCAGGAATGGCACTCATAGCGATCCTTGTCCTGCAGCGCCTGACTCTGCCCCTTGGCAGGATAGATATAGAGGTCACCGCTCTGAGCGTTAGCTATTCCGGTCAGCACGAGGAGCGTGAAGTTAAACACGACCAGACGAAAGCTGATGCGATTTGAGCGCGAGAAATATTCATTTGCGGATTGCCGTTTCATAACCTACCTCATGTCAAATATGCGAACACCGCCGTTCCGGTGACATCCAGGTTGCGGGAATGGGCACTGGATTAAACGGGGTACTCTCAGCATCATCTTCCCAAAGATGAAACCAGACGAGCGATCGAAGCCTGAGAGACGGTGATGAGACCACGATCCGGCCGGTCCAAATCAAGCGTGACATATACTGCGAGCGTGACGAGACCAATGAGGCTCAATATTCCGACGAGTTCTATGGGCGAAGCGGTTTTGCGGCTGCCCTGCACTGACCCGTCCAGCATCGTCGTGACGATTGCGAACACAAAGAGAAGCAGCACCACGGTTCCCGGCACTCGATCCTCGGCAGCATTGAGGCGAGAGGCCGATGCGCTGGTCAAGGCGTTCAGAGTATTCGTGAGCGAGACCGCGATTGGGGTGCCGCCGGTGATGGCTTCTGACACCAGGTTCGTCATTTCTGACTGCAGGAGTTGATTGCGCTGGAGCGCATTTTCCCAACTAATCCGATCCATTCGCTGGCGCGCCATACTAAGATGAAGTTGAGCGTATTCCCGGACTACTTCTTGCAACTTTGTTCGAACGGGATCCTTGACCAGACTAGCGCAGGTGTAAAAATCGCCGATCGAGTTGCTGTCAGCAACGACCATTAATATTCGTCGCTCATGCCTGCTCAATGACATCGAGAAGGTGAACCCCAGCAGCAGGCTGAGCAGTGCAAGACACGCGCTTAATCTCGATGAAGCGAGATCGGGCTTTGCGTTTGGAGTTTCGGCTTGGGCCGCCCCATTTATCGCTCCGATCCACCTGCCGCCGCGCCACGCGATGAGCATCGCAAGAGCCATAACCGATGCCAGTGCCCATGCGTCGTATTGGGTCGCGATGTCATTCATGTCAGTGCTGGCTGAGTCCTCCGTGCCCGTTGGGACTTCATCAATCGAACATTTTGAGGTGCAATAGAAGCGCACCGTGCATATGGTTTCAAGGCAGCCGCTCCGTCTCCAATAGTTTTCGTATAGCCGCGCTCCTTACTGACGCTTATTCTTGGATTCTTTGGAAAAGCCGTCGCAGGTTCGTACATTTCCCCGGAGAACGATATTGCACCTTAGTACTATAGCTGACCCTGACCGTGCTGAACATAATGTCGATCAGTCAACAATGCGGTGTTGTTTCTCCATTTGCGATAAGCGGAGCGGAAAGGAGCAACCGATGAAACCTCGCTGATCGAAGCAAGTGGCTATACTCGCGCAATTGACCGATGCGCAAGGAGAGGAATTGCTTTGGAGCGCGTACTGCGCAAATTTGAGTCAGTCGGTAATTGGTTCTGCCGGGAGTTCATCGCGGCTTGGCCGGTATTTATTTTTTTTCTGGTCTGCTTCCTGCTCTTGCTTTCGATCATCAAGCTGGCGCTTGCAACCTTCTCCATTGAGGTAACGGCATTTTCCAAGGCCGTAGTCGGGGCGCTGTTTGCTGCCAAGGCGGTACTCATACTCGACGAGACGCCGCTCGCGCGCCACCTACAGCAATATCGCCGAATCTTAGCGGTCGCCGTTAAGACGTTTATTTACGGCGCCATCGCGCTGTTGCTTGGCTTCCTCGAACGACTTCTCGAGGCGCGCCATCGAGTGGATACTTTCGCCGCGGCGGCTCACTACGTAATTGCTCAGGCGAGTCTCTGTCGGTTACTCGCCTGGGCCCTGGGAATAAGTCTGGTGTTCGAATCTACTTCGCCCTGGGTGAGATCGACAAGTCCTTGGGCAAGGGCGCGCTTTGGACACTGTTTTGCGAGTCTCCCAAGTCTCAGAAGACTGCCGGCGGCTCAAGCGAGCACTCGAACATTACTGGAGGGAACGGGCGGAGTTGAAGCGTGGTCCGCGATCGGCTCAACGACCTGGTCGGACCGATCCCAAATTCGTTCGATCCAACTACGCGATCAGTGGTGGATCTGGCCGTTCAGCGCTTTGAGCATCTGCCGCACTTGTGGATCATCTGGATCAAGTTCATAGAGGCGTTGGGCATAGTTCAGCGCTTCGACCGATTTGCCAGCCCGATCGCAAAAGCTAACCAGTGCGGCGATTGAATCGCGGTCATAAGGGTGCACTGAGATATTGCGTTCGAGTATTTCAATCGCGGCGTTGGTCTGGCCGCTATCATTCAGGGCGACTGCATATACATATGAATATCTGGCGTTGCCGGGGTCTAGTCGCGTTGCGGTGGCAAAAAGATCCAAAGCGTTCTGGCCCTGTTGCCGGCGTACTTTTAATAGCCCGAGTGCGTATTGAAGAGATGCATCATTCGGTGAACGAACGATAGCCTCATCGAGGACCTGTTCACCTTCCGCATCCCGGCTCTGTGCGCGATAAAGGTCGGCGAGGTTGACCGCCGCGGGTCCAAAAGCGGGATCGAGTGACAACGCGGTTTTGAGTTGGTCTTCGGCTTGCTGAAGACGATTTTCCCGCGCATAGAGCAATCCCAGATTCATATGGGCTTCTGGTCGATCGGCGTTCAGTTCCTGAGCGGCGATGTACTCATCGGTGGCGCCGTCCATGGACTTCGCGACCTTGGCGGGCAGCGTGTCCCCGGGCCGACCGGCGAGCACCTCGGCAGTTTCTATCCGAACCGCGCGCACCGGATCGCTCAACAGCGGCGCGAGAGTTGCTGCGCCGACGGTGAGGTCGGACTTCGAAAGCGCCCGAGGGGTGGCACGTCTGATCAGCGGCGAAGCGTCCGTGATTGCGGCGCGAACGGCAGCATCGGCCGGAGAGGGCGCGAAGGTAGAGAGCATGGAAAGCGCCGTGGCGCGGGCGATTGCGGGCTGATCGCGATCGGCGAGGAGGCTGGTCAGCGATTGCCGGGCGCTCGGCGCCTGCTGGACCCCCGAGTCAAGCGCCTCAGCGAAATGCTGAAAGCCGACTGGTCTGCGCCCATCCCACTTGTCCGTCGCAGCCGATGCCCATTGGGCGGATTTATCTTTGTGGCAATTGGTGCACGCATTGGGTGTGCCGACCTTTACGGATAGGTCTGGTCGCGGAGGCCGTAGGCTGTGGTCGCGCCGCTCATCGACGACCATGTAAGTCCGGGTCGGCATATGACATTCGACGCATTGCGCGCCGGGTGATCCCATGGGGTGGAAGTGATGCTTCGGTGAATCGTACTTGGGAGCGAAATGGCATTGAAGACAGATATTATTACCGTCGGCTCGAAGCTTCAGGCTATGAGGTTCGTGGCAATCGCTGCAGGTCACGCCCGCGTGGAACATTTTGCTCTGAATGAACGATCCGTACTCATAAACTTCTCCCTTGATTTGTCCATCCGGGAAATAGAGATCTTGATCGAGCAGCGCAACGCGGTAGTCATCGTCCACGGCTTGGCCGTGCACGGAGTCCTCGTAAATCTCACTGCGGCGCGAATGACATCGCGCGCACATCTGGATTTCGCGCTCCGAGGTGCGCGCCACGCTGCGTTGGGGATTGCCGGTAGTGGCATTTATTGACCATCCGATTCCGTTGCGTTCGCTGAGTGCGATAGTTAGTCCGTGATCTCCATCGTACTTCTTCCAATCGTCCTGTTTCTTCGCCCACGAGAGATGATTCGATCCGGGGCCGTGGCATGCCTCACATGCTACGTCGACCTCGGCATAGGTAGTGGCATAGGTACGCGTCCTCAGTTCGTAGTTCTTGCGCAAGTTCGTCGAATGGCAGTCCGCACACATGTAATTCCAGGTTTGATCGATACCGGTCCAGTGCAATGGATTAGAAAATGAGATCCTCTGGCCTGGATAGAGAAAGAACCAACGCTGTCCCCCGCGCTCGCGCGGGCGGCTGTCCCATGCGATCCCGAGCGCCTGCAAGCGTCCGGCCGGCATAGCGATGAGATACTGCTGCAGCGGATATACGCCAAACGTGTACTTGATTTCGTAATCGCGAAGGGCGCCGTTGGGACCGTCAGTACGGACCATGAACTTCGAGTCTCGTCGAAAGAAGGTTGAAGTGATCCCATCGTTCACGAAGCTCGCGTTGTTAAAATTACCCAACACTGTGGAACTCGCGACCGATTGCATAGCCTGTTGATGATGCGAGCCGCGCCACAGGGTATTCTCGCGTTCGTGACAGGTCGCGCAGTCAGCAGATCCCACGAACTTCGCGCCGAGCATGGAAGACGGGTTCGACGCAATCACGGGATGAACGGACTCACGCCACGATCGCGCCCAAAATGCGACGGCGACGACTGTCAAGATCGCTAGCGGCAGCAGCCACATGAGGAATCGAACCTCACGATGAGATTTTCGTGCCGCACCAGACTGCTGCGCTGGCGGCTCGACGTCGCGGATATCAGCGACCCTAGCTCGTTTTCTTCTTGATTTTTTCTTCTTGCTCAATCTCCGACTCTTTTCGCCATACTTGATACCGCGTTGACGGCCCGCAGTGAGCGATCGAAATGCGAATCATCAATTGCATTACGACGACGTAGCGATCTTATGTGCGGGCAATGAACCGTCGATATCAGACCAACATCCCGTTGTTTTATTAAGTGAACGAGTGGTAATCTCCGTTAACGTCTCGCAGCAGTGAACTCTTGGGAGGCGGGATGGTCCCCATCGCGAACACTCCTGTCGGAAGTAGCAAGTCAAAAGACGACCCGGACTGCAATTCTCGCGCGGTGACACCGCCCGTGAGGGTCGCCGTAATTGAAGACGACGAGCGGTTGCGGCGAGCGTTGGTCTTCCAGCTCGATTGCGTGGGCTTTCAGGTCGTCGCACATAGCTCTGCGGAGGAATTTCTCAAGGTCCCTGATACAAGCGCCTTCGATTGTATCATCGTGGACAATTTCCTGCCGAGAATGAACGGATTACAGCTTCAGGCGGAACTACATCGCTCGGTTCCATTCGCATCCATCGTGTTCATCAGCGGTCACGGCGATCTGTCGCTCGGAATGCATGCGATGAGGAACGGTGCGGTGGATTTTCTTGAAAAACCGCTCGACGAAGAAGCTTTGGTGAACTCGATAATTCGTGGCGCCGATCTAACGCGTAATCGGCGTGCCGAGCAAGCCCAACGGCTCGAGGTCGAAAGGCGCTTGGGAGCGCTCACGCCCCGCGAACGCGAAGTCTTCGCCCTAATCACGACGGGTCTGTTGAACAAACAGGTGGGAGCCGAGTTGGGAACTACAGAGCGGACGGTCAAGGCGCATCGCGAGCGCGTAATGAGCAAAATGAAGGCCGACTCGCTCGCGGATCTCGTCCGCATGTCCGGAATCCTCCAGCTTCGTTCCGCGTGGGTGCGAACCGAGCACAGCGGATAGAAGACGAGGGCCATACGATTACACCAATGTCGCATACAGCCGGCCATGCGTTCCGGATCAAAGCGTGTGCGTTTTCCGACCCGGGCCCAGGTCTGACAGTATAGCTCCCCCAACCCAGGGAAGCATAATCTCAGTCATCTGGCGCCCTTCGTCGCGCCGGTTTGTCTCTTTTGTTGAAGGGGCAGCGTGAAGGTGAACGTGGTGCCCCGATCGGGATTCGGCGTTGCCCAGATCTTGCCGCCGTGATTCTCAACTATCGATCGGGTCACAAGGAGACCCAATCCCATCCCAGTGCTCTTGGTCGTAACGAATGGCTCGAACAGCCGGTTCGCGACCAAAGGGTCAATGCCAGCGCCGCTATCGCGCACGCTAATACCGGCCCATCCGGGTTTCTCCCGGGCGATTTTGATCAGAATCTCGCGCAGTTCAGAGTTGCTCTCGGTGATCGCGTCAAGGCCATTCATAAGTAGATTCAGCATGCATTGCTGCAGCTGAATGCGATCGCCGCGTACGCGTTTGACCGCGGGTGAAACTTCGATGAGCAGTCGAATTTTTCGCAACGCTGCCTCACTGGCAGCCAGGCTCACAACTTCGTCGGCCAACGCGCCAATGCTGATCGCTGTTTTATGTTCGGAATTAGCCTTGAACATGAAGCGGACGCGCCGAATGATTTCAGCCGCCCGTTTGGTGTCTTCAATCGCATTGTTGACCGCAGCCAGGGCCATCGCGGGCTCCGGATTGTTCCGCCCGAGCAAGCGCGCCAGACCTCCCAGGTTACTCAGGATTGCACCCAGAGGCTGGTTGATCTCATGTGCAAGCGAAGCGACAAGTTCGCTCATCATGTTTCGGCGCGACGCAATCCGGAGTTGAGCGCTAGTTGCTCGCCGGTCCGCTTCTGCCTGCTTGCGTTCAATCGCGCTGCCAAAGAGGCGGGCTGCCAAGCTGAGTTGTTCGAGAAGTTTCGGTGGCCATTCCCGAG
>JBEKJC010000021.1:0-65630 GCA_050011435.1 Binataceae bacterium (SeqCode)
CGCCCCCTTTTACACGAGGCGGGGATCCTTGCTGAGCGACGGCCTCTACCGGCCTTGAATGACATCGGTCTCCCGCCTCGTCTTGCTCCTCCTTCTTGCTACGATCAGAATCCACATACTCCACATACAAGGATGACTTTTTTCAGTGATTGACGCTCGCGCCGCTCGGGATGCGGCCAAGTCATGCGGTGCGTGCTCAATCATAAAGAACCGAGACCCTTCGCAGGCTGAGGATGACGGATGGGGCTGATGACTTCAGCCGGATCGATCGGCCGGTGTTTGAGCGCAGGTGACAACCGCGGGGGGGGGTTAGCTTTTTACTTCGATGCTGATGGGGCCGCGTTTCTCGGTGATCTCGACGGTTGCGCCTTTCGACGAGCCGCGCACGATGAACGAGGCCGCGCCGGCGCCCACGCGCATGCCCGCGATTGAAAGCGCGCCGAGGCCGTCGGGCAGGACCGGCGAATCGATGACGAGGCGGCCGTCGAAGCCGTCGATGTGCAGACCGAGGATGGCCTGCAACATCATCATGACGGAGGCGGCGGCCCAGGCCTGCGGATGGCAGGCGACCGGGTAGGGTACCGGGCCGAGGCGCGCCTCACGCGGGAAGCCGCAGAAGAGTTCGGGCAGGCTGCCGCCGCGCAGATCGATCGCGGCGTCGAACATGCCGCGCATGATGGCCAACGCGCCGTCGCGGCCGGGGATGCGGGCGAGTCCGAGGGCGGCGATGGCATTGTCGTGCGGCCAGACGGAGCCGTTGTGATAGCTCATCGGATTGTAGCGGCGGGCGTTGGTGCTGAGGGTCCGCACACCCCATCCGGAGAACATGTCATCGGCCATCAGGCGGGTTGCGAGCACTGCTGACCGATCGCGGTCGAGCAAGCCGGTGGCGAGGCAATGGGCGGCGTTCGAGGCGATCACGCGGCAGGGTTTCTTGTCGCCGTCGAGGGCGAGCGCGACGGTGCCCTCGTCGTCGAGCCAGAAATCGCGGGTGAAGGCGGCCTTGAGGGCCTTGGCGCGATCCGAGAGGCGCGAGGCGATGGCGTTGCGATTCATCCGGGCGGCGGCCTCGGCGACGGTGGTGAAGGCGGCGTACAAGTAGCCCTGAACCTCGCACAGCGCGATCGGGGGGCGCGCGAGCGAGCCGTCGGCGTGCGAGATCGAGTCGAAGGAATCCTTCCAGCCCTGGTTGGCGAGGCCTTGCGGGGTCTCGCGCAGGTACTCGACGTAACCGTCGCCGTCGGGGTCGCCGTATTGGTCGATCCAGGCGAGGGCGCGCTCGACGTGGGGCCAGAGTTGCGCGGCGAGCTTCAAGTCACCGGTAGCGGCGACATAGCTGCCGAACAGCCAGAGGAAGAGCGGAGTTGAATCGACGCTGCCGTAATAGCGGCCGAAGGGAACTTCGTGCAGCACGGCCATCTCGCCGAAGCGCAACTCATGGACGATCTTGCCGGGCTGCTCGTCGCGATCGGCGTTGACCTCGGCGCCTTGAAAGCGCGCGAGCATGCGCAGCGTCCCGGCCGCGACGGCGGGGCTGAAGGGCAGCATCGACAGCGCGGTGATGATGCTGTCGCGTCCGAACAGCGTGGCGAACCAGGGGATGCCGGCCATGATGTAAGTGCCGGCGGCGTCCTGCGACATGATCGACATGAGGTCGCATTCGGAGTGGCGGAAGAGCGAGTTCATCATCTCGTTGCCGGCGGTGACTTTGGCCCATCCGGCCTCGGTGTGGACGATCTCGGCGCGGCGGAGCTGGAGGGCGCGGTCGAAGTTCACGGAGGAGTCGAGCCGAGGGAGGTTCTTTGGCCGGAGCGGCTCGAAGCCGCGGTCCGCCAGATTGCCGCATCGGATGCGAAGCTCGAGGGTGATGGCGCTTTCGGCGGCGAGTTTGAGGGACCAGGCGGCGTGCGCGGCGTCGAGCAGGGTCGGCGCCGGCTTGAAGGTTAGATCGCTGAAGCGCAATCCCCGATCGAGTCCGCGGTAGAGAAACTTGATGCGGTCCTTGCGGCGTTCGGGCGGGAGCGTCGCGCCGTGGCGCAGGCGTTTGATTCCGCGCACTTCGAAGAGATCGGCGAAGTCCACGCCGAAGCGGAATTCGAGTTCGAGCGCGACCGGGGCCTGCGTGTAATTGCGCACGACCATTCGATGAAAGAGCGTGGCCGGGCCGAGCGTCCAACTGCGTTGAAGCTGGATTGAGTTGCGCGGCAAATCGATTATGCCGCCATGATCGCCGAGGTCGGGATTGGTCAGGTTGACGCGAAGTTGGGCCTTGTCGTCGCTCAGAAAGGAATTGAGAAAGTAGGGCGTCTGGCCGGCGATGCGCAGCTCGAAGCGGCTCAGGTAGCGGGTATCGCGATGGAAGAGGCCGAGCGCTTCGAGGGGGGATTCGACGATGTCGCCGCCGGCGTCGAAGATCGCGAAGCTGTGGCCGTCGGCGAGCACGCGCGTGACGCGTCGCGAGGCCAGCGAAGAGGCCAGGACGTAGAAGGCGGAACCGACCTTGAGGACGGTTTCGGCTGGCTTGGGGAGGGATGGGCGGCGGCCGGATCGGGAGGCGAGCCGGCCGCTTGGGCGGGGCCGTTTCACCGCGCGGCCGAGCGTCCGTCCCCAAAGCGCGCATGCGGATGCGAGCCGTTGCGGCGCGCGCCGATCAGGTCGCGATAGATGCGCTCGTACTGCGCAGCCATCACGTCGGCGGTGAAGCGGGTCTCGAACTCCTTGCGGCAGCCCTCGCGCGAAATCGTGTCGATGTTCTTGACCGCGGCCACGAGGTCGTCGAATTCAGAGGCGATGATGCCGCTGACGCCGTTGCGCAGGACCTCGGGCACGGAGCCGCAGGGACGCGCGATAACCGGCGTGCCGCAGGCGAGGGCCTCGATCATGGCGAGGCCGAACGGCTCGGGCCAATCGATGGTGAACATGAGGGCGAGGGCGTTGCCGAGGAATTCATTTTTTTGCGATTCGTCGATCTCGCCGATGTACTCGACGCCGGGCAGCGACAGGCGCGGCTTGATGACCTGCTCGAAGTAGGCGCGGTCGGCGACGTCGACCTTGGCCGCGAGCTTGATCGGGAGGCCGGCCTTGCAAGCGATGTCGATGGCGAGGTCGGGGCGTTTTTCGGGCGAGATGCGTCCGAGGAACGCGAGATATTTTCCGGGACCCTTGCTGTAAGTCAGAAGGTCGCGGGGCAGTCCGTGGTAAACCGTCGCGACCCAGTTCATAAAGGCCAGCGGGGGGCGCTGCGCGTCGCTGATTGAGACCAGCGGCACGGTCTTGTAACGCGAATAGACGGGCTTGAGATCCTCGATATCGAGGCGGCCATGCATGGTGGAAACGGTCGGCGTTTTGACCAGGCGGGCGAAGGCGAAGGACCAGTAATCGATATGGGAATGGATGACGTCGAAGTCGTCGGCGTTTTCATAAACGTCGGAGAGCATCGGGAGCTGCAGGAAAGCGCCGAGGTCCTGCTTGCCCGCGAGGCGCAGGGCTTGGGGACAGGCCGGATGGAGTTTGGCGCTGGTCTCGGCGTCGCCGGCGGCAAAGAGCGTCACGTCATGGCCGCGGCGCACGAGTTCCTCGGTGATGTAGGAGACGATGCGCTCGGTGCCGCCGTAAAGTTTGGGCGGTATGCGTTCATACAGGGGCCCGATCTGCGCGATGCGCATGCGCGGCATCGCGGAATCGGACGATGATTTGGCGGCGGTGTTTGCGCTACTCAATGCGGTGGCTCCTGAATTCTCCAAGCCGAGTCGGCCGCTCAAATGGGAGGTCCGATGAGTCGCCGGAGAATTTCCTCATAAACATTATTGATCTTCCGATGCGATCTTGCGAACCGCGGCGGTGACTGGCGGAGGCGAAATCGCGGCGGCTTCGCGCAGACTCGGTGCGGACGGCACCGGGCGGCATACCGGGCGGTGGTACGCGATCACGGCGCGGAGCAGGAGCGAGCATCGTGCCAAAGTTCAAAATACGGTGAAAGCCAATGAATTCGCCTGATTCGCGATCGCGCAGACGGAGTTGCGTGAATTATTTAGTGTATCGGCCAACCCAAAACAATCGGCAAACTGGAGGGGCGGCGAAGAGAAGTTGTTGAGGAGCGCGGAGCTATAGTTTCAGGAGAGCTGAAACCTCATAGAGGTTTCAGACTTCCCGTTTGGAAGATGCGGGCTACGCCCTGTGAAAACCTCTGTTGGGATGGCCGCTCGAATTGGTAGTGCGAATGGCTTCGTCGGGCGTGGGTTGATAAAACGAGCGCCGCCGAAACACTCCAGTAAAACCGCACTAAGGCCCGGGATGCTTCACTTCGTTCAGGATGACGGTGCGAGCGCAGGACTTGGCCGACTACCCGAGCATCGCGAGCATCTATCCATGGTGGGAAGTTTGAAACCTCGCGAGGTTTCAATGAAATAAAGGTTTTGGGTTCCTCAACGACTCTCCCGCTCTTTGGGCGCGCGGAGGGCCGCGCGAAATCCTTACACTGCGTTCAGGATGACAAGTCGGGAGATCGGGGCGAGATTTAGCGGAGGCGGACGTTTCCGGAATTCCATCGGAGGCTGCTATAAGTGAATTTCGATTTACGCGTCCCGGATGACACCCGCCGGTCATACCAGGGCCAATCGAAGCACCATAAAAATGAATCGCGATCGGCGGAGGAGGAATACCATGCACGTAGGTTATGGAGTTGCATTTCAAAATCCGGGCAACGCGATCTCTGACGCCGAGGTCTATCGCAACGAACTGCGGCTGTGCGAGATGGCGGAGCCGCTCGGCTTCGATTCGGTATGGTCGGTCGAGCATCATTTCGACGACTACACAATGTGTCCCGACGTGCTGCAGTTTCTGTCGTACATGGCGGGCAAGACCAGTCATATAAAGCTGGGATCGATGGTGGTGGTGCTGCCGTGGCACGACCCGATTCGCGTGGCGGAACAGATCTCGGTGCTCGACCACATTTCGAACGGGCGCTTTATCCTGGGACTGGGCCGGGGCCTTGCGCGGAACGAGTACGAAGGCTTCCGCCTCGATCAGAATGAAGGGCGCAATCTATTCGTGGAGTATGCGGAACTGATCCTGAACAGCCTGGAGAAGGGGTACATGGAAGGCGGCAAGTACACCAAGCAGCCGCGCCGCGATATCCGTCCGTTCCCGGCACGATCGTTCAAGGGCCGCACCTATGCCGCGGCGGTCTCGCCGGAATCGATGCCGATCATGGCGAAGCTCGGGGTCGGGCTGCTGGTGATTCCGCAAAAGCCGTGGGACGTGGTCAAGGAAGATTTCAAGATTTACCACAAGGTGTGGCACGAGGTTAACGGCGGGACGCAGCCGCCGAAGCCGCTATCGGGCGGGTTCTGTTTCGTCGATGAGAACAAGGACCGCGCCGAAGAGCAGGCGATGAAGTGGATCACCGCCTACTACCATACGGCGATGCGCCACTATGAGATGACGTCGGAGCAGTTCGGCAAGCACAAGAGCTACGAATTTTACAGCCACGTGGGCAAGTATATCGCGAAGCACGGGATGGACACCGCGGCGGCGGACTTCGCGAAGCTGATGCCGTGGGGGACGCCCGACCAGGTGATCGAGAAGATCGCGTTTATCAAGGACGCGATCGACGCCAACGGCGTGATGATGAACTTCAGCTACGCGGGGATGCCGTTCGACGAGGTCGAGCGCAGCCTGAAGTTGTTCGCGAAGAAGGTAATGCCCGAGTTGAAGAAGATGAAGACGGCCGAATTTGCAGCCGTCGGCGCTGGACATGCCGGCGCATTCGCACGCGGCCTGAGCGCGAATACATAGTAGAAGCGAAGGGGCGATCCATCGAGGTGGGTCGCCCCTTTGCGATTGCATTTCGTGAACGTGAGCGAATAGTCACTCGCGCGGGCGGCGCGGGATACTACTTGCGTTCGGAGTGCAGGACGCCGGCATCGGTGAGGCCCTTGATCTGAGCATCGGAGAGGCCGAGGTTTTCCTTGAGCACTTCGGCGCCGTGCTGCCCGAGCATCGGGGCGACGAGGTCGAGCAGTTCGGGAAATTCCGAAAACTTGAGCGGGAAACCCGGAATAGTCACTTCGCCGAGGAGCGGATCCTTGATCTTGCGCACCATGTTGCGCGCCTTGAAGTACGGATGCGCGAGCGTATCGATGATGCTCATCACCGGCGCGGACGGGATGCGGAATTCCTCGAAGACCTTGAGCACAGCCTCGTCGGTGCCCTGCGCGGCCATCCACTGTTCGATGATAGCGATCAACTCGACCTGGTTTTTCCCGCGATCCGGACCGCTGGAGAAGCGCGGATCGTTTTCGAGATCGGTACGGCCCATCGCGCGCGTAAGCGCCGGCCATTGACGATCGAGCACGAGCAAAACGATATAACCCTGCGGGCCCTTGAATACGCCGACGGGGCATATAAGGGGATGGTGCGCGCCGAAGCGATGCGGCACGAACGCGCCGTCGGTGATGGAATTAATTTGAAGATTGACTTCGTGCATGTGGTACAGCGAATCAACCATCGAGATGTCGATATGCTGGCCGATGCCGGTGCGCTCGCGGTAGAAAAGCGCGTAGCCGATCGCGGAAAATGCGTGCACGCCGCTGCTGACGTCGGCGATGCCGAGGCCGACGGGCATCGGCGGTCCGTCGGGGGCGCCAGTCATGTGCATGATGCCGGCGAAGCCTTGCGCAATAAAATCGTAGCCGACCTTGTGCTTGAGGGGGCCGGTTTTACCGAAGGCCGAAATCGAAGCGAGGATGATGCGCGGGTTTAACTTTTTGAGCGAGGGATAATCGAGTCCGCGCTTTTCCATCACGCCCGGCCCGAAATTTTCGAGGACGACGTCAACCTTGGGAATCAGCGACTTAAGCAATTCGATCGATTCGGGTTTGGAGAAGTCGAGACAGAGGCTTTTCTTGCCGCGATTCTGCTGGACGAAATAGCCACTGCGGCCGTTCTTGATCGCGGGCAGCATGCGCGACGGATCGCCCATCGGGGACTGCTCGACCTTGATGATGTCGGCGCCCATCTCGGCCATCAGGCGGGTGACCGTGGGGCCGGCGAGGTATTGAGAAAAGTCGAGGACCTTGATGCCGGCGAGCATCGGTTTTTTAGCGGCGCCGTTCTCCACAATAAATCTCCATCGGTTATCGCCCGTTGGCCCCTTGCGTCATCCTGAGCGGCGGCTGCCGAAGCGAAGTATCTCGCGCGGTCCTCCGCGCGTAATCCAGTGGTTGAGGAACGCAAAACCTTAGTTTCTTTCCGGAAACTGAAACCTCAGCGAGGTTTCAGACTTCCCGTTTGATGGAAGACGGTAGCGATATGCGCAGGATACCGCCCTTCCCGCAAGACTTGGCCGACCACCCGAGCATCGCGAGCGTCAATCATGACGGTTTCAGACTTCCCGTTTGGAAGATGCGGGCTTCGCCCTGTGAAATCTCGTTGGACAATGAGCTCTTAAGGCATGGCAGGGAGCTTGCGCTCCCTGCCATTGCCGATTCGATCGAATTGCCGCGAGACTAAGAATCTTAACGCACCGCGCAGACCCGTTAGCTCGGCTCGCAAGCTCGCCCAGGGTTCAGTCGCCGAAGTACGCGCGCGGGTTGTCCACCGTGAGGGTGCGAATCTTTTCTTGCGAGACGCCCGCCTTGAGCATCTGCGGGATGATGTGTTTGCAGACGTGCGCGTAGTTGGAATTGGGGGCGGCCTCCATCATCTTTTCGATCGCGGGGAAGGTGCGGCCGAGCCAGCATCCGACGGCGTCCTGCGAGAGCATGATGCGGTCGAAGCCGACGGCGAGCAGTCCGATCAGCGAGGCGAGGCGCATCTTGTCGGGCGCGATGGGCTCGAGGCCGAAGCGGTCGAAGCCGATCCAGGCACCGCGATTGAGGATGTCGAAGTAGTACTTCATGTCGCCCACGCCGCAGGCATGGCCGATGAGGACGCGGTTGAAGTCGACACCTTCCTCTTTGAAGATATCGAGGGTCTCGCGGCCGAAGGGCGAGCTTTCGCTGTTATGGCAGAGCAGCGGAGCGCCGGTTTTCTTTTGCGCACGGGCGGCGGCGCGCAGACATTTTTCTTCATTGGCGGTGATGGCGGTGTCGAGGGACATGCCCGGGATGCCACCGGTGGCAGTCTTGATGAGGCCGGGCTTGATGCCGGTCTTGCCGATGCCCTCGGTGAGTTCCTGGATATAGACGTCGGCGATGTCGTCGGCGCTGAGCATGCGGAAATGCTGGGGGATGCCGAACGCATCATTATAAAGGCCGGTTGCGATGATGACGCGGACGCCGGATTTTTCGGCGACTTCGGCGGCGAATTCGGGATCGCGTCCGAGTTCCATCGGGCAGGGATCGACGAAGCTGTTGACGCCGAGGTCTTTGATTTCCTTGAGCCGATCGACGGCCTTGGAGACCTCCGACTTGCGGTTGAAGCCGCGATTGTCGAATTCCCAGCCGGGAAAGCCGGCGGTGAGATGCTCATGAATGAGCGTGAAACCGAGGTCGCGCGCGTTGCATTTGCCCGTGACGGTATTGATTGCCATCGTAATCGGCTCCTTGGCTTGAACTTCAGCGATTTCCGTCACCGCCGAAGCAGCTTATTAATTCGGAGCCCAAAGCTAGTACAAGTGCGGCGTAATCGCCAAGCGAAGTTGGGGGGGGGGCGGGCGAAGCGGGGCGGGCCCGTCGCCGGTACGCGCCAAACTGTATCACTATATTGATGCCGCAAGCGCAGATGCGTGCGGCCGAAGTTATCCGCCAGCTCTGCGGCAGTGGGTTGATCATGACGCCGACAGAAAACGATTTCGCCAATCCGGAAATCGCGGCGTACCTGGAGAAATATCTACGTGGCAAAGATCTCTCGGCGCGCGACCGTGTGCAGTTGTTCAAGCTCGCCTGGGACATGATCGGCGAACCATTCGGGAGCCGCCAATTGCAATACGAATGGTTCTAATCGGGTGATCCCTATTTTACGCGAACGCGATTTTTCCGATCGCCGGTGACACGCGAATTCAAAGCGATGATCGATCGAGTGCTGAAATGCGATCGCAACTGAGGGGCCGGATTCCACGGGCGTGCCACTTTGCTTTCAATAAAGAGAGAGGGTGACCGCCGCGTTTGCGGAATACCTATTTGGTTATGTTAGGAACCAAGAGCGTCGAACCGCAATATATAAGCCCGTAGTAGGCATTTGATCCTGATACCGTGGAAGAATGAGAAAGATAATGAGGACTGCTGTCGCTTACACCGCTATAGGATCATTTGCGATATTGATGGGCGCCGCTGGAATGGGGTGCGGAGAAACTGTCGTTCAGCCTGCCACGACGACGGAGAAATCGTCGCACGAGTCGACGACCACCAACAGCACAGGCTTCGTGCCGAGCTCGAGCAGCAGCACGACGACACAGAAGTCGACGAGCACAAACTCAAACTAGGTTTACACCGCCACGCGTTCGACTGACGGAGCGCCGGACTCGCAATCCGCTTGAATAACGGTCCCGAGCCTTCCTTACTACGGAACTATGACATTGAGGGAGCCGGCTTTACGATTGCCGAAAGCGCCTCGACCGCGTTAGGGTGCACAGCACGGAAGACGCACGCTTCAATGCGGGAGGAGATCAAAATGAATAGCTGGAAAGTCGGCAACGTCAATATCACTCGTTTGCAAGAACAGGAGCCGGTGTGGCCGGGCACGATGATTCTGAAGGAGGCGGTGGCCGATAACGTCAAATGCGAAGGGGCATGGCTCGAGCCGTTCACCAAGGATGGAAATTTCAAGCTGAGCATCCACGCGCTGCTGGTCGAGACGGACGGCAAGCGCATCCTGGTGGATACCTGCGTCGGCAACGACAAGACGCGGCCGGGCTTCAAGGACTGGAGCCATCTGCATCTGCCGTTTATCCAGAACATGGAGAAGGCGGGAATCACGCGCGATTCGATCGACATGGTGCTGTGCACGCATCTGCATCTGGATCACGTGGGCTGGAACACGACGCTGGAGAACGGCAAGTGGGTGCCGACGTTTCCCAAGGCGAAGTACCTGATGGTCAAGCGCGAATGGGAGCATTGGAACAAATACGACGGGATGGCGGATTTCAAGATGACGATCGACGATTCGGTGCGTCCGATAATCGAGGCGGGGCGGGCGGAGCTGGTCGATAACGGGCATCGGCTGAGCGGCGAGGTGGTGCTGGAATCGACGCCGGGGCATACGCCGGGACATACCAGCGTGCGGATTTCGTCGGGCGGCGAGAACGCGGTGATTACGGGCGACATGATGCATCATCCGATTCAGATCGCGCATCCGGAGTGGATCTGCGAGTTCGACACGGATCCGAAGATGGGATCGGAGACGCGCAAGGCCTTCGTGGAGCGTTACTGCGACAAGCCGGTGACGGTGATCGGGACACATTTCGCAGGGCCGACGTCGGGACATATCGTGCGGCGCAACGGGGAGTTCCGCTTCGAGGCATAGGCAGCGAGCGGGCGGAAGTGACGCGCTTCCGCCCGGAAGGTCCCGTGAAGGAAATTGTTGAGGAACGCAGAACTATAGTTTCTTTCTGAAACCTCACGAGGTTTCAGACTTCCCTTTTGGAAGATGCGGGCTTCGCCCTGGGAAAATCTCGTAATGGGTTGACGGCGACAGGACCGGGTTTCCGCAGAACTTAGCCGGGTATTCGAGCAACGCGAGCGTCAATCATGATGAGGTTTCAGACTTACCGTTTGTAAGATGCGGGCTTCGCCCTGGGATAACGTTGTCATGGCGGGCGCTCGCGATGCTCGGGTCGGCGGCCAAGTCGTGCGAGAATCGCGCGTGCGAGGATTTGAGGGAGAGACGCTCGCGATGCTAATTCCGGGCATGGCGACAAATTCTCCAACGCTCGGGAAGCGTACAGCTTCGTCATATTTGCTGGCCATTGCGGAGCTGCTCATGCTAGCGAGTTGCGCGAATATGCAAGTGACGGACGCGCGAGGGCGCGCTGCTCAATCAGCGGCAACCGCGGCGCTCGCCGCACAATCAGCGGCAATTGCGGCGACTCATTTCGCATCGTGCGCAATGGCTCCGATAGCGTCACCGGGATTCCAGGCGCCCCCTCAGATCGCTAAAAAGCCCGGCTACCTCGAATTGAGAGTGTCTGTCGCGGACAAATCCGGTGGACCGATTTCCGGCATCAAAGAGGCTGACTTTGTCGCTTACTCATCCGGAATACCTCTGCCGATTGCCTATTTCCACGCGTCTATGGAAGCGCCGGTAACGATTGGCCTCCTGATTGATACGTCGGGTAGCATGTATCTGAAGCTACCAACCGTTCGTTCCGCGCTGGTCGATTTCCTGGCAAAATCCGACCCGTGTGACGAGTTGTTCATGTTCGCCTTTACCTGGCGTCCGTATCTGCTCCAGCCATTGACCACGGATCATGCGGCCGTGGCGAGTCATCTGATGACTCTTCGCGCGTTCGGCCAAACCAGTATGTACGATGCGATCTTTGACGGTCTGCAAATCCTGCAGCGGGCGCGCTATGCACGGAACGCATTGCTGGTGATTACTGACGGGATCGACAATACGAGCAATACGACGCTCGCGCAGGTAACCGTCCTAGCTCGGCAACAAGATGTACCAATCTATGTTATCGGAATCGGTGAACCGTCCACCGATCAGCAAGCGGCGAGTTCGTTAGACGATGTCGAGCGGGTAGATGCGAAGGCTCTCAATGAGTTAGCCAATTCGGCAGGTGGTCAGGCGTTCATTGTTCCAGCCAGCGGCAACGGATTCGCAGATGCGGTCGCATCAATCGGGGGACGGCTGGGCCGCGGTTATACGGTCGGCGTTATCACGCCCACCTCCGGGAACTCATCGGTGCGGCCGATCGCGCTTGCCGTGATGAATCATCCCGATGCGGTCGTGACAACTCACATCATGGTTAAGCCGCCTGTTCCTTGAGGATCGGGGGCGGGCAAGTCGTGCTGCGACAGGGCGAGCGCCGCTAGCGGCTGCGGAGGTAGTCGCTGAGCGGAGGCCGAGCGGGAAAATTCTTCGCCCGATCACTCGCACTACCGGACAGCCCGACGGCCTTCGCGATGGTGGACGCGATCCAGTCTGCTTCGATCGAGTCGGCGATGCCGTCGCCGAAGCTGATCGCAGCATTGCCGGCACGATGGATTTGAATTCGCCGATAGACCGTATTACCGGCGGACGTTCCAGATCCGGATCGGATGTCATCGATTTCGGACAGCGACAGATGGCGGCTCCAAAGCGGTATCCCCAGCAATCGCCAGACGATCGTGAGATCGCCGTTGCGGGCGTGCACGCTGGTCGAGCCGAACAGCAGCGACAGCACCCAGATTCCGATCAATACGTCCGAAAATGGCCAAGCAATCCTGAAAATCAGCGGCGCGTGGTCTTTGAAAAGTATAATTGTCAGGCCGATCCACAGGACGAGAAAGCCGAGCAGCGCAAGCGCGACTGCGGGATTCCGAAACGCCAAGAAGAAAACTTCGGTCGAGCCGTCGGCGGCGAGGGCGACCCGGATGCGTGATTTTTCCGGTGGCTGAAAAGCGTTGACCCTGGCGTCGCGCTGAGCGCGCAATTCGTCCGCATCGGACGCCCTTGCGGAAGTCTCGCTCGTCGCGAAAATGGGCACCTCGAATTTAGCGCGATAGGACACCGGGTTAGCTGTAGCGGAAACTATCAGCTTCCAGGATACGCGATCGTCGAGAGGCTCTGTCGCGGTCGGACGGCATCCGGGTGGAATGTAGATGGCGACTGGAATAACGCCGGCACCATCGGTAGTCACTTCAAGCTGATCGCTCCAGATGGGGAGATCGGTGATTTTGCCATCACCCCCTCGCACGCTGTTGATGCACGTAAGGTGGAGCTTCACCGGTCGCATCGGCGGCAACGAATGCGAGGAGCGAATGACGCCCTCGAGCGCGCCGCCGATCGTTGCGGGCACCAATTTAAGCTGGAAGGTTGATTCGCCGTATAAGCGCCACTGGAGCAACGCACGCATCGCGGTGAGCAGGAGGCCAATGCCGATCAGCGGGAACAGCATCAGCCACGCGGTAATTTTCGAGCGATCCGGATCGACGTTGCTGCGAAGGCTGGCCAGAGCCGAGAACGTGCAGAAGTTCCAGAATATCGTCAAGAGAAGGAAGAAGATCGCTTTTACCTTGGGACTGGAATGGATTTCGCCGGCGGCCCAGTCGGCGCGCCAGAGCCACGGTTGGTCCGGATGAGCCGTCCGCAAATCCATCTGAGCGGCCGCCACCGATTATTTGCGAGTTAATTTGGAGACTGCGGCCATCTCTTCGGCGGAGAGCTGCCAATCGATCGCCGTGGCGTTTTGTTTGACCTGATCGGGGCTGGTCGCGCCGCTGATCACGCTTGAAATCTCGGGCTGCGTCGCGAGCCATCCGACCGCGAGTTCGAGCAGCGTATGGCCGCGCTTGCCGGCAAATTCGTCGAGATGCTCGAGCATCGCGAAGTTGGCGTCGGTGAGCATCGGATCGGCGAGGCGCCGCATCGCGGCGAAGCGCGTGCCCTGGGCGGGTGCCTCGCCTTTGCGGTATTTTCCGGTGAGGAAGCCGCTCGCGAGCGGAAAGAAGGGGAGAATGCCCACGCCGAACTCACGACAGGCCGGCATGAGATCCTTCTCGATAGTTCGATCGAGCAGATTGTACTGATTCTGGGCGGAGACATAGGGCGCCCAGCCGTGGGACTTTGCGGTCCACGCGGCGTTGGCCACCTGCCATCCGGCGTAATTGCTGTTTCCGAGGTAGCGGACTTTGCCGGCGCGCACGAGGGAATCGAGGGCTGAGAGAGTTTCCTCTTCCGGCGTGAGCGGATCGGGCTGATGAATCTGGTAGAGGTCGAGATAGTCGGTGCCGAGGCGTTTCAGGCTGGCCTCGCAGGCCGCCATGATGTAGCGGCGGGAGCCGCCGATTTTGTACGGCCCGTCGCCCATCGACATGCCGAACTTGCTCGCCAGCACGATCTCGTGGCGGCGATTGCCGAGCGCCTTACCGAGCATCTCCTCGGACTGGCCGCGGTTGCCGTAGATGTCGGCAGTATCGAACAGCGTAATGCCCTGGTCGAGCGCGCAATGGACGACGGCGCGGGTCTGTTCCGCGTCGATGCGCATGCCAAAGTTGTTGCAGCCGAGACCGGCCAGTGAAACCTGCAAGCCCGAATTGCCGAGCCTTCGATATTCCATGATCACCTCGTGAGCGCGGTGCGCCAGATGCGGCATCATAGGCATCAGGCGCTTTGGCGGTGCAAGCGGGGACTGATTGATTGACACTCGTCAGGGGTTCTTGCGATGAATGAAACGGGAGCGACGAAATCTGCGGCCCGGGTATCGAATGACGAGCCCGAGGAGGAGACCATTGGCAAACTTCATCGAAGAAACGGTCAAGGCGGCGGGCGCCGAGCTGGCGTTGGTGCGGGGAGGTTCCGGCAAACCGCTGCTGATCCTGCACGACGAGCTGGGTTATCCGGGCTGGATGGGGTGGAATGAGAAGCTGGCGCAAGATCGCACGCTGCTGATACCGCAGCAGCCGGGGTATGGCAAGACGCCGCGCATCGACTGGATCATGAATTATCGCGACCTCGGCGGCTTTTATGCGCAGGTGCTGCGCGAGATGAAGCTCGAGCCGATCGATGTGATCGGCTTCTCGGCGGGCGGTTACCTCGCAGCGGAGATGGCCGCGGCCGATCCGGCGATCTTCTCGCGGATGGTGCTGGTGGCGCCGATGGGTATCAAACCGGCGCAAGGCGAGATCATGGATTTCTTCGCGGTGACGGTACGGCGCCATCTGATGGCGACGGTCGCGGATCCGGCGAATACGCCGGAGTACACCAAGATTTACGGCGGCCAGATGACGCCGGAGCGGTTCGAGTCTTTCGAGGACGCGCGAGCGGAAACGGCGCGGATCGGCTGGGAGCCGTTCATGCACAACCCGAGTCTGCCGCACCTGTTGCGCGGTCTGAAAACTCCGACGCTGCTGGTGTGGGGCACGCGCGACGGGGTGGTGCCGCGCGGGTGTATCGATGGGTATCGTGCAGCGATCAGCGGTGCGCAGGTAGTGGAAATCGCGGGCGCGGGCCATCGTCCGGAAATTGAGAACGCAGCGGAGTTCGATCGTGCGGTCAGGAAATTCCTGGCGGCGTAAACGACGGACAATCGAGAGGTAGATGACATGCAGGTAGGTTATTTCACCGAACGACCATATCGGTGGCTGCCCGAGGAAGAGATTCTACGCAATCGCGGCTACTTCGCGGTCTCCAACAGTTTTTTCGATCGCGAGAAGGCGGCCAACGACTATCATTACTATCTCGACGAGTACTGCTACGCCGAAGACCTGGGCTTCGATGCGGTGGCGCTCAACGAGCATCACGGCAACCCGTTTTGCATGGGCTCGGTGATGAACGTGGAGGCGTCGGTGCTGGCGTATCGGACGAAGCGGGTGCGGATCGTGCTGATCGGGAACCCGTTGCCGGTGATCAAGCATCCGTTGCGGATGGCGGAGGAGTTGGCGGAGATCGATCTGATCTCGCGCGGGCGCCTGGTCACGGGATGGGTGCGCGGGGCGGGCTCGGAGCAGTTTTTCAACAATGCGAATCCGGCGTACAACCGCGAGATGTTCAACGAGGCGCACGACTTCATCGTGCAGGCGTGGACGCGGCCGGGCCCGTGGCGTTACGAGGGCAAGCATTTTCACTATCGGCACGTAAATCCGTGGGCGCTGCCGTATCAGAAGCCGTATCCGCCGATGTGGATTCCGGGCGTACTGAGCCCCGAGACGGTGCAATGGTGCGCGGAACATCGCTATCCCTATATCGGCCTGGGCACGCAGCTCGGACCGACTTGCGACCTGTGGGATTATTACGCCGATGTAGCGGCGCAGCAGGGCTACCAGGCGGGGCCGGAAAATTTCGGCTACCTGATTCCGACGGTGCTCGCCGAGAGCGAGGAGAAGGCGCAGGCGATCGCGGATAACTTCGTGTATGGCGGCGGCCAGAACGCGTTTTCCGCGCCGCAGTTCACGATGCCGCCCGGATACAACTCGAAGGGGGCGATCCGCATGCTGGCGAAGCAGCAGACCAGCGCCTGGCTGGGCGTCAGCGGTGCGAAGATTACGGAGAGCATGGAGGAGGGTGACACCGGCGCGGTCAATTACGACGAGGTGCGGCGCAAGCTGCGCGCGGGCTTGCAGAAGGTGGAGCAGAACCTGCAAGTCATCGCAGGAACGCCGACGACGGTGATCCCGAAGATCAAGACAATTCTGAGCGTGCTGCGTCCGGGCGTATTCATCATGTTCAGCATCCAGGGGCCGGTCGGGAACGACGATCGGCGCACGAGCATGCGGCTGTTCGCGGAGGACGTGATGCCGGCGCTGAAGGAACATGCGAAGGCGATCGACCTGCCCGATCCGTTTCAGCGCAAGCCGGGATCGGTGAAGCTGGCGGCGGGGACCAAACGCGGGCCGGTTTCGGATCGCGGGCCGCTGGCGGCATTGGGATTGAAGTAAGGGAGCGGAGTCGCGCCATGTTCAAAATCGGCAAGATTTTCCATCTCACTCATGTGGTGAAGGATCTGGCAGCGTGCGACCGTTGGTACGACGAGATTTTCGCGGTCAATCGGTTCTATCACGGCTACGAGAAACTGGCCGCGCGCGAGGCGTCGCTGGTGCTCATCGGAGACCTGGTGATGGAGCCGGTGATGCTGGCGAAGGTGCCGGACGCGGAGCGGACGCCGATCGGCAAATTCCTGGCGCGGTTCGGCGAGCACTTTCATTCGATCGCGTGGTACGTGGATAACGTGGGCGCGATGGCCGTCGACCTCACGCAACGCAACCTGCGGCTCTACGATGTGACGGGCAAAGTAGTGAAGCCGCCGCTGCGCGCCGAGGCCATCTGGACACATCCGAAGGAGACGCACGCGCTGCTCGAGTTTGCGGTGAGCGGCAACTACATCGCAGACCCGCGGCTGCAGCCGGGATGGACGACGGCGCCGTGGCGCGAGCATCACCCACTGGGCATCGATCGGACGTCGCATATCACGGTGCTGTTCGGGGATTTGAAAGCCGCGAAGACGCTCTACGTCGATCTGCTCGGGGGAAAACTGCTGCACGAAGCGGAGACGCCGGGGCGCAAGCGCAGCGCCTTCATCGCGGTCGGTGAGGATACGGTGGTGGAGGCGGCGCAACCACTTTCGGCGACGAGTCCGGAGGGGCGCGATCTGGAGGCCAACGGCGAGGGCGTTCATGCGGTGACGTTCAAGACGCTGAACCTCAAGCGCGCGTCGGAGTTTCTGAAGTCGAAAGGACAGCGCATCGAAGCCGAGAGTGCCGACATGCTGGTACTCAACACCAGGGGCACATTCGGCATGGTAGTGAGTTTCACGGATCGCGCGATCCCGAACGATCCGCGTTAACGATGCGCTGACGGTACTGCGATGGATTTCAAATACAGCGACGAGGACGAGGCATTTCGCCATGAGTTTCGCGGATGGCTCGAAGCCAATATGCCGCGCGACTGGCGTGACGATGGCGAGCTGGCGGATCCGGATACGAAGAGCGAGTTCGAGCGGCGCCGCGGGTGGCATCGCAAGCTCTACGACGCGGGCTGGATGTGCATCCACTGGCCCAAGGAGTATGGCGGGCGCGGCGCGACGTTGATGCAGCAGTTCATTTACAATCAGGAGATCGATCGCGCGAAGGCGCCGCCGGTGGTGAATTTTCAGGGCATCGCGCGGGTGGGACCGACGCTGATGCAATGGGGCACGCCGGAACAGAAGGCGCGGTTCATCCCGAAGATTCCGTCGGCCGAGGAAATCTGGTGCCAGGGGTTGTCCGAGCCGAATCACGGGTCCGATCTGGCGGCGGTGGAAACCCGCGCGGTCGATAACGGCGATCATTTCGTGGTGAACGGGGCGAAGGTGTGGACCTCGAATGCGCATCACGCGGACTTTTCGACGCTGCTCTGCCGCAGCGATACCACGGCACCAAAACATCGCGGACTGAGTTATCTACTGGTCGATCTGAAGACCCCCGGAGTGACTATTCGACCGCTGGTCCAGATTACCGGCGAGAGCGGCTTCAACCAGGTTTTTTTCGAGGACGTGATGGTGCCGAAGGCGAACCTGGTGGGTCAGAAGAACCAGGGCTGGATGGTCGCGATTACCAACATGATGTTCGAGCGCACGATTCACGGCGGCCGCACGGACATGATGGTGGAAGTGCGGCAGCTCGGCGAACTGGCGAAACAAGTCGAGCGCAACGGACACCCGGCAATCGAAGACGGATACGTGCGCGAGCGGATCGCGGCGTTCGCGTGCGAGGCCGAGGGCCTGAAGTACACAAGCCTGCGCCAACTAACCCGTCAGCTTCGCGGCTTGCCGCCGGGGCCCGAGGGGTCGGTGATGAAGCTGGGGACCACGGAACTGAACCTGCGCATCCAGAAATTCGCGATGGAGCTGCTGGGGCCGTATAGTCAGTTCGAATACCGTGCGTCAGGGGCAATCGATCGCGGCAAATGGTCACATCGGATGTTGGCGGCGCGGCGCGGCACGATCGCGGCCGGCACCAATGAGATTCAACACAACATTATTGGCGAGCGCGTGCTGGGCCTGCCGAAGGGATAAAGATGGCGGGTAAACTGGAAGGAAGAGTCGCGATCGTGACGGCGGGCGGAGCGGGAATCGGGGCCGCGACGGTGCGCCGCTTCGCCAAGGAAGGGGCGGCGGTGGTGATTGCGGACTTGAGCGGAACGCGCGCGAAAGCGGTTACCGATGAAGTCAACTCGGCGGGCGGCCGCGCGGCGTTCATCAAGATGGACGCGTCCGATCCCGAAGCGATACAGGCGACGATCAAGCTCGCAATCGATTCGTACGGGCGGCTCGACGTACTATTCAACAATGCAGGGATGGCGGAGGTCGCGCTGATTCACGACACGACGCTGGAATCGTGGAACCGCGTGATGGCGGTTACGCTGACGAGTACGTTTTTGGGCATCAAGTACGCGGTCCCGATTATGCGCAAGCAGGGTGGCGGGGCGATCGTCAACACGGCGTCGATTTCGGGAACGCGCGGCGATTACGGAATGGCGTCCTACAATGCGGCGAAGGCCGGCGTGATCAATCTCACTCGCGCCGCGGCGCTTGAAAACGCGAAGCAAAAGATTCGCGTCAACTGCGTATGTCCGGGTGGCATCAACACCCGCGTGGCCGAGGTTCTTGGCGGCGACCGCGCCGACGAATTTCGCCGCACGATGGGCGCGATACATCCGATCGGACGCATGGGCGAGCCGGAGGAAATCGCGAACATGGTGACGTTCCTGGCCTCGGACGAAGCCTCGTTCATCACGGGCGCCAGCTTCGTCGTGGACGGCGGGGTTACCGCGCATACCGGCATGCCGCCGTTCATTCCGTCGTCCAAAAGATGACGCCTGGTCACGCTCACCCTGGAGTGAGCGTGTGCTCGTTCACAGCTTTACGTATTCGAAATCGAGCGGCTGGTGATTAATGCCGCGTGCGGGCGGCGCGATCCATCCGGCGAACTTTCCCGGCTCGGTGACGCCGATCATCAGCGAGCCGACGAACTGGCGCTCGTCGGTCGTCGGCAGCCACTGAGAATGATGCGCGGCCCATTCGGCTTCGGTGATCAAGCGTCCCTCGGGCGTGAGCTTGACCGTGGCGCAAGCACCAATTGCGCGATGGAAACCGCGATGCGGAAGGCGCAATTCGAAATCGATACCGGCAGCCTTGATTACCTTGTTCCAGCGCGAGAGGCCGCGGGCGCAATCCGCAATGTAGGCATCGCGCAGAGTCTCATTGAGCGCGAGGAGAGCGGGCTGGTCTTTCTGAACGATGCGGTTGTCGTCGATCTGGGTGATCCGGTATGAGGCATGCTTCAACTGATGGTCGTCGTCGCGGGACTCCTCGTTGAAGCGCCCCTTCAGTCCCATGCTGAAATAGTTGGCGGCGTTGGTCGAGAGTTCAGCGCCGAAGAGATCGAGCGAGACTGAGTAATGGAAGTTCAGGTACTTCTGGATCAGCTTCAGATCGATTCCGCCGAAGCGTCCGACCTCGTCGGTGTCATGCAGTTTCATCAGTTCGCAGGTTCGCTGCACGACGCGTCCGATACCAGTCTCGCCGACGAACATGTGATGGGCTTCTTCGGTGAGCATGAAGCGGCAGGTGCGCGAGAGGGGATCGAAGCCGGATTCGGCGAGGCTCGCGAGTTGGTATTTGCCGTCGCGGTCGGTGAAGAAAGTGAACATCAGGAACGATAGCCAGTCCGGAGTCTGCTCATTGAAGGCGCCGAGGATGCGCGGGTTATCCGCGTTGCCGGAGCGGCGCAGCAGCAGAGCGTCGGCTTCCTCGCGGCCGTCGCGTCCGAAGCAGGCGTGCAGCAAGTACGCCATCGCCCATAGATGACGTGCCTCTTCGACGTTGACCTGGAAGAGATTGCGCAAATCATAAAGCGACGGACTGGTGGCGCCTAATTGACGCTGCTGTTCGACCGAGGCGGGCTCGGTGTCGCCCTGGGTAACGATAAGTCTGCGGAGGGCGCCGCGATATTCGCCGGGCACCTCCTGCCACACGGGTTCGCCCTTGTGATCGCCGAAGGCAATTTTGCGATCGGAGACGGCGTCGGCGAGAAAGATGCCCCAGCGATATTCGGGCATTTTGACGAAGCCGAAGGTGGCCCAACCGTGCGCATCGACGGAGGTGGCCGTGCGCAGATAGACCTCGCGCGCCTGAAAGCCGGCGGGACCCATCTCGGCCCACCAGCTCTGGAAGCCGGGCTGCCATTGTTCGAGCGCGCGCTGCAGGCGGCGGTTGCCGGATAAATGGACGTTGTTAGGAATTCGTTCAGCGTAATCGATGGCCATTGTCATACCCTCCGCGGGTCGAACTCCGCGCGGCGCCCGGTACCGTAGAGTTTGAGTGCGCCGTTTTCGCCGACGGCGTTGGGTCGCTGAAAGATCCAATTCTGCCACGCGGAAAGTCGGGCGAAAATTTTCGTTTCCATGGTTTCGGGACCGGCGAAGCGCAGCGACGCTTCCATCCCGGTGAGCGCGTCGGGCGAGAAGGAGGCGCGCTCTTCGAGCGCGATGCGGACCTCATCGTCCCAGTCGATTTCGTCGGGCGCGAAGGTCGCGAGTCCAAGCTCTTCGGCTTCTGCGGCTTGCAGGTCGTCGTCGATGCGGCCGCGCAATTCTTCGAGATGATTGGGGTCGTCGATGAAGCGCGTCTCGATTCGAGCGAGTCCGTTGAGCATCGGGAAGCGGCGAAAATTGGATCCGGTCAGGGTAATGGCCGCGGCGGGAGTCTCGTCGTTCTCGCGCCGCCCGTTCATCATGTAGATGCGGTCGGACGCGAGTGCGAGCTCGAGCAGGAGACCGATAAAGCACGAGCCCGGCTCGATCAGCGCGAAGAGCGAGCGCGAAGTAACGTCGAGGCGGGCGAGGGTGCGTTTGAGGAACAGTGTGATTTCGCGCAATAGCCAGTCGTGCGAATGATTCGCGAGCGCCAGATCGTGGGATTCGACGAGCCGCCGGTCGCCCTGCGTGCGGAATACCCAGGTGCCGATGGTTTCCTCGTTGAAACGGAGATGCAAGATGGCGTCTTCGAGTTGGCGGGCGATTGCGAGTGGCCAGAACGCCGAGCCGAGGCGGTGAATCTCGCCGACCGATTCGGGCGCGGCCGCGGAGGGTCCATGGATCATGATATTTGCGATGCCGCGCGCGCGATCGATTTCAACTGTGAGGTTTTCGTAGCGTAAGCCGGTTGCCGTGGTGTCGCGCGCGAGCGGAGACAATACGATTCCGCGAAGGTCGTGTGCGCGGGGTGAGAGTTCGGCCAGTTCGGCGGCCTTGCGGTTGGCGGCTTCGATCAGTTTGGTTCGCGGCACGACTTCGTCGACCAGGCGCCATTGGACGGCGCGCTTGCCGCGCACACCCTCTTCGGTGGTGCAAAAGGCGTCTGCGCGATCGCGCCGCACGCGGCGCTTGTCCACGAGGCGGGTGAGTCCTCCGGTGCCGGGAAGCACCGCGAGCAAGGGGAGTTCGGGCAATGAGACGCTGGTAGCGCCGTCGTCCGCCATCATGATGTAGTCAGTCGCGAGCGCGAGTTCGTAGCCGCCGCCGGCGCATGAACCGTTGATCGCGGCGATGTAAGTCTGGGCGGAGTTGCGCGTCGCGTCCTCGATCGCGTTGCGCGTTTCATTGGTAAACTTACAGAAATTAACTTTGAACGAATGGGTAGCCAAGCCGAGCGCCCGGATATTTGCGCCCGCGCAAAAGACTCGCTCCTTGCCCGAAGTGAGAATGACGCTCGCGACCTCTGGATGCTCGAAGCGCAGACGCTGTACGGCGTCGTTGAGCTCGATATCGACGCCGAGGTCATAGGAGTTGAGCTTAAGTTCATAGCCGGGAGTAAGGCCGCCATCTTCGGCGACGTCGAGTGCGAGTGTCGCGACGGGACCATCGAAGCTGAGCTTCCAATGCCGATACTTTTGCGGACTGGTTCTGAAATCGACCATTATGCGCCGCCGTTGAGCGAAGGTTTGCGGAGTTACGCGAGCGTCGATCCAGATCGGATCGATAAGCAGGGTCTAACTGTGTTCATTTGCATTATAATGCATACGTCTAAGCCGGCCGTCAAATGCAACGTTGCTTCAGCCCGCGGTTGCTTGTGCGCGCGCTTTGCTGACGAGGCGCAGCAGTTCGCGTAACGACTGTGCGGCGTTCTTGCCGCTGGTATCGAGGCGCACGTCGGCCTTGCGATAGAGGCGTTCGCGTTGGGCGAGGATGCGTCGCATGTCGGCCATCGCCTGGGCTTGGCCGGCACCGGCGCGGACGCGGTTGTCGCCCTCCTTGCGGACGACGCGCTCCCAATGGTCCTCGGGCGTCGCCTGCAGCCAAACGGCAAAACAAGATGCGAGCAGGCGCTCGAAGCTGCCGAGCTCGGCGACGAGTCCGCCGCCGGTGGCGATAACGATGTGCTTGCGCGTGTGCACGAGCCGCTCGACGGCCCGGCGCTCGTAGCGGCGGTACGCGGCCTGACCCCAAAGATTGAATATTTCGGTAACGCCGACGCCGGCCTCGCGCTCGACCTCGCGGCTCAGTTCGACAAAGTGCCAGTTGAGGCGGCGCGCGAGGCGGTGGCCGAGGGTACTCTTGCCGGCACCGCGCAAACCGATGAGGGCGACGCGTTCCATCCGGGCGCCAGCGTCGCCGAAACGCCGCGCCAGGATCGAGGCGGCTTCGGTGAGTTCGGTTTCATCGAGGCGGCGCAGCCGCTCGGTCAGCAAATCGAATTCGACCGGCGGCTCGTCTTCGCGGACGAGGCTCGAAAGTTCCACATCGATGGCGGCGGCTACGCGCCGCAGCAAGACGATCGAGAGGTTGCCGCGCCCGCTCTCGAGTTGGGCGAGATAGCGTTCGGAGACCCCGGAATCATGGGCGAGCATCCGGCGCGTCATCCCATGGCGCGCGCGGGCGTCGCGGACGCGCTCGCCGAGTTTGCGAAGATACGGATCGATCGCGCCGGGGGTATCGAAGTCCGCCGGCTGGGCGGGTGTCGGCGGCGGGAGAGCGGCTTTTAACGGGGTTGCCATCGTTAAGTCTGTATGCAATATAGTTCCACTACTCTTAGACTATCCTGAAACGTAATGCCAGCCCGATTGAGCAGTTACCCGCCGCGATGAAGCGATCAGGAAAGAGGGTTGACGCGCCGCAACTGAGTAATGCGCAAATGGATATGCAAGCGCATTGGGTAGCGGTTCCGCGCGAATACAACGCGGCGGATCACTTTATCGATCGCCATCTGCGGGAGGGGCACGCCGCCAAGATTGCGTATATCGACGATCACGGGAGTTACAGCTACGCGGAGCTGGCGGCGCGGGTGAATCGCGCGGGCAATGCGCTGCGGCGCGCGCGCGTCGAGATGGAGCAACGGATACTGCTTTGCATGCAGGACGGGATCGATTTCGTGGCGCTGTTCTGGGGTGCTGTGAAGCTTGGCGCGATTCCGGTGCCGGTCAACACGCTGCTGTCGGCGGCCGATTACGAATACATGCTGGGGGACTGCCGGGCGAAGGTGCTGGCGGTCTCGGCGCCGCTGCTGGAGCGCTTCGGGCCGGCGATCGGGTCGCAGCCGCATGTGAAGAGCATCGTCGTGTGCGGCGGTGAAGCGCCGCTTGCGGACACGCGAGCGGCGAGCTTCGATGCGTTGACGGCGGCTGCGGATGCGCATCTCGAAGCGGCGCGGACGGTATCCGACGACGTGGCCTTCTGGCTGTACTCGTCGGGATCGACCGGGCGGCCCAAGGGCGTGCTGCATCTCCATAGCAGCCTGGTGCAGACGGCGGCGCTGTATGCACAGGGGATTTTGGGGATGCGCGAGGATGACGTCGTGTTTTCGGCGTCGAAGATGTTTTTTGCATACGGTCTCGGCAATGCGATGAGCTTTCCGCTGCAGGCCGGGGCGACCGCGGTGCTGATGGCGGAGCGGCCGACGCCCGAGGCCGTGATGAGCGCCATGCGGCAGCATCAGCCGACGATCTTTTGCGGCGTACCGACGTTGTATGCGGGGATATTGGCGGACGCGTCGCTCGATCGATCACAGGGCTCGTCGCGGCTGCGGATTTGCACGTCGGCGGGAGAGGCGCTGCCGGAGCCGGTGGCGCGGCGATGGGCGGAACGGTTCGGGGTGGAGATTCTCGACGGGCTGGGTTCGACCGAGGCGCTTCATATATTTCTTTCGAATCGGGCAGGGGCGATTCGTTACGGCAGTTCGGGCCGACCGGTCCCCGGGTACGAGGTCTCGTTGCGCGACGAAAATGGCGCTGAAAGCGGCGACGGCGAAATCGGGGACCTGTGGTGCCGGGGTCCTTCGATCGGGGCGGGCTACTGGAACAATCGGGAGGCTACCAACCGCACCTTCGTCGGAGGCTGGTTGAAGACCGGCGACAAGTACGTGCGCGATGCGAATGGCTATTATCATTTCGCGGGCCGCTCGGACGATATGCTCAAGGTCGGCGGCATTTGGGTGTCGCCGTTCGAGGTCGAGACGGCGCTACTGGAACATCCGCAAGTGCGCGAGGCGGCGGTGATCGGTGCGGCGGATGCGCAATCATTGATTAAGCCGAAGGCCTTCGTGGTGCTGAAGGAGGCGGGCGACGCGTCGGCGGCACTCGCAGAAGAGTTGCGGGAGTTCGTGAAGGCGCGAGTGGCGCCGTACAAGTATCCGCGCTGGATTGAATTTCGCGAGGAACTGCCGCGCACGGCGACGGGCAAGCTCAAGCGCTTCGAACTGAAGTAGTGCAAAACTGTTGTTTGAGAGAGCTGAAACCTCACGAGGTTTCAGATTATCGGCAGGGACGGTCAACAACCGGAATACACGCGGAGGCGCAGGATGACGAATGGGGGCGCATGAGGGGGGGGCGGGCGAGCGCTGAATTTTTCAGTGGAAGTCGTGGGAGGGGGGGACGGCGCCGCGCAGGCGCAGTTCGCGAAAGCGGCGGCCGCGCACATGAATCACGCCCTGCTGCTTCTGCAACGGCCCCTCGACTATCAGGAGCGAGGCGCGGTGGAGCAGGGTGCGATTGGCCTGGAACAGATCGGGAGTGACTATTACATTTGCAATCCCGGTTTCGTCCTCGAGCGTGATAAAGAGGAAGCCTTTGGCGGTGCCGGGGCGTTGCCGCACGATAACCGAGCCGGCGGCTTTGACCCAGGCACCATCTTTCGCATTAGTCAGTTCGGCCGCACTGAGTATTCCGCGAGATCGCAGGCGCGCCCGCAGATGAGCCATCAGATGAGGACCGGCGGTGACGCCGGTGGCGGCATAGTCGGCGAGGGTTTCCTCGAACGGCCGCATGGTTGGGAGTGAGGCGGCGCGAGTAATCTGCGCGGTGTCCTCGGTTAGTTCAGCGGGCACGGCGGAGGGCGGGGCGCCGGCCAGCAGGCTGGCCGGATCGCGTTCAACGGCGGCCGCCTGCCAGAGGGCCTCGCGCCGCGTCATCCCGAAGGTGGCGAACGCACCCGCGTAAGCGATCGCGTCAAGTTCGCGCTTGTTGGGGGCGACGCGGGCGGTAAAGGCGGCGATCGATGCGAATGGCGCGGTGCGGCGTTCGCGCTCGATGCGCAGACCGGTCTCCTGACGCAAGCCAGCGATGTATTTCAGGCCGAGACGAATCGAATTCCGATCGATGGTGCAAAGCCAATCGGAATGCGCGACGTCGATCGGACGGATGTTCACGCGATGACGTTCGGCGTCTTTCACGAGCGTGGCGGGATGGTAGAAGCCGAGCGGATAGCAGTTGAGCATCGCGGTGAAGAACGCGGCCGCATGATGACATTTCAGATAGGCCGAGGCGTAGGCGATGAGCGCGAAGCTGGCGGCGTGCGATTCGGGAAAGCCATACAGGGCGAAGGAGGTAATTGAGCGCACGATGCTGTCGGCGACAGCGCCGCCGATGCCGTTATGTTCCATCCCGTCGCGCAGCCGCCGCTCGATTTTTTCCATCCGCAGGAGGGAGCGCTTGAAGCCCATCGCACGGCGCAATTCCTCGGCCTCGCCGCCGCTGAAGCCTGCGACCGTCATCGCCATCCGCAGCAGTTGTTCCTGGAACAGCGGCACGCCGAGGGTGCGGCGCAGAATCGGTTCGAGCGCGGGATGGTCGTAGCGGACGGGCTCGCGGCCGCTCCGCCGATCGAGATAGGGATGGACCATGCGGCCAACGATGGGGCCGGGGCGGATGATGGCGACCTCGACCACCAGATCGTAAAAGGTGCGCGGCTTCATGCGGGGCAGCGTGGCCATCTGGGCGCGGCTCTCGACCTGGAAGACGCCGACGGTATCGGCGGCCTGCAACATCGCGTAAACCGCGGGATCGTCGGGCGGCAGATGGGCGAGGTCAAGCTCGACGCCGTCATGCGCGCGCACCAGCGGAAGCGCCTGTTCGAGCACGGCCAACATGCCGAGCCCGAGCAGATCGATCTTGATGATGCCGAGGTCGGCGCAATCTTCCTTGTCCCATTGCACGACGATGCGGCCGGGCATCGAGGCGGGCTCGAGCGGGACGATTTCGTCGAGTGGACCGGCGCCGATCACCATGCCGCCGCTATGCTGTCCGAGATGACGCGGGCGGCCCTCGAGGCGGCGGACGAGTTCGACCAGCATCCGGACGCGCGGCGCGGCGGGATCGACGCCGCCCTTGCGCAGCAGTGCGGTAAATTCGTCGTGCTGGTCGCGGAATTCATAGACGTAGTTGAGGCGCGCGAGGCGGTCCACCTGGTCGGGCGGGAAGCCGAGGACCTTGCCGATTTCGCGCACGGCGCTGCGCACGCGGTAGGTGATGACGTTGGCGGTCATCGCGGCGCCGCGTTCGCCGTAGCGCCGATAGACGTACTGGATGACCTGCTCGCGCCGATCGCCGCTGGGCAAGTCGATATCGATGTCGGGCCATTCGCCGCGTTCTTCGGAGAGGAAACGCTCGAACAGCAATTCCATCCGGACGGCGTCGACGGCGGTGATTCCGAGCGCATAGCAGACGGCCGAATTTGCCGCCGAGCCGCGTCCCTGCGCCATGATGCGATGCTCGCGGCAGAACTGCACGATGTCCCAGACGATGAGGAAGTAGCCGGCGAGTTTGAGCTTCGCGATGATCGCGAGTTCGTGATCGAGTTGGCGGCGTGTGCGATCGTCGGGGCGATTCCAGCGCTCGCGCGCGCCGGCTTCGGTGAGGGCGCGAAGATAGCTGTCGGGCGTTTCACCGGGGGGCAGCGGATAGTCGGGGAAACGGTAGCCGAGGTCGCGCAGGGTAAATTCGCAGCGATCGGCGATGGTGCGAGTGGCGGCGATCGCGCGCGGGAGGTCGCGGAACATTGTAGTCATTGCGGCGGGCGATTTGAGATGACGTTCGTGATTGATCCACAGCGCGCGTCCCGCCTCTTCGAGCGTGGTGCCGAGGCGGATGCAGGTCATCACGTCGAGCAGCGCGCGTTCGAGATTATCGCCGGGGATCGAGGCCGGAGCGGGCCGCGCGACGTTCGCATCCTTCGTAGCTTTCGTAGCTTTCGCAGCCTTCGCAGCCTTCGCATCATGCGTGAAGCAGACATCGTTGGTGGCGACGATCGGCAGGCGGCAGGCGTCAGCGAGCGCGAGCAGCTTGCGATTGAGCCGCTCCTCGTCGGGATCGAGATGACGCTGCAGGTCGATAAAGAGATTGCCGGGGCCGAAGATGGCGCTCAGGCGATCGCATAGCGGGCGCGGGTCGGCACCGCGGATCAGGCGCCGCGCGAGCGGACTGGTGGCGCCGCCGGCGAGGCAGATCATGCCCGCGCCGAAGCGTTCGAGATCCTCCAGGGTGATGCGGCTCTCGCCCTTGGCGGGATATTTCGGCGTGCCGTTGGCGTCCACACCGAGCGGGCGCAGCTTGGAGGCGGTGATCATGCGGCAGAGATTGCGATAGCGTTCGCGATCGGGCACGAGCAGGTAAAGCCGCGCCGGCGTAGGGGAAACGGCTGCAAGATCGAGGGTGGCATCGTCGAGCACGAGTTCTGCGCCGACGATCGCCTTGAGGCCGGCGGCGGTCGCGGCCTGGTAGAAACGCGGCGCGCCGTAGAGTCCGTCGCGGTCGCCGAGTGCGATCGCGTCGTAGCCGAGTGCGGCGGCGTTGGTGGCGAGGTCTTCGGGGTCGCCCGCACCTTCGAGAAAGCTGAAGGCGCTGCGCGTCCTTAATTCGACGTATTCGGAGTGGCTATTCATGTGACTAATCGTAAAGGCCGTCGATGAACCATTTGCCGGAGATGAGATCGCAATAGACGCGATAGACGCCGCCGTCGGCGAGCGCGAGGTCGTAATAATCGCGAGCATGGAGGGCAGGAGCGGCCGCGTCGGTGAGCGCGGGGGCGCTCGCGGCGCGATCGGCGTCGCGCGGCGCGGCGGCGCTCGAAGCAGGATCGCTGTCGGCGTTGGCGATCGCCCACCATTCGCCCTGGCGCCGCCACGGACCGGCGGCCGAGACCACGCGCGCGCAGACGTTGGCGCCGCGCAGGAATTCGGGGGTCTCGCGCGAGCACATGACTTCGACCTCGAGGGCGGGGCGCATGGTTCGCATGACGATTTGCGCGACGTTATGGTTGGCCGGCGCGTCCACCGGCAACGCGGCTTGCGGCGGCGTGGGCGGGGGAGGAGCGAAGCGGCCGAGGCGCATCGCCTCGGGGCGATACGAATCGGCGGGGGCGATGCGGCCGACGCGGTGGGGGCCGCAGAGCGCGGCGATGCGCGCGATGGCGGCCTCGAGGCGGTCGGGCGCGGGGGCCGGCGGCAGGAACATATCGGACTGCGCGGGGCGCGCCGCGCGCGGTTCGATGGTCAGGCGGATGGTCTCGACCGCAGCCGGCGGCGGCGCCGCTTCGAGGTTCAGCGTGACCAGCGTGAGCAGCGCGCGGACCTCGATGGTCGGTGCGGCGACGGCGACGCGCCGATCGTCGCGACGGCGATCGGCGAGGCCGAGCGCCAGCGTGATATCGCCGGCGACGAGGCCGCGCATCTGCAGGCGCTCGGTGAGTTGGGCGAGCATCGCGCGCATCACGAAGGCGAGGGGCTCGAGCGTCTCGATGCCGTATTCGAGTTCGAGCGACTCGGCGAAGAGCTCTGCCCACGGGCGCATCGCGATGCGGGCGGAATCTTCGCCGCGCGCCAGCCGCATCAGTTCGGCGCCGCGGCTGCCGACGGCACGCGCGTCGAGGCGCGCGAGTTCGCCGAGGCGGCGGAGGCCGAGACGTTTCAGCATCAGTTCGAGATCGTCGCCGCGCGCGTTGAGGCCGAGGTCGAGGAGGTCGAGCGGCACCCAGTCGAGAAATTCGCGCTCGCGGCCGGCCTCGATAACGCGTGCACCGCCGCAGAGCGCCGCCAGCCGGGCGATCTCCTTGCCCGCGGCGAGACCGACCGCCGCCTCGAGCCCGACCCGGCGCGCGCGGCGCACGAGTTCTGCGGCGAGCGATTCTTCGACGGTGACGGTGGCGGCCGTAGCGTGCGTATCGTGTGAATTGTTTTGCGCGGCGTCTGAAGGTCGATAGAACCGCGCGGATCCCGTCAGATCCAGCCATACGCATCCCGGCGCGCGCTCTTCGACGACCGGCGAAATCGATTCGGCGACATCGAGGAGCGCGTCGGCAGCCGCGCGTTCGGCGGCGGGCGACGGATTGAGTATCGCGAGATCGGGAATCAGCGCGCGAGCCTGCGCGACCGTCATTCCGGGGCGCACGCCGATCGATTGCGCTTGCGATGAGACGTGGCTCAGCGCGCTATGCGGAGCGCATCCGGCGCCGCGCGGCGCCCCCGTCCCGTTGCTAGATCGGCGATCGGCTGGCGCGCGGGTCAGCGCAAAAGGGCGATCGCGCAGTGCGGGATTCGCGCGCACAATCGCGGCGAGCGGAAAATCGGCGACCAGCAGGCACGCGATTCGCGCCGCATGATTGCGATCGGAAGCCACGCCATGAAATTCGCCGGAAGCCATCGCGAAGACCCATCGCTCAACGCGCGGCGATGCGTCGGGCGGCGCTTGGCGCGGTCTCGAGTACAGATGAAGGCGGCGAATGCGGCGACGGCGCGGCTTCGGGCAAGATCGCGATCGGAGGATCGGCCAGCGCGCTCCAGGTGACCGCGTTGCCGGAACCGCCGAGCTTGTTGCGCGTGACGCGCGCCTCGACCGTCAGGCCGTCGAAGAGTATCGGCGCGCCGCGGCACGCGCGGCTGAAACATGCGCGATTGCAGCTCAACATCAGGCTCAGGGCGGCGAACGTCCCGCACATCCGATGGGGTGCTAGCACCAGCACGGCGGCGCCGCTGCGTTCCGCGCCATGCGCCAGGCGCAGCGCCGCGCCCTGCGTGAAGGGGTACAACCGCCCGTTGGAATCGGGCATTGCGGCGCAATCGATCACGACCAGGCCGAAGCCGCCGGCGGTGAGAATCCATTCGGCGGTTTTGAGCACGATCATGCCGGCGGGCCGCGGCACATGACGACGGCCGGGGGGAGTGGGAGCGTCGAAATTGTTTAACCGATTGACGCTCGCGTTGCTCGGGTAGGTGGCTAAGTCCTGCGGGAACGAGAAGGGCGAGCGATTTGATTGAATGTGGGACGGGCGATCGCGGTCGGGAGGAGGCATCGCGACCCAGAGCATCCGCGCGAGATCGACGCCTGCCGCGGCGATACTGGCGGGATCGAAATCGCCGGCGGCATCGATCCATGCGGCAACCTCGCCGCGAGCGGTTATCGAGGCGGCGAAGGCGGCGGCGAGCGAGGTCTTGCCGGCGCCGGGATTGCCGATGATTTCGCTGATACGGCCGCGCACGATGCCGCCGCCGATAAGGCGATCGAGGGGAGCGATGCCGCAGGTCAGGCGGCGCTCCTTGCGAGTCAGTTCGCGCCCGCGGAAGACCCCGGTTATTTCAAGTAACTCTTTAGGTTTGTGTGGCGAGTCGAGAGGGACTACCAGCGGCCGTGGCGTAATCGCTTCGAGCGGGGAAAGAAGAGCCGCATCGTTGGTGAGAAATGGTAACGCCGCCGCCATAGGGAGCTATTCTTCGCTTTTCTTTCGCTTTCGTCAACGGTAATGATGCGGGCGCGCGCGGCTTGTAGTTAGTAGTTTGCACATTCCGGCGGCGTGTGGCGCGGGCGGGCGCAATGAGGTTTCCGGGGAATCGATGAGGCCGGCGTACTTGACGGGAGAGGGCAAACGGGCTTATTCAGCGTGCACGCCGCCAGTTCAGTCGAATCGAGCAGGACTGAGCGGATGGAGACTATGACGGCGCAAGCATGAGGTGCGGAACATGAAGGGACTCGCCTTTTTGGCCATCGGCAAAGTCGGCGTGCTTGATAAACCGATACCCGAACCGGGCCCGAACGATGCGGTGATCAAGACCACCGCGTCGCTGATTTGCACCTCGGACGTGCATAACGTGCGCGGCGTGATCCAGTTCGCCGAGGGCCGCTTTCTCGGGCATGAGAGCGTCGGCGTGGTGCATAAAATCGGGGCCAACGTGACGCGCTGCAAGGCCGGCGAGCGCGTGGCGGCATGCGCGATCACGCCGTGCGGGCGCTGCGACTTTTGCCAGCGCGGATTCACGTCGCAATGCGGCGGGATGCTTGGCGGCTATCAATTCGGTCCGGTGCGCGACGGTAACCTGGCGGAATATTTCCTGGTCAACGATGCCGACTTCAACGTGGTGCCGATTCCGGCGAAGCTCACCGATGAGCAGGCGCTCTATACCACTGACATGCTGTCGACCGGCTTTGCCGGCGCCGAGAACGCGGCGATTCCGGTCGGAGGTACGGTAGCGATATTTGCGCAGGGGCCGGTGGGCCTGAGCGCGACAATTGCAGCGAGAACCTTGGGCGCGGGGTTGATAATCGCGGTGGAGTCGAAGCCCGATCGGCAAAAGCTCGCGCAACGTTTCGGCGCCGACCTCGTGATCGATCCGACGCGGGGGGACACGGTCGAGCAAATCATGAAGGCGACCGGCGGAATCGGCGTGGACAGCGCGATCGAGGCGATCGGGTTGCCGGTGACGTTCGAGAATTGCATCAAGGCGACCAAGCCGGGCGGCGTAATTTCGAATGTCGGATTCCACGGCGAGGCGGGCAATCTGCTGCAGATTCCGCTGCCCGAGTTCGGTCTGGGCATGGGCGACAAGACGATTCGCACGGCGTTGTGTCCCGGTGGGCGCGAACGCCTGTCGCGGCTGCTGCGGCTGCTCGAGCATGGCCGCGTCGATCCGACGCCGATGACGACGCATCGGTTCCCGTTTTCGCAGGTCGAGCGCGCGTTTCATATGATGGAGACCAAGGAAGACAACATCATCAAGCCGCTGATTACGTACTGAGGGGAGGAAGAAGGGGATATTGGTTGAGGAGCGCAAAACCTTTGGTTTCTTTCTGAAACCTCATTGAGGTTTCAGACTTCCCGTTTGATGGAAGACGGTAGCGATATGCGCAGGATACCGCCCTTCCCGCAGGACTTGGCCGACTACCCGAGCATCGCGAGCGTCAATCCCTAATGGGAAGTTTGAAACCTCTATGAGGTTTCAATGAAATATAGGTTTTGAATTCCTTGACCACTTTCCGATGCTCTCGGCGCGCGAAGGGCCGTGCGAGAATCGTTGCGGCGGCGGCTCAGGGTGACGGACGGGGCCAACGCACGATGGCCGGCGGGTGGGTGGCCGTGTCGAACGGTCAGGATTAGAGGTTGGTTTTGTAATCCTGCTCGACGAACTCGTCGATTTGCTGGGCGACGTCGGCGCCCGCATTCATTTTGCCGGCCAGATATTTTCCGAACGAGATCTTGATGGGCGCGGGCCATTGCTCGTGATTCCACAACTGCGAGCGAATGAAGGCCTTGGCGCAGTGGAAGAAACATTCGCGCACGGTCACGCGAATCGCGAGCTGGGCGGGCTGTCCGCGCGCCGAGAGCCGCTCCAGAATCGCGGGGTCAACCACGAGTTCGGCGGTGCCGTTGACGCGCAGCGTCTCGGTCGTCGGCGGCGCGATAAAGAGCAGGCCCACACGCCCGGTCGCGAGGATGTTCTGCAAGCCGAAGAGCAACTTGTTGCCCTTGCGGTCGGGAATCAGCAGGGTGTTGCGATCCTCGACCGCAACGAAGCCGGGACCGTCGCCCTTGGGCGAGGCGTCCTGATTACCGTCGGCGTCGGCGGTCGCGAGCACCAGGAAGGGCGAGCGGCGGATGAAATCGATGGTGTCGTCGTCGAGCGCGGTGAGCAGCTTCAGCGGCGTGAGTTTGCCCGGCACGCCCATGATGGCGCGCAACTGCTCGACGCTGGTGACACGATAGTCGGGCGAATTTTCCATTGTTTTAACCGATTGACGCTCGCGATGCTCGGGCAGGTGGCAAAGTCCTGCGGGAACGGGAAGGGCGAGCGATTTCATTGTTTAGCCGATTGACGCTCCCGTTGCCTACCCTAGCGGATCGGGTGTGAAAATCGAAAGCGCAGCGTGGGAGGAGTGAAAGAGAAAGGGAGGGTTGTTGGGGAACGCAAAACCTGTATTTCATTGAAACCTCAGCGAGGTTTCAAACTTCCCATTAGGGATTGACCCTCGCCTTGCTCTGATAAGTGGCCAAGTCTTACGGGAACCTGCTCCTCAGGCGTCGATTGATGGGGTTTTCACAGGGCGCAGCCCGCATCTTCCAAACGGGAAGTCTGAAACCTCCATGAGGTTTCAGTTTCCTGAAAAACTACAGGTTTTGCGTTCCTCAACAACTTCTTTCATTTAGGCACGCGGGAAATAAGAGATCGAACGGCGGGTTAGTCTTCGCGGTTGATTTGTTCGTCGATGAGGGCGGCGAGGCTTTCGCGGTAAACTGACGGCTTCAATTGAGCGAGCAGGTCGCGCGCGCGATTGACCTGGGCGGTGGCGAGTGCGCGGCCGCGCGCGATCATCACAGGATCGCGCATGAGCTGGAGTGCGTGGTCGAAGTCCGCACCTTCGAGGCGGGTGCCGGCGCGGAAGTTGCGCGCAAATTCGGTGTTGTGCTGAACCCCGAGGACAACCGGTAGGGAGATAATTCCGGCGCGCAGATCGGAGCCGACCGGCTTGCCGATTTTTTCCTCGGGTCCGAGTACGTCGAGGAGGTCATCGACCATCTGAAAGGCGAGTCCGATCGCGAGCCCGAGGGCATCCATCGCAGCGATGGTCTTGGGGTCAGCGCCGGCGAGGTCAGCCGCGACCTTGCCACCGGCGGCGAAGAGCGAGGCGGTCTTGCGCGTGATGACGGCGATGTAGTCGTCGATGGTGGCGGCGGCGTTATGGCGCATCCGGCCTTCCATGACCTCGCCCTCGGTGAGCTGGATGCAGGCCTGGGCGGCGGTGCGCACGAGGCGTTCCTCGAAGCGGCCGCAGAGTTCGAAGGCGCGGCAGAAGAGAAAGTCGCCGGCGACGAGCGAGGGGGCGAAGCCGTAGCGGGCGAAGGCGGACGGCTTGCCGCGACGGAGCAAGCCGCCGTCGATGATGTCGTCGTGGAGCAGGGTGGCAGAATGAATCAGTTCGAGCGCGATGGCGGCGTCGATTGCGTCGTCGATCTTTTCGCTGACCCCGCCGCAGGCGCGATAGACCAGCAGGATGAAGAGCGGGCGGAGACGCTTGCCGCCGCCATCGACGAGGTAATGGCAGATTTCGCCGATGAGCGCCTCGTTGGAATCGAGCAGGCGCGAAAGTTTTTCCTCGGTTGCGAGCAGATCGGCCTTGACGGGAAGTGCGAGGTCGCGGGTCTCGACGGTGGTGGTGGCCGCGGCGCCGGCGGTTTGCTGAGTTTTCACGAAATCCTTCTCAACGCGCGCCTAACGGAAAAGATCAGATGCCGCAGGACGGATGAGCGCCTTGGCGCTGCCGTGGCCGGGCTTGTAGCGATAGCCGCGAATCAGGATGACGGGAGTGGCACTCGCCTTGGGCATCAGGAGGCCGGCGGCACAGGCGAGTTCGTCGGCGATGGCGATGACGGTGTGATGGAGTTCGCGACCGCCGAGGTCGGCGGTGCCGCGCAGGTCGAGCATCGGGTCCATCCCGGCGATGCCGAGGCAGACCTCGGTCAGCCCGTCGCGCCAGGGGCGGCCGAAGGTGTCGGTGATGAGGACGGCAATTTCAGCGCCGGTCACGCGTTTGAGATCGTTGCGAATCCGCGTGGCGGAGGCGTCGGGATCTTCCGGGAGCAGAATTGCGCGGTCGTCCTCGAGGCTGTTGGACTCGTCGATGCCGGCGTTGGCGCAGACCCATCCGGGACCGGTTTCGACGATCAGGACAGCATTATCCATCCGCACGATGCGGCTGGTCTGGGCCAACACGAGTTCGACCGCGCGCGGGTCCTTGTCCCAGCGCTCGGCGAATTTGAGCGCCAGGGGCGACGGCTCGATGGTTTTCAAATTGACGAGACGGTTTTCCGCCTTGGAGACGATCTTCTGGCAAATCGACAGGATATCGCCGTCGTGGAGGCGCAAGTCCTGTCGTTCAATCGCATGCGCGATGAGCTCGGCGAGGTTGTCGCCGGCCATGATCATCGGGAGGCCTTCGATAGCCGTGAGCGTAAGTGACGCCATGGAAGATAAAGCCTACACCTCAAGCGCGCGTGTAACCACGTCCGCGAGGCGGGCGGCACGATCGGGCGTGGTCATTACGGTGTCGGTGGCGATCGCGTTCATGCCGAGAGCGCGAATCGGTTCGAGGTAGCGGTGGTCCACGATGTCGATGACCATCAGACCGGCGATATCGCGATAGAGGCGCGCGATGCCGAGCGGCGAGACCTCGTGACCAAGCCCGCGCATCATCTTGTCGGCGGGACCCTTGATGGTCTTGCCGCCGACGATGGGGCTGATGGCGGCGACGCGGCTGCGGACGGCTTTGAGCGCCTTGCGCATTCCGGTGAGCGCGAGGATGGGGCCGATCGACACGAATGGATTCGACGGAGCGAGGACAATCGCGGCGGCGCGTTTGATCGAAGCGAGCACTTCGGGCGTGGGGCGCGCTTTTTCGGCGCCGCGCAATTCGATGGCCTCGACGATACCGCGGGCACGTCCGCGCACGAAATATTCCTGAAAAGGAATGGCGGGGCGTCCCTTGAGCTTGACGAAGGTATGCACGCGGCCGTCGCTCATCGGGAGCACTTGCGTTTTGACGCCGAAGCGCAGTGCGAGTTCGGCGGTGACGTCGGTCAAGCGCGCGCCGTTATGCATTCGCTCACTGCGATAGAGATGCGTCGCGAGGTCGCGGTCGCCGAGATTGAACCAGGGCTTGCCGTAGAGCCGGCCGAGAGCGTCGAGCGCGTTGAAGCTTTCGCCCTCGAGACCCCATCCGCGATCGCGATCGATAACGCCGGCGAGCGTGTAGATCACCGTGTCAACGTCGGGCGAGACGTGGAGGCCATAGAAGAGCTCGTCGTCGCCGGTGTTGACGACGACGCTCAGGTTGCGGGGATCGACGCGCCGGACCAGCCCGCGAAGAAACTTAGCCGCCCCCACTCCCCCCGCAAGCGTGGTTATCGAGGGCTTGAGAGGAGGGGACGATCGGCCGCGCGCCATTGGGAGCCTTTCTGCCGTAGAGTTTTTTGTACAGAGTGCTGCGTTCGACGGCGACGCGGCCGGCTTCGCGCGCCTTTTCTTCTATCAGATCGACGGCGACGAATTCGCCGGCGGTGCCGCCGGCCTGCGCCGTGATGCTCTCCTCCATCAGAGTGCCGGAGAAGTCGTTGCATCCGGCTTTGAGGGTGACGGCCGCCAGATCGACGCCGAGCTTGACCCACGAGGTCTGGATGTTGTCGATCAAGCCGCGCAGGAAGAGGCGCGAGAAGGCGTACATCTGGAGGTCGAGGATACCGCTTTCCTGGGGCTTCACGAGGCCGCGGCGGAAGAGCACGGTGTTCTCGTGGATGAAGCGCAGCGGCACGAATTCGGTGAAGCCGTGCGTGCGCTTCTGAATCGTGCGCAGCAGGTCGAGATGATTGACGACGTGGCGCGGGCTTTCGAGATGCCCGTACATGATGGTCGAAGTGGTGCGCACGCCGAGTGCATGGGCGCTGGTGACGATATCGACCCAGGCGGCGACGTCAACCTTCTTATGGCTCAGGATCTCGCGGATGCTGTCGTCGAGGATTTCGGCGGCGGTGCCGGGAATCGAGCCGAGGCCGGCGTCGCGCAGCATCGCGATGTACTCCGAATATTCCATCCGGGTGCGGCGCGCGCCGTACATGATCTCCATCGGCGAGAAGGCGTGGATGTGGATCTCCGGGAAGTGGGACTTAATCGCGACGAGCAGATCGCGATACTTGAAGGCGGGCATATCGGGATTGATGCCGCCCTGCATGCAGACTTCCGTCGCACCGCGCGCGACTGCGTCGGCGACCTTGGCGAGGATGGTGTCGTCGGAATGGTCGTAGGCGTCGGATTCCCATTTTTGGCGCTTGAAGCCGCAGAACTGGCATCCGACGAAACAGATATTGGTGAAGTTGATGTTGCGATTGACGACGTAGGTGACTTCCTCGCCGACATCCTCGGCGCGGGCGAGGTCAGCCGCCTTGATCACGGCACGCAGGTCGTCGCCGGCCGCGGTGTAGATCGCCAGGCCCTCGTCGGTCGAGAGTTCCTGGCCGTTGAGACTTTTGAGCAGCATCGCGCGCATATTCGCCGAGGCGTGAGCCATCAGCACGTTTAGCGGCGTCGCTTCGATATCGTCGACAAAGCCGCGAATTTGATCGAGGTTCACGATCAGACCTCCGCTCCAACTCGATCGTGGAGCCGATCGATGGCCGGCCTGAGCGCCGGGTCGATCCACTCGTCGTTGATGTATTCGGGGTAAATCGCGAGCCGCTGAATTAGATGAAAGCCGGCACGCGCACAGCGCTCGGCCAATCGTTCGAGGTGCGGCCACGGCGCCTCGGGATTGACGTAATCGCGGCTGAGCGGCGAGATGCCGCCCCAGTCATTGATACCTGCGTTGAGAAAGAGTTCGATTTCGTGCGGCGAGAGATTGGGCGGCGCCTGCACGTTCATCGCGGGGCCGAGCACGAGGCGCGCCGTCGCGATCGCGCGCGCCACCTCGAGCGCGCCGGGTTCGGGGGCATCCTCCATAGCGATGCCCGGCTTGGCGCGGAAGTTCTGGATAATCACTTCCTGGATATGGCCGTGGCGTTCGTGGCTCGCACGAATCGCGATCAAGCTCTGCGCGCGTTCCGCCGGCGTGTCGCCGATTCCGATCAGGATGCCGGTGGTGAAGGGGATGCGCAGTTGGCCGGCCTCGTCGATCATGCGCAGGCGCACGGCGGGATCCTTGTCGGGCGCCCATTGATGAACTCCGCCACGGCGGCGGAGCCGCGGCGAGATACTTTCGAGCATCAGGCCCATGCTGGCGTTGAGCGGCCGCAACCTCGCCATCTCGTTGCGCGACATAATGCCGGCGTTGGTATGCGGCAGCAGTCCTTGCGCGAGAGCCGCGGCGCAGGCGCGCGCGACGTATTCGATGGTGCTGCCGACGCCGAGTCCCTCGAGCGTTTCACGATACTCCTTGAAGGCGACTTCAGGCTTGTCGCCGAGGCACATCAGGGCCTCGATGCAGCCGAGTTCACGGCCGCGCCGGGACCATTCGGCGATCTCGTCGAGGGTCATCGTCCACGCCCCGGGGTCGCCCGGATCCTTGCGGAAGGTGCAGTAGGTGCAGCGGTCGCGGCAGAGGTTCGTGACCGGTAGAAAAACCTTGCGTGAGTAGGTGACGTCGCGGCCCTTGGCGCGGTCGCGCATAGCGGCCGCCGTCGCCATCACGCGCGGCAGGTCGGCGTCGGAACATTCGATCAAGGCAATGGCGTCGGCCTCGCCGAGGCAGCCGCCCGCGCCGGCCCGGTCGAGAATGTCGCCGATTAAGTCCGGCCGCGAAGTGTTAATTTCCGCTTGCGCCATCGCGTGATCCAGCGCCTCTTATAGGCCATCAAATCCGTAGAGGCAACCCGGCATTTTCCGGTCCGGCAAAGGTTGCATGTTGAAACTGACGGCTTTGGTGGGCGATTCAAGCGGTCGTCGCGATTGGGTTTGTGCGAATGAGGCCGATACGTGGGGGCGCTTGATGTCCCGCTGACGCGCGCGAGGCCAAAATTACGGTAAGATAGTAATCAATGCGTGCGATGGTGGTGCATAGGCCGGCGGCAATCGAGAGCAATCCGCTCGTGCGTGCCGATCTCCCGACGCCGACGCCCGCGGCGGGCGAAATCCTGGTGCGGGTGACCGCCTGCGGCGTCTGCCGTACCGATCTCCATGTCTGCGAAGGCGACCTCACGCCGAAACATCCACGGATCGTTCCGGGCCACGAGATTGTCGGCGTGGTCGAGCGGCTGGGCGCGGGATGCAAGCGCTTTGCGACGGGCGCGCGCGTCGGTATCGCGTGGCTGCGCGAGACCTGCGGCGTCTGTGCGTATTGCCGGCGCGGACGCGAGAACCTCTGCCCGAACGCGCGCTTTACCGGATGGGACCATGACGGCGGGTATGCCGAGTACGCGGCGGTGCGCGAGGATTTCGCGTACGCGTTACCGGCCGCCGTTCCCGACGCCGAGATCGCGCCGCTGCTGTGCCCGGGAATCATCGGCTATCGCGCGATCAAGCGTGCCGGGGTTCGCCCGGGTGCGACGGTGGGACTTTACGGGTTCGGCGGCTCGGCGCATTTGGCAATCCAGGTACTCCGCCATTGGGGATGCGAGGTGTTCGTGATGAGCCGGGGCGGGGTGCATCAGGAGCTGGCGCGCGAACTCGGAGCGGCGTGGACCGGGGCGGCCGACGAGCGCCCGCCGAGGCCGCTGGACGCAGCGATTCTGTTCGCGCCGGCGGGAAATCTGGTGCTGCCGGCGCTTGCGGCGCTCGATCGCGGCGGGATTCTGGCGGTCGCGGGCATCTATCTCTCGCCGATTCCGGCGCTCGATTACGATCGCCATCTGTTTTATGAAAAGGAGTTGCGCAGCGTCACCGCCAACACTCGCGCCGACGGTGAGGAGTTTCTGAAGCTCGCCGGTGAAATCCCGATCCGCACACATACGATTGCGATGGAACTGGAAGAGGCCAACCGCGCGCTCACGATGCTCAAGCACGACGAGTTGAAGGGCACCGCGGTTTTGCGGATATCCCGGTCAAGTTGAGGAGGGCACCCTTGAAGGCTAACGATGATCACTGACGACCGGGCTTCGACCAGGCAAGCGGCTGCGTCCGGCACGGAGGGGACCACGGGCGCTGCGAGCGTGGAGCCGGACTTCGCGACGGCGGCCGGAATCGCGCGCGACGAACGCACCGTTGTGCGACGCCTTTCCAAGGTCCTGCGCTTCAACGACTTCATGACCGTTATGATGGTGATCGCGACCATCTTCAGCGCGTTTGCGACCTGGCGGACAGCGCAGGTCACGAATCTGCTTTTTGCGATCGCGGAGCGTCCTTATATTGGTGTCGAGCGGGTCACGGTGGACTCGATCGATGCGGATTTCGCACGGGTGATGGTTGACTGCCGCAATTTCGGCAACGTTTCGGCCAACGATGGAGTCGCGCGAATTGACGTAATTATGGACGGCAAGATTCTGTCCGGTACCACGGCGGAGGCTGACACCCAGAATTTTGGCATAGTCTCGCCGACCGTACCTCATCGGATATTTCGCTTCGTTCCGAAAGCCCTTTATGAGCAGGTGCGCGAGGGTCGGTCCCGCATGATCGTGCGTGTCGTGTTCGACTATCGCGGCCCAGATCAGCGGCAGTTTTGTTACAGTGAATTGATGAGCTACGACCGTCGCACCACTGATTTCATTTCGACTGGCGGCAGCAATCGATGCGATGGCCAGGTCTTTTGATTGCGACGTTGCACGCCCGCGGTCGATCTGACAGTTTCGTGGCGGGTTGGCGAAACGATGCGGTGTCCAATTTGCAAGAAGCCGGTCGCTGCGACGGCGGCAAATCGCTACCGGCCGTTCTGTTCGGAACGCTGTCGGATGGTCGATCTCGGCACCTGGGCGGGGGAGGACTATCGCGTACCCGGCGGGGCGGTCGAAGATCGCGAACATCCGGACGACCTCAAAGACAAGAAGAAAATCCTTCATTGAAGATCGGGCACGCGGGCAGGGGACCTCGATGAGCACCGCGATACCCGCACCGCGCATCCACCCGAGCGCCGTAATCGGCGGCGAAGTCGAACTCGCGGATGGAGTCGAGGTTGGCCCGTTCTGCATGCTCGAGGGCCGCATCCGGATCGGTGCGGGCACGCGTCTGATCGGACACGTCACGATTTTTGGCGACAGCGAAATCGGCGAGGGCAATGTGGTTCATCCCAATGTCGTGATCGGCGACGAACCCCAGGACCTCGCCTACCGGGGCGGACCGCGCCGGGTTAAAATCGGCGACCGCAATATTTTCCGCGAAGGCGTGACCATCCATCGGGGGAGCGAGCATGGCGAGGTCACGACGATCGGGGACGACAATTTTTTCATGCAGAACTCGCACGCGGCGCACGATTGCCGGATCGGCAACGGGACCATCATCGCGGGCGGGGCGCTGTTGGCGGGATGGGTCGAGGTGGGGGATCGGGCGTTGGTATCGGGCAACTGCGTGGTCCATCAGTATGTGCGGATCGGGCGCTTCGCGATGCTGCGCGGATTGAGCCGGACTAGCCGGGATGTGCCGCCATTTTGCATCATGGACCTGACGCACACGTTGCGTGGAATCAACGTGGTGGGCCTTCGCCGGGGCGGCTTCGATGCAACTTCGATACGAGCGTTGCGCAAGGCTTTCACGAGCATTTTCGGTGTGCGACAGAACCTGAAGCTCGCTCTGGAAAGGCTTGAATTGAACAGGCCGCATCCGGCTGAGGTCAACGAACTGATTGCCTTCATACGAGCGAGCAAGCGTGGCGTTGCGTTCGGGCCGCACGATGGCAAGGCGGACGACGGCGTTGAATAGCGTTGCGGAAGTGTCGTTGCGAGAACGACGCGCAAAGGCTCACGGCGCCTGTTCAAATCGGAATGGGTGGGTGCGCCCAGGCGTGAGGGAGGCCAACCGCCGGGTGCCGAGACTCCCATCGACAGGGCTGTCCGACGCGACTTGCGATCTTGCCCGGGGCTGACAACAATGGAGCGCTGTGCCGGCGCCGTCTGGAGAGCGTAGCGGACGCCTGACAAGAGAGACTATGCCGAAGAGACTGCGTTTCGCGATCGGTGCGGGCCTGATCGTCGCGGCGATTGGCTACCTGATCGTTACGGCGGTAAGGAACACCGCCGAATATTATCTGACGGTCAACGAGGTGAAGGTTCGCCAGGGCGAACTGGCCGGCCAGACCTTGCGGATAGCGGGCCGGGTTGCACCGAACTCGATCGGCTGGGATCCGGTGACCTTGACGCTATCGTTCGGGCTCGCGCAGCCGCCGGCGGCCGATCAGCCGGGAGTCAAAGCGGTGGCCGCGAGCGTCGGTGGTGCGACGATCTTTCATGTGATCTGCCGGGGGCAGCCCAAGCCCGACATGTTCGCCGCGAATCGCGACGTAATTGTGGAAGGCACGCTGGCGGCCGACGGGACGATCGAGGCGCGCCAGGTGTTGACGAGCTGCCCCTCTAAATACGTGCCCAAACAGCCCGCCGCCGCGCAATAGGAGCGCGCACGCTTCAGGAGTACGGATGCCGCTGATCGGTCAACTGGCGCTGGCGCTGGCTCTGGTGCTCGCCGGCTACTCGGTAATCGCCAACGTGGTGGGTGCGCGGGCGTCGATCCCGGCGCTGACGGCGAGCGCGCGCCATGCGCTGTGGGCGATGTGCGCGATGGTCACGGTGGCAGTCGGCGCGCTGTTGACGAGCCTGCTGCATAGCGATTTCTCACTGGAGTACGTCGCGTCGTACACCAGCTTTTCGCTACCGACAATCTACAAAATCACGGCGTTGTGGGGCGGACAACAGGGCTCCTTGTTGTTCTGGACGTGGCTGCTGACGGTCTTTACGTCGATCGTCGCTTTCCAGAACCGCCGGCGCAATCCCGAGATGACGCCCTATGCCCTCGCGGTGCTGGCCGGTCTCGCGATTTTCTTCCTCGGCATGCTGAACTTCGTCACGCGGCCGTTCGAACTGCTGGCGGTGATACCCGCCGATGGGCAGGACCTGAATCCGCTGCTGCAGAACTACTGGATGGCGATCCATCCGCCGTCGCTCTACACCGGCTACGTCAGCGCGAGTGTGCCGTTCGCATTTGGCGCCGCCGCGCTGATGGTCGGGCGCTTCGACGATAGCTGGATTCGCAGCACGCGCCGCTGGGCGATCTTCTCATGGTTCTTCCTCACGCTCGGCAATCTGTTCGGGGCGCGCTGGGCGTACGAGGTGCTCGGTTGGGGCGGCTACTGGGCGTGGGACCCGGTCGAAAACGCCGCCTTCATGCCGTGGCTGGTGATGACCGCGTACCTCCATTCGGTGATGATCCAGGAACGCAAGGACATGCTGAAGGTGTGGAACCTGGTGCTGATCGGGATGGCGTTTGGGCTGACGCTGTTCGGCACGTTCATCACGCGCAGCGGTGTCATCTCGTCGGTCCATTCGTTCACGCAGTCGGGGCTGGGGCCGTATTTCCTGACCTTTCTGATTCTGGTCGTAGTGCTCTACAGCGGGTTGCTGCTGTCGCGCGTCAAACAATTGCGCACGCCGGCCGAATTCGAGTCGTATCTATCGCGCGAGGCCGCCTTCCTCTTCAACAACCTGGTGCTGGTCGGAATCGCGTTTGCGGTCTTCTGGGGCACGCTCTTTCCGGTGCTGTCGGAGGCGGTGCGCGGCGTGAAGATCACGGTCGGGCCGCCGTTTTTCAACAAGGTCAACGGGCCGCTGGCGCTGGCGCTGATCTTTTTGATGGGGGTGGGGCCGCTGATCGCATGGCGGCGATCGTCATTGGACAGTCTGGCCAAGACCTTCGCCTCGCCGGCGATTTTCGGCGTGACTACCGGGGTTTGCGCCTTCGCCGCGGGGTTGCGTGAATGGTACGTGCTGACGGCGATGTCGCTGGCGGCGTTCGTGCTCGGCACGATCTTCGTCGAATTCCGCCGCGGCGTGAGCGCCCGGCGCCACATGGTGGCGGAATCGGTGCCGGTCGCAATCGTGAATCTGATCGGCAAGAACAACCGGCGCTATGGCGGTTACGTGATTCATATAGGGGTGGTGCTCGCGTTCACCGGGATCGTCGCATCGGCGTTCTTCAAGACCGAAGTCAAGAAGAGCGTCAAGCAGGGGGACACCTTTCAGGTGGGCCCGTACGAACTGGAGTACCTGGGAATCAACACGACCGAAACAGCGCATCTGGAGAGCGCCCGCGCGCGGATTGAGGTGCGGCGCAACGGCAAGCCGATCGCGATGATGGAGCCGGCCAAGCTCTTCTACAAGCGCCTGCAACAGCCGGCCACGGCGGTCGCGATTCGATCGACGCCGGCGTCCGATCTGTACGTGGTGCTCGCCGGTATTGACGACCAGAGCGGGCTCGCGACCTTCCAGGTTTTCCTGACGCCGCTGGTCTTCTGGCTATGGGCGGGCGGCGTGATCATGGCGCTGGGCACGGTGATCGTGATGTGGCCGAATGTGCGCGAGCGCGCGGTGATTGCCGCCGCGGTCCGTGCGCCGTCACCAATGGAAGGCGATGCGCAGGCCCTCGCCGGAGGTGATTGACGGGTGGCGCGCTTGCCGAAATTCCGCACACGCACGACGGCCATCATTATCGTGCTGTGCGCCATCGCGTTCGCACTACCGATCGTGGTTGCAGCGGCGCCTAGCGTCAGCCGGCAGGAGGTCTCGGAAGGGCTGACCTGCCAATGCGGTTGCGGGTTGACGGTCGCAAACTGCAATCATCCGAATTGCGAATTTTCGGTGCCCGTGCGCGACCAAATCGACGGGATGCTCGGGCGCGGGATGAGCGGTGCGCAAATAATCGCGTATTTTCGCGGCAAGTACGGCGAGAAGATTCTCTCCGCGCCGACCACCCAGGGCTTCAACCTGCTCGCGTGGATCATGCCGTTCGCGGCGATCGCGGCGGGCGGTGCGCTGGTGGTGTTTACGGTCGGACGCTGGCGGACTAATTCGCCCGCGCCAACGCCGGCCGACGAGCCGGCCGCCGGCGCGAGTGACGACAACTTCGATCCCGAACTGCGGCGCCGGCTCGAACGCGAGCTGCGCGATCGGCTCTGACCGGTGGCGAACTACGTAGCGGCGATTCTGATCGTCGCGGCGGTCGCGCTCTTCGTCGCGGCGCCGCTGAGCGGCGGCTTTCCACGCCGGCGCGGTGCGAGCATCCGCGAACTCGAGCACGAGCGGCTCGAACACGAGCGCGGGCTCGCGGTGCAGGGGCTGCGCGAGCTGGAGTTCGATCACGAGATGGGCAAGCTCGACGAGGGGGACTATCGCGAGCTGAAACGGTCGCTCGAGGAGCGTGCGCTAGGCGCGATGAGCGCGATCGGGCGGTTGCGCGGCGCGGTCCGCGCAGCGCAACGCATCGCGCCGATGCGGCAGGCGTTGCGCGCGTCAGCCGGCGTCGCGAGTAGCGCGACGCCGGTCGTGAATTTCTGCCCGCAATGCGGAGTGCCGGCGGGCGCGGGTCACAACTTCTGCGCGGGCTGCGGCGCGAGTCTGAGCGTGGTTGCGGCGCGCGTCGCGGCGCGAGCGGAATGATGGACGCGGCGCTGATCGAAGCGCGCGGCCTGGACAAGACCTTCGGCTCGGTGCCGATCCTGCGAGGCGTGAATCTGGCGGTGCCCGCCTCCACCGCGGCGATGGTAGTGGGGCGCAATGGCGCGGGCAAATCGACGCTGGTGCGGATCCTCGCAGGACTTTCCGAGCCGACCGCCGGCGAAGCATTGCTGTTCGGCCTGCCGAGCCGCACGCTAGCAGCGGACGTGCGCCGGCGCCTTTCGATCGTCACGCATCAGAGCTTTCTCTATCCGAATCTGACCGCGCGCGAGAACCTGGAATTTTACGCGCGGCTCTATGGCGTCGCCGATGCGCGCAGCGAAATTTCGCGGTGGATCGAACGGATCGGACTTGCGGCGGCCGCCGACGCGCGCGTGCGGACCTTCTCGCGCGGCATGGAGCAGCGGCTCACGCTCGCCCGCGCGCTGTTGACGGGCCCCGCTGTGCTGCTGATGGACGAGCCGTTCGCGGCGCTCGACGCCGAGGGAGTCGCGATGGTGGCGTCGATCCTGCGCGAGGCGATCGCACGCGGATGTGCAGTAGTGCTGACGGCGCATCAGCCGCTCGCAATCGACGGACTGCGCTTCGCTGGCTACGAAATCGCTCGTGGCCGCATGCTCGCGCTGACCGGCGATAGCGGCAGCGAGCCTGAGCGCGCGCAGCAGGCCGGGTAGCGCGCGATGGCCGGCTTCGTCGCGGTCCTGCGCAAGGACTTGCGCCTCGAGGTGCGCAGCGGTGAGAGCACGATCGCGCTGGTCGCGCTCTCGCTGCTGATCCTGGTGGTACTGGTGTTCGCGCTCGATCCGGTGGGCGGCGTGCGCGACGCCGGCACGGCGGCCGGCGCGCTGTGGGTCGCGCTGATCTTTGCCGGCATGATCGGCTCGAACCGCGCGCTGCTGGCGGAGCGCGATAACGGGTGTATTCGCGCTCTGATTCTAAGCCCGCTCGATCGTGGCGCACTTTATCTGGCCAAGCTCGTCGCCGCCTTCATCTTTATGGCGGTGGCCGAGGGTGCGGCGGTCGTGCTGATGGTGTTGTTCTTCAATCTCAACTTCGACGCGCGCCTGCTGCGCCTCGCGCCGGTGATCGCACTGGGCGCGCTCGGCTTCTCCGCGTTATCGACGCTGCTGGCGGCGATTTCCGGGCGCATCCGGGCGGGCGATCTGCTGCTGCCGCTGCTCGCCGTCCCGATGTTCGTGCCGGCGTTGATTGCCGGCGTCAAGGCGAGCGGGGCGGCGCTGACCGGAGCACATTTCGGCGAGATCGCGCAGTGGCTCAAGATACTGATCGCGTTCGACGTGATCTTTCTCACCACTGGCTACCTGCTTTTCGAGCACGTTGTCGGCGAAGACTGATACGGAGCGCAGCACTTGAAGGGGAAGAGTTGTCGAGGAACGCAAAACTTTTGGTTTTTAGGAAACTGAAACCTCACGAGGTTTCAGACTTCCCGTTTGGAAGATGCGGGCTTCGCCCTGTGAAAACTTTTTTCATCGATTGACGCTCGCGATGCTCGGATGAATTTCTATCAGCCGTTCTCTCCTGGGCCGTGCCGCCGCCGATTTCGCCGGGCCGCGCGATCGGTTACGAATAGGCGTCGATGAATAAGCGTTTGAATCTTTCGCTCGGCGCTCTGACCGCCGTATTGATGGTCGCGGCCATCTATATGGTGTTCGTTTACGTGCCGACCGAGGCGGACCAGGGGATCGTCCAGCGCATCTTCTATTTTCATGTGCCGTGCGCGTGGGTGGCGTTCGCCGCGTTCGGCCTCGTGGCGATTTGCGGGATTTTCTACCTCTGGCTCGGCTCGGAAATCTGGGACGATCTCGGCTACGCCGCGGCGGAGAGCGGGATGGTCTTCTGCACGCTGGTGTTGATCACTGGCTCGATCTGGGCCAAGCCGATCTGGGGCACGTGGTGGACGTGGGACTCGCGGCTGACGACGACTCTGATCCTGTGGCTATTGTACGGCGGGTACCTGATGCTGCGCGCGATGGCCGAGGATACGCCGCAGGTCGCGCGCTTTGCCGCGGTGGTCGGGATCGTGGCGGCGGCTGACGTGCCGGTGGTGGTGGTCTCGGTGCGGCTGTGGCGCACGATACATCCTGCTGTGCTGGTGACGCGACAGGGCGGGCATGGGCTGGAGGATCCGCGGATGGTGGCGACGCTGCTGATTGCGATGGCGGCGTTTACCGCGTTGTTCGTGTGGCTGCTGACCTTGCGTTTTGCCACGCTGCGGATGCGCTTGCGGATCGCAACGCTGGCGCGCGACCTCAACCTGGCCCATGCCGCGGCGGGAGATCTTTGATGGAGAATTTCGGTTATCTGTTCGCCGCCTATACAATTATTTTCGCGGTGATTTTCCTGTACGTCGTGTTTATCTGGCGACGCCAGTCCCGGCTCGAAATTGAGTTGCGCGCGATGGAAGCGCGGCTCAAGGACGTCCGCGAAGAGCTCAAAGGCCGCGCGCTGCCGCAGTCGCGATGAGCGCTGCGTCGGCACGGGCGATGGTTGCAGCGGCGCACAATCGTGCGCATCTTACTGTCTGCGATAGGTTGAAGCCTGAGCGTTAGTCTCCTTCGATGATAGGGTTGTCGCGATGATAGGGTTGTCGAGCAACGCGAGCGTTTAATGATTTAATCGACGTTGAGGTGTGGGTATCGTGCGCCGATAGGGTTGTCGAGCAACGCGAGCGTACAGCAGTTAAATAGATGGAGTTCAAGGATTACTACAAGGTTCTCGGGGTCGAACGCGGCGCCACCGAGGCGGAGATCAAAACCGCGTATCGCAAGCGCGCCCGCAAGTACCATCCGGACGTCAATCCGAATAACAAGGAAGCCGAGAGCCGTTTCAAAGAGGCGAACGAGGCCTACCAGGTACTCGGCGATGCCGAGAAGCGCAAGAAGTACGACGAGCTTGGCGCCGATTGGGAGCGCGGGACCTCGCAGGAGGAGGTCTATCGGCGCTACGCGGGAGCGGGCGGCCCGTTTGCGGGCGGCGACGCGGGCGGTGGTGCGGCCGGCGGCTTCAGCGATTTCTTCGAGCGCTTCTTCGCGGGACGCGGCGGTGGACGAGCGCCCAGCTCCTCGTATGGATTCAGCGATGATCTCGACGAAGGTTTTGGCGCTCGCGGCGGCGGCAGAGCTCCCGATTTGCAGGCCGAGGTCGAAATTCTTCCACAGGATGCGGTGCAGGCCAGCCAGCGGCGTATCGCGGTTACCGCAACCGACGAATGCGACCGCTGCGGCGGTACCGGGGTAATCGCGCGGCAGGAGAAGCGCGGCAACACGCGCATCATCCGGTCGGCCGATCCATGCCCGAAATGCGGCGGCAGCGGAGTCGTTCCGATGCGGCGTCAGCTCGACGTGACGATCCCGGCTGGAGTTACCGACGGTTCACGGATCAGGTTGAAAGGGCAGGGCGGACGCGGCTCGCGTCCCGAGCTCAACGGGGATCTGTTTCTGACGATTCGCTTCAAACCGGGCGGCGTCTTCACGGTCTCCGGACGCGATGTGCGCTGCCAGCTCCCGGTGTGGGATTACGAGGCGGCGCTCGGGGCCGAGGTGACCGCGCCGACGCTCGGCGGACGGGTCGCGCTGAAAGTGCCGACCGGGAGTCAGACCGGCCGCGTGATGCGCCTGAAGGGTCGTGGAATCCCCGGGCGTGGCAAGGAAGCCGCGGGCGATTTGCTCTACGAGTTGAAGGTGCTCGCGCCGACTGACCTGACGAAAGAAGAGCGCGAGTTGATGCAGCAGCTTGCCGACCTCCGCCGCGCCCGCGAGGTTCCCGATCCGCGTGCCGAGATCATGAAGGAATGAGGGCGATGGCGCGGCGCACCACTCAGAGCCGCGGCGCGCGCACCGGCCGCTTAATCACGCTGGTCAGCCGTCGCGCGCTATGCGTCCTGGGCGGCGTCAGCGAGCGCCGGTTGGAGGTGTGGGAGCGCGAGGAGCTGATCGTGCCGGTGGTCGTCAGCAGCGCCGACGAAGGTGCGGAACCGCTCTACGACCGCGTGGCCCTGCGCCGCATCCGTGTGATCCGCACGCTGGAGGAGGAGCTTGACGTCAACCTTCCCGGTATCGGCGTGATTCTGAATCTGCTCGAACAGTTCCCCCGCTAACGTGCTCTGCCGCATGCACTTTCGACCAGGAGACCTCTCCTTACCCTCTTCTTGGACAAGTGGCTTCAGCAGCTCTGCGTTGAGTTATAATGGCAGTGCTATGAACCGTCGCGTGATCGATCGGGTTGAGTGCGCGGTGGCGGCCGCGCTCGCCAGTCTGCCGCTCGGCGCCAGGGCGGGTATTTTGGGTGATCGAATTTTGATCGCGCTCTCGGGCGGCGCCGATTCGGTCGCGCTGACGCATGCGCTCCATCGGCTGCGCGGCGGCGGGCGCGATCGGCCCGGCTACAATCTGATGGCGGCTCATCTGAACCATCGGCTGCGCGGCGACGAATCCGATCGCGACGAGCGGTTCGTCCGCGATCTGTGCGAAGGGATGCAGATCGAGTTGGTCGTTGAAGGCGCGGAGAAGCTGGTTGATTCGTCCAACCTCGAGGAGCGCGCTCGTGACTTGCGTTACGCGTTCCTCAGGCGCACGGCGGACCGGGTGGGGGCGCACCACGTCGCGCTGGCTCATCATGCGGACGATCAGGCCGAGACGGTCATGCTGCGGCTGTTGCGGGGCAGCGGCGCGGCCGGTCTCGCGGCGATGGATGAGACGGGGCCGGGCCGGATCGTGCGGCCGCTACTCAGGCTTCGGCGCGAGGAAATCCTGGCCTATCTCGAGGCGATCGGCGCTACTTACGTCAGCGACAGCAGCAATCTGTCGCCGGCGATTGTGCGCAATCGAATCCGCCACGAACTGATGCCGCTGATCGAGCGCGAGTACGCCCCCAGGATGAGCCGCCGGTTGGTTGGGCTGGCCCGCGAGATGCGCGCGCTGGACGATTACGTTTCAGGCGAGGGTCGCCGCGAACTTCATCGGCGGCTGCGCGCCGGTGAGCGCCTCGACCTGGCCGGTTTTGGCGATCTGCATCCCGCGCTATCCAGTGCGATGATTCGCGAATGGCTGCGCGAGCGCGTTGGCGACCTGCGCCGGGTCTATCGCACCGATATCGAACGCATCAGCAGACTCTGCGCGGCTGGCGCGCCCGGCTCGGTCCTCCGGCTCGCCCGTGGATGGCGTCTGCGCTGCGAATACGGCTCCGCCGTGCTCGAATCAGCGCCTGTCACTAGCGCGACTCCGTTTGCCGTCGAACTTGCTCGCGAGGGCGTGACTGAGGTGGACGCCGCCGGCTTCACTATCGTAGCCAGGCTTCTGCGGCCCGGCGATGCGGGCTTTCGCGGCGATATGTCACTCGCCGGCGCGCCGCCGCTGGAGGCGCTGTTCGACGCCGACCGGATCGCAGGCGGACTGATCGTAAGAGGCTTCCGGTACGGCGACCGCGTACGGCCGCTGGGAATGACCGGAACGCGCAAGATTCACGACGTGTTTATCGATCGGAAGCTGCCGCGCGAACGGCGTGCGACCTGGCCGCTGGTCGAGTCGGCCGGCGAAATTCTGTGGATTCCCGGGATGGTGCGCAGCCGCGTCGCACTGGTCACCGAGGCGACGGATAAACTTTTGCATTTAAATGCAAAACCGTGTGCTAATATGGAAAACACGTCGTTGCTTAGAATTTAACCCGCGTGCTACGATCTTTTAAGACATGAATCAGATTTCACGCAATATCGCGCTCTGGCTGGTGGTGGCGTTGATGTTTCTGCTGCTGTTTAATTTTTTCAGCCGCACGCAGCAGCGCTCGCCGGAAATAATTTTCTCGGATTTTCTCAACCAGGTTGAAAAAGGCCAGGTTTCCCAGGTCACGATCCAGGGCAACGTGATTCAGGGCGACACCTCCGGCGGCGAGCATTTCAAGACCTACGCGCCGCAGGACCCGGACCTGGTGAAGACCCTGCGCGAGAAGGGCGTCAAGATCGCCGCACGGCCCGCCGAGAGCGATCCGTGGTGGATGGTGCTCCTGGTCCAATGGTTCCCGATGCTGCTGCTGGTGGCAGTCTGGATCTTTTTCATGCGCCAGATGCAGATCGGCGGCGGCAAGGCGATGTCGTTCGGTAAGAGCCGCGCGAAGCTGCTAACCGAGAACACCCACAAGGTCACGTTTGCCGATGTCGCTGGGATCGATGAAGCTAAAGACGAACTGGAAGAGATTATCCAGTTCCTGAAGGACCCCAAACGGTTCACCCGCCTGGGTGGACGAATCCCCAAGGGCGTGCTGCTGGTGGGGCCTCCCGGCACCGGCAAGACCCTGCTGGCGCGCGCGATCGCGGGCGAAGCGGGAGTGCCGTTCTTTTCGATCTCAGGCTCGGATTTTGTCGAAATGTTCGTTGGCGTGGGCGCCTCACGCGTCCGCGACCTCTTCGTCCAGGGCAAGAAGCACGCACCGTGCATCATCTTTATCGATGAGATCGACGCCGTCGGACGCCATCGCGGCGCCGGTCTCGGCGGCGGTCACGACGAGCGCGAGCAGACGCTTAATCAATTGTTGGTCGAGATGGACGGCTTCGAGGCCAACGAAGGGGTGATCCTGGTCGCGGCGACCAATCGGCCCGACGTGCTGGACCCGGCGCTGCTGCGGCCGGGCCGCTTCGATCGCCGCGTAGTCGTTCCGCGCCCCGATGTGCGCGGGCGCGAGGGCATCCTGCGCGTGCATACGCGCAAAGTTCCGCTCTCCGACGACGTCGATGTATTCAAGCTCGCGCGCTCGACTTCCGGGTTTGCCGGCGCCGATATCGAGAACCTGGTGAACGAAGCCGCTCTGCTGGCGGCGCGCCGCAATAAAGAAAAAGTCGAGATGACCGATTTCGAACTCGCCAAGGACAAGGTCCTGATGGGGGCCGAGCGGCGCTCGATGGTCATGTCCACCGACGAGCGGCGCAAGGTCGCATATCACGAATCCGGCCACGCCCTGGTTGCCGCGCTGCAAAAGGGTGGGGACCCGCTGCACAAGGTCACGATTATCCCGCGCGGAATGGCGCTCGGGGTCACGCAGCAATTGCCGCTGGACGACCGCTATACCATGTCGCGCCAGTATCTGATGACCACGCTGGCGGTGCTCTTTGGCGGTCGCGTGGCGGAGGAAATGGTCTTCGGCGAAAAGTGGACGGGAGCGGGCAACGATATTGAGAAGGCGACCGAACTCGCGCGCAAGATGGTCTGCGAATGGGGCATGAGCGACGAACTCGGCCCGATGACCTTTGGCCGGCGCGAGGAGCAGGTCTTTCTGGGCCGCGACCTCGCCCACAACAAGGATTATTCCGAGCATACGGCGGTCGAGATCGATCGGGAAGTGCGCCGCCTAGTCGATATTTCGTACTCGACGGCCAAATTAATCCTGACCGATAACGTCACGCTGCTGCACGCGCTCGCCGAGCGCCTGCTCGAACAGGAAATCGTTGACGGCGCGGAAGTCGCGGCGATGGTCAGCGCGTTTCAGGAGGGTCGTCCGATGCCGACCTACACGCCTGCCGCCAGCCACAGCGGTACGCCGAACGGTGGCGTAACGGTGCCGCGCGAAAAGCCCAAGACCGCCGAGGAAGAGGCTCCGGGCCCCGGATTGGTTTCGCCAAAGCCGTCGCTCGCCTGAACGACCGCGAAATTCGTGTTCGCGGCGATTCGAAGGCTTTCCCGATTTCGGACGGGGCTTTTTGTAACTGCCCGTGAGCTTTTGACCCTTGGTTTTGCGCAGCTCACGCGCGAACCGCACATTTGTCTTTCTGAGCAAAACGAGGAACCCCTGCTCTTTTGCGCTCGCGGAGCGAGACCTGTTCGCCGCGAGCAGCCCAACAGTCTTGACCCGATTTTTCGGATTGCTCAGGGTGACAACGGCGAGCTGACGGCCTGATGCCTACGCCGACTTCCACGCGACCACACTCGATGCGGCTCAAAGATGGTCGCGTGATTCGCTTTCCCGCGGTGATGGGAATCCTGAACGTCACGCCGGATTCGTTCTCCGACGGCGGACGCTATCTCGAGCCCGATCGCGCGGTCGATCATGCGCTCGCGATGGAAGCGGCGGGTGCGGCGATTATCGATATCGGCGGTGAATCGACTCGTCCGGCCGGAGCCGCGGCGGTCGCTGTCGAGGTCGAACTGGAGCGGGTCCTGCCGGTGATCGAGGCGCTGCGCACGAAGCTCAAGGCGCCGATCTCGATCGATACGCGCCGGGCGGTGGTGGCCGGCGCCGCGCTCGACGAGGGTGCCGCGATCATCAATGACATCAGCGCGTTGCGGCACGATCGCGCGATGCTGCCGCTGGCCGCGCAGACCGGCTGCGGCGTCGTTCTGATGCACATGCGCGGCGGTCCCACCGATCATGCGCGCTACGCCCGCTACCGCGACGTCGTAGCGGAGGTTCGCGATTTTCTGGAGGGCCAGGCCCGCGCGGCCGTCGCCGCGGGAGTGCGCCGCACGCGAATCATCGTCGATCCGGGCCTCGGTTTTGCCAAGAATGCGCGTCACAATCTCGAATTAATGGGTGGTTTGTCGGAAATTTGCGCGCTAGGCTATCCGGTGTTGGTCGGCGCCTCGCGCAAGCGTTTCGTGCGCGCGATCGCGGGCGGCGGCGAGGGCGACCTGCTCTTTGGCAACGCCGCGGTAAATGCCTTGGCGGTTGCCGCCGGAGCCTCGATCATCCGCGTTCACGACCCCGGACCCATGGTGGCGGTGCTGAAGATGGCAGTGGCGATCGCCAAATACAGCCGCGGCTGACGCAGCAGCAATGAACGGCTACCTTTCCGTCATACCCAAACCGCGATGGCAGGACGTGCTGGACGTGCTGTTCGTCGCGTACGTCATTTATCGGATCGCGCTGCTGATACGCGGCACGCGCACCATGCAGATGGTCGTCGGCCTGGCGATCGTCGCGGCGGCCTTCGTCGGCTCCCAGATGCTGGGACTGTTCACGCTCAACTGGCTGCTGAACAATTTCCTGGGATCGTTGATCGTAATCCTGGTGGTAATTTTCCAGGCCGATATTCGCCGCGCGCTCACCGGGGTCGGTGCGCGATCGCTGTTCGGGACGCGCGCCAGTCAAGCCGGCGTGGCGCAGGAAATCACGGTCGCGGCAGCATGGCTCGCGGCGCGGCGCATCGGCGCGCTGATCGTGATCGAGCATGGTATCGGGCTGCAGGAGTTCGTCGAGACCGGCCGCGCGATGGATGCGCAGGTCTCACCTGAGCTAATCGAGACCATCTTCATGACCGGATCGCCCCTGCACGACGGCGCGGTGATCATCAAGGGCGACCGCGTGCTGGCCGCGGCCTGCCTGCTACCGCTTTCGTCGAACCCGACGGTCAGCCTGACGCTCGGCACACGCCATCGCGCGGGCATCGGTTTGACCGAGGACAATGATTCGGTGGTGGTGATTGTTTCGGAAGAGGACGGGACCATCTCGGTGGCTCATGACGGGGAGTTGGAGCGCGGCCTCGACATCGCGCAGCTACTCGAAACGCTACAGGATTTTCCGTCATAGGAGCCGCAACGACGTGGCGATGCCGACCATGACGGGTCCGATGCGGCCGCGCGCAGGGGGGAGCCCCGCGCGCCTCACGAAAGCACGGCTGCCGTCGGTCGTGCGCCTTGCCCGCGCGCTCGAGCGCGACATGGGGCTGCGGCTGATTTCGGTGGCGCTGGCGATCGGGCTGTGGATTTTCGTCAACGCCGGGCAGCACGGATATCTCCAGACCTTTCACGTGCCCATAAGTTACCGCGACCTTCCGCCGGGCTTCGTGCTGACCAACCCACATCCCGATTTCGTCACGATTCAGGTGTCGGGGCCGCGCACGCTGCTTTCGATTATCGATCCGACCCATTTGACCTTGCGGCTTGATCTGGCGGGTGTAGGCATCGGCCAGGCTTCCTTCAAGATCGGACCCGACGCCTTCCCGGTGCCGCGCCATACCGAAGTAACCAGCGTATTACCCTCGCAGATCGTGCTTGAGATCGACAAAATCGTCACGCGCGAGATCCCGATTCATCTGGTGCTAACGGGGACTCCGGGCGACGGCTACAAGATCGCATCGGCGGAGGTTGCGCCGGTTACAATCGCGGTGCGCGGCACGAGCCGGGAGGTCGCGCGCATCGACCAGGTGGAGACCGAGCCGCTCTCGGTCGCGGGCATCACGGGCGATTTCTCGCGCGGCATCGATCTGATGGCGCCGGGCCGCGGCGTGGGCCTGGAGTCCGAAGAGGTGACGGCCAAGGTGGTGCTGGCGCAGGTCGTCACGCATAAGGAGTTTCACGACGTTCCGATCGGCGTGCGCGATACCGATCTGAAATTCCGCATGTATACGCGTCACGTGAACCTGGACCTGACCGGTCCGCTGCTGACCCTGGAGAAGATCGATTTGAAGACCGCGGTTTATGTCGAGGCCGCCGGTCTCGCGCCCGGAACGTACAGCGTCCCGGTGCAAATCAATCTGCCCGAGGGCGTAGCGTTGGTGCGGCAGGCGCCCGAAAAAGTTAAACTGAGAGTGTACCGCGAAACGCAAGGAAACCCCGATTGAATAACCGCCCAAACAGGCTCTTCGGCACCGACGGCGTGCGCGGCGTCGCCAACGCCGAGCCGATCACTTCCGAAACTGCGATGCGGCTGGGCCGCGCGCTCGCGCACGTTTACAAAAATCCAAGCGGGCGCCATCGCCGCATCCTGATCGGCAAAGACACGCGTCTGTCCGGCTACATGCTCGAGACCGCGATGGCCTCGGGGATCTGTTCGATGGGTGTGGACGTCTGGCTGGTCGGACCACTGCCGACGCCGGGTATCGCCTTTCTGACGCGCAGCATGCGCGCGGACGCCGGCGTGGTGATTTCGGCGTCGCACAACCCCTTCCAGGACAATGGGATCAAGTTCTTTTCGCGCGAAGGCTTCAAGCTCGAGGACGAAACCGAACGGCGCATCGAGGAATTGGTCTTCGACAGCGCGGCGATCACGAGCTTTCGCGCGAGCGGCGGCGACATTGGGAAAGCCGCGCGGATCGACGACGCCGTAGGCCGCTATGCGGTGTTCCTGAAGTCGTGCGTGCCGCGCACGCTCACGTTTGAAAGCCTTAAGGTCGTAATCGATTGCGCCAACGGCGCCGGCTACAAGGTCGGTCCAGAGGTACTGGAGGAATTGGGCGCGGACCTAACGGGCATCGCGGTCGATCCCGACGGCGTCAATATCAACGCCGGCTGCGGCGCCGTGCATCCGGAGAAACTCCGTGAGACCGTGCTCGCGACCGGGGCCAACGTTGGTATCGCGCTCGACGGCGATGGCGATCGGGTCATGATGGTCGATGAGCGCGGGGAACTGTTCGACGGCGACGACGCCATGGCGCTGCTCGGAGTGCGGATGGCGGCGGAGGGCCGGCTCAACGCCAACACCGTGGTCTCCACCGTGATGAGTAATTTCGGCCTTGAACGTGCGCTGGCGCAAGCCGGGATCAAGCTGGTGCGCACCGAGGTCGGCGACCCCGCGGTGGTGCGCGAGATGCGTGCCAATTCGTACAACTTCGGCGGCGAGCAGTCCGGCCATCTGATCTTCATGGACCATTCGACCACCGGCGACGGTCTGATCACGGCCTTGAAGGTGCTGACGATCATGGCCGAAACAGGTCGGCCTTTGAGCGCATTGCGCGCGATGCGGCGCGTGCCGCAGGTGCTCGAAAACGTTCGCGTGCGCGAACGCATACCGTTGACCGCGATGCCTGAAGTGCAACGGTTAATCGCAGGCGCCGAGCGCAAGCTCGACGGTAGCGGACGCCTGCTGGTGCGCTATTCGGGCACCGAAATGCTTGCGCGCGTTATGGTTGAGGGGGAAGACCAGGCGACGATCATCGCGATCGCCCGTGAGATCAGCGCCGCGATCGGCAAACAAACCGGCGCCGCTTAATCGGGACTCAGCGCTCGAACGCGTTCAATTTCGGCGCGCGGCGCGCTTGATCGGCGGCTTTAGCGGGCGCGATCCCAGCGCCTTGAGATAGGCTTTCACTGTGCGCGTGAGGCCCATGTAAAGCGCGTCGTTCACGATCGCGTGGCCGATCGAGGCTTCCTGCAAACCTTTCACCGTCTTCACATAGGCCGGAATATTCTTCAAGTCGAAATCGTGGCCGGCGTTGACGCCAAGCCCAATTCTGCGGGCGAGACGCGCGGCGTCGCGATGCGCGCGAAGAATCTGTTGGCCCGCCGCCGTGCCGAAAGCTTTCGCATAAGGGCCGGTGAACAGTTCGATCCGATCGGCGCCGAGCTCACGTGCGCGCTCGATCTGTTTCGGGTCGGGCTCCAGAAAAAGGCTGCTCCTGACGCCCGCATCGCGCAGCCGTGCGAGTACGTCACGCAGCCAAGCGCTGTTGGCATCGAGCTTCCATCCGGCGTCGGAAGTGAGAACATTCGGGAGGTCGGGCACCAGCGTCGCCTGCGTCGGCTTGACGCGATCGACCAGGTCGAGAAAGGCGGAGCTGGGAAAACCTTCGAGGTTGAACTCGACGGTCAGCATCGCGGCGAGGTTGAGCACGTCAGCGGTCGTGATATGGCGGGCGTCCGGGCGTGGATGGACGGTAATCCCGTGGCATCCCGCGGCGATACAGGTGCGGGCAGCCTGCACCACGTCGGGAATGGAGCCGCCGCGCGAATTTCGGAGCAGTGCGATTTTATTGACGTTGACGCTGAGCCGAACCATTTACCTTGAGCTGCCGCCGGAGGTCGCGATGTGGCATCGAAGGTAGCAGAGCGGCGAGGCGAGTTCAGCACGCGAACGGCGGCAGCGGCGCTGCGATGGAATTGGCGCTCTGATAATATCGCGCATAACAGGTTGTGCCACGATGATTCTGCTCAATGCCGCCGAAAGCCGCGAACTCGACCGTCTGAGTCAGGAAAAATACGGCATCGCGTCGTACTCCCTGATGCGCCGCGCGGGCGAAGCGGTTGCCGACCTGCTGCTGCGGCGCTGGCCGCGTGTGATCGGCTCATCGGTCCTGGTGGTCGCGGGCAAGGGCAACAATGGCGGCGACGGGCTGGTGGCGGCGCGCAAGCTAATGCAGGCCGGGGCGCGAGTGCGTGTGATATTGCTTGCGCGCTCAGCCGATTTGCAGGGCGATGCGGCGCGCGCGCATGGCGACTACGTGGCGGCCGGCGGCAGCGTCGCCGAGGTAACGAATGCCGACGCGATCGGCACCGCAATTCGCGCCGAGAAACCGGCCGCGACGGTCGATGCGATTTTCGGGACCGGGCTCAACGCGGAAGTTCGCGGGATCGCGCGCGGCGCTATCGAAGCGATCAATTCGCTCGGCGTTCCGGTTGCCGCGGTAGATATCGCTTCGGGCGTTAACGCAGATAGCGGCGCGGTGATGGGTGTGGCGGTCGCGGCCGGTCTCACGGTTACCTTCGGCTACGCGAAATACGGTCACGTCTCGTATCCAGGGGCGGAATTCACCGGCGAACTCGAAATTGCCGAGATTGGCTTCGCGGCGGCGGCGCTCGGCGAAATCGCGCCGCGCGGCCGCATGATTGAAGCTAGCGACGTCAAATCGATGCTCAAACCACGCTCCGCCAATACCCACAAGGGCACCTACGGGCATCCGCTGATCATCGCGGGCAGTCGCGGCAAATCGGGGGCAGCGATCTTGGCGGCGCGTGGCGCTCTGCGGACGGGTGCCGGCCTGGTTACCGCGGCAATTCCCGATTCGATCGCGGCGATCGTCGCGGGCGGGCAGCCCGAATTGATGACAGCGCCGATGGCCGATCGCGACGGCCATTTCGCCGCACCCGCCGCTATCGACGAACTGAAATCGCTCGCTGCCGGCATGAATGCGCTGGTCGCCGGCCCCGGAATCGGCGTTAGCGAGGACACCCGCGAACTGATGACGTGGCTGGTGGAGGAGGGCGCGCAGCCCGAACGTCCATTGCTGATCGACGCCGACGGCCTCAACGTGATTGCCGCGCTCGGACCCGCATTGCTCAAGTCCGCCCATGGTCCAATCGTCCTCACACCGCATCCGGGGGAGATGGCGCGACTGCTTGGGGCTTCGACCGTCGCGGTCAACGCCGACCGTATCGGGGCTGCGCGTCGTCTTGCCGAGATGACCGGCGCCGGTGTTCTGCTCAAGGGCGCGCGCACAGTTGTCGCCACGCCTGACGGCCGTGTGTCGATCAATTCGAGCGGTAATCCCGGGATGGCGACTCCCGGTACGGGCGACGTGCTCTCCGGCATGGTCGGTGCCCTGCTCGGACAGGGCATGGCCGCGGGCGATGCGCTCGCGCTGGCGGCGTTCGTCCATGGATTGGCGGCAGATCGGCTGGCCGACAGGTTTGGCCCGGTAGGCTATCTCGCCGGTGACTTGGTCGCCGAACTCCCTGCCGCGATGGCGTCCCTGATCCGATGATGCGCGCGGGCGCTATCCCTTGCCGGTTGCCGAGCGTTAGCTGATGTCCATAACTTCCTCACCGTCGAACACCGCATCTCTCATAGTCGAGAGCCATTCGTCGCGCGAAACCAAAATGTGGGGGCGGCGGCTCGGGGCTGTGCTGGAAGGTGGGGAATTGCTCGGCTTCACCGGCGACCTGGGCGTCGGCAAGACCTGCTTTATCAAGGGCGTCGCGCGTGCGCTCGATCTCCCCGAGGCGCAGATTCTGAGCCCCACCTTTACAATGATCCAGGAGCATCGGGGCCGTCTCCCGCTCTTTCATATCGATCTCTATCGCCTCGAGAGCGTGGCGCTCGATGACCTCGGCCTGCGCGACTACCTGTTTTCCGACGCGGTCGCGGCCGTCGAATGGTTCGAGCGCCTGCGCGAAGCCCGCGACCTCAGCCATTTGTCGATACGTATGACCTATACCGAGGCGAACAACCGGCAAATTGAGATTGCGCCCGTGGGGGCACGTTATGTCCCAATGGTCGAGCGGCTGCGGCTGCGTTTCGCCTGACGGTCCGGACTGGTTACGTTAATCGGCGGTTATCCCATCCGAATGCATGCTTAGTTTCCCGGGCACGCCGAATAGTGTACTAAATAATAACGAGCACATCGCCTAATTTGGTTCTGAGATGCTTTCTTGGCGTTGCATAAGGAGGCGAAAAAGGAACCTTTGTCAAAATTCATTTTTGAAGTCTATGATGCGTTTCTGCAGGTGATCTACGACTGCGAAGGGATTTGGCAGATAACACCGCCAACTACCCGAATTATTATAGCGCTGGTGATGTCCGGTCTGGGCGTCTATCTGGGCTCGCGAGCCGAGCGATCGGGAATGAGCGCGGCGCTATTTTTTGCGGCGTTTGGATTCTTCGCCTATCTTGTCGCTGTGGGAATTTCTCTGGTTCGTTAGCAGCTTTCACACGGTCCAGTATTCCGGCGGGGCTGGTTTATCTGCCGTCTTCCGAGCATAATCAGCGTTTACCCTCGTTCGGGAGTGAAAAGCGGCGGCGCGTGGCTCTCATCGTTCAGAAGTACGGAGGAACCTCGGTTGGCTCGATTGAGCGGATCAAGGCGGTCGCCGAACGTGTCGGCCGCTCCCGCGCCAAGGGCGACCAGGTCGTCGTAGTGGTGTCGGCTATGGCGGGCGAAACCAATCGCCTGTTTCAGTTGGCCGAACAGCTTTGCGAAACGCCCAACCCACGCGAGACCGATGTTCTGGTTTCGACCGGCGAGCAGGTCTCGGCCGCGCTACTGGCAATCCGCCTTCAGGCGCTCGGCTATCCGACCGTCTCGCTGCTCGGCCATCAACTAAAGATCGCGACCGATTCGCGCCACGGCGCGGCGAAGATAAAATCCGTCGAGTCCGATCGTATCCGGCAGGCGCTGGACGCAGGCAAGATCGTGGTGGTGGCCGGGTATCAGGGCGTCGACCGCGAGGGCGATATTACGACGCTCGGGCGCGGCGCCTCCGATCTCACCGCGGTCGCGCTGGCCGCGGTGCTCAACGCGTCGGTGTGCGAAATCTATACCGACGTCGATGGTGTTTACACCGCCGACCCGCACATCTGCCCGCGGGCGTGGCGTCTCAACCGTATTTCCTACGACGAAATGCTCGAGATGGCGGGACTGGGCGCGAAGGTGCTGCAATTGCGCTCGGTGGAGCTGGCGCAGCGCTTCAAGGTGCCGCTGGTGGTGCTCTCGAGCTTTGAGGATAATTCCACCGGCACCTGGGTCGGCCAGGAGGACAAGTCGATGGAAAACGTGCTCGTTTCAGGCGTCACGCTCGATCAGAATCAGAGCAAGATTACGCTCACGGGCGTCGAAGATCGTCCGGGTCTCGCCGCGCGGATCTTCGGGCCCATCGCCGATATCGGAATCGTGGTTGACATGATTATTCAAAACGCGAGTGCGGACAGCCGCACCGACATGACCTTTACCGTGCCCCGCACTGATCTCCGCCGCGCGCTCGAACTGGTGCGCGGTGTCGCCGCTGAAATCGGCGCGGCCGGCGTGCGGCACGAGGAACAGGTCGCCAAGGTGTCGATTATCGGCGTCGGGATGCGGTCTCATGCGGGGGTCGCCGCGACTATGTTCAAGGTGCTCGCGGCCGAGGGCGTCAATATCGAAATGATCGCGACCTCGGAAATCAAGGTGTCGGTCGTGGTCAATGCAAAATACGGCGAGCTTGCGATGCGCTCGCTGCACGATGCGTTCTTGGGTAATGCTTCCAACGGCGCGGCGGCGGAGACGGTTTAGCCAATGGCGGTTGTCAAAAAAATTCAGATCTACGACACCACTCTGCGTGACGGATGCCAATCGGAGGATGTCTCGCTCACGACGGAGGACAAGCTGCAAATTGCCGAGCGCCTCGACGATCTTGGCGTCGACTACATTGAGGGCGGATGGCCCGGGTCGAACGCGCGCGACGCCGCTTTCTTCAAGGAGGTCAAGCGGCTCAAGCTTCGTCACGCGAAGATTGCCGCTTTCGGTGCGACCCGCCGCGCCAATCTCCGCGCCGCGGCCGACCGCAATCTGCAACTGATTCTGCAGGCGGACACGCAGGTCGCGACGATCGTCGGCAAGACCTGGGACCTGCATGTGCGCGAGGCGCTGCGGATTTCGCTGCCATCCAATCTCGAAATTCTCAACGACACCATCGCGTATCTGAAGAAGCACGTTGACGAGGTGATTTTCGACGCCGAACATTTCTTCGACGGCTTCGCCAACAATCCCGAGTATGCGATCGCCTGCATCAAGGCGGTTGACGATGCCGGCGTCGATCTCGTGTGCCTGTGCGACACCAACGGCGGCCGCATGCCGTGGGAGATCGAGGATGCGACCCGAGCCGCAATTGCGGCGCTGCGGGCGCCTGTCGGAATCCATTGTCACAACGATTCCGAAGTCGCAGTGGCCAATTCGATGGCGGCGATTCGCTGCGGCGCGATCCAGGTGCAGGGCACTGTCAACGGCCTCGGCGAGCGCTGCGGCAATGCGAACCTGGTTTCGATCATCGGCAATCTGCAGCTCAAACTCGGTTACAACTGCGTCCCGCAGGCCAAGCTCAAGACGCTGCAGGAAACTTCGATGCTGGTGTACGAGCTCGCCAACATCACGCCCAACCGGCGTCAGGCCTACGTCGGGCGCAGCGCCTTCGCGCACAAGGCGGGGCTGCACGTCTCGGGCATCCAGCGCAACGTGCATACCTACGAACACGTCGATCCGGCGCTGGTCGGCAACGACCGCCGCGTGCTGCTGTCGGAACTCTCGGGACGCGCCAACATCCTCTACAAAACGCGCGAGTTCGGCATCGAATCAGAGTTGACCAAAGAACAGATCGAGGCGCTGCTCGAAGAGCTCAAGCGGCTCGAAGCCCTCGGCTACACTTTCGACGGCGCTGACGCTTCGTTCGAACTTCTGATGCTGCGGACGCTCGGCCGCGTCGAGGACCATTTCAACTTCGTCAGCTTCCGCGTGTTCGACGACAAGTGGCACGAGGAGCAGGCGCCGTTTAGCGAGGCGGTGATCGTTATCGAAGGACCGGATGGACGGCGCACGCGCAATTCGGCGATCGGCAACGGTCCCGTCAACGCGCTCGACTCGGCGTTGCGCCAGGCGCTTGTGCCGTATTATCCGAGCCTCGCCGGGATGCAGCTCGCGGACTACAAGGTCCGCGTCCTCGACAATGGCGCCGGAACCGGGGCGCGCGTGCGCGTGTTGATCGAATCGACCGACGGGCGGCGTCGATGGGGCACGGTCGGGCTTTCGAGCAACGTGGTCGAGGCAAGCTGGCAGGCCCTGGTGGATTCGGTGGAATTCAAACTCCACAAGGATAACGTCAAGCCGCGCGTCCCTCCGCAGCTTGAGACCAACGGCAAGCGCCGGGTCTCAAAGGCCCGCCGCGAGACCACCGTCAACGGTGCCGCCTCGAAGCTGTGAACACCGGGCGAGCCTGATCATCATCAGGAGGTAGCGGTCATGTCCGCAATGAGCACGATTCGCGAGGATATCGACGCGGTCTTTCAGCACGATCCCGCCGCGCGTACGACGCTCGAAGTCGTGCTCGCCTATCCGGGCCTCCACGCCATCTGGCTCTACCGCGCCGCCCATTGGCTATGGCAGCACAACCTCAAGCTGCTGGGCCGGCTCTTGAGCGAAATTTCGCGCTGGATTACCGGCATCGAGATTCATCCGGGCGCCAGGATCGGACGGCGCTTCTTCATCGACCACGGCATGGGCGTGGTCATCGGCGAGACCACCGAAATCGGCGACGACGTGCTCATCTATCAGGGCGTCACGCTCGGGGGCACCAGCCTCAAGAAGGAAAAGCGCCATCCGACGATCGAGGACCACGTGATGATCAGCGCTGGCGCCGCGGTGATAGGTCCGGTGACGATCGGACGCGGCAGCCGTATCGGTGCGGGCGCAGTGGTGGTGTCATCGGCGCCGCCGTATTCGACGATCGTCGGCATCCCCGGAAAGATCGTCGAAGGCGAACGTCCGCGCGGGGATTTCGCCGATCTCGATCACGCGCGTCTGCCCGACCCGGTCGCGCGTGCGATGAACAATCTGGTGGACAAGATCAATCAGCTCAGCATCCGGCTCGAAGAGATGGAAGAACGCCAGGATTGCCTCGAGGATAAGATTCCCGCGCCGGCGCCGCTCCCCAACGGCGCCGCGAAAGAGCCTTAACTGACGAGATGTCGCTAGTCCCGAGGAAAGTCTTATTCCTGGGCGCTGGGGCTTCCGCTCGTGCAGGCTATCCGCTTGCTAACGATCTACTACCGAAGATCGAAGCAACGGCCGCACAGAGCAATGTTTCTATTAAAGATGCGTGGCGTAAATGGAGGCAATGTCCTGAAGACTGTTGAAAATTGAGTGGCGGCTATCCTCGCCCGATCGGAAGATCGGGCTGGGTAAGAGGAGGAAGCCGCCATGAGGAAGAGTGACAAGAGCGACGGAGGAA
>JBEKJC010000022.1:0-63411 GCA_050011435.1 Binataceae bacterium (SeqCode)
CTACGGCGCGGCGATTGCCGCAGTGAAAGCGGACGGAACCCTGCACCGGCGTTGCCGGCATCGACCGGTGCAATATTTGAACAACATCCTGGAGCAGGATCATCGAGCGATCAAACGACGAGTGAAGGCCAAGCAGAGCTTTCGCGAGTTCCGAGCAGCAGGGCGAACGATTGCGGGATACGAGGCTATGCACATGATACGGAAGGGGCAGGCGCGGTGGGTCAGCAGTGATGCTGTTCGCCAACAGAATCAGTTCATCGACCAGCTGTTCAATCTGGCTGCCTGAAACCTCGCCGCCCAGTTCCGCTCGGGACCTCCTCGGTCACCGTTTTCAAAGTTGCAACACTTCCCGCGGTCACCGTTTTCAAAGTTGCAACACTTCCCGGCAAAGAGTTCATCTGAGATTATCCCTTTGCGATAGGCCCTGAGCAGTTGTTGCAGCGCGAAATCCTTACTTGCCATCGGAGTCCTTCCTCCTTCGACCAAGGTATGCCGAGCGAGCCACTCGCGCGGCGGCGTGCGTGAGAAAGACCGCGCGCAATCCGCGCTGCCACGGCCGCGCTCCGTCCAATAGCCGTGGGGTGCCTGCTCCCATGCACACTGGGTTGTTTCAAATCCGGCTTCCTGAAGCCTCTCATATGTGTCTTTACATCGCCGGCAACGAGACCGGCAAGCAAGATCGTAGTCAAGAAAGATCCCGCCTGCCTCCGCGCACTTAGAATTTGCGGCAGGCACATCGGCCTACCAGGCGAATTGCGGTTTTGCGGAACAGTCTGGTACGTTCCGTCTTCGAATGTTCGGTTCCGACGCTCCTTAATCAACGAAGCGGTTCTTGAAGGAGATTACGATGAGTACCGAGCTGGCCGGCAAAGTTGCGTTAGTGACGGGAGGCGCTTCCGGGATCGGCCGGGCGACGGTTTCAGCCCTGTTCGGCGCGGGCGCCACCGTGGCGGCCCTCGACCGCGATGAAGCTGGCGTTAGTGCCGTGGTCGATCAGGGCAGGAAGTCTGGCGGTAATGCGATCGCTCTGGTCGTCAACCTGGCGGATACCAAACTGATTCCGGACGCGGTCGCGCGAGTTATCCAGCAGTTTGGCCGAATCGACATCCTGGTGAACTGCGCCGGCGTCGCCGGCCGCTTCCAGAGTCTGGTCGACACCGACGAAGAGGCCTGGGACCTGGTTCACACGGTGAACCTGAAGGCGCCGATGCTCCTGATGAAGTACGTCGCAAAGCATATGGTTGAGCGAGGCGGCGGCGGCCGCATCATCAATGTCAGTTCGAGCTCGGCCTTCCGCGCGAGGAATTCGCCGATCGCCTATGCCAGCTCGAAAGCGGCGATCGTGCAGTTGACGCGCAGCGCCGCCGCCGAGTTGGGACCTCATGACATAAACGTAAATGCCATCGCGCCAGGAATCACCGCAACCGGGATGACGCGAATGCTCGGCGACGCGGACGCCCTTTTGCGAGCCGCCACGAGTGGCCCCCTGGAAAACCTGTTCCATCGCGTTTCACAGCCCGAAGACGTGGCGGCCGCGATCCTGTTTCTCTGTCTCCCCGGCAGCAGACAGATTACAGGGCAGACGATTCACACCAGTGCAGGCGCGGTGGTCTGAGGAGAATCAGGAATTCTGGCAGTCGCCGTGAACGATCCTTCGGTGCTATCGATTGGTGGACCCTCCGCCCAGGGCAAATGAAATGGAGGTCAAGGCACCATGAAGCTCTACAACTATTTCCGCTCATCGGCGAGTTACCGGGTCCGCATTGTCGCGAGCCTCAAGGGGCTCAGCTATGAGTATGTCTCCATCAACTTGATGCGCGGCGAGTCGCGAACGCCCGCCTACGAGGCGCTCAACCCTCAAGGCCGGGTACCCGCGCTCGAGGACAATGGCAGAATGCTCGCGCAGTCGCTGGCGATTTGCGAGTACCTGGAGGAAACGCATCCGAATCCGCCGCTGCTTCCGAGCGACCCCGTCAGCCGCGCACGAGTGCGCGCAATCGCCCTTGCGGTGGCGTGCGAGATCCATCCGATCGGCGGCGGGCGCGCGCAAGCTTACCTGGGGAGGGTGCTGAAAGCCAGTGAGGATCAGCGCGCGGAATGGGGCCGCCATTGGACCACCGAGGGCTTTCGCGCGATCGAAGCGATGCTCACAGGTTCGCCGGAGACAGGCCGCTTTTGTCATGGCGATACGCCGACGCTGGCCGACGCTTTCCTCGTGCCGCAGGTGTACAACGCCGAACGATCAGGGGTGGACATGACGCTCTTCCCGGCCATTCGTCGAATCTGCCAGGAGTGCGCCAAGCTCGAGACGTTCGACCGCGCCCGCCCTGAGCGACAGCCGGATGCCGTCTAGCAAGATCGTCGGAGCGCAGCGGTGCGAAACCCGACCTTCGCAACCAGGTGACACTGATGGAACCGTTTGAGCGGCTCATCGGATCAATTCGGCGCGAAAGCTTCGACCACCTCATCGTGTTCGACGAAGCGCAACTGCGTCGCCTTCTGAAGAAGTACGCTTCCTATTACAATCAGGTCCGCACGCATCTCTCGCTGGACAGGAATGCACCGGATTTTCGGCGTCCACAAAAGCTCGGCCCCATCGCAGCGATACCAATCCTCGGCGGACTACATCATCAGTACGTCCGCGTTTAGGTTTTGACTAAGCACAACTACCTCTACGATGAGTGCCACGAAAAGAATGTCGCTGGAAATGACGCCATCTGCAGTTGGTCGACCAAGGACCTCGATTGTCCGGCGAAAGGCTGCCCAAGCCTCCAGATCACCTTTCCCGACTTCAAGCCTGACGATGCTCAGGATCATCACCGGCCGCCGCCGAGCGATGACAGCTGGATCGCCGGACTGCCGGCAGGCCCCGATTCAGGAACGGAACAGCGCGAGAGGATCGTCGCTAGCGCGCGAAGATAATTCCCGCAATATTTTAACCCGACTATGCAGGGTGCAGTTATGCTTGACCTGACAAGCCAGCGTCTTCGGATGGTTCGCGATCAGATTGCCGCGCGCGGAGTGCGCAATCCGGCGGTGCTCGACGCCATGCGACGTGTCCCTCGGGAGGCCTTTCTCCCGGATGAACTCGGCGAGTTCGCATACCAGGACACCCCGCTGCCGATCGAGGGTGGCCAAACCATTTCGCAGCCTTATATCGTGGCCCTCATGATCGGGAGTGTCGAGCCCCGTACCGGCGATCGCGCTCTCGAGATTGGAACCGGCTCCGGATACGCGGCAGCCGTCCTCTCGGAAGTGGTGGGCGAGGTCTACACCATAGAGCGGCACGAGCAACTGGCCAAGCTGGCGATCAGGCGTTTTGCCGACTTGGGATACACCAAAATCAAAGTTCTTCATGGCGACGGCACTTTGGGTTGGGCCGAGCACGCTCCGTACGACGTGATTCTGGTAACCGCCGGCGGTCCGCAGGTTCCCAAGCCATTGCTCGAGCAACTGGCCATTGGCGGCCGCCTCATCATACCCGTAGGCGATACCTCGCGGCTGCAACGTTTGGTTCGAGTCACTCGGACAAGCCAAGACCGGTTCGATGATGAAGATCTCGGCGAGGTCCAATTCGTCCCATTGATCGGAGCAGAGGGTTGGGACCCTGACGTCGCCAGTCGCGAGCGCCCATCAACTCAGCGCAGCCGTCCCGAGATCATCGCCAAGCTGATCCGCGAGACGGCCGTGCCAATCGCAGATATCGAGCAGGCCGACATCGGCCCGTTGCTCGAGCGGATCAGCGATGCGCGTGTCGTCCTGCTCGGCGAGGCGACCCACGGAACTTCAGAGTTCTACCGCATGCGTGCCCGCATCACGAAGGAACTGATCTTGCGGCACGGGTTCAACTTCGTTGCGGTCGAAGCGGACTGGCCGGATGCTGCGCGAATCAACCAGTATGTGCGTCATGCTCCGGTGCGGCAGGAACAATGGAAGGCCTTCGCCCGCTTTCCAACCTGGATGTGGCGAAACCATGAAGCATTGGAACTGGTTGAGTGGCTCCGCGCCTGGAACGCGGAGAGGCGAGACCCCGAGCGGCGCGCGAGCTTCTATGGGTTGGACCTCTACAGCCTGTTCACGTCGATCGACGCCGTTATCACTTACCTGAGCAGCGTCGATCCGGCGATGGCCGCAATCGCGCGGCGCCGGTACGCGTGCCTCAGTCCCTGGGAACATGATCCCGCGGTATACGGGCAAGCGGTACTCAGCGGCGGCTATCGAGACTGCGAAGCCACCATGGTGGCGACGTTACGCGACATGCTGAATCGGCGAATCGAATACTCGCGACGCGATGGCGATCGCTTTTTCGACGCTGCCCAGAATGCTCGATTAGTGGCAGCGGCGGAGCGCTATTACCGGGTGATGTATTACGGCTCGGTGGAATCATGGAATCTGCGCGATCAGCATATGTTCGACACCCTTGAGCGGTTGCTGGAATTCCATGGTCCCGGCAGCAAAGGCATCGTGTGGGAGCACAACTCTCACGTGGGTAACGCGGCGGCCACGGAGATGGGTGCGCGTGGTGAGCACAACGTCGGGCAGCTATCACGCGCACGGTTCGCCGAGTCGGCATTTCTGGTTGGATTCGGAACCGACCACGGAACGGTTGCGGCGGCATCGAATTGGGATGGACCGATGGAGATTATGCGCGTACGGCCGTCTCACGAATCCAGCTATGAGCGGCTGTGCCACGATTCCGGGGTCAAAGCCTTCATGTTGCATCTGAGGGACCCGGCGAGACCGGCGGTGCGCGAGGAGCTTGAAGCAGCTCGTCTCGAACGCGCCATCGGTGTTGTGTATCGACCCGAATCCGAACTCATGAGTCACTATTTCCAGGCCTGCTTGCCCCGGCAGTTCGACGAGTACATCTGGTTCGATGAAACGCGCGCAGTCTCCCCACTCCCATCGGTGGTCGCCCCTGGCGTGCCGGAGACATTTCCGTTCGGGGTTTAGTCACGGACCGCAGACGGACGTACGAGATGACCGCGACTGTCGAAAGGGTATTGAGCAAGCTCGACTGGATGCGCGAACAACGCATCTGGCCCAATGGAATGCGATACCTATGGACCGATGCTTTCGGCGTCGTTTTATTGGTCTCGCTCCACCGCGAACTTGGACGCAACGAGTTCCTGGATGAAGCCGAGCGAGTCGTTGCGGAGGTCGAACGCATCCTCGGCCGGCCCCGCGGTCTTCGAATTGGCGAAGCTGCGGATCGTGATGGCCAGTACTTTCACTATCTCGCGATGTGGATTTATGCGCTATCACGACTGGGCAATATACTTCCTGAGTATCGGATGAAAGCTATCCGAATAGTAAAGGATATTCATTCCGCATTCGTAATTCGTGGCCGTGGCGTATACTGGAAAATGCTCGAAGACCTCAGCGTACCATACCCAGGCTTTGGACTCGGCGCGCTCGATCCGTTCCATGGATATGTGGTCTACCGGCTACTCGACGAAGACGCCCTTGAGCGCGAGATCGAGCAGATGAAAACCATAATTGAACGAAGCTATCGCCAGCTAGTCATCAGCCAGGACCTGGGTCTCGGGATGATGCTCTGGATGACCCGCTTCTTTCCCGAAGATGAATGGGCGCGCGTTCACCGTGAGCGGAGTCTCGCGATGCTTGACCGGATGTGGATCGATCCGCCTGGCTACTTTTGCCGCGAACCGGCAGCGCATACGGTCAAATTTGCCTTCACCAACTTTGGCGTCTCCCTTGGCCTTCAGGCTGTGGAAACGTGGCCGGATCGGGTTGCACGATTGAACTCGTTTTTCGAGACGTACCGATCGGGAGACCACTACGATACCGATGCGATTACGCACGTAATGGCGTGTGTCTCAGCCCTTCCCGGCGAGTTTATGCCAACGCCTGCTGGAGCCCGTCGACCGAACTCTTTTGCTAGAAAATAGGGGGTGAGTCCGCCGACCTGCGGGATGGCGATGGCTTTCCCGGTCTTGCGCGCCTGTATCGGCCGCTGCTCCGGCAATCCTTGGCCGGGGAAAGATGCGTCCGGCTTCGCTGAATTGGGCCTGGATCTGGAAACTAATCAAAGACCTTCGTCGAGCCCTGCTAGCGCATCACGTCGCCAAGGCCGCCGGGCGTGGTGTAACGCTCGACGTCAAGATAGGACGACGGCGCGTCGTCGTTGAGCAGGACGTTATAGCCGTGCCCGCCTTTGGGTCCCTGGAAGGTGGCATGGTGATTTGGCAAATCCCACCAATGGGCATACCACGCGCCCGTCGAGTTCTGTATCCCGATGCGCGGAATATTGCTGACGATCGGTTGCAGTAAGGCAACTTTCCACAGCTGCATCTTGGGATCGTACAGATCGAGCCACAGAGGGCCGAAGAACTGCTGATCGACGTAAATGATCCGCTTGCCATAACAATAGCCGGACGCCTTCGCGGGCAGCTTGCGGAGATCCAGAATATACGAATCGCGCAGCTCCCATTGACCCCATGAAGGTTTGGGCCAGCCGAGCGGCATGTCGTAATTGTCGGGAAAAGCGGCGCCGGCCGATTTGATGTCCATCTCGGTGAGAATCTTGCGGGTGCCGATTAAGTCAGCGCTGAAGTCGGGGATCGTGCCATCGAAGCCGAAACGGCCGTCGTCAGGTGTGGTCTCGGTGCCCGAGCTTGAGCAGCGAGCAGCGGCGGACAGGCGTTGCGTCCGGCGCATCGACGGCACAAAGATAAAAACGTCCTCCGGCTTGCTCAGATCTGTGTACTCCATGGTCAGGGTTGTGGAGTAGCGCAGTTGTTCGGGCTCCTCGATCATGAACCAGGTTGTGTAATACCTGCCGTCGGCTCCCGGGAATGAGGACGGCGTGCCCGGATCGGTGTTGTAGGAGAGCTGGCGCGCGACCCACAGCCCCTTGATACAGCTGACGTTGCCGAAGCCGTCAAGGGTGCAGTTAAAGCCTGGATTATCGGGCGTGTTGACGACGATATGCGGTATGTAGCGGTACCAGAAGTCCGCAAGGATTTTCCATCCACGATGGGGTTCCGTGGGATTGGGAAACGGGATACCGCCCTGATAGCCACTTATCGTGAGCCCGCCTTCTGGCAACTCCACAAGCTTGGTGGTCGGACTGTATTTCTCCGTGGCGGCAAGATAGCCCGCCGGTAACGGGTGGATCACGGTCGGGCCGATGGTCATCGCCAAATCGTCAGGCATCTTCCATGATGATCGGCCTTCGAAAAGAGTGACCATCCCATCCGGCATGAATTGCTGATACTGGCGCCAATTCGCGGTGGTTATCACTGTTCCGAGCGGAATCGCTGGGGCCGCTGCTGCCGTGGCCTGCCCAGCGTTGGTGCCCGTCGACAACGCGTTTGCTCCTGTGGAAGAGGGAGGTATGGCAGGCGCGGAAGGGTCTGAGGTTCCGGCGGCGAAGGCCCCTGGTCCGGCGAGAACTCCGAGGACAATCAGAACCAGAACAAACGATAAGAAAAACAGACGCAAAAATGTTCTCATCACAACCTTTCTAAGTTACTTAGCTTAACCCTATCTGCACGTGGGCAATTAGCCAGAGTAGCGAGAAAAGAGCAACCTGCTCGCACTCGTATGCGGCACAGCACCAGATGCTTGACCGCGTCGCGGAATGGTGCTCGGGATGGGTAATCGCCTGCGGTGCCGAGGAGATCGCCCAAGATCGGCGTATCGACCAGACCGGGCGCGATCACATTCATCGTCACCCCCGTGGAGGCAACTCCGCCGCGATCGAGCCGTCCTCGAAGCGAGACCCTGGGCTCAGTGAAAACCCGGCTTTAGTCGGAGGTTGTTACACTGTATCCGCCGCACGCCCGCCGTCCGCTGACCTCTTGGAGATCGGGGCGAGAAAATCTCGTTTGTCTTCCGGACTTAGACGGTCGAGCATTTCTGGTTTTTTGTGGATCGAGTTATCAACATTGTCAGTGGCCGGTTTCAGTACGCTCAAGTTGCAGCCGCCGGCGACCTCGCTAGTTCCTTCGCACCTTCCGGAACGGGCCGGTGTCGAACCGTGGCTCCTTCGGTAAGCCAAGCACGCGTTCGGCGATGATGTTGCGCTGAATCTCGTCGGTGCCACCGGCGATCGAGGTGGCAGGTACCGACACCAGAATCTCCGCTATGATTCCGTCACGCGGGCTCCCGGTTCCGGTGAGCATCGCTTCCGCGCCGGTAATCAACGTGTGCACGTGGGCGGCGGCCCGGGCAACGTTGCTGGCCGCGAGCTTTCCGAGCGAGCCTTCCGGGCCCTGCGGTCGCCCCTGTTGCTGGGCGGCGCGCGCGCGGCGCGCGGTCCATTCGGCAGACTTCGCCATGATCATCAGCCTGGCTATCTCCTGGCGCACATGAGGATCCCGATTCGAGCCCGTCTCCTTCGCGCGCTCGATAACGAGATCCACACGGCCGGCGCGCTGCGGATACCATCTGTAAGGCTGATTGGCCGTTTCGATCTCGGCCCGCTCTTCCACGTAGATCCGTCCAGTGCGCGATCCGCGCTTCGACGGTGCGCTCAGTCCGTCAGCACCGCGGCGCTCGTGGGCGAGAGTGGTCATGGCGACCTTCCAGCCATCGCCGACGCGCGCGACCAAGTTTTCAGGCGGAACCTTCGCGTCGGTGAAGAACACCTGGTTGAACGACGCGTGGCCATTCATCTGCTTGAGCGGCTGCACGTCGACGCCCGGCTGTTTTATCTCGATCACAAAAAAGGATAGTCCCTCGTGCTTGGGCGCGTCCCAATCCGTGCGGGCGAGCAGCATGCCGTAGTCTGCATGATGGGCGCTCGTCGTCCACACCTTCTGTCCGTTGACGATCCAATAGTCGCCGTTCAACTCCGCGCGGGTGGTGGCGCCGGCTAGGTCCGAGCCGCTGCCCGGCTCGCTGAACAGTTGGCACCAGGTGTCTTCGCCCGTGAGGATGCGGCGCAGGAACTTCTTCTTCTGCAGATCCGATCCATGCTCGAGCAGCGTCGCCGCTGCCAGCAATCGCACTCCCGATTTCGCGACGCCAACCGCGCCAACCTCGGCAAATTCCTCCTCCACCACGCGCGCAAGGCCCACCGGTAGACCGCGTCCGTACCACGCCTCAGGCCATTGCGGCATTCCCCAGCCCGAGTCGGCGAGCTTGTTTCGCCACACCACTAAAGACATCTCCGCATCCCAATTGGCCGCGAGCCAAGTCCGTACCTCGGCTCGCACCTCGGCTTCGCTAACCTTACTCATCACTCAAACTCCCCAACGCTGCATCAATAGTTCCCTATGGTAGTTCGGCTGGCCGAGAAACACCTCGGAGCTTTTGGCGCGCTTGTACCAGAGATGCGTGTCGTTATCCCAGGTAAAGCCGATGCCACCGTGAATCTGAATACATTCGGCCGCGGTATGCAGGTAAGTTTCGGACGCCGCGGCTTTGGCCAGACAGGCCAGCGCGGGCCACTCTGGGTTGTCCGCCGCGGCGGATTGAGCCGCATAATAGGCGGCTGATTTGGCCAGTTCCACCTCCAGGAGCATGTCGGCGAGCTTGTGCTTGATAGCTTGAAACGAGCCTATCGTTCGCCCGAACTGAACCCGCAGCTTCGCATAATCCACCGCCGAGTCGAACAACGCCTGGGCACCGCCCACCATTTCGTTAGCGAGTGCGATGGCCGCTTGGTCCAGCGTGCGGACGAGTGGCTTTGCACCGTCATCCAAGCTGCCAAGTAAGTCCGCATGCGCGCCGCGAAAATCGATGCGCGCTATCTTGCGGGTAGCATCCATGGATTCCAGGAGGCGTCGTTCAACGCTGCCGGAATTCGAGCGGAGTGTCAATAGCGCCAGGCCCGCATGGCCAACAGTCGCGGGTACGCGCGCAGCAACGACCAGTAGGTCTGCCACATGGCCGTCCACGATGTAACTTTTGACGCCGTCAAGAAGATAGCCGTCCGCGACGGGGGTAGCGACGAGCTCGATCTCACGTGGATCCCAATGGCCGTTGAGCTCGGTGACCGCAAGCGTCGCGAGCCGCGCGCCGCTTGCAAGGTCGGGCAGCAAAGTCGATTTCTGTGCTTCGGTGCCGGCATTCAGTATGGCATTGGCCGCGAGTACCGTGGTGGAGAAATAGGGCGCGCAAAGCAATGCGCGACCAAGCTCCTCTGTAACGATGCAAAGCTCCACCATACCGAACCCCGCGCCGCCGTATTGCTCCGGTATCTGGATCCCGGGCAGCGCGAGCTCCTCGCTCAACTGGCGCCACACCTCGGGATCGTAACCGTCGGCGGTGCCCATCAGGCGCCGGACCTCAATCGTCGGCGACTTATCATTTAGAAATCGCCGAATCGTCGAGCGGAACTGCTCCTGCTCGTCCGTGAACGCGAACTGAATGCGCCGAACTGGCTCGAATCTCGATTCGTCTGATGCGCTCATCGCTCTTGAAATGTGCTCCGCCGCGATCTCAGTGAATGGTCGTGTAATGCCATGGAACTCAGGAGCGCAGAACCTGGCCGGGCAGCGCCCCGGTATGCGCGCCGCCCTGGTACAGGACCTGGCCATTGACGATGGTGTACTCGATTCCTTTCGAACGCACCACGAATCTGCGTCCGCCGCCGGGCAGATCGTCGACCGATTCCCTGGCGCTGCAGGAGATCTGATTGTAGTCAAAAATTACGATATCAGCCGCGAACCCCGGAGTAAGACGTCCTCGGTCGCGAATCCCGAAAAAGTCCGCCGGTTCCGAGGTGGTTCGTTGGATCGCCCGCTCCAGTGACAGCATTTGTCGCTCTCGCACCCATTTGCCGATCAGGTCGCTGGTATATCCCGCGGTGCAGAAGTCGGCCACATGGGCGCCCCCGTCGGATTCTCCGATCAAGACCCTCGAGTCAGTGAGCAATTCAGTGGGAACCTCGGTCATCGCGCTGCAATAGCGCGTCTCCAGATTGTCCTCTAATGGCAGGTCAAAAAATGTGTCGAGGGGATCCCGCCCGCGAGCTCGGGCGACCTCCTCGACGGTCTTGCCTTCCAGTGCCCGTATTGCTGGATTCTTCGCAAAATTCACCGTCACTCGATTCCAGATGTTGGTGAAGAGGCCCGGGCGCTTGGTCGCCTCCTCTCGAAACGCTGCGCGAAATGCCGGATCGCTGTAAAGCTTCTTCTGCTCCTCCAACGTTGCGTTGAAGGCGGGTTTCCACGAGGGGTAGAGAGCCAAGGCCAGCGACGGCTGGCGGAAGCTGAATTCGCCGATTAGTTCCATCGTGGCGAGTTGAGGATGGGCGCCTCGCTTGATCACTTGATCGGCGACCCGCAGCATCTCCCGATATGCATTGGGCGCGTGGACAAATTTGCGCAGCACCAGCCAGGTAACCTGCCGTCCGCTCGCGGTCAGCAACATATCGAGCAGATCACATTCCTCGGCGGTAATCGCGTCGACTCGGCGATTGATGATTATTTCGATCGCACCCTTGCCCAGGTCCTTGAGCGTACTGGCATACGCCTTGAGTTCCGCTTGATCAGCCAATCGGCATGCCAGCGGCCGACCCTTATAGCCGATATGCTGCGGAGCATTCGTGGTGCTGAAGCCAAGCGCGCCCGCCGCGACTGCCTCCTTGATCAACGCCCCGATGCGAGTGGTTTCGTCCGGCGTTGCCGCCCGCTCCATCGATTCCTCGCCCATCACGTAGTGTCTAAATGGGGTCAGCGGCGCGAGAAACCCTAGATTAATCCCGGAGCCGCGCCGGTCGGCGGCGTCCATGAATTGCGGAAATGTCTCCCAGTCCCAGGTTAAACCCTGGTTGAGCACTTCGAATGGAATCGCCTCGACGTTAACCAGGTCCCAGGTAGCAATCTCTCTGAATTCGGGCTTACAGGGGGCCAGTCCCACTCCACAGTTGCCCATTACGACCGAGGTGACACCGTGCCATGAAGAGGCGGTCACCAATGGATCCCAACAGATTTGACCGTCGTAATGCGTATGCGGGTCGATAAACCCCGGACTGACAATTAGATCGGAGGCATCTATGGTTTTAGCCGCGCCGTCCTTTACCTTGCCGATCTCCACGATTTTTCCTTGGCTTACCGCCAAGTCGGCCCGGTAACCAGGGCGGCCGGTACCGTCAACGATCGTCCCGTTTTTGATTACAATGTCGTACGACATAAGCGGATGCCTCCGAGTTCGACCCGTCTGGCCGTTACGCATACCACAAACCGTAAAATCCAACTATTGTTCGCTCAGCCTGGGTCATAGCACCGTTCGACTTACCCCTCGGGGCACGCTAATGCACATTCGAGAACGGCTTAAACTTGACGGCCATTTCTAGAAGCTCTGCTCCAGGCTCTTTCTGGCGCGCCGCACGTCCCAAAGGAGTATACTCCTTCAAGGAGTCATGGCTCCGACAACCCGGCGCGCCCGCGCGACGCAAAAACTTTTTTTGCAAAACAAACCCATTTTCGCTGATGATATATAGATAAATCACCAGCCACCGTTCAATTCGAGGCTCGCTATGAAGTACGGACTGTCGTTCTTTCCCACCGATTTCACTATCCGCTTGGACGATCTGGCGCGCGCCGCCGAAACTCATGGATTCGATTCATTGCTGGTTGCCGAACATACGCACATTCCGACTTCACGACTGGCCGTACCGGCGACGGGCATGCGTGACCTGCCGCCGCAGTACTCACATACGCTCGATCCGTTCGTCGCACTGGCGACCGCCGCGTCGGCGACCAAAACGCTCAAGCTTGGAACCGGGGTCTGTCTGGTGATCGAGCGTGACCCGATCATCACGGCGAAAGAAGTAGCCAGCCTCGACCTGCTCTCCGGCGGCCGCTTTATTTTCGGGGTGGGCGCCGGCTGGAATGTGGAAGAAATGGCGAATCATGGCACCGAATTCAAAAGCCGCCGCCGGCTGATGCGCGAGCGGATCGAAGCGATGAAGGCGATCTGGACGCAAGCAGAGCCCACGTACCACGGCCGCTTCGTCAACTCCGATTCAATCTGGTGCTATCCCAAGCCGGTGCAGAAACCCTTTCCGCCAATTATCATGGGCGGCCAGGCGCCGGCCGCGATGAGGGCCGCCATCGCGTATTGCGACGGCTGGATGCCGACCGTGCGCGGCGAGGCCTTTTTCGCCAAACTTGGCGAATTCCGCGAGCTGCTGGCTCAGTCCGGCCGCGGACCGAAGACCCTTGCGATCGGCGCTTACTATGAGCCGGCTGGCAAGCTCGATCAGGATCGTCGCGCACTGGCCAGGTTTGCCGATGCGGGCGTCGATTATGTTTCAAGCTGGGTTCCACCGGAGGCCCGGGACAAAGTATTGGCGAACGTCGAGGAGTGGGCGAAGCTGATCGAGCGTTAGAGGGGAGCTTCCGATCGATGCCGCGTCGGCGCGAGTTCAACGACATCCGGCGCGACCGGCTGGCGCCTCGGCGCTGAAGGGGCCAAGCGGATTCTTCCCGCGTGAGCGGTGCAAATCGCGCGGTTCTAATGGAATTTGAAGCAGGGACAGATTCTTGGGTTACCCCTTCGGCAGGCCGAGGACGCGCTCACCAATGATATTGCGCTGAATCTGATTGGTGCCCGCCGCGATCGTGCCGCCGCGGGCACTCAGCATTCGGTACGACCAGCGGCCCTCGTCGATCGCCCGCGGCGCCCTGTAATCGATTTGGCTCCATGGCCCCAGCAGTTCCATCGCGAACAGCCCGATCCGCAGATTTAGTTCGGTCGCGCAGAGTTTCATGATCGAACCTTCGGCGCCCGGAGGCAAACCTCTGAGCCGCCGCGTCAACTGGCGCAGATTCGTGTACTTAAGTGCCTCCGCTTCGCATTTAAACTCGGCGATTCGTTGGCGCACACTCGCGTCGTCCCAGGCCGGACGTCCGTGACGGCTGATCCGCTGCGCGAGACTGACCAGCTCGTCGATAACGGAAATTAGCTGACCGCCGCCGCCCGCGCCTCGTTCGAACATCAGCGTCGTAATCGCGACTTGCCATCCATTATCCTTTTCGCCGACCAGAAATTTTTTCGGCGTCCGGACATCGTCAAAGAAGACCTCGTTGAAGCCTTTCGTGCCGCTCATCTGCACCAGCGGGCGCACCGTGATTCCGGGTGTCTTCATGTCGACCAGCAGATAGCTAATCCCGCGATGCTTCGGCGCGTTAGGATCGGTGCGGCAGAGCACGAACGCCCAGTCGGCATATTGCGCCTGCGAGGTCCAGATTTTCTGCCCGTTGATGCGAAAATAGTCGCCGTCTTCAACCGCGCGGGTTTGTAAAGAAGCGAGGTCCGATCCCGCGCCCGGCTCCGAGTAACCCTGGCACCAGATCTCCTCGGCGCTGATAATCTTCGGGATAAACCGCCGCTTCTGCTCCTCGGTCCCCCATTGCATCAAGGTTGGTCCGACCAACGACGGTCCGGACCCGATGAACGGGAGGGCGGCGTTAAAGCGCTGCAGTTCCTCGTGATATATGACGGTCCTCAGGATGCTCAGGCCGCGCCCGCCGAACTCACGCGGCCAGTCGACGCAGGTCCAACCCGCCGCCGCGAGCTTGCGATACCAACTGAGCTTGCGCTGCCAGTCGTCTTCGTCCTGCTCGAACCCACCGGCCAGCGATTGCATCGGCTCGTCGGGGGCGTTGACTTCGAGCCAGGTCCGAAACTCATGGCGAAAGGCCTCATCCTCAGCGCTGTAGTTGAAGTCCATCGGAGTGATCACCTGGCTATTGGCCGCGAAGCCAATCCTGCGTCAAGTCTTAGACTGATGGCTCGGAACTCTCAAGCCGCTCAAATACCGAAAGCTCAGATGACCCTATCCCGTTTCAACTGCTGAAGGTCACTGTCCTTGAACCCGAGTATGCCGCCATAGACCTCGCTATTATGCTGCCCAAGCAGCGGCGCGCTCGTTACCTCGACTGGTGAATCCTCGAGCTTGACCGGACATCCGGGCATTGTGAACTTACCACGCACCGGATGATCGATCGTGACGATCATCCCACGTTCGCGCAGATGCGGATCCTCGAGCAGTTCGACGCTGTCGAGTACGGCACCGCAGGGCACACCCGCTTCGCCAATAATCTTCATCACTTCCTGCTTGGTGCGCTGACTGGTCCATTCCTCGACGATTTGCGTCAGAACCTCGATATTCTCACGGCGCTTCTTGCGATCGGTAAAGCGCGGGTCATCGGCGACCTCAGGGCGCCCAATCGTTTTGAAGAAGGCGTACCACATCTCCTGATTCGAACAATACAGGTAGACGTAGTCGTTGGGGCCGCCCGGCGAGCATTTAAAAATATCGCCGAGCGGGCCGGCGCCGAGCCGATTACCGACCAGCGGCGTCGGCTTGTGCGTAATGTACGTGCCCATCATCGGCACGCGGACGAAGTTGAGGACCGCGTCCTGCATCGCGACTTCGACCTTCTGCCCCTTGCCGGTGCGTTCGCGCTGAATATAGGCGGCGAGGACCCCGCAAGCGGCGTGGAGTCCGGTGCCGGTATCGCCGATGGTCGGTCCAGGCTTGAGTGGCGGCGACCCGGGGAAGCCCGTCAGCGCCATCGCGCCGCCGGAGGCCTGCGCGATCATGTCGAAGCTCTTGTACTTGCTATAGGGTCCGTAGGTACCGAAACCCTTGACCGTAAGATAGATGATTCGCGGGTTTATCTCGCGCAGACGGTCGTAACCGAGCCCCAAACTCTCCATAGTTCCGAGGGTGTAGTTCTCGCTCAGAATATCCATTCTCTTGACCAGGTCGACGAAGATTTCCTTGCCGCGCTCGGATTTCAGGTTGAGCGTGACGCTGCGCTTGTTGGCGTTCAGCAGAATGAAGTAATAGGAGTCGACGCCGGGTTTCTCAGTAGCACGCCAGCGTCCCTGCTCACCCTTAGTCGGCTCTTCGATTTTGATCACGTCGGCACCCAGCCACGCGAGCATCTCGGTACATGAAGGGCCAGCCTCGTACTGAGTGAGGTCGAGAACTTTCACACCTGCCAGTGCTTTCTCCATAATGTTCTCCAATCGCCGTGGATGAAAATCAGAGCCGACAGTCTCGGCGCGCGTGAGACTTATCCAGCCGTTTCGGCTAGTAGAGTACCGAACCTTGAATCCTTGTAGCGCCCGCCCGAGGTTGCAGCAAGCAATCTGATCCGGGATGGCTACATGGGCGCAGTAGTCGTAATCGAACGGGACCGCTAACGACAACGGAAGCGGACTCATCCGCATCGAACCGGGAGGATCCAACAATGCGTATAGGAATTGGCGGCTATCTCGTGGCGGTTAACACATTCGCCACTCAGCGCATGGGCCTCGAATTGTTCCAGCGCGCAATGCTGTCCGGAGACGCCGTGCTCAGACTCGGCCGTGGCGAGAGCGCTTTCGCCGGCTTCATCGAGGGCGCACGCCAGCGTAACTGGGAAATCGTTCCGATCAACTTTGTTTTCCCCGGCATCATGGGGAAGGTCACCGACGACGCTCATGGGTGGGCCAAAGAGACCTTTCTGAAAACTTTGCGCGCGGCCGGTGCGCTTGATGGCCTGTTCCTCCAACTGCACGGAACGGCGGCGAGCGACAGCATCGAGGATTGCGAAGGCGACCTGCTCGCGGCAATTCGCGACCTCGTCGGGCCGAAAGTTCCAATTATTGCGTCCCTCGACGGACATGCGAACGTCACTCCGACTATGGTTCAGCAGGCGACGATGCTGATCGGCGTGAAGACCAATCCCCATTATGATTTCGCGCCGACCGGGCGGCTCGGCGCGCGCGTGATGGCGGGGATTGCTGACGGATCGCTGGCGCCCGCGAGTGCATGGGCGCAGCCTGCGATGGCGCCGGCGCTGCAAAAGCTCTACATCGCACCGGGATGGCCGATGGAACATCTGATGCGGTTGGCGCACAATCGCGCCGCCCACGACGCGCGCGTACTCGACGTCTCACTGCTCGGCGGCTTCTTCTGTTCGGAGCGCCGCGAGACCGGCATCAGCGTGGTGGTGACGACTAACGGCGAGCCGAACCTTGCTCGCGACATCGCCGAGGAAATCAAGGAGGCCTGCTGGGCGAAGCGCCACGCATTTCACACCGACATGGTTTCGGTCGAAGCGGCAGTGCGCGAAGCGATCGACACCGATGAGGGGCCGGTCGTGCTCGGCGATCTCGCCGACAGCGGAGGCGCCGGAACTCCCGGCGACGGCACCGCAATTTTAGCCGAACTGCTCAAGCAGAACGCGCAACGCGCGGTAGTCGGCAATATCGCCGATCCGGCGGCCGTTCAGTCGGCGGTTCAGGCGGGAGTGGGCAAGCGCGTGACCGTTACAGTCGGCGGCAAAGTCGACAAGTTCCACGGCGATCCGCTTGAGATCAGCGGACGCGTCCGCGTGATCCAAGACGGCATCTTCAGCACCTCGACGCGCTTCAACGCCGGGACCTTTCATCGGGGACCCACCGCGCTGGTCGATTGCGGGGGCACCGAAGTTATCCTGACTTCGCGAGCGGTGCTGGTCTTCGAGCCCAACCATTTCCGCAGCCTCGGCATCGAGCCGACCGAGCGGAAGATCCTGGTGTGCAAGGCCGAATTGCAGCATCGCGCGGGCTTCGAGGGTGTCGCGCGCAAATTCATCGACGTCGACGCGCCCGGGCTGGCGACGCAGGTGCTCGCACGCCTGCCGTATAGCAGGATTCGCCGTCCGGTGTTTCCGCTGGACGATATATAAGCACATTCGAACAAAGCGGCGGCTTGCGCTCGATAGATGCTGTGGGGCGGTTCGATGATTTGGATCGCGGCTGACTGAGTTATGTCCATACTCGGTGCGCGATGTCAGCAACCAACTTGAGCTTGGCTGCCTGCAGCGGTTCGGGTATCGGGTTGCCTTCCCAAACCGTGCCGACACCGCATTGTGTCGAAAGCGCGAGCCGCTCACGCGGGAAATAACGGCTCGCCTTTTCGATCCACTCCGGCGACCATCTGAGCGTCATCATCAGCGGACTCGGCAGTGTCACCTTGAGCGGTTTGGTTGCGCGGACGCGCGCGTGAGTGAATTCCTCGCTGGTGAGCGAGCGGTTGCGGCGAATCTTGTCGACCACCGCGTACTGGACCTGGATTTGAGTTTCCTGAGCTTGCTGATCCCGGGCGTCGGCGGTCAGGGTAGCGCTGGTTCAATCCTGGCGCTTTTGCGCGTCCACTTTGCCTTGCGCGATTAGTGCCTCGAGTTTGGCAGTGTACCTGACCGGGTAAGTCTCCGGTTGATCCAAACCCTGATAGCCCGGAGCCAGCTTCGCCAACGCACTGAGAAATTGCTCACGGATTTCCACGAGCGCAGGATGTGTTCCGACCCGGTGTCCATTGCCGAACTGCTTGTGCAAAATTGCCGTCATCCTGGCCGGAGCGGGCGTTAATTCACGAGCGACGGCTGTCTCGTTCTCGTCGGCCAGCCCGATCAGGTCGCAGCAAAAGGCTCCGTCCTCCTGCAACGCACGAAACACCTGCTTGCACCCAGGAAGGCTCATTTTGTGCTGCGAGGTCTTCATCCGCGGCGTGCCCTTGTACTCGGTCAGCTTGTATGCGACGTCGAGCGCCGGCGCATCGGCACTGACGACCATCGCGGTGCCGACGCCGAATTCATCAATTGGCGCACCCGCCTTTACCAATTCACAAATCCGATATTCGTCGAGATTGCCGCTCGCGAAAATTCTCACATCCTTGAGGTCGTTTTGGTCGAGGATACGACGCGCCTTGAGGCTGAGATCCAGCAGATCGCCGCTATCGAGGCGGATGCCCTGGAGCCGCTGCCCCTGCTGTCTGAGCTGAAGTCCGACGCGGACTGCATTCTCGACCCCGCGTACCGTGTCGTAGGTATCGACAAGAAGAGTGCTCACTTGAGGAAAGCGCTTTACGAAGTGCTCGAATGCTTCACGCTCGCGCTCGTGCGCCATGATGTAGCTATGCGCCATGGTGCCGTATATTGGAATTCCGTAACGCATCCCCGCGAGTACGTTGGACGTACCGATGAAACCAGTGAGATAGCTGGACCGCGCGGCGATTAGTCCCGCATCCGCTCCCTGGCTGCGGCGCAGGCCAAAGTCGACCAGCCCGCGCCCGTGCGCAGCAATTACTGAGCGTGCGGCCTTGCTCGCGATAAGCGACGCCATCCCAATCTGATTGATCACGAGGGTTTCCAACAGTTGCGCCTCGATGAGCGGCGCCCGTACTTCCACGATCGGCTCTTGCGGGAAAAAGATGGTTCCCTCCGCCAGCGCGTAGATTTCGCCGGTAAAACGCAACTTGGCGAGGAATCCGAGAAAATCCGCGCTGAATAACTTCAGAGAATCGAGATAGTCAAGAATCGGCTGCTCAAAATGGAACTCCGCCAAGACCTCGAGCAGACGCTCCAGCCCCGCCGCGACCAGAAACCCGCGGCCCTGCGGCAACCGGCGCGTACTCATGCCGAAGCATGCGGCATCATTGAAGCCAAGGTCGAAATAGCTCGCGGCCATCGTCAGTTCGTAAAGATCTGTGAGGAGGGGAATCTCGCGAGGCTCGAGGCGTAAATCGATTTGCATGGCGATGTCCTGAAAATTGCTGCACAAAAAGCTGGTTGCCCCGCCACATCATCGGTGGCTCAGGAGTTCAGTCATGGATTCACCAATGTTCAGGCGACTCACCGTCTCGGCGAGCATCGGTGCGAGGCTTACCACCTGCAGCGCAAGCGGACCGTGCTCCGGAGTTGGCAGACTGTCGGTCACCACGATTCGTTTTAGCGGCAAGGCTGAAAGCCGATGAATGGCGGAGCCCACCAGCAATGCATGGCTGGCAACGACCGTGATCTCAGGCAGGCATCCGGCGGCAATCATGGCTGCCGCGGCGGCCTCGATGGTGCCACCGGTTGATATCATGTCGTCCACGATAATTGGCATCAGTCCGGCAACCTCGCCAACGATGCCATGTACTCTTACTTCTTCGCCGCTGAGACGGGTCTTGTGGGCAATTGCGATAGGCCGGCGAAGGAGTTCCCCGTAGGATTCGGCGAGTTTGACGGCCCCCAGATCCGGCGCAACAATAACGCTCTTGTCAGTGACCAACTCCTCGACCGCGTTGGCAAGCAGTGACACCGCACTCAGGTGCTCCAGTGGGATGCTGAAGAATCCCTCAAGTGAAACGGTGTGAAGATCGACCGCCACAATTCGCTCGAAGCGAGCAACTCCCAACAGGTCCGCGATGAGCCGCCCGCCAACTGCTTCGCGCCCCTTGGCTCGGCGATCCTGCCGCGCATATCCGAAGTACGGAACTATGCCAGTGAGACGGGCTGCACCCGCCCGCCGACAGGCGTCGGCGAGAAAGAGCAATTCCATCAAGTGACGGTCTACCGGAGGACCGGTCGGCTGAACGATATAGACATCGCAGCCGCGGACGCTCTCGTCGATTTCGGCATGTAGCTCGCTGTCGGGAAAACGGTTCAGAACCGAGCGGCAGACTCGGGTTCCCAGCCGTTCGGCAATAGAGTCGGCAAGCGACGGGTTTCCAGATCCAGCTACAATAGTGAGATTCATATCAGTTCATCCGCAAATCTTTGCCACCGTCCACTTGCTACGAGCATTGGCCGTGCCACTGCGGAGTCGCGCGTTGATCTCCTTCGCGAGGCTAACCGCCCGCTGAACTAATCTTCCGGTCCGACTCTTGCTGAGATTGTAAACGAAACCGAAGGCTTCGGGTCGAAGTCCACGCGCCCTCACCAAAAGAGGCGCCACGACCAGGTATTATTACGACAATGGATAACTACGAGGTCGCAAAGGTCCTCGACGAGACCGCCGATATGCTGGAGGTGGCGGGCGAGAATTTCTTTCGCGTACGTGCCTATCACAACGCTGCTCGGGCGATTCGCGACCAGACGAGGCAAGTTGCAGCTCTGTCCCAACAGGAGATTGATGAAATTCCAGGCATTGGGGCCGATCTGGCGGAAAAGATCTCTACGATCGCCAAGACTGGCGACCTGCCGTTGCATCGCGACTTGGCCAAAAAGTTACCTCCCCGCCTCCTCGAACTGAGAGACGTTCCAGGACTGGGTCCGAAGCGATTGAAGCTGCTAATCGACCACCTGGGGATCCGCGACCGGGATGATCTCGAACGAGCAGTCAAGTCCGAGAAGTTGCGGAAGATCCGGGGCTTTGGCCCAAAGTTAGAGCAGCAAATCCGGGATTCATTGCTGCGCCACGACTCCGGCGAGGGCCCACGAATCCTCTACGCTGAGGCCGCGCGGATAGCAGCGCAACTCAGCGCGCATCTGCGAAAATGCGTCGCGATCCGAGAGCTTGAAGTGGCAGGCAGCTTTCGGCGGCGGCGTGAAACTATCGGCGATCTGGACGTGGTTGCCGCCGCTAGTGATTCCGCTGCGGTGATGGCGCATTTCGTCGCCTTTCTCGGCGTCACCCAGGTAACCGCCTCAGGCGATACCAAGACCACCGTTCTACTGAAGAGCGGCTTACAAGTGGACCTCCGGGTAGTGCCCCCGAAGAGTTTTGGTGCCGGGCTCGCTTACTTCACCGGCTCCAAGTCCCACAATGTGCATCTGCGGCGTCTCGCCCAGGCGCGCGGACTCTTGCTCAACGAATACGGCCTTTTTCGCGATAGTTCTGCCATCGCCGGCAAGACCGAAGATGAGATCTATGGTGCGTTAGGGCTTTCCTGGGTACCACCGGAGATGCGCGAGGACCGCGGTGAAATTGAAGCCGCCGCATTAGGCAAGCTGCCTAAATTGATTGAGCGTGCACACCTTCGCGGCGACCTTCACACCCATACTCTGTACACCGATGGACACGCATCGATCGAGGAAATGGCGCGTCAAGCTCGTGAGAGCGGTCTGGAATATGTTGCAATTACCGATCATTCTCGTCGCATAGCGATGGCCCATGGTCTCGATCCCAAGCGCTTGCGCGAGCAAAGGCAGGAGATCGAGCGCATCAGGAAAAAACTCTCGGGCATAAAACTGCTTCACGGCATCGAGGTCGACATCCTGGACGACGGTGCCTTGGATTTGCCCAACGATGCGCTGGGTGAGCTCGACTGGGTAGTCGCTTCGGCCCATTACAAGCTCGAACAAGCTCCTGCCGAGATGACCCGCAGACTGATCAAGGCAATTCGCAATCCCAGCGTTGATGTAATTGGCCATCCGAGTGGCCGCTTGATCGGGCACCGCGAGCCCAGCAGGTTCGACCTCGGTGAGATCCTCCGGGTTGCCCGCGAGGAGGGCTGTGCCCTGGAAATCGACTCGCAACCCGACCGGTTAGACCTGACCGACACCGCCTGCCTCGCCGCCAAACGGGCCGGCGTCAAGGTTGTTATCTCCAGCGACGCTCATTCGGTTCGGGATTTTGAGTTGCTCGACTACGGCGTCAATCAGGCGCGGCGGGGATGGATCGAAAAGGAAGACGTGCTCAATACTCGACCGCTGAAGAGTCTGCGACCCCGCCGCTGAATCCCAAATGCCGGGCGGTCTGCACGAACTTGATGCCCGCGAGCTGTTTATGAGCGATCTCTTCAAGCTTCCTGCGCCCGGCCTCCTCCTCGTCCTCGTACAGATCGCCATATGCGGGCATTCCGGCGGGCGTGTAGGACAAACACATGATGCTCTTCTTATGCCTTGCTGTATCCGACCGCACCATTCCTTTGAGGCGTGTTGCCAAATGGACCAGTTTCGCAGAATACTCTGACCACTAGAGCCCACAGCCGTCGCCGCGTCGCGGAGGAGAAGCCGCGCGCCAATAAGGACGTCGCCGAGGTGGTTGAGGTGGTGGAAGCGGCAGGCATTACTCGACAGGTCGTGAGGCTCAGGCCTATCGCTGTCATCCAAGGCTGTCCACGAAGACGACGATGACGCAGAACGGAGATGCCCCCCTATTTCTCGAGTTCGAGCACACCGGGGACCTGGGTATCGAGTTGACTGCTCCCAGTCGCGGCGAATTGTTCCGCCGCGCCGCCCTTGCTCTCGGTTCATTGCTGGTCGAGACAGCCAGCGTCAAGGAGATCGATCAACGGGAGATCGCAGTTGAGGCCGACGCCGATGTCGATCTTATGCATGACCTGCTCACGGAACTGCTTGCTCTTTTCTCAGTTGAGGGTTTCATCTGGTGCGATGCTGCGGTCGAGGAGGCCGACCTGTCTCTCTGCGTGACGCTTCGAGGCGAATCTTTCGACCCGGCGCGCCATGCATTTCGCGGTGAAATCAAAGCTGTCACCTACCATCAACTGACGGTTGAAAACTCACCCGACGGATGGCGTTCACGAGTAATTTTCGATGTTTGACGGGATGGGAGCTTGAGCCACGCCGTAGCCATTTTTCGGCCGAAAAATTCCGTGAAGGCAACCTCCTGGAGGATCGCGCCACAGTTCCGAATGCTCGGTGCACGTAGATGCGTTCGCGGTTGATCGATATCGTCCAGTGGCAGGCGGTGGCACGGACGGTAGGTTTGGTCACTTTCGCGTTCTAAGCCGTGCGTGGCGGGCCCGTTACAGGATCGGCGGAGAATGCTTAGACTGGAGCGCGACTTGCGACACGTGAAAGAGATCAGCGCGGCTGTATCAAAAATTGACCAACCGGCAGGCTTTGCGCTTGGCTATTGAGACCAATGGAACTGCTGCGAATTCACGATTATCTATGGGAGATTCCTCGTTTCGGCGAGATGCGCGTGCCCGGGCGGATTTACGCTAGCGAGCACATGATCGAAGAGCTGCGCGATGATCCTGCACTTACGCAGGTCGCCAATGTCGCCTGCCTGCCGGGAATCGTCGGCTACTCGCTCGCTATGCCTGACATCCACTGGGGTTACGGATTTCCTATTGGCGGCGTTGCCGCGATCGATGCGGAAGAAGGCGTCGTCTCGCCGGGCGGTGTCGGTTACGACATCAACTGCGGCGTGCGGTTGATTCGGACCAAGCTACGCTTCGACGATATCGCCGATCGCATCCCGCAGATTGCTGACGCGCTCTACGATGCGATACCGGCCGGCGTCGGTTCGGAGGGCGCCATCCCCGGCCTCGAGATCCCCGAGTTGAAGCGCGTGCTGCGTGACGGTGCGAATTGGGCGCAGGCTCAGGGCTATGCGACCGCGGCCGATCTCGAACATACCGAGGAAAACGGGCGGTTTGCCGGGGCGGATCCCGACGCCGTCACGGAGCGGGCGCTGCTGCGTGGACGCCGGCAGCTCGGCACGCTGGGCTCGGGTAATCATTTTCTCGAATGCAGCCGAATCGACGAAATCTATGATTCCAAGGTAGCGAGTGCGCTCGGCCTGGAGCTGGGGCAGGTCAATGTGCTGATTCATTCCGGTTCGCGCGGATTGGGCCATCAGACCTGTGACGATCACCTGCGCATCATCGGCGCCGCGATGGCGCGGTATGGGATTCATCTGCCAGACCGGCAGCTCGCGGCGGTCCCGGTCAGATCGCCGGAAGGCAGGGCTTATCTGGGCGCGATGATGGCGGCGGCGAATTTCGCCTGGTGCAATCGGCAAATCATGATGAAGCTCGCGGAGCGCGCCTTCATGCAGACGCTGGCGCTCAGTCCTAAGGATCTTGGTTTTGCTCTCGTCTATGACGTTTGCCACAACATCGCGAAATTCGAGGAGCACGTCGTCGACGACAAGCGCCGGCTTTTGTGCGTCCATCGCAAAGGCGCGACGCGCGCCTTCGGCCCCGGCCATCCGTCGATTCCCGCGGCAGTCCGCGATCTTGGTCAGCCGGTCTTGGTGCCCGGCGACATGGGGCGGTATTCGTTTCTGCTGGTCGGACAGACGCGCGCTATGCGCGAGACATTCGGATCGAGCTGTCATGGAGCGGGCCGCGTTATGAGTCGTGCGCGCGCCAAGCGCGAAGCGGGGCATCGAGATCTTTATTCGGAACTGGCCGAGGCGGGCGTGACCATAAGAGCGCGCGGCCGTGCGACGGTCGCCGAAGAAATGCCGGCCGCGTACAAGGATGTCGCCGAAGTGGTCGAAGTGATGGAAGCCGCGGGTGTGACCCGGAAGGTCGCCAGACTCAAGCCCTTCGCGGTTATTAAGGGTTAACTCGCTCCCGTCTCGATTCCAAGTGGAAACTGAGATTAGACTGCTGTTGGTCGGGGACGTGATGCTCGGGCGGCTGGGTCAATCAAACAGTGCAATAACATCGCAGGAACTATGAAAAACAACCTATTTCGACAACTTGCGCATCTCGCCTTGACTGTTGCAGGGGTCTGTCTTTTGGTGCTTGGTGCTGCAACCAGCGCCATTTGTCAGACCACGGGCAAACATGACTTCGAACACCTGTGTGCTTCGTGCCACGGGGCCGATGGCACGGGAAAGGGAAGAATGCTTACGGAAGCCAATCCACCAGACCTCACAGAGCTTAGCCTGAGAAACGGAGGCAAATTTCCGTTTGCGCACGTTTATATGATCGTTGACGGCCGCGAGATGGCCGAGTCGCACAAGCGCTTCGCTATGCCATTTTGGGGTGAATATCTTCGGCAGCAGCAGGGGCGTGAATCCACGCCCGCGACCGACGCCGCAGTCAAGCAGAGAATTCTCGATATAGTGCGCCATCTCGAAACCATCCAGCGAAAATAGAGCGCGGCTGCTGTTATGAGATTGGAAATACGCGCAGTTGGACGATCAGAGCCCCGCGATCAACTGAGCGAACCAATGAGGATAACGCCGTACGAATGAGCTCGACTGTTAATCAGGAAACCACACCATCCGGCCTCGATGTTCGCGAGCTTTCACAGCGCGCGTACGGCTGCCTCGACCTTGCGCGCGAGCCGGGTGTAATCGTCACCCTCAAGTTTCAGCGGAGATCCAAAGGCCACTTCCACCGGCCCGGGATGAATCATCTTGGAGGAATGGGGCAATACGCGGCCAACGCCCCGCAAACGAATCGGCACAACCGGGACACGCAGTCTTGAGCCGATCATCCCGACGCCAGGCGCAAATGCTTTGATCTCGCCGGTAATACTATGTCCGCCCTCGGGGAAGATCAGGATCGACCAGCCCTCGCTTACGAGATCGCCGATATGGCGGACTGTGTCGCGCACGCCAACCTCCTGCTGAGGAAGCGGAAAGCCGTTTAAAATGAGCGTTGCCAGAAAGAAATTGAGCCTATTAGTCATTACGTGAGCGAATGAATATCGCTCCGGGTGGAAGTGCGCATCGAAGAACTCTTTCCACATCGCGGGCGCAAGCGAGTACCGCCATCGCGGCGGCAATGCGCTCAGGATTACCGGCGCGTCGAGATAGCTCTGATGGTTCGCCGCGAAGATAACCGGCCCGGTAACCTGGCGCAATACGTCGAGCCCGCTGACCTCGATGTGCGCGCAGAGCCGCGTAAGGGGAAGTACGAGTCCACCCTGAGTCACGCGGCGAATGAGTCTCGCAACACCGCCGCGGTTCCATTGGATGAATTCCAACGCTTCCCGTGCGGGCGGTGGCCGGGAGATTCGATCCGCAAGATCGGCCAGATGCCACGCACCTCTGAAGGCGGCTTCGTCGATTGTTGTGTTGAAGCGCTCCTCCAGTTCAACCATCAATTCCACCTGCTCGAGGGAAGTCAGCCCGAGTTCCTCGAGCGTGGTCTCGGGTGTGATGGTTCTGCCCGGAGCATAACTACCAAGTAGTTCGGCAAGTTCATTTTGCGCAGTGGCGGCTACCAGCGGGCTGCCGGCATCGACCCATTTCTCAATCGCCGAACGCTTGAGCTTTCCAGTGCCTTCCGTTCGCGGCAACTCGCCCGCCGTCCACACCGAGATGCTCCGAATCTTCTGATGATCTTCGAGTACCTCATTGGCATGGCGCGCGACATCGTCCTTGTCCGCGCCCGGCTCCAGTACAAGAACGGCGTGAACTCGTTCCCTGCCAACGACGGCGCAGTCGCGAACTCCGGAGACGCGGTTCAGAACCAGTTCGACGTCTTCGGGAAACACCTTGAGACCCTCGGGGGTGACGATCATTTCCTTCTTGCGGCCACGCACGCTGAGATAGCCGTCGTGGTCGATCACCCCGATATCGCCGGTGTGAAACCAGCCGTTCTCTAAGGCCCTGAATGCCTCGACTGGCGCACTAAAGTAGCCCGGGGTTACGATTTCACCGCGAACGAGGATTTCACCGTCCGCTGCGATGCTCACATCGACGCCCGGTATAGGCTTTCCGACAGTGCCTGGCTTGAGATGAAACGGGTGATTGAAACTAACAATAGGTGCGGTCTCGGTGAGTCCGTATCCTTGTACGACCATGAAACCGAGTTGGCGCCAGAAGTTCTCAAGTCCCACTTCAAGGGGCGCACCGGCGATTACGAAGCCAATGAACTTCAAGCCGAAAAGCCCGTGTACCTTTCGGTAACGCCATCGACGAACGAGCCAGTATGAATCGTCCTCTTTGATCCGGGCGAGTTCGGGAAACCGGCTGACGACATACTGGCGGAGGACCGCGAGAATTTTCGGCACTGCCACGAGGAATGAGACTCGCCGGCCGTGAATCTGCCTGATTACCTCATGGGGCGCGTAGCTGGACATGAAAATCACGACGCCCGGCAGCATCGGTGGGAAAAACGTTGCGAGCGCCTGCCCGAACATATGGCTAAGCGGCAGGAGAGTGAGAAAGCGGATGGGCGCCAGCGCGCGCACATAGAGCCGGTACCGCTCCACCTCTCGTGCGATCGGATTCAGGTCGGCAACAATGTTGCGGTGCGTTATGATTACGCCTTTGGGAATCGCGGTCGACCCCGAAGTAAAGACGATTTCAGCCACGTCGTCGGGGCCAATCTCACGCACGGAATCCGTGCGCCGTTCTTCACCGGCAAGTTCGATGTCTTGAAGCCGCCAGAGCGGTATCGATCCTTCGAGCGCCGCCGCCTTGACCTCGCTGCCGACAAGGATCGCGCAGGCCTGCACAACGCGCTGCATGTTCAGCACCACATTGGCTGAAGTCCGGCAGTCGACCGGAACAGCGATCACTCCTTCCAGGAGGCATCCCCAAAAGGCTACCAGCCATTCCGGCCGGTTCTCTGACCAGATGAGTACTTTTTCGCCTTTGGCGATCGACTTCGCGCGAAGTTGCGCCGCGAAAGTGCGCGCTGCCGCTCCGACCTGGCGATAGGTATAACTCCAGCGCCGATAGCCGTCGTCGTAGATTATGAATTCTTCGGGGCGTTGCGCGAATTCGCTGAAGAAATCTACGAGTGTTCGCCCTGCCGACAGAATATCGTGGAGTTCGACCTGCTCGTTCGAAGCGGGGGGGGTTGTTTTGAAGCCCGGTGTCGACCGCATCATGTTATGTCTCCACGCAAGACCGAGCATTCGCTGTGCCAGCTCTGGCTCACGGTTCCCAGCGCGCGGCTAACCTCGCTAGAATGCTCAGTGTTCGGATGACTTGATTGACCGGCAGCCGCCATGGGCATCAACCACCGTTAGCTTGCGCGAGCCGCTGGCGCATTACCTGATCGACTGGCTGGAGGAGAGCGTAACTCAGCGGATTCAGTCAATGCCGTCCGGATCGATCCCGCTGTCTGGAGTTGAGCCATGACACAATATGGCCACGGCGCCGCTCGCGACCTCGTCACCTTCCGCGACGCTGGAGCGGCGGTCGAGCGTATCACTGCCATTTACACCGCAGGTGTGGACGCCATCCGCGGCGCATTCGCGGATCTCATGCGCGGCAAGCCGGCGCCGCCGGTGAGGGCTGTGTACCCATATGTCGGCATTGCCGTGGGGCGCTCGGATCTTTACGTCGACGCGCGCTACTCATACGGCGTTCTGCTCGAACCGGGCGTTTACGGAACCACGCTGACGCATCCCGAACTCTTTGGACGCTACTACCGCGAGCAAATCGATCTGCTACTCCGGCGCCACGGCGTTCATGTCGTTGTCGGCGAGAGCGACCGTCGGATCCCGCTGCCATTTGTAATCGAGGAGAGCGTTACCGATGTGACCGAGACCGACGTGCGCGCTCTGCAAGAATACTTTGCGCTGCCGGACTTGAGCGCGACCGGCGATTCGATCGCCAACGGCACGTATCGGCCGGGAACCGACCAGCCTCGTCCTCTTGCCCTTTTCACTGCGGAACGGGTCGATTACTCGCTGGCGCGCCTGCACCACTATACGGGCACCTCGGCCGAGCACTTCCAGAACTTCGTGCTGCTGACGAACTATCAGCGCTATGTTGACGAATTCATCGAATTGGGGCGGGCGCAAGTTGGCAAAGATCGCGAGTACAGCGAATTCGTTGAGCCAGAATACATGATGAACTCGGATAGCGCGCCGCGCAAACCAGCGGACGCTCCGATGCGCACCCCGACGCTGCCCCAGATGCCCGCCTATCACCTCAAGCGCGCGGATGGAGACGGCATTACGCTACTCAACATGGGAGTGGGCCCGAGTAACGCGAGAACGATCACGGACCATATCGCCGTCCTGCGGCCGCACTGCTGGCTGATGCTCGGCCACTGCGCCGGCCTGCGGCGAAGCCAGCTTCTGGGCGACTATGTGCTTGCGCATGGCTACGTGCGCGACGACCATGTCCTGGACGAGGACTTACCCCTCTGGGTACCGGTGCCGCCGATCGCTGAGGTGCAGGTGGCGCTGCAGGAGGCAACCGCGATGGTAACCGGGCTTTCCGGCCAGGACCTTAAGACGCGGATGCGCACCGGCACCGTCGCTACCACCGATAACCGCAATTGGGAGCTTCGCTTTGACGAGCTGTTCAAACAGCTTAACCTCAGTCGCGCGATCGCGGTCGATATGGAGTCGGCGACCGTGGCGGCCAATGGCCTGCGTTTCCGCGTCCCCTACGGCACGCTGCTATGTGTGTCAGATAAGCCGCTCCACGGGGAATTGAAGCTGCGCGGCATGGCGAATGCGTTTTACCGCGAGCGGATCAGCCAGCACCTGCGCATCGGCATCGAGACCGTGCGCCTTCTGCGCGAGCAAGGCGTCGACCGCCTGCATTCGCGCAAGCTCCGTGGCTTCGACGAGCCTGCCTTTCGATGAGCCCTCGGCCGACCGCCTCCGGGAAAAACCTCAGCAGCGCCTCCGGCGGAACGATCGCACTGGTACGAACCAGAAGCTCAAGAGGACCAGCGTGCCGAACGTGAAGTAGGCTGTCGCGAACACCCAGGGCGAGGCGTCATGGAAGATAATCCGGTCGAACCAGTAGCCGATGAAATCGCGCGCATATCCGCTTTGGCCGCCCTTCAGACGAAGCGCGTTCTCAAGCCTCGTGAGCGGGCAGGTGATCCCGAGAGTCACCCCCAAGCATACCAGCAGAATCATCGCGAGGTGTGTGAAGCGGAAGTAGATGTTTTGCACGCATTGCCACCGCGCGGCGGAGCCGGCAAGGATCGCTACGAAGCCAGCCACGACAAAAACGATGTAGGCCGCGTGGAGCGCTGCAACGACGTCGGCCATTATGATCCACACCATCGAATGCTCACGATTACCGGTGCGGCTCGCACAGGCGAGGCTCTCGAAGTTTCCCTCCGACAGCCTGCCGTTTTTTTCAGGCTCCCGGATGACATTGAAGGTGAACGCTGGCCCGCCCAGTGTCGACACTTCAACCCTTGCGCTTATAGGTTCCGATCAGCGTCGCCTGGGCCAGGACATGAACTTTCATCGCGGCTTCCAGTTTTGCCTTGGTTGGCCGATTGAGGTCAGGCAGTATTCTGTCCAGCGCATAGAGCTTGAAGAAATACCGGTGCCGTCCGATCGGGGGACATGGACCGCCGTAGCCGGTGCGCTTCCAGTCATTCACGCCAGCCAAGGCGCCGATTGGCGATTTGGCGGAGCCGGCCGCCTCAGGCAGGCCATCGAGCGTGGGCGGGAGATTATAGAGTACCCAATGCACCCAGGTCATTTTTGGCGCAGACGGATCGGGAGCGTCCGGGTCATCCGCAATTAAAGCGAGGCTTCGCGTTCCTCCAGGAACATTGGACCAGGCCAGTGCAGGAGAAAGATCCTTCCCGTCGCAGGTGTAAACAGCAGGTATCTCACCCTGATTCCTGAAGGCAGGAGAGGTCAGCTTTAATGCCATTTGCGAAGCACCTCCTCGAGCCGTCAATCTGGATCACGGCTTATCCTGAGAATCTTAAGGCACACCTGGTTCCGCGCATGCGCAATCCACGCCGTGGGCGATTCAGCACGTCACGTGGAGAATCGCATTCGTGTTCGCGGGATTCTTGCCAAGCTCCTTGATCGCCTCGCCGGTCGGGAGAATCATAATAGCTACGTCGCGTCGGCGTGCCTCGAGTTTCACTTCGTCCATCACCGGAAGCGCGGCGTATTTTCCGGAGCCGACGATCAACCGCCGGCATCTCCACGGTATGTCCTCTTCCATCGAAAGTGGAGTATGCCCGAACCGCTCGCGGAATTTCCGCGAGACTTTCTTCTTGCGCTTGCGAATCTTTCCACGGTCGATTACCACGTCATGTGCGTAGGCTTCGCCGTCGATTTCAATTGAACCGAAAGCAAATTTGCCAAACTTCATCGGTGCCCTCCAAGCGTCCCGAGGCATCGGCCTTGAGGTTCGCGCATGTTCGCACCCGTTACGAATTACCCGTCAATCCTCAATAGCTGCGAGAGTATCTTGTCAGATAAATAGCTATTTGAGCTCCAGCCGGTTGATTACCCGGTTCACCCCAAGCACGCACCAGGCATCCATCTCGGCCATTTCGCTCTCCTTTTCGTTCGCTGCAAGGCCTTCCAGGGTCACGACGGAGTTTTCGGTCCTGACCCGCATCCTATTGGCGTTGACGAGGGGATCTTTCGCGAGGACCAGGCCGACCGCTTCCGCTATTTCGTCGTCGTCTTCGTCCTGTGGCGGGACGACTTCCAACCCGTTTATAACATCGCGAGAACCGGGCACCCACCAGGCGAGCGCGCCCGCCAGGCACTTGTGCGAGAAGCTCCCAACCTGTCCGTTCAGGGTGACCACCGCGTCGTCGCTCGACGCCTCGATAAAGCCGAGCGAATTCCGTTGCCGCACCATCTGCGGAACACCCCCGCTGCCTATGCTGATTCCGCAATTCTCGAACGCCGGCTCTTCGAAAAGCGCATCGCGTATGTGATCTCTAATCTCCCCATCGGTCATTCGTGTGGCGGGAGCAACACGCAGGCGATCAATCACAGCCGCGACTCCGGGAACCGCGGCCGCCGCTTCGAGCGCGAGTTTCTTCGCCGCAATGTCCGCGACCTCTCCTTCGACCATCAATGCACCGTCGGCGCCGAGGTCGATGTTCAACGGATAATGGTGCAGATCTACACGTGGCTCGCGCTCGAGCGCGGCGCGCACTTGCCTGAGTACCTGACTGGTGTCGTCCATTTTGTTGCTCAACGCTACTTCAGAGCTCTCCCTTCTCCGAGGCAATTTTCTTTGCCCTGCTCTTGGCGGTCAGCGCCACCAGACGACCTCCATTGCTTTTGATGAAAATCGACGCAAAGGTTGCGCCAGGATTCCGTCAAATCCGGCTCTGGGATTTTCGGTGCCGCGATCCGGTGTGTAGCCGTTGGAATGTGTGGAGTGTGGCAAAAGGCTTCAAAGATCCTTATTGCTCTGTAGGCACAGCCAATCAGCGGGCCGCCAAGGTTAAGGCTGGCACGATCTTAGCTCTGACTTGCCAGCTGATTGTCCGGGATTGAGACAATGGAGATTCTGCGAGTTCATGACTATTTGTGGGAGATTCCGCGCCTGGACGTTGCGGAAGGAGCCGAGATGAGGTTTAGGGAACGGCCGCGTATGGTGCGCGAGGTCTCCATTCTCGGCCGAGGAATGTATCTCGTCCAGTGCAAGGAAGGCGGCGTGACGTTTCTGTTCCCCGAGCAGATCGCGCTCCACAGCGGCGACCAACATGACGCCTGAGCGGAGTGGTCCTGCTTCCATTCCGTCGAGCGGTGAACAGGCGCAGGTCAACGCGGACCTTCGGCTCCTGCTGGTTGGCGACGTAATGATCGGTCGCGTGGTGAACGAAATGCTCAGGAGCGGTCCGCCCGGCTACCTGTGGGGTGACACGAAGCACCTGTTTCGCGAGAGCGATTGGCGCGCTTGCAATCTTGAGTGCGTGATTTCTGACATCGGCTCACCATGGAATGCCACACCGAAGGTCTTTCATTTCCGTTCGAACGCAAAGAACATCACCGTGCTGAAAGAGGCCGGAATTGATGCTGTTTCGCTCGCCAACAACCACACGCTTGACTTCGGATACGCGGCGATGGGCCAAATGCTGGAGCTTCTCGATCGCGCGGGAATCCGGCACGCTGGCGCAGGCCCGAATCTGGACGCGAGTACGAGACCGGCAATCTGTGATGTGAAGGGCGCCAAGATCGGGTTGGTTGCGTTTACCGACAATCAGCCCGAATGGGAAGCGGACGCCAACTGTCCCGGCGTTTTCTATTTACCCATCGATGCGGACGACGAGCGCGCGCGGCGACTGCTTGAGACGGTTCGCGAAGCAAAGAGGGCCGTCGATATTCTCGTGGTTTCGGCACATTGGGGCCCAAATTGGGGATACAAACCCCTCGCCGCACACGTGAAATTCGGCCGTCTCGTGGTCGACGCCGGGGCGGACGTTGTCTTTGGCCATTCCGCGCACGTCTTCCATGGAATCGAACTCTACAAGGGACGGCCAATCCTGTATTCGACCGGCAACTTCGTCGATGACTACGCCGTCGACGAAACCGAACGGAATGACGAATCCTTTGTTTTTACCCTTGATTTCGTCGCCAACCGATTTTTCCGGCTGCGGCTTTATCCGACCGTGATCGCCGATTGCCAGGTGCAACTCGCCAGCGGCGATCGCGCCAAAAGGATCGCTTCCAAGATGGCGCGTCTCTGCACGGCATTCGGAACGCCCGCGCAATGGAACGGCCAAGAGCAGGTTCTGGAAATAAAAATTCGCTAGCAGCGAAGGTGTCCGAACAATCCTCAATTAGATAAGGGTTCGGTATTCCGGCTTATAGACTTGCGATTCGATGAAAGCGCCAAGGTCCTGTGGCTCCTTTACGCTGGCCAGACCACGGGCGAAGATGACCTCCGCAACGCGCGCGGCGACATGGATTTCGGTCTTCAGGATGGCCGATTGCGGTGGATAGATCAGACCGGCATCGAGTTCAGCCGCCGTCACCTGATCGGCGACCGCCCGCGCGGCGGCGATGAACATCTCGTCGATGACCCGCGTAGCCCGTGTCGCGTAGATCGCGAGACCTATTGCGGGAAAGATATACACGTTGTTGCATTGCCCGGGTACGAACGTGCGATTGTTGTATCGGACTGGCGCAAACGGGCTTCCGCTGGCGAACACCGCCCGTCCCTGCGACCACCGATAAGCCTCTTCAGCGGTGCACTCAGAGCGCGAGGTCGGATTCGAGAGTGCGAAGATTATCGGCCGCTGATTGACCCGCGCCATGGCCTCTATCACTCGCGAGTCGAAGGCCTTCGCCGTAGTGCTGGCACCTATGATGACAGTCGGTCTGATCGACTCAATAGCTTCGGCGAAGTCCCTGGTCGGCGTGTGCGGATGCGCATATGGCTGTTGGTAATCGGCCAGGTCGCGGCGCGTCGATTCGATCAGCCCGTTGCGGTTGAACAGCCGTATCCGCGCGCGCGCCGACTCCGATGAGAGTCCCTCCGCCGTCATGGCTTGGGTAAGGGTTCGGGCAATTCCGATACTGGCCGTGCCGGCTCCCAGAAACAGAAAGCTTTGCGCGCTAAGTTTGCCACCCGTGATGCGCATTGCGCTTAGGACTCCGGCGAGAGCGACCGCTCCGGTGCCCTGGATATCGTCGTTGAAGCAGCAAACCCGGTCGCGATAGCGCGCCAGCAGCCGAAAAACGTCGTTCCGGGCCCAGTCCTCGAACTGGATGCAGCAGTTGGGAAATTCTTCCTGTACCGCCTTCACGAACTCTTCGACGAATTCATCCAGTCGCGCAACCGCAGGGCGGGCCTGACGCAGGCCAAGGTAGAGCGGGTCTTTGAGGAGCGTCTCGTTGTTGGTTCCGCAATCCATCATGATGGGCAGGGTGAATTGCGGGGGCACCCCGGCACATACCGTGTACAGCACCAGCTTGCCGACCGGGATACCCATACCGTTGGCTCCAAGGTCGCCAAGGCCCAGGATCCGCTCGCCGCTGGTGACCACGATGAAGCGAACGTCCCGTTTCGGCCAGTTGCGGAGTATTTCGCGCACGTGGCCTCTGCGCTTGATCGAAACGTAGAGGCCGCGCGGACGCTGCGTCATGTGGCTCCACTCCAGGCAGGCGTCACCAACCGTCGGCGTATAGACTATCGGCAGGAAGCGCGCCGGATCGGACATCAGCATTCGGTAAAAGAGGGTCTCGTCTGTCTCCTGTAATTGCGAGAAATAAACGTACTGCTCGAGCGGTGACGGCTTTTGCGCCAGCTCCAGCAGGACTCGCTGGAGCTGGCTATCCGCGCGGTCGAGGCCTTCGGGCACGAGTCCCACAAGGCCGAGGGCCTCGCGCTCGGCTTCGCTAAAGGCGCTTGATTTGTTGAGATGTGGGTCGCGCAGCAGGGCTTCTCCGCGCAGTTTTGTTGTCATCGGGCACTCCGCACGTTCCTGCATGTCACCCCATTTTCAAGTTCCACCGTTGCTCCGCTTGCGTGAGTTCCTGCGCGCGGCCAAACCGCGCCTCAATAATGCAGCCTCAAAATCAGGGAATTGCGCCAGGCGTCCACCTTCTTCAGCCCATTTGGCCTTGAGCTGTTCCAACGCGCGTTTTCTGTCCTTCGGGTTTTTCCCCAACAATCCCAAACTCTCTGCGCCGCTTAGTACAAGATCGGAAGGCAAAGGTTCGGCCTTGCGCCAAGTCCCGCGCATCTCTCTGAGAAAGATACCAACGCTAACTTCCCCGACACCTTTGCCGAGCTGTCGGATTCTCTGCTCGAGGTCCCCTGGGCCCTTCGCCCCGGAATGCAGCGTATTCAGGTCGCCGTGATACCGTTCCATCAGTGTACGGCAGACTTCCAACAGCTTGGTCGCGGTCTTGAAGTCGTAGCGGACATAGCCGCCCCGGTCGAGCACCTCGACCAATCCGTTCCATCCGCGGCGTAACAAGTCGTTCGGGGTCAGGAGATTTTCTCGGGAGAATTCGTTGTAGGTTTGCACCGCGATACGCCCCGAGATTCGCGCACCAAAGAGGATCGCGGCCAGCAGCCACTTGAATATTTCTGGGGACTCACCCGAAGCGAGAGCGATGCCTAATGCGGTGGAAAACTTGCCTCCCATCGCTTTTACGAGAGCAGCGAGAGGTTTCCGGTCACCTCGTTCTATAGTTTCGGTCTCCGGAGCCACAACTTTCACATGCACCCGATTTCAGGTGAATCACGCCGCTTCGACGTTGCACGATTCCGGCCCGTAGGGCCATTACAGTCTGTCTAATCCCGCGCATGGATCATGCCATTGATTTTCGAGAGCAGAGGCTCGGCACTGGCACGGTTTGGCACAGCCTTCGCTTGATCACCATTGGAATCGATCTTTTTGCCGCGGCACCCGCAGGTTGGTATGCGGAGCGAGACAGAAATTCAGTCTCTACGAGAATTACTCAATCATGAACGAAATCTCGCCGTGGCCAATATTGCACCGCACAGGAAGAGGATGCTCTCCCGCTCGCCGAGCGACGAACTTGATAGCGCCGAAATGAACTGTCGCCAAAGGGACCAGTGCCTGGAGCGTTTGGGGACGTATGAGCAAAATCGCGACATTATTTTCTAGCCGATCAAGAGCCGCGAGGAGGAAAATCGCAAATGGTTGCCAAGAAGCCGGCCTCAGACGAATCCCGTAGCAAGATCAGATTGCTCGATGGCTTGAGTGACCTCGAACAAGCCGCGATTGCACACGAGTACGAGAACCGGACAGGCCGGCCATTTCGATGCCAGCCGTGTCAGGAAACCGGTCGTTCGCATTCGCTTCGGTCCGAGGCCGAAGCCGGTGAGCCGGCGAGTGAGGTCGTTGCCATCATGGAAGAGGAAGGCGGACCCATGCCGGTGTGTGAGACTTGCTGCCGGCGATTAATGGATTCCGCAGAGACTGCCTAGCCGGCATGTCGAGAGTTCCAAAGGGAAAAGTTCATTGGTGACTCCGCGCGGAGTCCGCGCAGCGAGGAATTTCCGCCCAGGCGCACAGCCAGCGCGGCTTTTGCAAAGCTCCCCGCGAGGGAGAAACTAGCGTGAGGGTCCCGACCGTCGAAAAGCCTCTCTCACCCGACTGTCGGCAACCAGCGCTCCGTCTATAAGGGGCATCAGACCGTGGCTTTCCCCTACAAACGAATCCTCTGTCCGGTTGACTTCGACAGCAGCTCAATCCAAGCAGTCGAAGAAGCGCGGGCGTTGGCTCGAAGCGGTAACGGGAAGCTGTATCTGCTTCACGTTATCCAGATCAACCCGCTCGCGACTGAAGGCTTCGTGCTCGCCGAACTCATCGAGTCGCAGGAAAAATACGCCCGCGAGCAGCTCGAACAAATCACCCGGGAGAGGATGGCCGGGATCGAATGCGAGATCGTGATAGAGCGGGGAAATCCCGCCGACGTTATCCTGACGTTGGAGAAGACGCTCGAGCCCGACCTGGTGGTGATGGCCACTCACGGCCGGAGAGGTTTCACGCGGCTGGTATTGGGTAGCGTCGCGCAAAGAGTGGTCCGGGAATCGATCACGCAGGTGCTCACGGTGCGCCCGATGCCCGCTGGCAAAGCCACTCCCTCTTTGCCTCCGCTCGGTACGGCTGGCTGATGGCGTCTTCGCACGGGCTGTAAAGCCGAATGCCAACTGATCAGATTACAACGATCTGTGGTTGCCGAGAATTGAGATCCGAAGATGAAGTAGCCCTCCCAGGACCGGAATCGCACCGATGTCGCCACCCGCCTGGATGCGGCGAAAGACGGGGAGTCCACCGTCGGCATGAAGTGCGGCTATCCGCGCGAGACCGTTGGAGCTCTCCTTGCCAGCACCCTTCTTAGACGCAGCACCGAACCGGGCTCTATGTTTGCAAAAACCTTGAGGATGTCGGAGCGCGTGATAATTCCAACCAGTCTCTCATCCTCGACCACCGGCAGTCCGTCCACTTCGCATTCGAACAGGATGCGCGCCGCTTCCTGGATTGAAGTTCTCGGCGAGACCATAATCACTTCGCGCGTCATCAGCATTCCGATCGTGGTATCAGGCGTCGCGTCGCTGAATGCGATATCACGATCGGTCACCATTCCCACTACCTTTCCACCGTCCAGCACCGGCACCGAATGGCAACGGTCCTGGCTTATCATCTGTCGCAGACGTGCGACGGTTGTATCAAGTAATGCGGTCAGTGGGACCCGCGTCATGTGAGCGCCCACTGCGTCGGGATCGCCGCTCGGACTTGGTCTCACCGTCACCACCGGGCAAATTGATTCGCGCACGACCCGTTCGGCGACACTCCCGGGAAAGGGGCGCGCGATCTTGCGGCTCGCATGAGTCGCGATCACCACCAGATCCGCCTTCAGTTCCTCCTGCGCGTGGATTATCGCAATTGCAGGGTCGCCCGTACGTGTCAGAACCTCGTGGCGGACCCCACCGAGATGCTCGCCGCAGACGCCCACGAGTCTTTCTTTGGCGGCCTGCTCCTCGGTCACGCACGCGTCGACATCGGCCGCCATCAGACCGAAACCCGCTGGGGTCAGGACATGGAGAACGTGGACGGTCGCGTCGGCCAGCCGAGCCAGTTCGGCCGCGGTTTCCAGCGCCTGGAACGAGTTCTCATCAAAGTCGACTGGACTCAAAATCGTGCGAAAGGGCATGTCACGTCACCTGTTCGTTTACTTCGTATTTGAGCAATCGCCATGCCGTACCAATTTGCGATAACGAATGCTTACAAAGCGTTTACGCCGGACACCGACTGCGCCATGCTAATTTTCTATTTCATACTGCGCGTGTCAGGGGGTCGGGTCGCTCATCGTCGGTCAGACCCAGTTGGCGATGCAACACGTACACGAGCGTGGGATGGAACACTCGGGTCAACAGCGCCCGCCGGTCGGCGCCCATGACGATGGAATCGACGACGGAGTGTCCCTCCCTCCATAGTTGATGAATGTAAAAGTTCAATAGAATGCCGTCCATGATGGCGATCGCGAAAATGGAAATAAAACCCACCGCGGCGGAGACGCTAAAGGGCGTGCCCGTCACTACCAGCGCCAACACGCCGCCCAGACAAGCAAGCGGCACCTGCGCCATCAATATAAGGGTGTTAACGACCGATAAAGTTGCGGCGTACAGGATGCCCATGATCAAGAGCAGTGCCAACGGTATGACGATTGCGAGGCGCCGGTTGGCTTGCTGAAGCTCGTTGTACTCGCCCATCCAATCGAGACGAACGCCTTCAGGCAACTTGATTTGCTTGGCCACCGCACGCTTAGCGTCCTCGACGGTGCTCTGCATGTCACGGCCGCGCACGCTGAAGCGCATCGGTACGTAGCGCTGGAGGGCCTCGCGATAGATAAACGAGGCACCTTCCACGGTCTTGATGTCAGCTACTTGGTCAAGCTGGACATAGCCGCCCGAGGGTTGCGCGATTCGGATCTGGCGAATCGCATTCAAGCTTTGGCGGTATTTCGGCTGCCAGCGGACCATTAGATTGAAGGCCCGCTCGCCCTGAAGCACTTGGGTGATCGCCTGACCGCCGATCGCTGCCTGAACTACGCCGTTGACGTCGCCGACATTCAATCCGTATCGAGAGCAGGCAGCCCGATCGGGCGTAATCATCAGGTTGGGCTGCCCCATCGCGCGATAGACTGCCATATCGGCCATTCCCGGCACCCCGCTGATCACCTCTTTGACCTCGTTTGCAACTTTTTCATCAACGCTCAGGTCCGGGCCATAAACTTTGATCGCGTTAACTCCTTTAACGCCCGAGAGGGCTTCCTCGACGTTGTCCTCGATGTTTTGGGAGAAGCCAAAATTCACACCCGGAAAGCGCGCGTTCAACTGATCAGCGATCTGCGCGACGAGACCGTCTTTGGTCAGGCCGCGCGGCCATCGGTCCTGCGGTTTCAGATCGACCGAGAACTCAATGTTGAAAAATCCGGTAGTATCCGACCCATCGTCGGGCCGGCCGGTTTGGGAGACTACTGTGGTTACTTCCGGAAAGGACTGGAAAACTCGGCGCACACTTCCCGCAACCTCATCGGCATTGGATAACGAGGTCGTCAGCGGCAGCGTGGCACGGGCCCATATGTTCCCCTCTTCGAGCTTGGGCAGGAACTCACCGCCGAGGCGGTCAAACTGCGATAGTCCGGCGACCATTATCAAAGCAATTATTGCCAGTGTCAGTTTGGGCCAGCGCATGACCCTGACAAAGAGATTGTGGTAGAAGCGATGAAACGCTTCCCAGACGAAGTTATGTGTCTCCTTCATCCCTTTATGCAGCAAGAAAGAGGTCAGCACTGGAGTGAGCGTCACAGCCAGCAGGATCGCACTGATCAATGCGAACGAGTAGGTGTGCGACATCGGTGAGAAGATTACGCCTTCGACACCTTTCATCGTGAAGAGCGGCAGAAAGGCAACGATAAAGATCAACGTCGAGTAGAACATCGGGCCGCCCACCTCGGTGGAGGCCCGCTTAATGCAGATTAAGGTGCTCTCACTGGGATTATCGGCGGAGGAGAGATGCCGATATATGTTCTCGATAACTATGATCGTCGAGTCGATGATGATGCCGAAGTCCACCGCACCGAGAGAAAGGAGATTTGCAGGTGTCCCGGTGAGATAGAGCAAGATGAAAGCCCCAAACATCGCCAGCGGAATATTGATCGCCGCAATGATGGCGGTGCGCAGATTGCCAAGGAAGAACATGAGCACCAGAAAGACCAGCAACATTCCCAATGAGAGATTTTCGAACACGGTGTGAAGGGTGGTGTAAACCAGGCTCCTGCGATCATAGTACGGGACGATCTTGTACCCCTTGGGAAGCATGCCGGAGGTGTTGAGCTGCGCGGCCTTGGCTTCGACACCGTCGAGGGTTTTGAGCGTATCGCCATACTTGCGCATCAGCACGATCCCCTCGACTACTTCATCGCGGTCGTTCATACCCACAATTCCAAGACGTGGGGCGTAGCCGACCGACACATTCGCCAACTCGCGGACCCTAACCGGCGTCGCATTGCTGGTACTGAGCGTTATGTTTCCGATATCGTCCAGGCTATGGATGAATCCGATACCACGCACATCCAGGGCTTGTTCGCCCACTTCAAGGTAGTTGCCGCCGACGTTGATGTTGGCATTCGCTATCGCGCTGGTCAGAGTAGGCAGTGACATCTGGTAGTGAGTGAGCTCATCGGCATCGACGTCGACGTGGTACTCCTTGGTCAGGCCACCGAAACCCGCCACGTCCTCGACCCCCGGAACAGTCTTGAATTGCTTTTCCAGTACTCAGTCCTCGATCTCTTTTTCCTCCATCAAGTTGTGATCGGGACTTTGGACAGTGTAGCGGTAGATCTCACCAATCGGATTGTCGGGATTGAGGCTAGGAGTAATATTCGGCGGCAAGGGAAGGGTTATAAGTGAGAGCCGGTTGAGGACGTCGGTGCGATCCCAGTAGTAGTCGCTGTCCCAGCTGAAAAACAATTTAACGTCTGATAGACCGAAAAGGGAAATAGTTCGTATCGCCTCGAGGTTGCGCATTCCCGCCAGACCCCACTCAAGCGGGATGGTGGCCAGCTTTTCAACCTCTTCGGCGCTATAGCCAAAAGGCTGAGTAGTAATCTCTATATCCGGCTGTACCGGATCGGGATAAGCCTCAATATCCAGTCCATGAAATGCATAGAATCCGGCGACGATAAGGAGCAGCGCGAGGCCCACAACAATCGGGCGCTCGCTGAGCGCCCAGTCCATCAAAGTCTTAATCATAATTACTTCACTCTTACGAACTCTCTCCGTGCACCTCACGCCAGAGCGCGTTTAGCTGAAGCGATTTGCGGGTTATTATGCGCTCGCCGGATTTGAGCCCTGACACTATGCGGGCGTAACCCTGATCGTTCCAGGTGGCAATTTGGACACTGCGCCGCTCAACCATGTTCGCGCCTGTTAGCACGAAGGCGTAGTAAGCGTTGCCGTCGAAAACCAAGGCCGCCTGGGGCACCACCAGAGCCGCACCGGGACGGGTCACGATCCGCACCCGCGCCAACATCTGCGGTTTGAGTTCTTCGCCCGGGTTTTCAACCTGGCAGCGAAGCTGAAGTGTGTGGGTGTTGGGGTCGAGGGCTGGGCTGATTCGATCGACCACGCCCTTGAAGGTGTCACCTGGGTAAGCAGCCGTGATGGCTTCTAAACTCTGGCCGGTATGAACCCGTGAAAGGTCGTCTTCATAAATGTCGGCGGTAATCCACACCCGCTGCAGCGTCGCCAGCGCGAAGAGCTGGTCCCCCGCGTTAACCTGGGCGCCACGCAAGGCAAGTTTGGTCACCACAATTCCGCTGATCGGCGCCCTCATCCAACGCGACGGCGTGGCTTCCTTGATGGCCAAAATATCGGCGGGCGAAAGGCCAAGCAATTCGAGTTTTTTAACCGCTGCGGCCTTCAGGTTGGCCTTCATGCTGAAGCTGCCCGCCGACATGCCAAAGGCGTCGGCCTGTGTGCCAGCGCCGCCGCTCTGGCTCGCGCTGGAAGTCGCCTCCAGGTACTCCGCCTCGGCCGTCATGAAATCAGGGCTGTAGATCGAGAGAATATTTTCGCCGGCGCGCACCGTGTCCCATTGCGAGACTCGGATGTCTTCGAGTCGTCCGCTGACCCGCGAGATCATCGTTGAGACCAGACGATCGTCGAACGTCACCTGGCCAACCGCCTCGAGTATTCCCGGCAGGGAAACCTCCTGGACGCTACTAATGGACAGGTCGGCAATCTGGGAGAGATCGACCGTCATCCACTCCTGGCCGCCCGGTTGGTGAACCAACGTTGGCAGTTCAGATGGCGGGGACCCGGTAGCGGCCGGACTTGGTGCCGGGCCGTCACATCCGCTAAGCAGGCTCAGCGCCAGCCAAGCGATGACCAGACCCAATAGGGCACTGACATACGGTTTCTTCGTTGCAGACATTGCACCTGTTGTAGTGTGCTTCATATTTGAAACGAGACCCCCATCGCCTGCTCCAACGCTACTTCTCCGGCGAAGAAGGAATTGGCGTTCTGAAGGTAAGTGATGCGCGCCGCGTAGGCGCTCTGCAGCGCCGAAGACAATGTAAGGAAGTCAACTTTGCCCGCCTGGTAAGCCACCAATGACACTTTGAAATTCTTGTCGGCCAAGGGGATCAGCTGCGCCCTATATATTTGTGCCGACTCGTAGGCGAATTGCGCGGACTGGTACAATTGCGTGACAGTTGCCTCGGTTTGGCTTAGGACTGAATTCATGCTGTAACGAGCGGCCTCTAACGAATGTTGCGCCGAGCGCACGTCCTCGCGCTGATGGATCCAGAAGAAAACCGGGATGTTGAATCCGACGGTGAAGGTCCAGCCTTGGTGCACGTTGGGCAGCGGCCGGTTGCCGGGTTGCAGAAGGAGGTCGTACTCGCCGCCGAGTTGGTAGTTCGGCAGATATTCCATCTCAGCGAGGGTCAGCGCTGTGGTTGAATTTTTCTCCGTGAGCGCGGCTTCGAGAATCTCCTGGCGCGCGTGCGTGGCGGTGTCGACCGCTTTATCCAGCCGGATCTCCAGAGGTTTCAACTGGATCTTCTGGTCAAGCTCCAAGGGCGAACCGGGTTTCCGATAGAGCAGTTGATTAAGTCCAACACGGTCGTTCAAGCGGTTGGTCTGGTACTGGCGTTGCTGCAACTGAGCCTGCTCGAGCGCTAGCTCGGCACCGATGAGATCGGATTGGGCCGCCTGGCCCCCCGTGTATTGGACCTGGGTTACGTTGACGACCTGCTTCAGGTTGACGATATTCTCGGCGTTGATTCCAATCAGCGCCTCATCGAGCAATACCTGGTAGTAGGCGGTCTCAACGCCGGCTCGCAGATCGCGCACCGCGGCCTCATACGTTAAACGGGCAATCTCGGCGGTCCGCCTTGCTTGATCCGCCTGCAGCAACGCCTCTCCCGGAAACTGAAAACTCGCCGTGAGCCCGTGGCTGTGCGTCGCCGCGTTGAAATCGTTGCTGCTGTCCAGCTGTCCGTATGTGAAAATCGGATCCGCGGGAGCATAGTTCTGCAAGATCTGATGTTGCGCGGCGTCCCATTGTTCTTTCGTGGCTCTGACCTGGGGATTCACTTCGATGGCAACCTCCACCAACTGCCCGACCGTCAACGGTTGTTCTGCCGCCGCCAACACAGTTCCCATCGGAATCAAGCAAACCGTGAAAAACGCCAATGCTATGGCACGTCGCAAAAACACATTTCCCTCCTGCATCTATTCGCTGCGACGAGCACACACGGAGCCGTTGCTCCGCCGCCGGAAGCCCATACGCACGACGCCGCCGCCGGTGAGGACGGGGCCGAGGTGCCGCGCTATCGTTCGTTCGAGGGAGTTAGTCTGAAGGAGGAGAGCGACCGTTGGGAATGTCTAGGGCCCGGGAATCGGGGAAAGCAGGGCTGCTGTTATTGCGAAGCCGGCCTTTGCCGTCCACGTCTGGTTGAAAAAGCGCGGATGGCAAAGGTCCCAGGACTAAGCGGGTTGGGGCAACAAATGCGGGCGGATCAAGGTGACCGCTCGGCGGCGATTGCAGACTCGTGCCCAATGGCACAAGCTCGGTAGCGAGTGGGGTCAGGATCGGCTCGCGCTCGAATCTGACGCCCGCCAACGGAAGCGCAAGCAAGACCAGCGTCAGCGCAAGACAGCAAAGTTGAGAACAGATCGAATGCCGGGTATAAGAAAGCATGCGGAAAGCGGCAATCTTTTTGGCGGTGCTGGCTTTCGGCTTCATTTCCTGCAGCCGCGAACCCGACCGTACGGTCACGCATCGTGGTCGCGACGGACGTCCTGATCAATGGGTATACCGGATCGACAAGGACAGGTACAAGATTGCCCTCGACACAAACGGCGACGGCCGGCCGGATGTCGTCAAAACCTACAAAGACAACCAAGTGGTCCAAATTGAAAGCGATCGGAATTTCGACGGACAGACCGATCTTGTCCAGGTGTACTCGAACGGGGATCTGATCCGAGAGATCCACGATGACGATTTCGACGGCAAGCCCGAGAAAACCGAAGAATTCAGGCACGGCAAGCTTGCGATCGTGGAGCGTGATCCGCAAGAGCGCGGTTACATCGATATCGTTGAGTATTACGATGATTCGGGCAAGCTTATCCGCCGCGAAGTGCGGCAGAAATAGCGCCTGAATCCTCTTGATTGAGCCCGATCTGGAGACCCCGCGCGCAGACAGGGCGGGGGCGGGCGAACGCTCCTCAGTTCGAAGAACTCTGTGTCAGAGCACGCCCAAATGTAGCGCATGCGCAAGACTTGTCCGACTAGATCAGCTATTCGATTGCGAATAGAGCGGCCAACGCCAAGAGCATCGCGCCAGCGGAGCGTTCAGCCCCTCGCTCATAGCGCCGGCCAAGGCGTGCGCCAAATGCCAATCCGATGAAGGTGAAAACGGTCGTGGTGATCGAGACCGTGACCAGGATCGGTAGGAGCGGGAGCGCCACCGCAGGCAGCGCGATTCCTACACCAAGCGAATCGAGGCTAATCGACAACGAAGTGATTAGCAGACCGGCACCGCGTGTTGCATCGAAACCGGTACCGCGTGTGGCGTCGAAATCATCTTCTGACGGATGCCGAAAGGAATTTCGGATCATCAGGCAGCCGATCGTTGCGAGCAGGGCGAGTCCGACGTAAGTGGCAAACTCGCCCAACATCTTTCCCGCGCTCGCACCCAGTTGATAGCCGATGACTTGCATCGCGATTTCCGACCCGGCAAATGCGACCCCTAGCCGCAACCTCGCATCCACTGCGAGCTGCATGACGCCGACTCCTACCGAAACCGCTAGTACGTCCAGTCCAACAGCGAGGGCTACGCCGAGAACCTTAGCCATCAGTACCAAATCACGGGGAATTGCCAATCGAACCTCCGAACGGCCCGTCGAGGCGAAACGAATACCCGATCCCGAAGAAGTGGTCTGGAGAACTTCTGTTCAGCCCAAAGCCGACATCAAAATCGAGCTGCTGAAGTCGCGTCACCCGCCACGAGCCGCCGGCAACGCCGAAGGTGTCGCCGGGCCGCCGCCACGTGTCGCCTTTGACGCTCACGCCCAGTGACGTCGTCCAATTAACATCGGTGTATGCGTGCGCCTGTTCGTCGCCGTCATTCCAGCCCAGTCGCGAAAACAAGCCGACGTTCTCGGCAACTTCCTGTTCCCAGTTCAACCCAAAGCCGTATTTGTAGCGGTAGGCTCGTGCGGCTGAGATGTCCGCTCCCGGACCGTCAGCGTTTAGAATGGAGATCGCCGCATGGTTACTGGCCATATTAGCTTCATCGTAGCGTAGCTGCCGGGTGCGTCCTCGATTACCTTCAGGTCGCGCCCCCCGGGCACCCGTGCCGGTACCTTCTCTCCGGCGTTTTGCCGTTCCATCCATGACTGCCAGTCTTCCCACCACGAGCCTATATGCTGCTGCGCGCCCTCTAACCACTGCTCCGGAGTCGCCGGCATCGCTTCATTAGTCCAATAGGAATACCGCTTAGCCGCAGGCGGATTGACGATGCCGGCGACGTGGCCGGAGCCGCCAAGCACGAAGCGCGTTGTACCGCCAAGGTACTTCGCGCCCTTGTAGGTCGTCTTCCACGGTGCGATGTGATCCTCCACCGTAGAGATGAAGCAGGCCGGCACCTTCACCTTGGATAGATCGATCGGCACGCCATCCAGCTCGATTCCGCCTGGCACTCCAAGCTGATTTCTTAAGTACATATTGCGCAAGTAGAAACTGTGCATCTTGGCCGGCATGCGGGTCGAGTCCGAGTTCCAGTAGAGCATATCGAACGGGAACGGAGCCTTGCCCAGAAGATAATTGTTGATGACAAAGGACCACATCAGATCGTTACTGCGCAGCAGGTTGAAAGTAGCGGCCATCTCCGAGCCTTCGAGGTAGCCGCGTTCGTTCATCTTCTTCTCAAGGTTGGCGACCTGCTTCTCGTCGATGAACACACCTAGCTCGCCCGGCTCCGAGAAATCCAGCAGGCTGACGAAGAAGGTGGCACATGCGACCCGCTCCTGTCCCTTAGCCGCCAGATACGCGAGCGTGCAGCTGAGCAGCGTACCACCCAGGCAGTAGCCGATGACATTGACCTTCGACTCGCCCGTGGCTTTCTCGACCGCATCGAGCGCAGCGATCGATCCCTCCAGCATGTAGTCGTCGAAGCCCTTGGCGGCGAGGCTGCGATCGGGGTTAACCCACGAGACCACGAACACGGTGTGGCCTTGGTCCACCGCCCACTTGATGAAGCTGTTCTTCTCGCGCAGGTCGAGGATGTAGTACTTGTTGATCCAGGGCGGGATGATCAGCAGCGGACGCCGAAAGACCTCCGCCGTCGTCGGTTGGAACTGGATTAGTTGCATGAGATCGGTCTGAAACACCACCTTGCCCGGCGTGGTGGCAACGTTTCTGCCGAGTTGGAACGCAGTCTCGTCGGTCATGCTGATGCGCAGCCGTCCCTCGCCCCGCTCGATGTCGGCGAGCAGATGGTTGAGTCCCTTGAGGAGGTTCAGGCCACCCGTCGACAGCGTTTCGCGCAGCACCTGCGGATTGGTCATCACGAAGTTCGAGGGCGCGAGCGCGTCTACGTACTGTCGTGTGAAGAACGCTACCTTCTTTTGCGATTCATCGGACAGCCCTTCGACGCTGGAGACCGCGTGCTGGATGTGGCGCGAGGCGATCAGGTAGGACTGCTTGATGAAGTCGAACAAGAAATTGTTTATCCATCCGTCGTCCTTGAAACGCGCATCGCTCTCAGCGGGCACGGCAGTCGGTACCACGTCCTGGCCCAGCATCTTCATCCAGTTCGACTGCCACAGCTGCGCATAATCGAACCACATATTCATCGAGTGCGTGGCGAGCGCCATCGGATCGGCGAGCATGCGAACATAGAGGTCCATATACGCCTTGGCAATGCCGAGCTCGTCGCTGACAGCGCCCAGCTGCGGACGCTTTTTCGCAATATCGCTCAGAACCTTGGCCGCGCGCCTGGCGACCTCCTGGAAGACCTTGGCGACTTCCTCGGGTTTCGCGGACTGCGGACGGGTTTCCATAGCGGATCCTCCCTTGCCTGGGCACTTGCCTGCCCAGTCGTCATCGCCTGGCGCACTATCCGCCGGCGCGATCTATTCTCCAATCTAACATATCAACAGGGAGGGAATCGTAATCTTCAACGAGCGCCATCTGCGCCGCCTTCCGTCCTCGCAGGTCGACTATCAGCGAACAGCTAGGGCCCCCGCTGAGGCTGCCAGGGACGAGGAAGGATGATTCGAAGTTCGGAAGGACGAAGCTTTTGCAGCCTCGCCTATCGATAGCCCAGCAGATTGCGTTGTGGAGGCCTGAACGATGACCTCCGAACTGGCCCGCGAAAGACCTATCGGACAATCATCGCTAGGAATTTAACGCTTGCCTCATAGCGACAAGAAAGTTCCGCGGTACAAATTCGACGCGTTGAACGCGGGGGTCGACTCGGAGTCGTACGGCACGAACCAGGAGGTTAACAACACGAGCATGCCGAACGTGATATAGATTGCGAGCAACTGTCATTTCTGCTGGATCGACCTCACGTAATCGACGAGCAGGTTGATCTTATCGTTAGCTTCTTGCGGAGTGAGCACCGGCACGAAGGGTCCCGCAAGACCACCCTGCCGGAACATGAACGCATAGCCCCAGATGGGCATCTCGCGGGTACCGTGCGAACCAATGGTCCTCGTGCCGACAATAAAATCATGCACTTCGGCTTCCGGGAAAACACCGCCGTTGTGCTTCGACAATAGCGTCAGGTTGGCCGGCTTCTTTTTCAACTCCGGCGCAACGGGGCCGTCGCCGGTTCCATCCTTAGCGTGGCACTGGGCACAATACTCTAGGAACTGCAGCTTTCCGGGGGTCGCTTTGCCATCCGGTGCGCTCCTGTAACCGCCAGCTTGCGCCAACATGATGTTAGCGGGGAGTTTCTTTGGCAATTGTAGCAGTTCGAAGATCTGGCCTTGGCGTACCGGCCTGGAGGATCTGATCGCTGGCTGCTCGGCCGCCGCACTAACGTCAGAGGAACTATCAAAGATAGCTCCGACGCCGGCGATTAAGAGTATCATCCACGTTGACTTCGATATGCCCATTGCAGACTACCTCTGGCTGCTTGCTCAGGTATTTGTATAGTGGGAATTGTCCGCAAATGCATCGGTGGCATAATCATCTGCCTCTGTCGCCGCGACCTCCCCTGGTCGAGCGGCGTTACCAGGAGAATGGCGGTGCAAAAGCCGTTAACTTGACGGTAGAATATAATAGCACGCGATTCGATGGCTGCAGGTTCACGATAAGCTGGAGATTTACTGATGCCTTGGGCTCGAAACGGCATTTTCTGGTTCCTGATCCGACTCAGTGCCCGCGCCTCTGGTAGCGCGGCAGTGTAGATTCGAGAGCGACTCGTTCAAGGGGGCGCCAAATGATAGTTGCCGAATTGATGACCAATCATCCGTTGACAGTCGGGCCCAGCGATACATTGCAGTTGGCGCACGAGAAGATGGAAGCCGGGCGGTTCCGACAGGTTCCGGTGGTGGATGAGGAAAGACTGGTCGGGATTCTGACCGACCGCGATACGCGCCAGCACATCGGGCAACTGGCTCAGACGCGGGTCGATGCGGTCATGAGCACCCATCCGTTTTCGGTCCATCCTTTCGCGCCGGTCGAAAAGGCTGCTCACCTGCTTATGACAAACAAGATCGGCAGTCTTCCGGTGGTCGAGGATGGCAGGCTGGTCGGTATCATAACCGCCACCGATATGTTGCGGGCGCTGGAGGCGGTGCTTGGAGCTGATGGCAGTTCCAGAATTGATCTCAACCTGGATGGCTCGGGAGAGATTGCGGCCGCAACCAGCCTGGTCCAGACGATCTGTCCTCTTCTCGGTGTAGGGACGTACCGCCGAAAGAACGCGGAACGCGAGGTTTTATACGTGCAAGTTTCTTCGATAAACGCGCAACGCGCGGCAGACGCCTTGAAGGAGTACGGCTTTAAGGTCCTTGCCATCCATTCCTGACATGCCGTCTGCGAATCGTGCGCTGGCGGCGGGTGGGATTTTCTGATGGCCGATCGTTTCTATGACCTGACCATTGTCGGTTACGGGCCCGTCGGTTCGGTTGCAGCCAATCTCAGGCCATTACGGGCTTGAGACAGCGGTCATCGAGGAGAGCGCTTCCGTCTATCATCTTCCGCGCGCGGCCCATTTCGACAACGAGATCATGCGGCTCTTTCGCCGGCTCGGGCTCGTCGATCTCGCCGAGATTATCCGCCAGGAGGCGAGCAACCTCGGCAATCGCAGACGTGATGATCTGCGGGGGCTGTAGTTACCTTGGCGATCGCGCAAGTGAAAGGCACGCTCTTCTCGGCAGCCAACGCGAGATAGGCCTGCTGCGCCGCCACGCACGTCGAGGCCACTTCGCAAGCGGCCCCTGACGCGTGACGTCGCATTCGGCGAGCGCTATTTTTCTTGGATCGACTCCAGGTAGTCGAGCAGGGCGTTGATCTTGCGCTTGACGGCGGCCTCGCTCTCTTCGCTGTATTCTTTGCCTTTGAGTTGATAGCTCAACCCCCACAGCGGCATTGGGCTATTGAAGTTGTAGTGTGCGGGTAGGCGCTTGCCGCCATCGATGACGTCGTAAATCTCTTGATGCGGGAATGTTCCGCCGTGGTCCTTCGAGATGTGCGTCAAGTCCGCAGGGTGATAGCCGGGCTTGTTATCAGCATCTTGTCCCTTGCCAGTTGCGTCGGCGCCGTGGCACCGCGCGCAATTGTCCTTGTACTCCTGCGCGCCGGAGGGCTCGGCGGCGAAGACCTTTCCGGCTAACAAGAGAAACACCATTGCCGTGACAAGCACTCCGGCCCGCTTGAGCATTTTATGCGGCGATCGCCCTGGCTGAGCGACTCGCACATCCTTAGCCATTCCCTGAAACCGCGATAAGAATATAGAGCACATGTTGCGGTTGCGAAGGTAGCCACATCTTCGATATTCGGAATATCTCAAAACGAACGATCCTTGCAATCGGTGACCTCGGATCTAATCACTTTCCCGCGCAAATCGAGGATGTGATTCGAAAGCTTTTTGCGCCTTGTCATTTAACAGCCAGCCCAGACGCCGATAGCCGAAGCGCCGTCGCTCCTGCGCCCTGCCGACGAGAGAGCTTCGCGCCCTGGCCGACGAGATTATTGCTGAGGCTGCGCAGGTCGATTCTTCTATAACATGCGCGGACTGCTGGCGGTACCTCTGGATTGGGCGGAAATGGACGAACACGCAAAGGCTCAGACTCGACATCGAAACCGCGATGGTGTTTGGGCTCGGCGATACTGGCATTCTGAATGATTTGCGCACTATTGGCCGAGCTGTGTGACTGCGTTACGCAGTGGGGTCCCGGAAATCCGGAGCACTCCTGAGAATGGCCGATCCAGCTCCATGATCAGAAAGATTGCGCCCGAAACCGACAGGGCGCATAGAAACAGGGTAGCGATGACAGTGGCGTTCGGCGGCGCGAACAGGCCGAAGCTGACAAAAATGATAGTCACCCAGAAAATCAGCAAAATCAAAAACGGCACCGGAATCGAGCTGCCACCTTGCTCAAACAGCAACCAGCGCGTTTGGGCAAGATCGACACTCAGCTTTTGCGCCTGAGCCTGAAGTGAACGCTGACCTTCGTTTCGCGGCGAGAGTTCGGCGAGCTTGTCATATAGAATGTCAGCCCGGGTCGCCGTGGGGTTCAATTCCGCGGCGGTCTCACCGTTCGTCGGCCAAATCTGATCGATCATGCGGACGACGGAAAGGCGCAACAGATAGCGCGCCGCACCCGTTTCGGGCCCGTACTTGGACAGCATTCGATCCAGTAAAATGATATTCGCGGAAAGGTGAGTCACTTCGTTTTTCTGAGCGTCGTAGGAACTCTTTGCCGATGCGATCAGCAGGGCGAGGACAAGAGCCGCCATCGTTGCGGTCAGGCCCGTTCCCATCTTGATTACATCCTTGGAATCCGCGTTCAGATGATGTTCGGGCAGAATCCGGCGCAGGGCCATCCCGATCAGCGCGCCTCCAAAGACGCACGTAAACACAATCACACCGACAGCGATCGGGTTCATGGCCAATTCTCCGCGCTCTTATCGCAGTATGCTGACCGGCAGCAGTAAGCCCCTTCCGCGCAAGCCGATGATTAGCTTACAGAAGAACACGAGAACGAATCGGATTTTAGCAGTCGCGTTCACTTGGTCGAATAGCTACTTGCTATCAGAATCCTCGACCTTCTCTTTTACCTGTTCAATCGCGGATTGGCTCATTTGCATCCCTACCAGCCGCGCGACCAGAATCGCCAGGTAAAACTGTCCCGCGATTCCTTCGGACACCGCTGCATAGCGAGCTTGTAAAGTCACGGGAGTGATATCGCCATAGCCGACTGTAGCCAGAGTGGTCAGACTGAAATAGATGAGAACGGGAGTCACCTGCTGTTCAGACGGAAGCGGCGCGCCTCCGAAACTGAAGGCGTGAGGCTGAAAATCAAAGAGCACGATAAAAAAAAGACCCCAGGTCAGCCCGAGCAACAGGTAAACCGAAATCGACATGCTGATGGTTTCGCGGGTGACTTTCCTTTGTTTGAGAACGCCGCGCAGCTCAGTAAGGGTGACGAATCCAAAAAAAAGCAGCCAGGAGATTGAGCTCGTTGTGGTTAGTAGATGGCTTGGGCTGACGATTTCGCCCAGACGCAAAACGATCGCGACGATTGCAAGCACCCATCCAAGCAGACCGCGTTTCTTTCTTTGCTTGAGGAGCAGATCTCGATCGCCGAGCAACTCGTCGACCTGAATAGTATAGAGCGCGAGTACCAGCAAAAGCATGGCCATGATGCTGTACATGGCGGTGCCCACTCCCGTATCGCTGATCAAAGGCCGCACTCCTAGCAAAGCTATGATCGCTACCAGGAGCGCAGTATGTCTGTGCGGAATCAGACCGTTTCCGATCAAGGTACGCATTCGGTTCACGATGCTGTTGTCCATTGGCATGCGCGTGCGGTCCTCGAAGCTAGGGCGTCTTGCGGGCCTCAGCGCGGATGGCCGCAGCAATGTCGCCGCTCATCCGGGCGAGCGCGCGGCTGTGTGCGGCGGCAAGCGCGTCGTAGCTATCGCCCTGCGCAGCCTCCTGCGCGACCGTGCGGCCCGAGCGCATAGCACCACCCGCGGTCTGGTGCACGGCCCACACCGCGTCGAGCAGCGCCCCCTGGTTGCGCGTCGACTCGAAACGCTGGACGTTAATCGTGACCAGATAGGCCGGACTGAAGTTCGCCATCGGTGACGTCACGACGTCCGGGGTACCGAGCAGCACCATCAGATCGCCGGCGACCGCGCTCGCGATGCTATCGATCAGCGGCGCGGCCCAACGGTTGAACTCGTCGAGTTCGACGCGGTTCGAGGCGACCTGAACCACGAACTCGGGCTGGTCAACCGCGGCCGGAACGGTGACCGGACCGACCGTAACTGCCATGTGCGCAGGCGGCGCACCGTCGGGAGTGGCCGTAGAATCAAGCGTGTAGAATCGTGCCGACGTGGTGCTGCAAGCACAAGCTGCTACGACAACGATTGCGATCGAGATTAAACGCAAGATACGGCACGCCATCACTTCGGCCCCCCCTTCTTGCCGCGAATGAGCGACTCTGGATGGCGCTCGAGATAGTCCGCCAGCACGCGCACCGACCGCGCCGCGCCGCTCACCTCCTGCAGCGTGCTGTTAAGCTGCTGAACTTGCGCAGAATTCGCTGCGGTCAGATTAGTGGTGTTGCCGAGCGTGCCCTGCGCCGCCGTCAACGTACCGCGCGCACTCACCAGCGTCAGATCGAGGTCTCCGAGTGCCTTCTGCAGGTTGTCGCCGATCTGCTGCAAGGGCATCTTGTCGAGCTTTTTGATGATGTTGTTGATGCTCGCCTCGGTCTGCTCGAGCTGCCCTGGAACGGTCGGCAATCGCACCGGCTGCTGCGACCAGTCCAGCGCCACCGGCGGCGCGCCGGGGAAGACGTCGAGCGCCACGTAAACTGCTCCGGTCAGCAGGCTTCCCGTCCGCAGTTGCGCTCGGATCCCGTGGGCTACCAGCGAATCGATCAGCTTTCTGCGCACGGTCTCGAGATTCACGCCCGCCGACGTACCGAGAACCTTGACCCCGAGCCGCAGCGGGTCGAGGCGGATAGTCACGGGCACCGAGAACTGGAAGGTCTGCAAGTCGACCTGCGCGCGCACGTCCGAGACCTCGCCGACCGGGATGCCGCGGAACTCGACCGGCGCACCCGCTGCGAGCCCACGCACCGATTCGTTGAAGATGAGCTGGTAGGTCTGCGGGTTGCGCGCCGCCGGCTCGAAGGCCTGCGCCCGGTCGCTATACAAAGTGAAGACGGTATTCGCGTCGGCCGGCGGCAGCAGCGGACCGGCCGCGTCTGTCTCGAACGCAACGCCGCCGATGAGGATCGATAGCACCGACTGGGTCTGCACCTTCAACCCGGTCGCCGAGAGCGACACGTCGATTCCGCTCGCATGCCAGAAGCGCGTGTTCGGGTTGACGTACTGGTCGTAGGGCGCCCGGACGAACACTTTCACAGTCAATGACTTGCCGTCCTGGTCGAGCGCGTACGACGAGACCTGGCCAACCTGCAGCCGCCGGAAGAAGACCGGCGTGCCGTTGTCCAGCGAACCCAGGTCTGAAGTCTTCAGCACGAAAAGACGGCCGGGAATTTCGCCGGTTATTACCGGCGGCGTTTCGAGCCCCACGAAGTCGCGCTTGTGCTCCTTCGAGCTGCCGATTTCGAGGCCGATGTAGGCCCCGGAGATGAGGGTGCCCAGCCCGGTCACGTTAGCGCCCGAGATCCGCGGACGCACCACCCAGAACGCGGTGTCCTCGGCGAGAAATCCTTCGCTCTTTGGTGCCATCTGCGCTGTGATGATTACGTGCTGATGATCGTCTGAGAGCCGGATCGCGGTGACCGTCCCGATATCGACGCCGTTGTAATGGATTTTGGTCTTACCGGCTTCAAGCCCCTCCGCCGATTGGAACACGAGCGTTATCACCGGCCCCTCGCCCATGATCCTGGTCACCGCCACCCACACCCCCACCAGCGCCGCCACGATCGGGATGAACCACACCAGCGAGAGCCGCGTTCGGCTCTTCGGCAGCCCCTTCGATTCAGGCACCGGCGGCAGCGGTCTGTCGCGATCAGGCATGTTGTACCTCTTTCAAGCTGGCGGCATCCCAGATCAGCCGCGGATCGAAGGACTCGACCGCGAGCATCGTCAGCACCACTACTGCCGCGAAGAACAGCAGCCCCGGCGCCGGCGCCACCGCCATCAAAGGCTGGAGCTGAATCAAGGCCGCGGTGAAGGTGTCGACGAACACGTCGACCATCGACCAACGTCCGATGAACTCGACCATCCGGTAGAGCCGGACTCGTTGGCGGCTGTTCTGGACCGAGCCCCGCTGTGCGGTGATGAGCAGGTAGGCCAGCGCCAGGATTTTCGCGCTCGGAATCATGATGCTTGCGACGAGGACGATCAGCGACAGCGGCCATCCGGTCGGCGACCACAGCAGAACAACGCCTTGCATGATGGTGTCGTAATCGGTTCCGGTGGCCGTAGTCGTTTTCAAAACCGGAAGCAGGTTCGCCGGGATATAGCAGATCGCCGCTGAGATGAGATAGGCCCAGGTGCGCTGGATGCTGGCGCGCTTACGAAAGGTGAGATCCTCGTCGCAGCGGGGGCAGCGCCCTTCCTCCTCGCCCGGCGCCGGACGCGAGATGAGGCCACAGACCTCGCAACCGTGTAGCCCCTCCTGCATCGCGGTCGGGTATGTCGAGGCGGGAGCAGTAGCACTCACGACGCGCCCTCCGGCGGATGGCCATGGTTGACGTTATGCCGGGCTCCTTGGTCGGCCCACACGATCTTCTCCCAGACCTCCCGGGGGTCGAAACTCGATTGCATCGCGGCGAGCACGAAGACCAGCGCTCCGAGCACAAAGAGCGCCATTCCGGGGAAAACCGTCGCGTAATCGGCGATCTTGACGAGAGCAATCAGCACCCCGAGCATCATCACTTCAATCATGCTCCAGGTGCCGGTGGTCGGGTGATGGCGCAGCAGTGTCGCCACCCACCTCGGTGCGGATGCGCGCATTGCCCCAAGCACGATCGCCAACATCAAGCCGATTTGGAGTGCGGGTGCGAGGACGACCGTGAAAAACACCAGCACCGCAACTATCTCCTCCCCATCCTGCCAGAGGGTCTGGACGCCCCCGATCACCGTAGTGGAAGCGGCGCGTCCGACGATCGTGAGGCCGAGCATGGGAACGGAATTCGCGATTATATAGAGGACCGCGGCGGCAAGGGTCAGCGCCAACGTCCGATTGAGCGAGTCCTCACGGCGGCGCCACAGTTCCTTGTCGCAGCGCGGGCATCGCGCGGAAGCACCGGGAGCTAGCTCAGGAAGCCGCTGCAACAGGTCGCAATGCGGACAGACAATGAGCGACGCGTCTCCAACCGGCTCGTTGTATTCTTGGCTAGACACTTAGCCCCCGGGAATCGCCAAACCGTCGATCATAAACGCCTTGACGAACCTAGCATTGGCCCAGCCCTCTAGAAATCGAGAGGCTCGTCCGCGGATCGAGTTACGGATCACCGTCCGCGGAGCTGTCCGCATCATTGACCGCCACATTCTGCGTTGCACGGTCGGGGCACGGCTATTGTACCAAGGTACAATGGCGCCCACCATCCAACTCGCGATTTACAGCTCAACACCGGGGAGCAGCAAGGTCAGGCCAAACCGGGCGGTATACATCGGCGTAATGTTTGTGTATTGGCGGTAGGCGGCCCATTCACCCGAAACCCAGGCATTGAGTTCAGGCCCCTCGAACTTCCACACGCGTCCGAAGCCCAGGCTGATTGGAATTGCGGTCGAAGTGCCGTGGCGCAAGTTGACCGTCCACGTGGAGTTGGCAGACTTGACGTACCAGCCGTGGCCTAGCGTATACGAGATCAGCGGCTGAAACTGCAGTTGGCTTTGAGGAGTCGCCGAGGAATTCGTATACGCAAATGAAATGGGATTCTGGAACAGGAAACCTATCATAAGATGTGGAATGCCGCGGTAAGCGGCGGCTGCTGCGGGTCCAGCTTGCCACGCGTGCTGACCCGCCTTGGGAACTCATCCGGTCGGGAATACAAATGTCGGCCCGATGCCCCAGCCAAATCCGGTCGTCTTTGGATCAGGCCAATCGGAGAGGAACAGATCGAAAAGCTGCATATCAGCGAATTCGGTTATCGTCGAGCTACTACTTTGCGAAACGGCGAGAGTTTGTAACTTGAGCGTTGGCCGAATGATTTGCTTGAAGGGCAAGAACGAAAAGGGCTCTAGCGGAAGCACTACCTTCAGTCAATCTGGTTGGTTTGTGCAGGCGTCTGGAAATTCCTCGGAGTATAAAGATCCTGAAATTTCAACTGCGTCAGGATCGCGGTCGGGTCGTCCACTTCCTGCGCCAACCGATCTTCCTCGGATTCGCTGACAACTGAATTGGCCGCGAGGCTCTGAGCTCGCACGCTGCTTGCCACAGTTAAAAGAGCGAACGCGATTAGCGAGACCGCAACATCACTTGTACTAGAATTTCCAGATGACATTGAGCGCGAGGAAATTAAGATAGTTAGTCGAGTAGTGGCCTTGCAGTGTTCCCGCAAGCGGTCCGCGTCTATTACTGAAAGGGCCGGGCCCGGCGTCCATGAACTCCCACGCGGCTCCGGCTGTTACGTTACGGCTGACCTCATATTGGATTCCCGTGCCGTAGCGCAGTTGGCGATCGATAGGCAGGACGGCATTACGGTTTGCCTGCGACACCGGCGAACTGTCATATGCGAATCCCGCCGACCACAGCCACTTCTCGGCAATTCGAAATTGCTGCCCGACCGCGATCTGATACGTGTTGGAGAAATGCAGATTGGCCTGAATCGTTCTTTGGTTGGCCGCCGAGATTCCGACAGGGAACTGCCCGAACTCGGACCAATTCTGCCATCCGACGTTACCCATCAGACTGAAATTTGGTAGGACCTCGTAAAATGCGCTCGCCATCACCTGCTGCGGCTCGGTCAACGGGACATTGGCCTTTACTCCGCCAATTCTCTTGCTGATAGCCCCTAGACCCGGACCGAGATTCGAGAGGAACGGTCGAAAGCCAAAGTTGAAGTACTGCGGTGACTGATAGGTGAGTCCGATGCGAAGTTTCGGAATCGGAATAAGTAGGATGCCGACGTTGCCACCGAACTCCTCATCCCAGGACTCGAGCGAAAGGCCGCCATCGGGCAGGTGCGGACGAAGGTTATTAATCCTCGATTTAAACGTGAGCCGCGCGACCGCAAAGTTGAAACCTGCCCCCACCGACAACCATTCGTTTACCTTATAGGCAATTGAGGGCGCCACTTTCCCGGTAAATAGCGCTGTCTTGTTAATGTAATACCGTCCGACCCACTGATGGCTGTAGTTTACGCCAAGACCGTAGTCCGAAAATGCCGCCACGCCTAATCGCAACTGCTCGGAGAACTTGTACACATAGAAGAACGACCCCACCGGCATGAACACTCCGGCATTGCCGCCGCCAGTGCCTGGCTTTGTCGTTTTTGGGCCAACGTTGAAGTTGGTCGAGGGAAGTATTGCGCCAGACGCACCGAGCAGTTGCGTTCGGTCGAGTAGAGTCATCCCGGCGGGATTGGCAGCCGCGGTCGAAGCGTCCGCAGCCATCGCGGCTCGTCCGGCGCTCGCGGTGCCGAGATCAGGCGCACCGGTTTCGTACAGCTCGAGGGCGGCGCCTCGCGCAGAGGGGACAAATGCCAGCAGGATCAGTGTGGCGAGAGGTGTAGCTCTGCAAACTTTTGATATTAGATGCACGCTTGGCTCGGGTTCGAGAGTTCCTTGTTGACCTCGTCGAGCGATTCGCCCTCCGTCGTCTGCGCCGCGGCACGGGCGACTATCAGTAAGCTAAAAACTGCGAGGACAATCACCTGCGCGTATCGATGGTTCATGGGCCACGCATGGTAAATCGCTCGTGAAGATCGTCATTACGGCGGCGCAACAGGCTTCCGGCCAGTCTGCGCGATGGCAACGCCTGCGCAGCCCAGTAGGGCGGACACCAGGGCCAATCCGTAAATACGCTTGTTCATGGATTTCTCCTGGTCTCGATTGCAGGTGCCCTGAGGAAAGCGAGCACACCCACCGCAGGGCGCCCGCCCGCCGTTAAGGTCATCTCTAATTACCCGTCTATTTACTGGCCAGGACCTTTGCTCGCCGCCTCCGCCTCCGCCATCTTTTTCGCCATTTCCGCTTTGATGGCGTCAAGGTTGAAACTTGCGCCCCGCTGCATCGGCGGGTAATCGAGGAAGGTCTTGATTTCCTTGCCCATCAACTGCTGGACGAACACAAAACGCCAGAACTGGAACTTGAACCAATCGAAGTATTGCTGCGATCCGTCTTTCGTTCCATTGTTCGGCCAGCCAGTCCGCTCGAAGGGATCCAGCCGCAGGTTGGTGATATAAGGCACGTCTGGATGGGTCTTATCACCCAGCCAGCCGGCGGGCTGGTCGATGAAACGATACTTATAGTCGTCAATGCGCACCGCACCGACTGTGCTTTCGCCGAGGTAGAAGATTTCGTGACGCGCAGACGGCCCTTTGCCGGTGATGGCCGCCATCTGGTTGTAGCCGTCCAAATGGTTCTTGTAAGTCCGATCGCCGATCGTCTTGCCCTTGAGCAATTCTTCGGTGATGTTCGGATTGCCGGCCGCGGCCGTGAAGGTCGGAAGCCAGTCCAAGCCGGAGAAGATGCCGTTCTGCACGGAGTCCGCCGGCACATGGCCAGGCCAGCGAAGGAGCGCGGGCACTCGGAAGCCGCCCTCGAGGACTGTTCCCTTGGATTGCGCGAACGGCGTCTGACCACCATCGGGCCAGGTGAAGACTTCGGTGCCGTTGTCGGTGGTGAAGACCACGATGGTGTTGTCGTCGACGCCCATATCCTTGAGTTGCTTCATCACCAGGCCGGCGTCGTCATCGAGCTGGGCCATGCCGGCTTCCTCTTCCGACCAGCCATTCTCCGAGTTGCGCATCGCTTCATACTTCGGGGAGAGATGCGTGACGATGTGCATGCGCGTCGGGTTGAGCCAGACGAAGAACGGCTTGCCGTCCTGATGGGCCTTGTCCATGAATTTGATTGCGAGGTCGCGAATCTCGTCGTCCACCGTTTCCATCCGTTTCGGATCGAGCGCGCCGGCATCCTCGATCCTCTGCTTGCCGATCCTGCCCCAGCGCGGCATCTCGGTGGGATCATCCTTGTCAGTGGCCCAGCTATGAACCATGTTGCGCGGGCCGACGACATTCAACAGGTTCTGCGGATAGTTGGGATGTGCTGGGTCTTCCATTGCATCGAGGTGATATAAATAGCCGAAGAATTCGTCGAAGCCGTGGACGGTGGGCAGAAACTCATTCAGATCGCCAAGGTGGTTCTTGCCAAACTGGCCCGTGGCGTAACCCATGGACTTAAGCACCGTGGCGATGGTCACCGCTTCCGCCGGTATGCCGATCTTGGCACCGGCTTGGCCGACCGTGGTCATGCCGGTGCGGATCGGCAGCTCGCCGGTGATGAAGTTCGCCCTACCCGCCGTGCAGCTTGCCTCGGCGTAGTAGTCGGTGAACAACATGCCCTCCTTGGCGATCTTATCGAGGTTCGGCGTGCGGCCCGCCATCATGCCGCGGTGATAGGCCCCGATATTCCACATGCCGATGTCATCGCCCATAATCACGACGATATTGGGTTTCTTGTCCTGCGCCAGCACCGGCGCCGCATTGTGCACCACCATTGCGATCAGCGCGAGACCAACCATGACTATTCTGTTCGCATTCATATTTGGTCCAGCGAATCCCTCATTTGTCTTCGGATTCCGCACATCGAGATCGGTGCCTCATTCAGCAGCAATACGCGTTTCCGCTTTTCATCTAGCCGCGACGCTGCTCTGCACGCCGAACGATACCAGGCGCTGATCAGTCAACTGCGCCCAGTAGTCGATGGCGTTTTGCGCATCACCCCACTGGAACACAGCTACGTTCTTGATGGACGTGCCACCGACCCGCTTGTCAACCGCGGCGGCTAGTAGCTGTCCCGATGTGGAATCATTCGCCTTGAAAGCACCTTGCGCCGACCCTACAAATGCGTATGAGCCGGTGGCCAGCATCTTTATCGCGCTGAGTGCGCGCGCTTGTGGCACTATCACGGAAATGCTGCGCAAGCCGGGGACGGCCGAGGTGGCGTCGGTCAAGGCGATGGAGACCTTCATCACGCCGAGACCCGGTTCACCCGTGAGAATGAAGTTCTTTCCAAGAACTTTGACAAACTCATTGTAGGCGTAATTGCAAAGGGCCTGCTGGTCGGCGGCGGATACTTTTGAATCGTCAGCCGCCCAGAAAGTAACCGGCGCGATCATGAGCTTGTTGTAGCTGCTCCAGTTAACGTTCGGGGCGACGTAACGAAGCATCGCCTTCTGGTCGGATCCCTCGGCGGGCGGCGTCAGCAGCGAATAGTCATTGCCCAGGAAGCCGCTGGGCGGCGGCGGCGCCGGCGTCTCACCTTGCGCGCGCTGGAGCAGGCTCGGCTCAGGCGCCGCGGTCTGCGAGCAACCTGCCAGCAGCCCTCCGGCTAAGACCACCGACAATAAACCAGTAGCGAGCTTCATGTTTCTACTTTCGTGATTCATAGTTCTCCGCCTATACCTTTCTTCGTCTCAATTCCATTTTGAATTTCGGGCTCGGTGCCTCCGGCTTGTCGGCTCTTGCCAAATCCGGACCCTCCTCAAATAAATCCCATCACTAGAATTGTAATCCCTCGCGCACTCTCTTCCGCGTGTTTGAATAACTCGACTCCCGCGAAGCCGCGCGCCAAGTCTACTCGCGCACCAGTCAGATTTATCGATTTTTCGGGGGAGAGATATTGTACCTTGGTACAATGGCCGAACGATCGCGTATGACGCAGAATTTGGCGCGATTCAATGATCCGAATGATTTGCGTAACTCGCGTGAGGCGGTATCGTTCGTTGTGGGAAAAATCGACGGCCACAGTTATTGTGGTAGATGACGACCTATCGATCCGCCGCGCCCTGGCCAGTCAGCTGCAAATTTTAGGCTTTGACGTATTGATCTTTCAGGGCGCGAAAGAGCTGCTGGCCTCCGAACTACCTACCGACAACGCATGCCTGCTGTTAGACGTTTACATGCCGGGCATGAGCGGGATTGAACTCTGCCAGAGTTTGGTCGCGTCAGGACGGCACTTGCCCACGATCCTGATGAGCGGTCGTGACGACGAGGCGACCAGACAAATCATGCGCCAAGCCAAACCGACCGCCGGCTTATTCAAGCCATTCGATCAAAAGAGCCTGCTAAAGGCGATCCGAAAGGCGTTGCACAATTCGCAAAAAATCTAAGTATTTGAGGCCGTTTTAGGTAACCAACCGAATCTTTTTGAAATTTCGATTGTTCTTTAATTCGCTCGCAGCTCATCCATTGCGTTGCGATAGCATCAACGCGACTTTCGCGATAATGTCGCCGGCAGAAGGGAGGGTGTCCAATGCCGCTGGCGCCGCATTTCGCGGTACTGTCCGCCTGGTAGCCCCAGCCGCGACAAATACACAATCCTCTGATGCGACGTGTAACTGCCGAAAGACCGACCCAGCCGACTCGCGCTCGAACCTTGCGCCCTGTCCGTCCACGGCGGGAAATTGAACGCTTCGAATTGCTAGTGGACGAACTGTCTGCCGTGATGACCCGAACTCCCGCCCATGCGGTTGACCGCGAGATCGAAACTTGGCTGGGCAAGATTTCTCAAGCCTTGGGCGTGGACCGCAGCGGCGTTTATGAGCGTGACTCGCCTACTGATCACGTGCGCACCACACATACCTGGAGGCGTCCGGAAATTCCTCCGTTACCTCGGGATTTTGACCCGGAGAAGTTTTTAAAGACGACTACGGAATGGGTTCTGGCCGGCAATCAGCTTGTATTCTCATCGCCTAGCGGAATTCCGGCCGAATTGGCGGATGCCAGACACTTCGTCGAGCGCTATGGCGTCAAGGCTTCCGCCATCATTCCAATATGGGCCGGTAATCGAGTGATCGGTGCAGCGGGTTTCGATAAGTTCCGCGCGGCTCGGGAATGGCCACCGAAACTTCTCGAACAACTCAGCTTGGCAGCCCGCCTCTTTGGCAGCGCGATTGAACGCAAGCAGGCAGAAGCGGACCGGCGAGCAACTAG
>JBEKJC010000023.1:0-63891 GCA_050011435.1 Binataceae bacterium (SeqCode)
TTCCTCCGTCGCTCTTGTCACTCTTCCTCATGGCGGCTTCCTCCTCTTACCCAGCCCGATCTTCCGATCGGGCGAGGATAGCCGCCACTCAATTTTCAACAGTCTTCAGGACATTGCCCGATAACGAATGGCTAAGTAGGTCCGCCGTTTCGGTAGCATCGAAATCGAGCGTAACTGTGCGCCCGCCAACGCGCAATTAGTTGTGTCCCATGACAATTTGATGTATATGTAAGCGGTATACGAAATTAGAACGGGAACTGTGCGCGAAGACGATCTATTGCGGCGATTAGCCGAGTGCGAAGGTTTCGAATGGGACGCCGGGAATGTTGAGAAAATTTGGCAACGTCACCAGGTTACGCTGGTCGAATGCGAGGAGGTCTTTTTGAATCGGCCGCTCATGGTCGAGGCTGACGAAGCGCACTCAGCTTCCGAAGAACGCTTCTATGCCCTTGGTCAGACCGATGGAGGCCGGCTGTTGTTTGTGGCGTTTGCGATTCGTCGCCGCTTCGTCCGGGCGATCTCCGCACGCGACATGAGCCGCAAGGAGAGAAGAGTCTACAGGTCCGCTATATGAAGAAGACTTTGCCCAAATTTCAGAACGAAGAGCAGGAGCGCGAGTTCTGGGCGCATCACGATTCCGCCGACTACCTGGATTGGAGCCACGCGAAGCGAGTAGTGCTGCCCAATCTCCGGCCCACTTCCCAGACCATCTCGATCAGGCTACCCAAGGCAATGGTGGAGCAGCTCAAGCTGCTCGCCAACAAGCGCGACGTTCCGTATCAGTCGCTGCTAAAGATGTTCGTCGCCGACCGCCTGAAGGCCGAGTTCAAATCCTAGTCGCGGCTCCCCAAGAACGACTTGGTCAGAGCCACGGCGCCACCGAAAGCTGAGAGGGGAGGAGGCAGAACTTGAAACCTTTGAAAGGTTTCAAACTTCCCACAATGAGATCGGGAAAGTCGGTCTTGCGAAAGATTTAGATGAGACCCTTCGTTACGACGGAAGGAACTGTCAATGACTATTAAAACCTTTCCAACTTCACTGTGGGAAGCGTGAAACCTTTCAAAGGTTTCACATTCTGCCTCTCCCTCTCCCGTCCTCTTATCGCCGCGCGTCGACCGCGAGTGCGCCGGGGAGGACGGAGATGGCGCCGGTGGCGGGGTTGCGGCCGACATGGACAGCGGTCTCGTAAACCGCGCGCAGATTGTCGGCGGTGAAGACTGCTTCCGGAGTGCCGTAGCCGGCGACCGCGCCATCCTTCATCAGTAATACGCGATCGGCGTGCATCGCCGCGGCGTTGAGGTCGTGCAGGGTCGCGACGACCGCCATGCCGCGCTCGATCCGCAGCTCGCGAAAGCGGGCGAAAATTTCGGCGACGTGCTTCAAGTCCAGAAATGCGGTCGGCTCATCGAGCAGCGCGACATGCGGCGACTGGGCCAAGGCCCGCGCCAGGAAGACGCGCTTGCGCTCGCCGCCCGACAACTCCTGGATCGGACGGCGGGCCAAGCTGAGAAGATCGAAGCGCTCGAGCGCCGCATGCGCGATCTCGAGGTCGTGGCGGGTCTCGAAATGAAACGCGCCGAGATGCGGCGCGCGGCCCATCAGCACGATCTCCAGGACCGTGAAGCGAAACGCGACCAGGTTCTCCTGCGCGACCATCGCGAGCCGCCGCGCGATCGCACGCCGGTCGTACTCGCCGAGCGGACGGCCCTCAAGTTCCACGCTGCCGCTCCACGGCGTCAGCGAGCCGCTGAGGATTTTGAGCAGGGTCGATTTGCCGGCGCCGTTGGGCCCGACGATCGCGAGCATCTCGCCCGCCCGCACGTCGAGCGAGACCTGATGCAGTACCGGACGATCGCCGTATCCCGCGCTGAGATCGATCGCGCGCATCGCGACGGCGGGCGCGGCCGCAGCGCTCGCATCGCCGTCGGTCGCCGGTTTTTCCGTTTCACTCTTCATAGCGCCAACGATTTGCGGCCTTCGCGCCGCAGCACGTAGATGAAGAACGGGCCGCCGCACAGCGCCGTGATCGCACCGACCGGCAGCTCCGACGGCGCGATGGCGACCCGCGCGATCAGGTCGGCCGCGACCGTAAACGCCGCACCGCCGAGAATTGATGCCGGGATCAGCATCCGATGGTCCGCGCCGATCGCGGTGCGGATGATATGCGGGACGATCAGGCCGACGAACGAGATAATCCCGCTGACGGAAACGGCCGCGCCGATCATCACCGAAGTCGCGACGAAAATCGTCCGCCGCACGGCGTCCACTTCGACCCCCAACTCGGCCGCTTCGTCATCGCCAAGGCTCAGCAGGTTGAGGTCGCGCGCCCGTGCGATCAGGATCGCAAAGCCGATACCGCCGAGCACCATGACCATCGCAACTTCGCGATAGGTCGGCGCCTCGAAGCTGCCCATCAGCCAGAAAATAATGCTGTGAGTGAAGTAGAAATTCACGATGCTGTTGACCAGCATGATCGCCGCGCCCCAGAAGGCGTTGAAGATAACGCCAACCAGCAACAGCGTGAACGGCTCGAGGCGCCCGTCAACCTGGGCCAGCCGGTAAACGGTGAGCGTCGAAATCAGCGACGCCGCAAAGGCGCACAGCGGTATTGCGACATCGGCGCCGCCGAGGTGCGAGAAGACGACCAGCGCGACGATCGCGCCGAACGCGCCGCCGCCCGAGATGCCGAGAATGCCGCCCTCGGCGAGCGGATTGCGCACCAGCGCCTGCAGCGCCGCACCGACCGCCGCGAGCACCGCGCCGACGATCGCACCCATCAGCACGCGGGGGATGCGCGCGCCGAACAGAATCGCGTGATCGGCACTCGACCGATCGGCGATCGCGCGCATCAGGTCGATATGGACGCTGCCGAAAGCCGCGGCGACGATCGCGACGACGATGAGCAGGGCGCCCAGCGCAGCCAGCGTCATCGCCATCCGCGCGCGCGTCAGATGGGCATCGGCAAAATCCGCCGGTGTGAGTTTCGCCACAGCTTGATCGCTTAAGGCCGCCGGTGCGCTCATCGCGACTGCTCCAGCGCGATCGCCTCCGGATGAATCAGGCGCGCGAGGAGTTCAAGCGTCTGCGCGATGCGCGGGCCGGGATGCAGCGTCGGGTCTTCCGGGTAGCCGACCACGCGATGGTCGCGCACGGCCGGGATGGTCGGATATTTCGCCCAGAAGCTCGACGGCGAGTTCGGGTCCGAGCCCATCTGCCCGTCGAGAATTACTTCGGGCCGCATCGCGATGATGTACTCGAGACTAAGGCGCGGCCAGGTCTGCGCGGAGTTCGCCGCGATATTGGTCGCGCGCGCCATCGTGAGCAGTTCATCGAGGTAGGTCCCGCGTCCGACCGCGACCATCGGCTGATGGCCCACGACCATCAGCACGCGCCGTTTTGGCGTGTCGCGCAAGCGCTGCTCGATCGCCGCGATTTCCAGATGAATCCGATCGAGCAGCGCTTGCGCCTCCCGCGCGCGGCCGATGGCAACGCCGACAGTGCGGATACTCGCTTCGATTCCCGCGATCGAATTGTCATCCACCATCATCGTTCGGTAGCCCATCGCGTTGAGCGCGCGAATCTCGCGCAGATCGGACGACGTAACCAGGCCGATAACGAGAGTCGGCCGCAGCCCGGCGATCGCCTCGACATTGGGCGTGAGAAAGGACCCGACCTTGGGCAGCCTGACGACCTCGGGCGGATAATCGCAGTATTGCGAGACACCGGCCACGTCGGCACCGGCGCCCAGCGCGAAGAGCGTTTCCGTAATGGCAGGCGCAAGCGACACGATCCGCTGCGCGCCGTTTTCGGCATGCGAAATATGCGCGGGCCTGCCGTCGCATCCGGCGAGCGCGAGCGTCGCCAGCGCCATCAGTGAAACCGTCACGCGCAGCCGCGCCAAACAATCGGACTTCAATCTCACACAGCGAAAGTATCCGATAGTGGCCGCCGGATTAAGCGCCGGCCGGTGTGAGGCACGCGGGTTTGCATCCATCGGCCGCCTTCGTTAGCGTTCGTCCGGCGAGGTAAATCCGTTGCCGAAGATCGCGGTTTGCATCAAACAAATTCCACTCGTTGAGGACGCCAATTTCGATCCGGTGTCGCGCACCATCCGGCGCGACGGGGTCAACGTGATCAGCGCGTACGACTTGCGCGCGTTGGCGCAAGCGGTCGATCTCAAAAATCGGCTCGGCTTCGAGACCGTCGCGGTCACGATGGGCCCGCCGCAGGCGCGCGAGGCTTTGGTCGACGCGCTCGGGATGGGCATCGACCGCGCGGTGCATCTGCAGGACCGCGCCTTCGCCGGTTCCGACACGCTCGCGACTGCGCGGGCGCTCGCCCAATGGCTCAAGCGCGAGAGCTTCGATCTCATTTTGCTCGGCAAATATTCGCTCGACGCCGAGACCGGCCAGGTTGGTCCGGAAATCGCCGAATTGCTGGGCATCGCGCAGATTACCGGCGTGCGCAAACTCGAGCTCGAGGGCGAACGGATTCTCGCGGAGCGCGAAAGTGACGAGGGCGTCGAGCAGGTCGAGGCGCGGATGCCCGCGCTGCTCACTTGCGCCGAGCGCCTGATCAACCCGCTCAAGATCGACGCGAAGACGCGCGAAGCGGCGCAATCGAAAACGATCGAAGCGGTCGCGGCAGCCGAACTGGATACTGACGCCGCGAAATTCGGTTTTGCCGGATCGCCCACGTGGGTGCAGGAAGTTCGCGCGCAGGAGTCGCCCAAGGTTCACTGCACGATGATCGACGCGACCGACCCGGAGCGCGCCGCCGAGGAAGTCATCGCCGCACTCGAAACGATGGGCGCGCTCGAGCCGCGCGTGCACCATCGAATCCCGATCGGCGGGCAGGTGCGCAAAGCGGTTCGCGGGCGCGACGTATGGGTCGTGGTCGAAACCAGCCTCGACGATCAGATCACGCTGTGCAGCCTTGAGCTGCTGTCGGCCGGCGATCGCCTCGCGACTCAGCTCGGCGGTGCGCTGGTGGCCGTCGCATTCCCCGGCGCAGCCGCACATCATGCCGGACTTATCGCGAGTTACGGCGCCGACCACCTGCTGCTCGCCGAAGGTCCCGCGCTCGAAAATTATTCGCCCGATAGCGCCGCCGAAGCGCTCGCACGCCTGGTCCACGAGCGCACGCCATGGGCGCTGCTGGTTTGCGCCAGCGAACGCGGACGCGATTGGAGTCCGCGCCTGGCGGCTCGCTTAGGCCTCGGCCTGACTGGAGACGCGGTCGGCCTGGAACTCGACGGCGAGGGCCGGATGGTCGCGCTGAAGCCGGCCTTCGGCGGCAACATCGTCGCACCGATTCTCTCGAAGACGTATCCGCAAATGGCGACGGTCCGCCAGGGCGTGCTCGAACTCGCGGCGCCCAATCCAGCGCGCGTCGCCGAAATCGAAACCGTCCGCGTGACGGTCGGCGCACCGATGACCCGCCTGATGAGTTCAAGCTCAAATCTGGATCACACGATCACCCCGCTCGAAGGCGCGGAGGTCGTCGTCGGCATCGGGATGGGCGTGGGCGGTCCCGAGGGCATCGAAGTGGTAAAGGATTTCGCGCGTACCATCGGGGCCGGGCTGTGCGCCACGCGCCGCGTCACCGACAAGGGTTGGGTCGCGCGGCAACTGCAGGTGGGGCTGACCGGCAAAGCGATCGGACCGCGACTCTATTTCTCCGTCGGCATCCGCGGCGTGCCCAATCACACCGTCGGCATCAAGCGCGCCGAGGCGGTGGTTGCGATAAACAACGATCCCGACGCGGTGATTTTCGAGCGAGCGAACCTGGGTCTAGTGGGTGATTGGGAACCTATCACACGCGCGCTGACGGCCGCGTTCCGCCGCCGCCAAACCGCATAGCGAGCGTACCTCGGGCGACTGACTAACGTCCGCAAGCGTTACGGGGCGAAGCGTTCGCGCGTCCACGCGGTCAGCACCTTCATCAGGCGCGGCCGCGGCTCGCCGAGATGCGACCTGGTACCGCCGGCGCGCATGAAATGTTCGGCACCCTCGATAAACTCGATGCACTTGTCGGCAGCGCCCGACAGATCGTACTCGGCGCGCACGTCGGCGACGAAAATATCCTGGTCCGCCATCGCGCCCACCACCAGCGTCGGCACCGTCACCAGCGGCAGATTGCGCTCGAGATTCGCATACGAACTGGGGCCCGACCAGGTTGATAGCCACGCCTCCGGCGTCACCACGTGCCCGAGTCCGATCGGATGATAATTGAAGAGATCCGGGCGCGGCGAAAAGATCGAGCCGACGACCCGTTCCGACGGATCGATCGTGAGATCGAGGTAGGCGGGATTGGCCTGCGTGCGATAGACGACCATGATCCGCGGCGCCATCGTGCGCCGTTGATTGTGCGCGCGATATTCCGCCGGCGCGGAGGCGAAATCGGCGGCCTTGGTGGCAGCGCGTGCGATTGACGATTCCTCGACGTGGCGACGTGCGATCGCGTCGATCCGTGCCGCACGCGCGCGCTGCGCCGTGCGATAGCGCGCGAGCCATTCGCGATCATAGCGGCTCTCGGCCGGCGGCGCGCGGAAACCGTTGCGCTCATCGTACATGTCGAGCGCTGGATCGCTCGCAAACGGATCGTTTTCATCGACCACGGCCGCATCCAGCGAGACCGTCAGCACGCGGCCCTGTCCCGGATGCGCCGCGAGCAGGATGAAGCCGTCAGCGGTGGGCATTTCGAACTTGTTGAGATCCGGCGGACCACCGCCCGGTGGCGACTTCATGCGCGACCCGACGGGCTTGCGCGCCTCGGCGTCGTAGTACGAAAAGAGCGAACCGCCGCCCGAATTACCGAGCATCACGATGCGCTCGAAGCCCTGCTCTTCGCGCAAATAGCGGATGCCCGCGGCGAGATCGAGCAGCAGGTTCTCGTGGATCATCATCGAGTCGTTGTTGAGGTAGCGCGTATTTTGCGCGAACGCGGCGAACCCCGCCTCGACCCAGAAGGGGATCGAGTAATGCTGCGCGAAGTCGGCGCGCGGATGCGCCAGGATTACGACCGTGCGCGGCTTGCCGCGCGCCGACTGATAGAGGAGTCCGCGCGACTTTATACCATCGGCCGCGTAAAGCTGCACGACGGATTGCCGCACGGATGCGTCGATATAGCCGAAATCGATCGGATAGCGGACCTGGTAGTCGGCCGGCGCCTGTGGCATCGGGGGAGCCTCCTTCGAGTGCTGTGCTCTCCTACCACAGCGCGGCACAAATTGCGCGGCGGGGCTTACCTGCGCAAGGCATATATGTAAATCATTGAGGTTCGGAGTTTTAACTTTGAAAAGCGGAATAATCGGAGCACGCGGCGTCGGCAAATCGACGGTCTTTCATGCGTTGACCGGCCTCGCACCGATCGCGGGCCAGGGCGACGCCAAGAACCGCTCGCGGCCCGGCAATATCAAGGTCTCGGATATACGGCTCGATTTCCTCGAGGCGACGTACGGCTCGAAGAAGAAGGTGCCGGTCGAATTGACCGTGCTGGACTTCGCGCCCAATCCCAAGGAGCAGAAGGAGGGCGCCGCGCTCGACCCCAGCCTGCTGCCGCTGATTCGCGACGTCGATGCGCTGATGATCGTAATCCCAGAGTTCGCGGGACACGAAGTTCCACTGGTCGCGGCGATCGAAAGCGTCGAGGGCGAACTGATTTTCGCCGACTTCGATCAGACTGAGCGGCGCCTCGAACGCCTCAAGAAAGAAAAGGGCAACATTGACTTCGAGCGGGCCGGGCTCGAGAAATGCCTCAAGTGGCTGGAAGAGGGCAAGCCGTTGCGGACGCTCGAGATGACCGCGCAGGAATTGCAGGCCTTCTCGAGCTTCGGTTTTCTATCGCGCAAGCCGGTGATCGCCGTGATCAATTGCGACGCCGATCGCGCGACCGCCGCAATGCCGGTCACCGACCGCGCCGCGCTGACCGCACGCGGACTCGACGCCTTTCGCCTGGCCGCGACCTTCGAGTCCGAACTCTGGGAACTGGACGCCGCCAGTCAGTCCGAACTGCTCCACGATGCCGGCCTCGAGCAGCCCGCGCGCGACCGTCTGATCACCGCGCTCTACGAATACCTCGGGCTGATCACGTTCTACACCGCCGGCGAGCCCGAGGCCCACGCCTGGTCGCTGCGGCGCGGGGCGAGCGCGCTCGAGGCGGCCGCCCGCATCCATAGCGATATCGCGCGCGGGTTCATCCGAGCCGAAGTCGTCAGCTATGCCGATTTTTTCGAACTGCGATCCGACCTCAAGGTCAAGGAAGCCGGCAAGCTGCGCCTGGAGGGCCGCGACTACGTGATGGAGGATGGCGACATCATCCACATCCGCTTCAAGGTGTGATCCGCTTTCGATGACCGCAGGCACCCCTCAATTCAGCCAGTGCTCGCAAAATGGTAGTGGGCGGTTTTGAACCGCCCACTACCCGCCGGACTCGGCGGCATTCGTATTACCCAACGTCGTCCTTCGTAATAGCAAACCGGTATTAACGTAAAATTGCGAATGCGTTCGCGGTCTTTTACCTGCCTTGCGCGCAATCCTCACGACTGAAACAATGGCGCGATTAGCGCCGGTTCCGCGGCGCCTTCATCTGCTCCCCCGATGCGTCGATTCCAAACCCTGATCTTGCTCCTGGCGTTGTGCTTCTACGTCTGGTTTTTGCGCCGCTTCGGCCTCGTGACCGTGCTGTCCTACGTCCGGCTCGCGGGATGGGGCCTGGCGCTGACGATCGCGTTCGAAGCGGTGGCGCGCGTCGCCAATACGCTGGGGTGGCGCGTAACGATCATGGATTATCCGCGCAAGCTCGGCTTCGGCGAACTCTTCGTCGCGCGCATTTCCGGCGAGGCGATCGACTACGTCACGCCGTCGGCGCAGCTCGGCGGGCAATTCGTGATGGCGATCATGGTGCGGCGCAAGCTCGCGATGGCGTTCGGCCTCGCGACCGTTATCGTCGCGTCTCTGGCGGAGGCGCTCGGCCAAATCGGCTTCATCAGCGGTGCGTTGATGACCGCGCTGCCCTTCGAGGCCCGCCTGCATCATCTGTTCTGGCCGATGATGGGCGGACTCGCGATCGCGATCGGACTCGCCGCTGCCTTTTTCGTCGTGCAGATGAAGCATCCGTTTGCGCTGCTGTGGAAGGCCGCGGCGAAGCTCAACGTCGGTCATCTCGGCGACCCCGAGGTCAAGGCCGCGGCCGACGAAGCCGATGCGCTGCTGGTGGACTTCTACAGCCGCCATCGCGGACGGCTCGCGCTTTCGTGCCTGTGCTATCTGTTCGCGTGGAGCATGGGTCCAGTCGAGATTTACATTTTGCTGACGCTGCTGCATCAGCCGGCCACGATTGTCACCGTCCTGCTGGTTGAGGCCCTCGGCCTGCTGATCGAGCGGGCGACCTTTCTGATCCCGGCCAAGCTCGTCAGCCAGGAGGGTGGCAAGGCACTGATTCTCTCGCTACTAGGATACCCGGCGGGTGTCGGCTTCGCGGTCGGCGTGTTGCGCCGGATTAAGGAAATGACCTGGGTACTGATTGGGCTGGCCGCGCTCGCCGCCCATCGCATGTTCAACGAAAGGGCAGGCACCGCGGCCGCCAGTCCGGCTCACCATGTAATCGAAGTTCCAAGCGCGCACGGAGGACAAACCTTATGAAAAAATTCGCCGCCACTCTCGCGGCCCTCGTGATTTTCGGCGGCTTCGGCGCCGCCCACGCGGGCGTCGTCGTCACCGAGCAGGAAGTCATCGATCAGGGCACCGGCAAGCCGGTCACCCGCAATCGCACCGTGATGATCCAGGGCAACAAGCAGAAGATGGTGACCGATCGCGCCCAAGTCGTCACCGATCTGGACCGCGGCATGATGTACCTGATGAATCCGGAGAAGAAGCAATACATCGAAGTGCCGTTTCCACCCAGTGGCGCGATGGCCCAGATGATGTCTCAGCGGGTGTCAACGCTCAGTTTCGTGAAGACCGGCGGCAGCAAGACCATCAACGGCTACGCCTGTCAGGAATATACCGGGGCCGGCTCGATGATGGGAAACGAGTACAAGGTCAGCGGCTGCTTCTCGACCAAGGCCCCCGGCGCCAGCGACTTCGACGCGTTCCAGAAAACCATGGCCAACAAGGTCAAAGGGACCGCGATGGCGATGCAGGGTGAAGTGCCCGACGGCGTACCGATCGAGCTCGATTCGACCACCAAGATGACGAACTTCTCGATGCCGGGGATGGCGCCCGATCAGGCCGCCAAGCTCAAGCAGATGTTCGCGAACCGGCCGCCGGTGGTGAGCAAAACCACCGTCACGCAGATCGCATCGAAGGATTTGCCCGGTGACACCTTCCAGGTTCCGGCCGGCTTCTCCAAGCAGCAGATGCCGAGCGGTCCGATGGGCGGGGGAGCGCCTGCCGCGCCGCCACCGGCGTCATCGCCAAAGTCGCCCGAATAAGCCCGTCGCTTTGAGCGACCCGAAAATAGCGAGGCCGGACGCTTGGTGAAGCGTCCGGCCTCGTCGCGTTTCGAGATTTGCCGCTCATTGCGACGTGAGCGAGAACAGATTGGCGGTTGCGCAAAATTGTCAAATTGGGCGACACTGTAGCGAATCCACGCGAGGCGCAGCGCTTATGGCCGAGTTCTCTCACAAATTCGTCGATACCAATGGCATCCGCATGCACGTCGCCGAGGCCGGATCGGGCTACCCGGTGGTGTTGTGCCACGGCTTTCCCGAGCTTTGGTACTCGTGGCGTCATCAGATGCGCGCGCTGGCCGACGCGGGCTTTCGCGCGATCGCGCCCGACCAGCGCGGTTACGGCGAGACCGATCGGCCGCAGCCGATCGAGGCTTACACGCAGCGCCATCTCGTGGGCGATCTAACCGGGATGCTCGATGCTCTGGGCCTCGAGCACGCCGTCGTCGTCGGTCACGATTGGGGTGGCGCCGTCGCGTGGAACGCCGCGATGATGGCGCCGGCTCGCTTCCAGCGCGTCATCGGCGTCAACACGCCCTTTTTCCCGCGCGCCCCGATGAAGCCGACCGAACTCATGCGCATGATCGCGCAGGGCAATTTCCATTACATACTCTACTTCCAGGAGCCCGGCGTCGCTGAAGCCGAACTCGAACGCGACGTTCGCCGTTCATTGCGCGGCTTTTATCAGGGCGCGAGCGATCTGGTCGCGGTCACCGGCAACAGTGCGCCTCCGGGCGTATGGGGTCCCGCCGGCGGCGGCATCCTCGACCGCCTGCCCGACCGCCCGCAGGGAAAATTTCTCCCCGATTCCGACTTCGAGGTTTTCGTGAAGGCTTTCGAGAAGACCGGCTTTCGCGGCGGCCTGAACTGGTATCGATGTATCGACCGCAGTTGGGAGGAGAGCGCCGGCGCGGAGCAGCGCGTCAATCAGCCCGCCCTTATGATTACCGCCGAGCTCGATCCGGTGCTGCGCCCCGAGTTGTGCCACGGGATGGAAGCGTTCGTGCCGAATTTGCGCAAGACCGTGCTGGTGAAGGGCTCCGGCCATTGGACCCAGCAGGAAAAGCCGGCCGAGGTCAACGCCGCAATTCTGGAGTTCCTCTCCGACCTCAAGAAATAGCCGCGTATCTATCGGTAGCGCCGACGAAGACCGGCCACGCTCGCACCTAGAACTTGTCTTTGAGGGCGCGCGTCGTGGCGAAGATCGCGACCGGGTCGTTTCCGATCGACGGATCGATCTTCTTCAGGCTGGCGCGCAGCTCGGCGCTGTCGGTCCGCAGGAACGGATTGATCTGCTTCTCGTCGCCAATCGTCGATGGCACCGTAAAGTGCCCCGCCGCGCGCGCCTTCAACGCCCAGTCATGTTTGGCCTTGAGGGCAGCGTTGTGCGGCTCGAGGGTGAGCGCGAATTGCAGATTCTTCGCCGTGTACTCATGCCCGCAATAGACCTTGGTCGAATCGGGCAGGGCGGCCAGTTTCGCGAGCGATTCGACCATCGTATTCGCCTTGCCCTCGAACACGCGGCCGCAGCCCGCGATAAACAGGGTATCGCCAGTGAACACCGCGTCAAGCTGCGGGAAATGATACGCGACGTGGCCGTTGGTATGCGCCGGGATGCCGATCACACGGCCCTTCAACGACCCGACCGTGACCGTGGCGCCGTCATCGATTTCGTCGGTCTGCGCCGGGATGCGGCCGCCCTCGGCGCGCGCTCCATAGACTCGCAGACCCGGCACCGCCCGCGCGAGGTCCTCGTTGCCGCCGACGTGATCGAAATGCCAATGCGTCGGCAACACCGCCACCAGCTTGAGGCCTTGGCGCTTGACCTCGGCGAGCACCTTGTCCGCCTCCGAACAATCGACCACGCCGCATTCTTTCGACGCGTCATCGACCACCAGGTAAGCGTAATTGTCCGAGAGTTGCGGCACCGCGATTATCGCCATCGAAGCCTCCTGCGCGAGCGCTCGCGCGCTCAGTATCTCAGTCCGAATGTAATTTAAGGAAACCGCTCATCCCATAATATTGTAGCCGACGTCGACGTAAACCGTCTGGCCGGTAACGCCGGTCGAAAGATCGCTCAGCAGCACCGCCGCCATCTTGCCGACCTCGTCGGGCCGCATCGCGCGTTTGAGCGGCGAGCGTTCCTCGACCTCATGCTGCATCGTGTGATAGCCGCTGATCGCGGACGACGCCAAGGTCCGCGCCGGCGCCGCGCTGAGCGCGTTGACCCGTATGTTCCTGGATCCGAGGTCGAGCGCGAGATAGCGCACGCAGGCTTCCAGAGCGGCCTTCGCCACGCCCATCACATTGTAGTTGGGGATCGCCCGCACCGCGCCAAGGTAGCTGAGCGTCACGATCGAGCCGCCGCCGCGCGCTTCCATCAGGGGCTCCGCCGCGCGCGCCAGCGCGACCAGCGAATAGGCGCTGATCTCGAGCGAGCGCGCAAAGTTCACTCGATTCACGTTGAGAAAGCGATCGCGCAGGTCCTCACGTTCCGCAAACGCCACCGCGTGCACCAGCATGTCGAGCCCGCCCCATAGCTGCTTGACGCCGGCGAAGACCTGGGCGATTTGCTCGTCGTTGCCGACGTCGAGCTCGCCGACCACCCGCGCGCCGATTTGTTGCGCGAGCGGACGCACGCGCTTTTCGAGGATTTCACCCTGGTAGGTCAGTGCGATTTCGGCGCCTTGCCGGCTCAATTCCTGCGCGATCGACCATGCAAGGCTTTTATCGTTGGCGACGCCGACTATCAGTGCGCGCTTGCCGTCCGCAATTCCCATCCGGTCGTCTCCTTATGCGCGGCCATTATCGCCACGCATGGTATCGCGCGATCATACAACGATTCGGGAAAACTGATCGAACGGTTGGGCGCGCGCAATCCGCGCGGCGTCACAGCTTGATTCGCATGCCGTCGTGCGCCATTTCGAGCTTGACCTCTCGATCGCGATCGAGCACCTCGCGGCCGACGTGAGTCAGGATCATGCGCCCTACGTCGAAACGTGCGCGGTTGGCTTCAAGCTGCGGATAGTTCATATGGAAGTCGAGCTGCGCGCTCTCGAAATAGGTGCATTCGCACAGGAACAGATCCGCGCCCGCGACGAATGGTAACATCCCCTCGGTCCATCCGCTGTCGCCCGAAAACGCGATCGACTTGCCACCGATCGCGAGCCGAAATGCCAGCGAAACGTCGCGCTTCATGTGCGGCGTGCGCATCGCGCGGATGCGCATCGGACCGATCTTCTCGTCGCATCCGGGTTCCAGGACGACGAACCGCAACTTGCTGATCAGGCGCGCGAGGTCGGGCTTGGTGCCGGGAAACATCGTGCGGAACAATCGCCAGATCCGTTCTTCGAGTCGCCGCGGTCCCACGATCGTCAAGGGCCTGCGCCGCGGACTTTCATAGAGATACTCGAGCAGCAGAAACGGCATCCCGCCAAAGTGATCGCCGTGCAAATGGCTGATCAGGACCATGTCGATGTCGGCGGGCTTGAAGTTCATGCGCTTCATCGCGCAGAGCGCAGTTGGGCCGACCTCCATCAGGATGCGATAATCGGGGCTCGCGATAATATAACCGGACTGGAAGCGGCCGCGGCTCGCGAAGGCGTCCCCGGTACCCAAAATCGTCAACTCAAGGCCCTTTGGCCCTAATGGCGATTTACGCATAAACACTGTTATTATCATCGCGTCCGAGCAGAACCTAGCCGGGAGTAATTAAATGAAGCAGATAAAGGTCGGCGTCGGTTTCGGTCTCTTTCGCCTCGGAATGCCCACCGCGGACACCATCGCGCACGTGGCCGAGCGCGCCGAAGAATGGGGCCTCGATTCGTTCTGGCTCTCCGACCACCTGCTTGCGCCCTCGCCGGAACTCGACGTCGTCGCGACACTCTCGCTCATCGCCTCGCGCACCTCGCGCATCAAGCTCGGGCCCAGCGTCTTTTTGCTCAACCTGCGCCATCCGCTGATCACGGCGAAGGCCTTCGCGACGCTCGACTACCTGTCGAATGGCCGCATGGTGATGGCGGTGGGGACCGGCGCGAATCTGGCCGACTACGCCGCCTGCGGCATCCCGACCGAAGGGCGCGGCCGGCGGCTCGACGAGGGCATCATGATCCTGCGCAAGGTCTGGACCGAGGCCAACGCCAGCTTCCACGGCAAATTTTTCAACTTCGACAACGTCACGATCGAGCCGCGGCCGATGCACCGCGATCACAACAATTCCGGGACGATCGATCTCTGGGTGGGCGGCAAGTCAGACGCCGCCTTGAAGCGTACCGCCCGCCTCGGCGACGGCTTCTTCGCCTCGTTCCAGGCGCCCGACGAATTTGCGCGCAGCATGGAGACCATCCATCGCTATGCCGCCGAGGCCGGCCGCGCCGACGCCCATATCGAATCCGGACTCATCCTGCTCTGCCGGCTCGCACCCACGCGCGAGCGCGCGATGGAAGACATGCGCCCGATGCTCGATTCGATGGGCCGCGGGGGCGAAGCCTTCCTGCAGCGCACGCTCTTCGGCTCGCCCGACGACATCATCCAGCGCCTGCAGGAGTACATCGACGTCGGCCTCGACAAGTTCGTGCTGTGGCCGGTCGCCGAGCCCAGCGCGTGGGCGGGCCAGACGGAGCTGATCGGCCGCGAAGTCGCGAACCACTACGCGCGCATCGCCAAAGCCGCCTAGTAAATTCGCATTTCTGGATTGCGCTGGCGCCGCGAACAAATCAGCGACGTCCTCAGCGAAAACGGCTGGAGACCTTACGACGGTTCCGCTTCTTCCTGCAGGAGCGCGGTAGGTAGAACCTCGCTCGAAAGATCCTCCAGAAATCGCGACGGGCGGCCCATCACGTAACCCACCGCGCGGTCGAACATATGGATCGGATACGACAGGTAGAGTTCGTCGCGCGCGCGCGTGCTGGCGACGTACATCAGCCGGCGCTCCTCCTCGATCTCGTCGGCGCCCATGCTCATCGGCCCGGGGAAGCGTCCCTCCGCCGCCCAAATCACAAACACCACGCGCCATTCGAGTCCCTTCGCCGAATGGATCGTGCTGAGCGTGACGTAACCCTCATCGGCCTCGACCGCGAGCACGTCGCCGATCGAATCGTTCGGCGGCTCCAGCGCCATGTCGGCGAGCATCGAATCGAGACTGCGGTAGCGCTCCGCGAGATTCTGGAAATGTTCGAGGTCGCGCTCGCGCTTCGGATAATCATCGGGATAGGCCTCGCGCATGATCGGCCCGTAGTAGTCCATCACCTCCGCGAGCTGGTCGGCTGGGCGGCGCCCCTCGGCGCGCAATTCCCCGAGCAGTTTGCCCAGCCGCGCACATCCGTCGATCGCCGTCGCCGCGCGAATTCCCACTTTGGCCGCACTCTCGATCAACGCCTTTTCCGGCTGGGGCGCCGCGATCACCTCTTCAATGAGCCGCTCGGCGCGCCGGTTGCCCACGCCGTTGACCAGCGTCAGGATGCGCATCCACGACACCGCGTCGATCGGATTGGTGATCACGCGCAGATGCGCCAGCACGTCCTTGATATGCGCGGTCTCGATAAACTTGAAGCCGCCGCGCTTGACGAACGGGATATCGCGCCGCTGCAGCTCGAGTTCGAGGTCGAACGCATGAAAGCTCGAGCGGAACAGCACTGCGATTTCGCTCAGCTCGACGCCTTCCTCGCGCAATTCCAAAATGCGCTGGGCAATGAAGCGCGATTGCGTGTGCTCGTCCTGCGCCCGCACCAGCAGCGGACGCAGGTCGCCGATGCGCTGGGTGAACAGCGCCTTGGTGTATTTCTCCGAGGCCCGCGAAATCACTTCGTTGGCGAGATCGAGGATCCCCTGCAGCGAGCGGTAATTCTCCTCCAGCTTGACCACGCGCGCGCCGGGAAAGATCTGCGGAAAATCCAGTATGTTGCTGAAATTCGCACCGCGAAACGAATAGATCGACTGCGCGTCGTCGCCCACCGCCATCACGTTGCGATGGGTCATCGCGAGCAATTGCACCAGCTCCGCCTGAATCAGGTTGGTGTCCTGATACTCATCAATCATTATGTAGCGATATGTGTCAGACAGGCGCTGGCGAGTCGGCTCGTGCTGCTGCAGGAGTTCCGCAAGCCGGTAGAGCAGGTCGTCGTAGTCCAGCATCGCGCGCTCGCGCTTGTAGGTTTCGTAGTTCGCGGCGAGCGCGAGGATCTCCGCCTCGTGTTCCAGCAGGTGGGCAAAATCGGCCTCGAGCTCGTCCTTCAATTCGCGATGCTTGTTGCGCGCCATGCTGATCGCTTCCGTGATCGTCGATTTCTTCGGAAAGCGGCGTTCCTTCGACGCAAAGCCCATGCGTGTGCGCAGCAGATTGACCACGTCTTCCATGTCCGAGCGATCGAGGATAGTGAAGTTGGGCTTGAGCCCGATCGGCGCGCCGGAGTGCCGCAGCACGAGGTTGGCGAACGAATGAAAGGTGCCGCCCGCAACCTCGCCGCCGCGATCGCCCACCAGCCGCTCGACCCGCCGCAGCATCTCCTGCGCGGCCCGCCGCGTGAACGTCAGCAGCAGGATCGCACCGGGCGGCACGCCGCTCTCGATCAGCCGCGCCACCCGATAGATCAGCGTGCGCGTCTTGCCCGAACCCGCGCCCGCCACCACCAGCATCGGACCCTCGCGATGGGTCACGGCAGCGAGCTGCGCCGGGTTCAACAGGTCGGCGTACTTGATCCGGTAATTGCGCTCGTCCGCCGCTGAGTCCGGCGTCTTTCGGAGCTGGATTATTCTCTCGGCCACGATGGCGCGAATTGTAGCATGGCCGACGATGGTGTTGCGGCGACTGCGCTGCGGCGATTCACGAGCCAGCCGGCTCTAAGAGTTACGGTCGGCCGGGTCTTAACTTTACGGCGCTGCCGGGTCTTAACTTTACGGCGCTGCCGGGTCTTAACTTTACGGCGCTGCCGGGTCTTGCGGCACACTCTTGACGCCGTATTGCTGGATCTCCTGGAGGACCTGATCGATCGATTCGCCGGGGAACGATCCGCTCGCGTTAGCTCCAGTATAATCGCCCACGCTACCGGTCCGCGGATTATTCGGCGCCGCGCTCGCCGAGCCGCTCTTCATCTTCGCGATTTCCGGCTGAATCACAATACGGTTGACGACCTCGGGGCGCGGCGATCCCAGGTAGGCGAGCGCCTTGCTTTCGGCGTCGCCCTTGCCGACTTGTGTCGCGACGTATCCATACAGCACGAGGCGCCGCGCGCCCGCCGATGCCGTTCCGATTTGCGCGCCCACCAGCGGCAAGCGGTTCTGCCGCAGGTAGTTGGTCAGCGCCTCGCTGGCCGCACTGTCAACGGTGAAGTCCTGGGCGATGGCGGCGATCGGCGTCGTCGCCGCCATTGCGAACGCGATCGCACTTGCGAAAATCATCGAGGCCGCGGCCATGCGCACCGCCCGCGTCACTCCGTTCGACAATTTGCGCTCGCCTCTCACGAAAATCATCTTATTCCCGCGCCCGCCATCGCTCCATGCCGCCCGTCGCCGGTCGGCTCGATCGTTTTGTGCCGAGGCCGGTTCCGCCCGCTTGATTTGAGGCGCATTGTTGCGATTATACCGCCATGGCCAAAGCTCTCGATGGCGTCATCGTAGTCGAATTCTGCTCGAATATGGGCGCCGCATACGCCGCGATGCTGCTCGCGGAGCAGGGCGCCCGCGTCGTCAAAGTAGAACCGCCGGGCGGTGACCCGACTCGCGGCACGCCGCATTTCCACGTCCTCAACCGCAGCAAACGGTCGGTCTTCTTCGATTTCGCCAATGCCGAAGGCCGCGCCAGCGCCGCCAGACTTATCGAATCCGCGGACGTCGTCATCACCGGCTGGACGCCGGCGCGCGCGCGCCAACTCGGCCTCGAGAGCCAGTCGATAGCGGCAATCAATCCGCGGGCGATCGCGCTTGAACTGCCCCCGTTTGGAAATCGTGGACCCGACGCCAGCCGCGAAGCCGGCGAGGAACTGGTCGCAGCGCTCGGCGCGATTTCGGGCACCCAATGGGCGCGCAGCGGAAATCCGGTACCGCTGACGTTTCCTGCAGCGAGCTACTCCGCGGGTGTGATGGGCGCGGCCGCCGTAGCCGCCGCGCTGCTCGCCCGCGCCGACGGTCCCGGCCAGGCGGTCGAAGTCTCACTGCTCGCCGGCGCCTTCTCGCTGCAGACCGGCGGCATCATGCGCCACGAGAAGATGACCTCGCTTTACCACGGGCCGCAGGATCCGCTCGGGCCGATACCCTGCTACCGCCTGTTCGAAGCGAGCGACGGCCGCTACCTCTTTATCGCATGCGGCAACACGACCTTCTGGAACAAGTTCGCGCTGGCAATCGAGCGGCCGGATCTGGTCGCCGATCCACGCTTCGAGGGCGCGCCCTGGGGTGTGCCCAAGGAGAACTGGCAGACACTAAAAGACCTCCTCGAAGCGATCATCCGCATGCGCCCCCGCGACGAATGGCTCGCGATCCTGCGCGAGGCCGACGTTCCCTGCGCACCCGTGATGAAGCGCGACGAGTTCATGGGCCATCCGCAGACGCGCGCACTCGAGATGCGCCGCGAGCTTGCCGATCCCACGCTCGGCCGGACGATTCAATCCGGTATCCCGGTTAATCTGCTCGCCACGCCCGGCGAAATCATCGGACCGGCGCCCGCCGTCTCGCGCGACGGGGTCGCCGAGGCGCTCAGTTGGCTTGACCGCGAACCGGCGCGGCCCGCCGCGTCATCCACGAAACCGGCGACATCGCGCGGCCCGCTCACCGGCGTCCTCGTGCTCGACTTCTGCAGCTATATCGCGGGTTCGTACGGCCCGATGATCCTCGCGCAGATGGGCGCCGACGTGATCAAGGTTGAGAGTCTCGAAGGTGACGCCTTTCGCCATTTCGGCTTCGGCTTTCTCGGCTGGAACGAGGGCAAGCGTGGTCTTTCGCTCGACTTCACCAAGCCTGAGGGCCGTGAGATCATCCGCGGCCTCGCGCAACGCGCCGATATCGTCGTCGAAAATCTGCGCCCCCGCCGCATGGCGCGCTACGGCTTCGACTACGCAACGCTCTCCGCCAGCAATCCCCGCCTCATCTATATGTCCGTGAACGCCTTCGGCAATCGCGGTCCCGAACACGACCAGCCCGGTTTCGACCCGCTCCTGCAAGCGCGATCGGGGGTGATGGCGGCGCAGGGCGGTCCGCATGGCCATCCGGTGTATCTGACCTGCGCGATTTGCGACTACGGGGCCGCGATGCTCTCGGCCTACGGCTGTGTGCTGGCGCTGAACGCGCGTGCGCGCACCGGCCATGGTCAGATGTGCGAGACTTCGCTGCTGCAGGCCGCGATGGCGTTTCAGGCGGGCGAGTTCATGTTCTACGACGGCCGCCCCGAGATGGAGAACGGCTCCGCCGAATATCGCGGCGCCTCCGCGCTCACGCGCGCCTACGAATGTAGCGACGGCAAATGGCTATTCATCGCGATGAAAACGCCCGACGCCTGGGATGCGCTGCGCGCTCTCACGGAGATCGCCGGTCTGCCGGCCTTCGATGACGCCGCGCGCGCGCCGGCCGAAGGACCGCTCGCTGCCGCGCTAACTCAGTATTTTCACCGGCACGACCGCGCCGCCGCGATTTCCACGTTGCGCACAGCCGGCGTCCCGACCGCACCGGTTCATCGCTTCGGCGATCTCTTCGAAGAACCGCAGGTGATCGCCAACGACCTGCTGATCGAGCTGCAACATTCTCAATGGGGCAAGGTGTCGCAGACCGGGATTCTGGCGAAATTCGCGGCGACCCCTGGCGTAGTCGATCGCGCAGGGCCGCAGCTGGGTGAGCATTCTGCCGAGGTGCTTGAAAATATTCTCGGCTACGCGCCCGACCGCATCGCCGATCTGCGCGCCCGCCGCATCATCCGCACACCGTAAGGATCGCCACAGGGCGGAGAGGTTCCCTGCGCCGCCACCCTCAATCGCCGGTCTTCGGCCGGTTTACCTCCCTCGCAAATTCTGCGTTACAATGCCCTCGTTCAACCCCGACGCGAGGCGAATCATCGATGGCACGACTCAACGGTCCCACGGTCAAAGCCCTGGCGCTGGAACTGTTCGACTACGAATTCTCCGAGGACGCCGCGGCGTCGGTCGCGCATATCGTCGGCGCGATGGCGAACTACTCGCGCCGCCTCCACGCGATCGGCCTGGCCGGCCTGCAACCGCCTTTCGGCTATCCGGCGTTGCGCGCCGAAGCCGATCGTATCCGGCGCAATTCCTGACCTCCGCGAGGCTCAATCCAATGACTAATCGCGCCGAACTGCTCAGCTTCGACGTCGCCACGCTCGCCACGAAATTCCGCGCCAGGGAAATTTCGCCGGTCGAAGTCACCGAGGCCTATCTCGAGCGCATCGAAACGATTGACGAAAAAATCCTCGCCTACATCACCGTCACGGCCGACCACGCGCGCGCCGCGGCGCGCCTGGCCGAAACCGAAATCGTTGGCGGCGACTGGCGCGGCCCTTTCCATGGCGTGCCGATTGCGCTCAAGGACCTGTGCTATACGCGCGGCACTCTGACCACCGGCGGCTCCAAGATTCTCGCCGATTTCGTCCCCGACTTCGATTGCACACTATGGGCGCGGCTCCACCAAGCGGGCGCCGTTCTCCTCGGCAAACTCAACCTGCATGAGTTCGCCAGCGGCGCGACCAGCACCAACCCGCATTGGGGAACCTGCCGCAATCCCTACAACCTCGAGCGCATCCCCGGCGGTTCCAGCGGCGGTTCCGGCGCCGCGATCGTCGCGAAATTGGCCGCTGCCACTATCGGCACCGATACCGGCGGTTCGATCCGCATCCCGGCCGCCTTCTGCGGATGCGTCGGGATGAAGCAGACCTGGAGCCGCGTCAGTCGCTACGGGGTTCTGCCACTCGCCGATTCGCTCGACCACGCCGGCCCCATTACGCGCACCGTCCGGGACGCCGCCCTGATGCTCCAGATCATCGCCGGTCGCGACCCGCTCGACTCGACCAGCAGCACCGAGCCGGTTCCGGATTACGCCGCGGCGCTGACTGGCGACCTGAAGGGCGTTCGCGTCGGTATCATCGCGGGGCTCCTCAGCGGCCTCTCCGATGAAGTCGCGCTTTCCTTCAATGCGGCCCTGCGCCAATTGCGCACCCTCGGTGCGGAGGTCGAAGAGGTGGAAATCGCTAATATCGATATGTGCTCGACCATCGCGACCAACATCATGTTCGCCGAGGCCGCCGAGTACCATGAACAATGGATGCGCACTCGCGCGCACGACTATGGCCAGGATGTGCGCCGCATGCTCGAAGCCGGGATGTTGACGCCGGCCATCTATTACGTCCGCGCACAACGCTCCCGTGCGGCGATTCTGGCCGAGATGCTGAAGGCGCTCGACAAATTTACCGTGCTCGTCGCGCCCACCGCGTCCATCCCGGCACCGTGTATCGACGTCGGCGGCCGCGCCCTTGCCGATAGCGGCGAGCCGGTCGACATGGTCGCCTCCGTGCTGCGGTTCACCGCGCCCTTCAACGTGACCGGCCAGCCCGCACTCGCAATACCAACGGGGCTCTCGCCCAACGGTTTGCCGCTCTCGATGCAGATAATCGGCGGGCCCTTCGACGAGGCGACGGTCTTCAGGGTCGCCAACGCCTACGAGCGCGCACGCGGCCCGCTGCCCGAACCCCATCTTTAGCGCGGCAGCCGTTTCGCGCGATGGCCTCTGACCGCGGCGAGTGCGCTGCGGGATCCCCGCGCCAAATCGCTCACAGCCGCACCTCGCACATCACGAAATCGTGATCCGAAACGCGCCGGCCAAAGAATGAATCGCGCGCTGCGACCACGCGCGCGGAGCCGGGTATCGGCGCCAACCCGCGCAGCGCTATCCAGTCGAGCTTCGGGCGCAGTGGCGGCGGAATCGCACGGTGGAACGTGAACGTCGGCTTGCCGGGAACATTCGCGCCGCGGACCTCGAAGCCCGCGCGAAAGAGATCCGCGAACAGCGGCTCATACGGTTCGGGATAACGAAAGCGCCACGGCCTCGTTGCCATCCGCACCGCAACCATCGCCATCGCGGACGGCGAATCGATCTGGGTCGTCGTCGTATTGAAATCGCCGCCGAGAATCGTCGCGTCCGCCGTGCCCGTTGCGCCCGCTGGCGGGAGATGATCCAGTAACGCCGCCATCTGCCGCGCCCGTCCGGCCGGATTCCAGCGGCTATGCAGGTGCGCGACCGCGATCGTGACGTGCCGTCCGCCGAACGCCGCGGACGCGATCAGTGCGCGCGGCTGTCCGATCAGATGTGCATAGCGACGGATCATGCGCGTGGTGGGCAACGCAATCATCCGCGCGTCGGCCAGCGGCACGGAACTCAAAATCGCATTGCCCAGAAATGAGGGCGCAACACCGGGCGGGCGCCGAATCGCGAATTCAGGACCGTAGGCGAAACTCATATCGAGCTCCGCCGCCAGATCCGCTGCGATCTCCCGATCGAACGACCGCCGCAGTTGCCAGTCGGCCTCGCACAACATGATCACGTCCGCGCCGGCCAACGGCGGACATCGCAGACAGGCGAGAATCCCTTCGAAGCGCGCACCCGAACGGGCATTAAAGACAATCGCCTTGAGCGTTCTCCGCGCGGCGCGAGCCGGGCGATTGACGACCGTGGTGCCGAACACCGGCGTCTCGGTCAGGGCCTCCGCGCCCGCTTCGGTCTCGGGTACGCCGCCTCTCTCCATCGTGTCGTGCGCTGGCTCCCGGGCGCGTGCGACTCTAATCTTCGAGCGCCGCGGCCACCGCCTCGAAGGTGGTCATCGGCGCCGAGCAGGTCCGCTCGCGGCAGACGTAGGCCGTCAGCCGGCCGTCGATTTGCGGCTTGCCCCGCGCCTGCTCCGGGAGGTAGCCGCCCTCGGCGGCGCCTTTCGGGTCAGCGGCGAAGAGCGCCCGATTCGGCAGATAGATCAGCCCCGCCCGTTCGATCCATTCGCGAAACTCTGGCGCGGCGCGATCGCCTACCAGCACGATTTCGGTCGGCCCGCGAAAATAGAGGTCGGCCGCCTCGAGCATGTGCGCGAAGCCGAACGGCTGCTTCTCGATCAGGTCGGCAAACAGCTTGAGCGTGCGCGCGGCCTCCGTCGCATAACGCTCGTCGCCGGTGTAGGCGTGCAGCCGCAGCAGCGCCATCACCGCCGCGCTGTTGCCCGACGGCGTCGATCCGTCGAAGGCCGCTTTCGCCCGTGTGATCAGCTCCTCATGGTCGTCCGACGTGAAATAGAAGCCGCCCTTCTCGCGATCGCTAAAGCGCTCCAGGATCACGTCGGCCAGCGCGCGCGCCTGCTCCAGGTAGCGCGCGTCGAGCGACGCCTCGTAGGTGTCGATCATCGCGCCCGCCATCAGCGCGTAATCCTCCAGGTAGGCGTTGAAGCGCGCGACCCCATCCTTGTACGATCGCCGCAAGGCCCGCCCGTCCCAGAGCTTCGTCATCGCGAATTCGGTCGCGCGCTCCGCCGCCGCCAGGTAACGCGGGTCGCCCAGCGCCCGATAGCCCTCGGCGAACGCCCCGATCATCATCGCGTTCCACGCCGCCAGGATTTTCTCGTCACGCCCCGGTTTGATCCGCTGCTCGCGCGCCGTAAACATTCGCGCCTTGATCGTCTCGATCGCCCGCGCGAGTTCATCCGCCGGTTTGCCCAACAGCTTGGCCGCGTCCGCTTTCTCAATCGTGCGATTCAGGATGTTGCGCCCCTCGAAATTCCCCTCTTCGCTGATATCGAAATAGCGCGCCGCGATCTTCGCGAGTTCTTCGTCGTGCAGCGCCGCGCTCGCCTCGGCCGGCGTCCACAAAAAGAATTTCCCTTCCTCGCCCTCGCTGTCGGCGTCCTGCGACGAGTAGAAGCCGCCCTCCGGACTGGTCATCTCGCGCAGCACGTACTCCAGGATCTCGCGCGCGACGCGCAGAAACTCCGGCTCGTTCAGTGCGCGTCCGGCGTCGAGATAAAGCCGCGCGAGCAGCGCATTGTCGTAGAGCATCTTTTCGAAATGCGGCACGAGCCAGCGCTCATCAACGCTGTAGCGATGGAACCCGCCGCCAACCTGATCGTAAATCCCGCCCTTCGCCATCTTGCTCAATGTATCGCGCACCATATCGGCGAAGTTGCTATCGCTGTCGGCATCGTACATGCGCAGGAACAGCGAAAAGACGAACGTGTTCGGAAATTTCGGCGCCCCACCGATGCCACCGTGGACGCTGTCGTAATGCTTGCCCAGCTCGCGCGCCGCATTCAGCGGAGTCGCCGGCGACAACTCGCGCCCCGAGGACTCGTAGGTCGCCACCGCACCCATCGCCGCGGTCAGGCGCTCGACGTTCTGCTGCACGTCACCCGCCTGCTTGTGATAGGCGTTCGCGATCGCCGCGAGCAGTCGCGGGAAGCCCGGCAGACCGTGCCGATCCGTCGGCGGAAAATAGGTGCCGCCGTAAAACGGCCGTCCGTCGGGCAGCAGGAACATCGTCAACGGCCATCCGCCGCGTCCGGTCAGCACCTGGACCGCATCCATGTAAATCTGATCGAGGTCGGGACGCTCCTCGCGATCGACCTTGATCGACACAAAATTCTCGTTCATCACCTGCGCGATCGCATCGTTTTCGAACGACTCGCGCTCCATCACGTGGCACCAATGGCACGCCGAGTAGCCAATCGAGAGCAGGATCGGCTTGTTCTCCGCGCGCGCTTTCCCGAGCGCCTCTTCGCCCCACGGAAACCAGTCAACCGGGTTGTGCGCGTGCTGGCGCAGATACGGGCTCTGTTCGTTGATCAGCCGATTCGTCTTGTGCGCGGGATTATCGTGGGAGCTTTCGTCCTGACTCATTGGCTGCTCGACTCGATGCGGTTCAAACCTGGCTGATCGCGACTGGTTATCGGTGCGGCGTCACGCGCGCTGCGTGTATCCAACGATATTATTTTCGTGCCCGCAGAGTTTAACATGCCGCCCGCGCCCGCACTACGCGAGCCCGCGTTATGACTGTGACGTCGTGTCTCTAACTGCGCACTTGAGCCCGTTCACCTGGTGGACCTACTTGCGATCGCGAAATCAGACTGCGACTCTTTTATCCGATGGAACCCGTTGATTCGAGCCGCGCTGCCGCCAGTCCCACCATCGAGGCGGCGCCTGCGACCGGCTCTGCGACCGCTCCCGGATTCACCGCCGAAGCCTCCCGCGTGTCATCCGCTACATCCGGCGATATCTCCGGCCGCACCTCCGGCGACGACGCCCGCTGGCGCAAATTCGCCTGGCTCGTGCTCGGCCTCGCCGCGATCCTTTTCTTTGCCCGCCTCGGCGTCCGCGCGCTCTGGTCTTCGGAATTTCGCTGGGCCGAGATCGCCCGCGAGATGCAGCTCACGTCGAACTACTTCTGGCCCACGATCAACGGCCGTCTTTACTACGACAAGCCGCTCGGAACCTACTGGCTGGTCGTCGCTTCGACCTGGCTGACCGGCGGTATGAATGAGGCTGCGGCCCGCCTCCCCTGCGCAATCGCCGGGATGCTGGCGATTGCGCTACTGATTTCGATTGGCCGGCGCCTCTACGATCTCAAGACCGGCGTCGTCGCCGGATTCATCCTGGCGACCAGCTTCAGCTTCGTCTTTTTTTCACGTCACGCTTCCGCCGACGTCGAGACCGTCGCCGGCGAGCTGGTAGCGCTGTCGCTCTTCCTTCGTCACGAACGCGATCAGGACGGATGGTGGGTGATTGCTTTGTGGCTGGTGATGGCGTTGACCTCGCAAATGAAGGGACTGCTCGGCTTCGTCCTGCCGCTCGCCGTGATCGGTTCATATTGCGCGCTCGCCGATGGATGGGCCGAGTTGGGCCGCGCCCTGCTCACCGGGCCCCTGCGCCAACGCATCCGCTGGATCGTCGATCGCAATCGCTGGTTCTTCAACTGGAAGACACCGTTGGCAATCGTCCTCGGCGGCGCCATCTATTACGTCCCGTTCGCGATTTCCCATCTCCGGACCGGCTCGGTCAGCGGCCTCTCGATGGTCTATCGTGAGAACGTCCAGCGCTACTTCGAGCCCTTCGATCATCGCGGCCCGATTTATCTGTACACCTACGTCATCTTCGCCCTCATGGCGCCGTGGTCGGTGCTCTTGCCGGCCGCGCTCGTCGAGGCGCATCGGCGCCGTCCCGATGATTCCGCTCGCGCTCGCAGCGATCGATTTACGATGGTCTTCTTCTGGGCAACTTTCGTTTTTTATACGCTGTCAGGCTCGCGACGCAGCTATTACATTCTGCCAATCGTCCCCGCCGCCGCGCTCTTCATCGCACGCCTATTCGATCGCCCGTTCAGCGAAATGTCAGCTTTGGCGCGCACTCTGACCAAAATCGGCTTCGGCATAATCGTCTGCGCGATCATCCTCTCGACGCTGGCGTTTATACCGCCGCGACTGTTCCTGCCCGGACCCTATGCGCAGCTACCGCCCGCTCCGAGCCTCGGTATCTTTGCGCTTTTCTGGCTTGGATCGATCGGCGCAATCGTTTACGCGATGCGCAGCTTCCGCCCTGAGCGCATCGGTGCCGCCATCGCCGCGATCGCCTGGCTCTTCATGTTTTATTTCTTCGTTTTTGCGATGCCCGCCAGCGACGCATTTCGCAGCGAGAAACCGTTCGCCGCTCAGGTGCGCACGCTCATTGCCAATGACACGCCGAGCCTCGCCCTCTTCAGGAATCAGGGCCCGGTCTTCTACCTCGGCTTGCGGCAACCGGTTCCCGATTACGACAAACTGCCCGACCTCAACGCCGCCGTCAGCAATCGCAAAGTGAAATGGCTGATCGTCCGCCGCCGCGATATCGCAATGCTGAAATTCAAGAGCGATCCGGTGGCCGCTGAGACTCTCTACCCCTGGGACCCCAAGGAGCACGGCCTCAACGCGATGGTGCTGCTGCGCGTCACTCCGCCGCCAACGTAAAAGCGGTGCCCCGCTGCGCGTCAGCCGCACTCAGAGCCGCATCGGCATCACGACGTAGGTGAACTGGCTATCGGACGGCGTGGTGATTACACCCGGGCTCACTTCGTCGCTGACGCCCAGCACCGCGTCGGTCCCCTCCGGGATAACCGACAGCACCTGTTGCACGTATGAAGCGTTGAAGCCGATCGAAAATTCGTCCCCGCCGAATTCGACATCGATCGTCTCGCTGGCCTCGCCCATTTCCGGGCTGGCCGACGATACCGTCAGCGTACCGCTCGAAAGGCCGAACTTGACTCCGTGATAGCGTTCGTTGGAAAAGATCGCGGCTCGCTTGATCGCACTCAGTAACAGGTCGCGGCCTACGCTGACCTGGTAACGCGATTGCTTCGGGATCACCCCGCGGTAATCCGGAAATTCGCCCTCGACCAGGCGCATCGAAACCTCGGTCGGGCCGCGCTTGATCCATGCCAATGAGCCGTCGAGCGCCAGTTCGACCTCGCCGTCACCGGCCTGATCGAGCAGTTTGCGCAACTCCGCCATGCCCTTGCGCGGAATGATCGCACCGCCCTGCATCGCAAATCCCGCCACTTCCCGATCGACCATCGACAGCCGATGGCCATCGGTGGCGACCATTCGGGCGGTTCCTGCCGCCGGCGAATCGATATAGACCCCGCTCAGATTGTACCGCGCCTCGTCGGGACTCACCGCAAATAGCGTCTTGTCGATCATCGCCGCGAGCACCGTCGCCGCCACCTTGAGGTCGCCCTTGACCGCCTTGCGCGCCGGCTCCGCGCTACCCTTGGCCGCCTGCGACGGCATCGCCGGGAAGCTGCGCGGATCCAGTCCCATCATCTTGAATCGCGCGCGCCCGCACTTGATCTCGACCTGATCGTTCTCGAGCGTCTTGAAGGTGACCTCGTCGCCCTCCGCTTCGCGCACGATCTCGAACAGCTTGCGCGCATTGAGCGTCAGACTGCCCTTCGCCGAAGCCTTGCACGCGACCTCCGTGCGGATCCCGACTTCGAGATCTGTCGCCGAAAGCCTGATTTTATTGCCGTCCGGTTCAATCAGCACGTGGCCGAGAATCGGCACGGTATTGCGCCGCTCGACGATCCCCTGAACCATCGCAAGGCTGTTCTGCAGCGAAACACGTTCGATAGCGAGTTCCATTTATCCCCTGCCCATCGCCCACTACTATTACTATCTGGATCTTGATCTATAAGAACTGATCAGGATCAGCAGAAGGGCCTGTTGATTTGTTCAGCATTATGCCAAGTACCCGCCACCACAGCGAAATCGACTGGGCATAAGATGTTGACAAAACCTCCGCGCAACGCCCTTGCATAAGCTCGCCCCGCTACCCCTGTCGATAGCGCGGCAATTGTACCAAGCTTGTACACAGCTTGCCCCATCCTCAGGCCGCGTTGGCGTGAGTCGCTTTCAGTTCGCGCTCGATCTTCTCGATCGAAAAGCGAAAAGCGGAATCATTGGCGATGCGCCGCGCGATCAGATTGTGCGCGTGAATCACCGTCGAATGATCGCGGCCGAAGGCTTCGCCAATTGCCGGAAACGAGCTGTCGGTCATCTTGCGGCACAGGTACATCGCGACCTGCCGGCAAAAGGCGATGTGCTGCGTGCGCTTTTTCGATTTCAGATCCGCCAGCCGAATATGGAAAAAATCCGCGACGGTCCGCTGAATCGCTTCGACATCCGGTTTTATTTCGTGCGTGCGTATCAAATCGCGCAATGCCTGCCGCGCGAAATCGGTCGTGATGGCCGATTTGCTCATCGAGGCCAGCGCCGAAAGCCGCGTCAGGCAGCCCTCAAGCTCGCGCACATTGGCCGAGACGTTTTGTGCAATGTACAGCGCCACTTCCGGGGGCAGCGGCAGATTATCCAGCGCCGCCTTCTTCTGGATAATCGCGACCCGGGTTTCCAGGTCGGGCGGCGCGATATCCGCAATCAGCCCCGACTCGAAGCGATTGCGCAGCCGATCCTCGAGGCCCGGTATATCGCGCGGGACCTTGTCCGACGTCAGCACGATCTGATGGCGGTCGTTATGGAGTGAGTTGAAGGTATGAAAGAACTCCTCCTGGGTCCGCTCGCGGCCGGCCAGGAATTGCACGTCATCGAGGATCAGCGCATCCACCCGGCGAAACTTTTCCTTGAACTCGCCCATCTTGTCGCGCCTTAGCGAACTGATCAGCTCGTTCATAAAAACTTCCGCCGGCATGAACAGGACCTTGCGCTTTTGATTACTGGTGGCCCACAAATGATGGCCGATCGCCGTCGCCAGATGGGTCTTGCCCAGACCCACACCGCCGTAGATAAACAGTGGATTGTACTTCTCGCCCGGCTGATTGGCCGCAGCTTGCGCCGCCGCATGGGCGAATTGGTTGCTCGATCCCACCACGAACTCCGGGAAGGTATAACGCGGCGCCAGTCCCGGATGCAGCTCGCGGCGCGGCGCTTCCGCGGATGCGATGGCGGTGTTGCTCGATGCGGCGCGGGTCTTTGGGGTGCCGCCGTTCCCGGACGCGCTCGCGTTGCCGCCGCCGTTCCCGTTAACCCCCCTGCTCCCATTGTCGCTGGAGCGCCCATGGCCATTGATGGACGCGCCGATGTCCTTGCCATAGGTCAGTTTTATATCGACCGGCGTACCAACCTCCGCCGAAAGCGAATGCCGCAGCAGGTCGAGATAGCGATCGCTGACCCAATCGCGGAAAAAACGATTGGGCGCCTCGATGGTTGCCGTGCCGCTGTCCATTGCGACGAAACTGAGCGGTCCGATCCAGGTCTCGAAGCTGACTTGGCCCAGAGTTTCGCGAATTCGGTCGGCAGCTCTTTGCCACATACCGTTCATTCTCTCACCCCCTCCCGCCGGACCATGTCCCCCAAGGCCGGCAATCGAAAGTCATGATTTAGGTTTGAATTACTCACAGCCTTATCCACATCTGTTGATAAGTCATATTTCCGCAATTTCCATCGGTCACTGGCCAAATTGCGCAAGCCAATTATCAACTCGCCGCTCGCAGGGATGGAAACTTCCCTGCTGATATCGCGCTGATATCGTGAATCGTTGCGAGTAAGAAAAACTGCTCGTGCCGGTCGGCCACGATCGTCCCGATACGCTGCTCTGCCGCTGCAAGGAAGCGCCCGCCACGACGCGGGTGAATGCAACGGTGAAGGCATACTGAGTAGATTCTTTTCGTGAGTCATTCAAGCAGACCGGCGCGCATCGTGAAAAACACGTGATTTCTCTCGTAATTTTGTCCGCAAAAGTTTTTTTGGATTAGACCTTGCTCCAATGCTGCGTTTTTGTCTTGAGAGACCTTGGCTCTAGGAGCCATCGTCCGCGATCATACAATTTGCCCGATCGTACCGCTTGATCCTTGATCGCGCTTGATCGACTGTCTAAACACCGAGTGTGAGTGAATAATTTTCGTCGTGATGAAAATTTCTTTGAAAAATTCGACTGCCCTCTTCGTCCGCGCCGCAAAAAGAATTCCCGGCGCCGTCAATTCTCCGGTCCGCGCCTGGAAGGCGGTCGGCCAGACGCCCGCCTTTATCGCCCGCGGCGAAGGCGCTTACCTCTTCGATGCCGACGGCAACCGCTTCATCGACTACGTCGGCTCCTACGGCCCCGCGATTCTGGGTCACGCCCATCCCGCCATTTCCGCCGCCATCGCCGACCAGGCGCGCCGCGGACTCTGCTTCGGAGCGCCGACCGAGCTCGAAGTCGAACTGGCCGAGCGCATCAGCGACGCAATCCCGGTCGCCGAAAAAGTCCGCCTCGTCAATTCCGGCACCGAGGCTGGCATGACCGCCCTGCGCATCGCCCGCGCCGCCACCGGCCGTTCCGGCATCATCAAGTTCGACGGCTGTTACCATGGCCACAGCGATTCGCTGCTCGTTCGCGCCGGCTCCGGCGTCATGACCCTTGGCGTCCCCGATAGCGCCGGCGTGCCCGAGGCGCTCGCCGCGTTGACTCAGGTCGCGCCGTACAACTCCCTCGACGCCGTCGAACGCTATTTCGAGGCCGCGCCCAATCGCATCGCCGCCGTCATCGTCGAGCCGCTCGCCGCCAACATGGGGGTCGTGCCGCCCGCCCCCGGATTCCTCAAGGAACTCGGCGCCCTCGCTCATCGCCACGGCGCTTTGCTCATCTGCGACGAGGTCATCTCCGGTTTCCGCCTCCGCTATGGTGCGGCTTACGAACTTTTCGGCGCCGATCCGGACCTCGTGATGTTGGGCAAAATTATCGGCGGTGGGCTGCCGGTTGGCGCGGTGGCTGGTCGCGCCACCCTGCTGGACCTGCTCGCTCCAGTCGGGCCGGTGTACCAGGCAGGCACCCTCTCGGGTAATCCGCTGTCGGTGCGTGCCGGTCTCGAGACCCTGACCCTACTCCGTCAGGCTGGTGTTTACGAACGGCTGGAAGCCGCCGGCGCGCGGCTCGAGACCGGCTTGCGCGCCGCGCTCGAAACGGCCCGGCACCCCGGATGCGTCAATCGCGCGGGCTCGTTGCTGACGCTCTTCCACGGCGTCGGCGAAGTGACCGATGCTGACAGCGCGCGGCGGGCCGACACCGCCGCCTTCGCCGGATTTTTTCATGCGATGTTCGAGCGCGGGATCAATCTCCCGCCCGCCCAGTTCGAGGCGATGTTCGTCTCGCTCGCCCACACCGACGCCGATCTCGACGCCACCATCGCCGCCGCCCAAGCCGCGCTTGTCGATGGAAAAACGGCGCTGGTTGCCAACTGAGCGCGGTCGCACCAGTTCCCCCCGACTTCCCGATGCCATCCGAATCGACTCCGCCCGTCCGCCTGTGGCGCTTCGCCGCCATCGGCGTCGAATTTTTCTCCCCGATTCTCGGCGGCTCGCTGCTCGGCTATTATTCCGACGAATATTTCCATACCGCGCCCGCACTGGCGGTGATCGGACTGCTGCTCGGAGTATTTCTCGGCATGTACCGGCTAATCGTCGAGTTGCGCGACTTTCAGCGCAGGCAACTGCCGCCTCCGCCTCAACCCTAGGCGAGCCTGCGAGCCGATTGCGGAGTTCGCTGGTCCCTGAGCGACGCTGGGTGATATACGGAAGGGCGGGTCGTTCTTTTCTCGGGTAAACCGATGCGTTGCACCAAGTGCGGAACTGAGAATCGCGCGGGCCGTCGCTTTTGCTCGCAGTGCGGTGACCGCTTCATGCTCGCCTGCCCAGCGTGCGGCGCAAAGAACGAGACCGGCGAGAAATTCTGCGGCGATTGCGGCAGCGCGCTCGCTGGTCACGCGGCATCCGCTCCTGCAAGTCCACCTCAAGCTGCATCGACGGCTCCTAATATTCGCCTCGCGCCGGAGCAGCCGGACGCTTCGACAGTGCTCGAAGGCGAGCGCAAGACCGTCACCGCGCTGTTCGCGGACATCAAGGGCTCGACCGAACTGATGGAAGAGCTCGACCCCGAAGAAGCCCGCGCGATTATCGACCCCGCCCTCAAGCTGATGATCGACGCGGCGCATCGTTACGACGGCTACGTGGTGCAATCGACCGGCGATGGAATTTTCGCGCTGTTCGGGGCGCCGGTGGCCCATGAGGACCATCCGCAGCGCGCCGTTCACGCTGCGCTCGCGGCGCGCGATGATCTCCGCCGCAGTGGCGAGGAGTTGCGGAGGCACGGTCGCGCGGGTGTCGAGGTCCGCATCGGAATCAACACCGGCGAGGTCGTGATGCGCTCGGTGCAGACCGGCGGTCACACCGAGTACTCGCCGATCGGCCACCCGATAAACGTCGCCTCGCGGATGCAGACCGCGGCGCCGGCGGACGGCATCGTCGTCAGCGACGACACGCGGCGTTTGGTCGAAGGCTATTTCGAGTTGCGCGGTTTGGGACCGACCGAAATCGAAGGCATCGCCGAGCCGGTCAACGTTTACGAGGTCGTGGGCACCGGCACATTACACAGCCATTTCGATCTCGCCGCACGGCGCGGTTTGACCAAATTCGTTGGCCGCGAGCGCGAGCTCGAGCAGATGCAGCGCGCACTCGAACTCGCGATGAGCGGAAACGGGCAGATCGTCGCGGTGGTGGCCGAGGCCGGGACCGGCAAGTCGCGGCTGTTCTATGAGTTCAAGGCGAAGCTGCCGGCTGACTGTAAATTGCTCGAAGCCTACTCGGTCTCGCACGGCAAGGCCTCGGCGTGGCTGCCGGTGCTCGAATTGCTGCGCGACTATTTCGGCATTCAGGACACCGACGATCCGGCCACGCGGCGCGAGAAGGTTCGTACCGCACTTGAAGGGCTCGACCCCGCGCTGCAAGACCCGCTGCCGTACCTGTTCGGATTATTAGGCATCGTCGAGGGCGCCGATCCGCTCGCGCAGATGGACCCGCAGATCAAGCGTCAACGGTCGCTCGACGCGATCAAGCGCATTGTCCTGCGCGAAAGCCTGAAGCAACCAGTGGTCGTGATTTTCGAAGACCTGCACTGGATCGACTCGCAGACGCAGGCGCTGCTCGATCTCATGGCCGATAGCGTCGCCAATTCGCGCGTGCTGCTACTCTTCAATTATCGCCCCGAGTATCACCACGAGTGGACCAACAAGAGCTACTATTCGCAGCTTCGACTCGACCCGCTTAGCGGCGCAGATGGCGCCGCAATGTTAGCGGCGCTGTTGGGCGATAACGTCGAACTCAATCCGCTCAAGCGGCTGATCGCAGAGCGCACTGGCGGAAATCCGTTCTTCATCGAAGAGATAGTTCAAACGCTTTTCGAGGACGGCGCGCTGGTACGCAATGGCGCGGTGAAGGTGACGCGTTCGCTGTCGCAGTTGCGACTACCGCCGACGGTGCAGGGCATTCTCGCATCGCGCATCGACCGGCTCTCGGCGGAACAAAAGGACCTGCTGCAGACGCTCGCGGTAATCGGACGTGAGTCTGCGCTTGGCCTGATTCGGCAAACTGTATCAACAGAAGTCGCTCAATTGGAACGGATGTTGGCGGATTTGCAGGCGGGCGAGTTCATTTACGAGCAGCCTGCCGCGACCGGCGTCGAGTACGTCTTCAAGCACGCGCTCACCCAGGAGGTTGCTTACAACTCGTTGCTGATCGAGCGCCGCAAACAAATTCACGAACGCGTAGGACAGGCGATGGAGTCGATCTTTGCTGACCAACTTGACGACCATCTGACTCAGTTGGCGTATCACTATAGCCATAGCGATAACATCGACAAAGCAGTTGAATATCTCGGACGTGCAGGCCGGCAGGCGCTGCGGCGCTCGGCTTGTGCCGATGCGGCCACAAGTCTGGGCGCAGCCCTCGATCTGTTGGTAACCCTTCCTGAAAACCCGGAGCGGTTGGGGCGCGAGCTGCCACTGCAAATGGCACTGGCACAAGCCAACATTCCGCTCAAGAACTGGTCGGCGCCGGAAGTTGAGAAGCCTTTTGCAAGGGCGCGTGAAATATGCGAGCAACTCGGTGATCTGCCACAGCTTTTTCCGGTGTTGGTTGGCCTGCGGTCCGTTTACCACGTTCGCGGCCAGTTCGGACCGGCTCGCGAGGCTGGCTTGGACTTATTGCGGCGTGCGCAGAATGTAAACGATCCATCGCTCCTGCTGATGGCGCATGTTGGGCTCGGGCAAACTTTATTGCATCGGGGCGAATTTCTGGCCGCACGACATCATCTCGAAAGTGCCTTGGCCTTGTACGATTTCAAGCGGGACCGGCCACTGGCGGTTTCGTTTGGCGCAGATCTCAAAGAGGGGAGTCTGAGCTATCTGGGTTGGGCCCTATGGCATTTGGGCTATCCGGATCTGGCTGTCAGCAAGTGTGCCGAAGGGATCGCCGCCGGGCGAGCGGCCGAGCATCCGAACAGCATCGCCGCGGGTGAATTCTTCGCCAACGTAGTCAGGATCTATCGGCGCGAGGCTAAAATTGTTCTAGAGAATGTGGAACGGCTGACCGCGTATTGCTATCAACATGATCTGCGCGGATGGCCATTGTTCTCGCGGGGCCATCGCGGGTTGGCCCTGTCATGGCTGGGCCGCGCCGACGAGGGAATCGCTGAGCAGGCCAACGCAATCTTAAAGGCGGTAGGCGCCGAAATCGGCTTTTCGAATCTGCTCTTCAACCTCGCCGATGGTTATCGGGAAGCGGGCCGCTACGACGCCGCTATCCGGACTCTCGATGATGCGTTGGCCGCAGCGGACAAGCAAGAAGAGCATCAATTCGATGCAGCAATTCACCGGCTGCGAGGTGAGTTATTAATATTAAGGAGAAATCCCTCGAACGCCTCTGACGCCGAGCGCTGCTTCGAGCTGGCGATCGAGATCGCGCGCAAGCAAAGCGCGAAATCCTTGGAGCTGCGCGCGACGATCAGTCTCGCGCGACTGCTCGACCGTCAGGGCCGGCGCGACGAGGCGCGCGCGATGCTCGCCGACATCTACGACTGGTTCACCGAGGGCTTCGACACCCCCGACCTCATCGACGCCAAATCACTCCTTGCCCAACTAAGCGACTAACCGCCCCACCCGCCTGAATTCTGAGATTCTGCGCAGAAAAGACCCGGCATTACGCGCCCCGCGATGAAGAAAATCCTATGAACTGGACGGTCCCCACCATCGCCGGCATCCAGCGGATGACCGGGATTCTCGCCGCGATCGCGACCGTAATCCTCGCGCTTGCCGTCTCACCCACCGCCGCCCTGAGCTGCGCCGCCGGCGCCGCCCTGATGATCGCGAATCTATTTCTGCTCACCATCGTCGGCCGCGCGATCATCGCGCTGGCGCAGGGCGGCACAGCTAACAAGGCCGGCGTCATCCTCGCCCCGATCAAGCTTTTCTTATTCGTTGGCGTCGTCTATATTCTGATCGCTTATACGCATATGAATCTGCAGGGATTCATGATCGGGGCCTTGACCCAGATCGTTGCGATCTTTATTGAAACTTGGCACGCTTCCACCCGCACGGTTTTGGCGCGCCCCCCACATCCAGAGGACCACAACGTTTGAAGCCGGTTAATTTCATCGATCTTATTGCGGGCCGCCTTGGTGGTCTCCCGCCGTCCGTGGTTGGGACCTGGATCGTGATGGCCCTGCTACTGATTTTCGCCGTGATGGCCCGTCGCGCCCTCAACGCCGCGGTCGATCCGATGATTCCCGACGCCGGCATGACCCTGCGCGGCTGCGGCGAGGTCATCACCGAATGGCTCGACGGCTTCGTCGCCAACGTCTCCGAACTGCACGGCTCGCGCAAGTTCGTGCCCTTCTTCGGCAGCATCTTCATGTTCATTCTGGCCGCGAATTTCTTCGGCATGATTCCCGGCATGGAACCGCCCACCGGCGACACCAACCTGACCTTTGCGCTCGGCGCAATCTGCTTCGCCTTCTATATTTACCAGGGGTTCAAAACGCAGGGCGCGAGCTATCTCAAGAGTTTTCTCGGCCCGATGTTGCTCCTCGCGCCGCTGATGCTGCCGATTGAGGTCGCCGACAATCTCTTTCGCCCGTTTTCGCTCGGCGTTCGTCTCTTTGCCAATATGTTCGCCGACCATCAGGTGCTCGGCCTCTTCACCCGGTTGACTTACGTGGTCGTGCCGCTGGCGTTTTACGCGTTGGGATCGATCGTCTGTATCGTGCAGGCGCTGGTCTTCACGATCCTTTCGATTACTTATGTCCGCATGGCGAGCGCCTCGCACTGAGCTGCCCTCTAAAACCCCCTTCCTTTTCAGGGAAGAGGCCGGGGTTAGGTCTCCGAGGACTCACAACAGATTTTACACCGCGAACCCGGTAATTCGGTCCGGCCGAAGATGTGGAAGATGAGAAGGTTGGGTTAAATAGCTTAGGGCCGAAGCAAAGGCGCGGTATTCAAGGAGGAACGTGGAATGTTTCGTAGGACCTGGATGTATGTGACGGTGGCGATCGCGATGCTGCTCGCCTCACCGCTCGGCGCGATGGCGCAGGAAGGCGCCGGCGGCGGCATGGGTGGCTCGCGCGCCGGACTCATCGGCCTGGGCATCGGTCTCGGCCTCGGTATCGCCGCTTTCGGCTGCGGCATGGGGCAGGGCAAGCTCGCCGCGTCCGCGATGGAATCGATCGGCCGCAACCCCAACAGCACCAGTCAGCTATTCGTCCCGATGATCATCGGGCTGGCCTTCGTCGAATCGCTGACCCTCTACTCGCTGGTCATTTCGTTCCTGCTGCTCGGCAAAATGTAGCGGCAACTTACACGGAATTTCCCGCGGCCATCCGTCGCAAAACGGGGCTCCCCCTGGGGGCCCCGTTTTCTTTCGGCGCTGTCGATCCGGGCCCCATTAGCTCAGGGTGACAGAGGCACAATTATCGCGCGATCGAGCAACGCGAGCGTGGCCCACCGTCGGCATGGAATGCCGTGAAACCTTTGAAAGGTTTCACACTTCCCACAGTGAACAGGGATCATCGGTCTTGGGGGCGACTGGAGACCGTTCGCCGACGCATAAGCGAAATTTCGAGAGGGCGAAGCCCACATCTTTACCAATCTCGCTGGGCTTCTCCGCTTCAAGGGACCTGGCCTTATCCCGAGCATCGCGAGCGTCAAGCATGATGGGAAGTCTGAAACCTCGCGAGGTTTCAGTTTCTGGAACGCTCCCCTTCTCTTCTTCAATCTCTCCGCTTGGCGCCTTGCAGGACGTCGAACTTCGCCCGCCGCCGCTCGCGCCGCAACAGCGCATAGACCGCGCCCGCACCGCCGTCGTTGGGCCGCGCCGTGGCGAACGCGAGCACGTAGCCACCCGCAATCCCATGCGACAGCCATTGCGCGGCCGCGTGCTTCAGCACCGGCAGTCCGCCCGGCGATCGCAATCCGCGTCCATGCACGATCAGCACGGTGCGACGGCCCTTGCGCACCGAATCGACGATGAAGTTGGTGACCGCTTCCTTGGCATCGGGCTGAATCATCCCGTGGAGATCGAGATGCGCCTGCACCGAGAACTCGCCGCGGCGCAATTGGCTGAGCAGCCGTGGATCGAGTCCGAGCCGCGCGCCTTCGACATACTCCTCGGTCTCGGTCAGCTCGAAGGTGCCCTGGCCCGAAACCAGGTCCGAGAGCTCGGCGAGAACCTCGGCGTCCTCGCTCACGATCTCGCGCTTGATCTGCGGCGCGACGGCCAGCCGCTGGGCCTTGGGAGCGCCAAGCCTTCGCACCCCCTCGAAGGCCTCGCGAAAGAGCGTTTCGTCGTCAACCTGTGGTCTCGGCGGCGACGTGACGGCCGCGGTGATCGACCGTGCTGGTGCGGCCGGAACCGGCTTTGCCGAGGGTTTCGCTGCTACAGGTACAGCCGGCTTGGCGCTCGCCGCACGCTCATCGATCAGCTTCTTCAGGTCCCTGAACGGCGAGGTGAAGATCGGCTTCGCGACCAGCTCCGGATGCGGCGCGCGTCCATTGTCCCGCTTGGGGGTCGATTTCCGTTTCTTCGCCATTTAGCTTATTGACCAGATGATTCGGGCCGAGGCTTCGCGCAGGCTTCGATGACGAGGCTGCGCAGTGCGCGTCATTGAGATGCGCTCGGACCGCGCTTAAATATGACGCCGCGCCCGCCGCGACGCCACCACGAAATGCGCCGCCGGCATTCGACTATCAACACTACTCCCGAACTCCCGACTAACCGAGTGACGCGCGAGATCAAAACGACTGCCGCAACCGCCGCACCCGACGACCTCGACGCGCGCGTGCTCGCGTTCTGGCGGCGCATCTACCGATGCCGCGAGTGCCCGTCGATCGCGCCGTGGCGGAAGTTTCCGCTCGGGCGCCGCGGTACTGCGCGTTTCGGCCTGATGATCCTCGGCGAAGCCCCCGGGCGCGTTTCGCTCGAACACGGCCGGCCGTTCTCGAACCCGCGCAACCTCATGATTCGCCGCGCGTTCGCCCGCGCGGTGGCGCCCCGCGAAATCGAACCCGAACAGATTTTCTATTTCAGCGACACCATAAAATGTTGGCCGTCGTCGGCCACCGGCGCCAATCGTTCGCCCAACGCCGCCGAGAATTCCACCTGCGTCACCCGCCATCTGAAGCGTGAACTCGATCTGATCCGCCCGCGCCTGATCATCGCGTTCGGAGCGCGCGCGGCCGCCGCCGCCCTCGGTGCGCCGGTAAAGCTGGCCGCGATGCATGCGAAACCGGTCATCGGCGGGGCCGGCATCCGCGTCATCCCGCTGATGCATCCGTCCACTATCAATATTGCCGGGATGCGCCGCGTCGGTATTCAATCGCTCGACGACTACGAGGCGCAACTGACCCGTCTGATGCGCGATGAAATCGCACCGGCGCTCGCCCAATTCGACTCCCGCTTGACCGCACCCGCGCCGCGGCGATTTGATTGAAGCAGAGCCGGAATCCTCCGCGCAACCGAGGTGCCTTCCATGCGCAGACTTCTGCTTATTGTCGGCGGCGTGATTGGCGTCGCGATCCTGATCGTAGTCGCCGTCGTCGGCTACGCGTATCTCAACCTCAACTCGATTATCGCCGCCAACCGCGCCCGGCTGCTCGATCGCGTCAGCGCTGCGGTCGGCCGTCCCGTAGAGGTTGGCGAGATCAAGGCAAGCCTCGGCCGCGGCGTTGGCATCGAGGTCACCGGCGTCAAGCTCGCCGACGATGCCGCCTTTTCGCAATTGCCCTTCGTCCAGGCCGCCGACGTTTTTCTCAAGGTCGAACTCCTGCCGTTGCTGCACAAGGAGATCAAGGTCACCGAGCTGGTCCTGAAACAGCCGCAGATTCGGATTATTCGCAGCACCTCTGGCACGATGAACCTCAGCACGATCTCGAAGAAGGGCGCGTCCGCAACCGGCAACTTGCCGCAACCGGGTGCCACTTCGGAGTCCGGTGGCGCGCCATTGTCGTCCGTATCCGGCGGTGCCGCGACTATCAGCAACCTCACTATCGAGACCTTCACGGTCGAGGACGGACGGATCTTCTACCTCGATAAACAGTCTGGCGGCGCGCCGGTGACGGTCAACGCGGTCAATCTCCACGTCACACATTTCAGTCTGGCGGCGCCCTTCGACGTCGCCCTCGATCTTGCGGCTTTCGGCAACCAAAAGAATCTCGAGGTCAGCGGCACGGCCGGACCGATCGTGAAGGCCGGCGCGCTCGAGGCCGGCGCAATTCCGATCAATCTGGACGCCACCATCGGGCCGCTCACGCTGGCGCAACTGAAGTCGGTCCCGCAACTGGCCAAGGCGCTGCCGCGCGCGCTCGTGATCTCCGACGAGGTCAAACTGCAAGCCAAGGTCGCCGGCACGGTTGACGCGATCAGCTTCGACGTGACGGGCGATCTTGGCTCGAATCGCGTGGCCTATGCGCCGAGCTTCGACAAGCCGGCCGGTACCGCGCTCAAGTTCACGGCGAGTGGTGTGCGCACCGCCGGGAAAGTCGTCGTGCGGCAGGCCAACCTGACGCTGGCCGATCTCCAGGCGAAATTAACCGATATCGAGTTTGCCGACGGCAGCCTCAGCGCGCGCGTTGACAGCAACAAGTTCGATTTGGGCCCCATCGCCCGGCTGATTGCCCCTGCGCAGCCCTACAATCCGACTGGTACGGCCGAAATCCATACCGGCGTTCGCTTTGCGAATTCGAAGCCCGCACTGAACGGCACTATCACCTTCGTGAATGTCAACGCCGCGATGCCGCAAGGCAAGACGCCGCCAGTCAGCGATCTCAACGGGACCATCCGGCTGGCCCGCAACGTCGCCAATCTCGGCCCGCTCACCTTCAAGCTCGGGTCGGGCAATGCCCAACTTCAGGCGAGCGTCGATTCGATGCAGCCGGTGCACGCCGCCTACCGCTTGAATGTCGATAAAATCACGCTTGCCGAACTGGTGCCCAGCCGCACGCACGCGGGCGATGAAAACCTGATGCAAGTATCCGCGAGCGGTACGGTGGGCAACGCCGGTGGAGCGCTGGCCGGCTCAACCAATCTCAGCGCCGCTTCCGGGCGATTGGCAAATGTGCCGTTCACCATGCTCGCACTCGACGCGAATTTCGGCGGCGACCGCGTCAACGTGAGTTCATTGAAGTTCGGCGCTTTCGACGGAACGATCAGTGCGGCGGGAGTAGCGACTATCGGCGCGGCGCCGGCCTTCGACTTCAGGATCGATGCGCAAAACGTCAATATGCAAGCGGCGCTCGATTCGCAGCATTCGAAGGCGGCGAACACCATTCGCGGCAGCCTCACCGGCGACGTTCAAATCGCCGGCCACGGCAAAGGGTTGGATCAGGTCAAGCCGACCATGCGCGGCGCGGGGCGCGCCCGGATGGAGAATGGCAAGCTCGTCGGCGTCAATGTCGTCGCGCAAGCGCTCAAGAAGGTCAACAACGTCCCGGGCATCGGCGCGCTGGTGCCGGCCGCGGTGGTGGCCAATCACCCGGAACTGTTCCAATCGCCCGATACCGACATCCAGGAGGCGAGTCTGACTTTCGCGATCCTCGGTCCGCGTATCATTTCGCACGACATAGTCGCGCACTCGACTGACTATTCAATTTTTGCCGACGGCTGGTTCGATCTCGACAAGAATCTCGATCTTGCCGCGAAGATAAAAATGTCGGAGCCATTCAGCAGCGAACTGGTCGCCGCGAGGCACACCGTTAGTTTCTTGACTAACAACGACAGTGAGGTCGAGATTCCCTTGCGGGTTTCCGGCCAGTTGCCGCATCCCGCGGTCGCGCCCGATGTCAGTGTCATTGCACAGCGCGCCGCGACGCATGCGGTACAAAGCCGGGTCGGTCAATTGATTCAGAAAAAAGGGATCGGCGATCTGCTCAGGAAGAATGGCCTCGGCGGCCTGCTGGGAAGGTTTGGCGGCGGCGGTAACGATTCCAGCGGCGGTTCGTCCGACGCAGGCTCTGGCCCGAGTCCGAGTGCGTCCGGAGGATCCGGAAGCTCGGGCGGTTCAGGCAGCATCCCCAACCCCTTCAAGGGCTTATTCCACTAGCCATTTGTTCGAAGGACAAATCGATAACCAGGTAACTATCCCCAACGTGCTCACTGCGGAAACGGGATCACTGCTTTTCCAGTACGTACAGTGTCCGCGGGATACCCTCGAGGGGGCAGCGTTCGATGATGCGGAAGCGCTCGGCGAACGCGCGCTCCTGCGTTTCAATAGTCAGTTCCGAGTACAAAACCTGGTTGCCGCGCGCCAGCCGCCGGAACATCGGGTCGCTACGATCCACCAGTTCCAGAATAACGTAGCGATTACTCAGTCGCGCGATCAGATCGACTATCTCGTCGAGCGGAATCCGGTTAGTGACTAACAGGTGATGCACCACCGCCAGCGCCATCACACAATCGAAGCGGCAGGCACGATCGAGAAATGAGCGGCGCTCGCGATTCTTCCACCCGATCGCCGGACTCGGCGCCGCGATATCGATCCGCAACGGGATGATGCGCGCGTGACGTTCGCAGGCGCGCTCGTAAACCGCGTCGATACTCGGCAGGTCGAGGTCGAGCGCGAGCACGTCGCTGCCGTGGTCGGCCGCGATCAGATCGAACTTGCCGAGATTGCAGCCGAGGTTGATCAGGCGCCCCGGCTTGAGCGATGAGCACGCGTCGGTGACGAATTTCTCCTTGCGCGCGGCCGCGGCCGGCGGATACGAATTGTCGGCCTCGTAGCCGGTCCATTGCGAGGCGCGTGCGGCCGGCTCGAGCCGCTTGATCAGTCGCTCGAGGCGCCGCACCAGGCGCGTGAGGATATAACGATCGCGCTCGGCGTCGTGGTTTGCCGGCGCCGCGACCGGGCGCTCGAGTTCTGCCGCGCGGTTGCTCTCCAGATTGCGCAGCAGATGCGGCACGGTCACCGAAAACAGGTACGGCGGAAACCAGCGGCGCAGCGGTCCCGCAACGCGGTACACCGCGTCCGGATTTACGCCTTCGAGGTCGCCGAGAAAATCGCCGCGGTAATCGTGACCGAATTGGCGATAGAGCATCAGCGGCAACGCGAAATGCCGTAGGAACTGGTTGTATGCCATCCACACCGGCTGCGGCGGTACCGCCTCAATCGAGGTGATATCGATAAGCACCGGTGCCGGGCCGCGCGCGGTCAGGTCGAACTGGATATTGTAGGCGCTCGCGTCTTTGAGCGTGAAGCCGTGCTCGACCAGCGCCGCCTCAATCCGCAATGTGCATTGCGCGGCCGCATGCAGCATTCGCGGCGACCATTCGTAGGGGTAGCTGATGAAGGGCAAGCGGCGCTGGCGCACGTACCAACGGTCATCGCGTTGCTCGAGACGCGCAAGTTCCTCGCGTTCGCTCGCGTCCGCGACGGTCACCGGCAGCAGGTCGCCGCTGGCGCTCAGTCGTTGATATGCGGGACTCGCGAGGAAAGTGCGCAGACGATCAAAGGCTTTGCTATCGAGGGATCGATAAACGGCGTCGCCGTAATGGAGCACGTAGCCGGCCGGGTCGCGAAAGGATCCCGGGTCGCGCGTCACCGTCCCCATCGGCGGGGCTCAGCGCGCGCGGGTAGCCGTGGACTCGGTCTCGGCGGTCTCGCCTTCGGTCATGGCCGGCCGATTACGGCCGAGCATCCGTCTGCCAAATTTTGTCACCGAGCGGCGGAAGTAGAACCATCCACCCAGCACGGCAGCCCCGAGCATTTGCAGCATGAGCATTCCGCTGCCGGCATCGACGTACGCAATTACCATCGCAAATTCATGCTTCGGTACCATCATCATCGTCGTCTTCTTCCTCTCAAGTCGGCAGCCACCTCACGATAGCGCCTATTTCGCGGCGTGAATCATCGCGTCCGTCGCGCTGGATTCTCTCAGGCTGCCACCGCTGCCGCTGCTGCCGCCGTTAAATGGCGGGCAGGCGGTAATCGGTACAGGAACGACTTCTGCCGAGGTGTTTTCCGCGAGCCAGCCCGTCAATTCGTTGGGCTCGTCGAAGTCCCCGCGCAGCAGGGCCAGGATCATGTCGTGAAGCACTAGCGTATTGAATCGGCGATCGTAGCGAACCCCGCGATGTTGCCTGGGGAGCTTCACCAGCAATGGCACCCGGGCATAGAGCCCCTGGTCCGAGGTGATCTTGCCGTCAGCGTCAGGGTGATTGACCGAACCCCACAACCATGGCCGGTACGGGTGGTCGGAACTGATTATTACAGTTGAATTGTTCCAGGTGCCCGCCGCCTCCATCGCGATGCGCATCTCCCCGAGAGTCCGATCCACCAATGAAACATTGCCGACGTAGTCGCCCTTGCAATCGAACCCACCGGTGGCCGCGCGATAGAAACCGGGTGGATGAGGAATCGGGAAATGAATGAACACCATGCCGAATTTGGAGTCGGCGGCGACTTCCTCTGCGCGCTTGAGAAGCTCCTGGTAAATGTGGACGCGGAAATCGCAACGCGCAGCATTATCGACCCGCCTTAGCGCAATTGAACCGAACGGCGTGGCATCGGCTGCGTTCCACAGTTGCGTCAGGATATCGTCGGGGACAGTCGTTCCGGTACGAACCGAATTGGAGTAAGCGGGCGCCCACCAGCAGTAGTTGAAACTGTTCTGCAGAATGCGGCAGTACGGAATATACCATCCGACGATCGCCGTCGCGTACCCTTCACGCATCGCCTGTGCGAACAGATTGTCTTGCGGATTCCATGGCATGCTTTGCCCGGTGCTGGCCAGGGTGATGTTCGCGCTTGACGGTCCGGTCGGGTCCATCTGCGAAATTTCATAGCCCGATAGATAGGTGGGCAGCGAGAGGCGCGTGCACGAAGTGGGTGAAATTGCGTTCGTTGCGACTACCGATTCCTGCGTGAAGCGATCGACTTCAGGCATCTTGATGCCGAAGCGGCTATGGTTGTCGATTATCCCGCGATCCAGCTCATCGAACAAAAGCCAGACTACGCGTGAATGCTCCCGAACTTTTACCACATGATTCATCGCGACCGCGGGCTGATCCTGATACTGCCGGGCAAATCCGAAATAGCTTTCAAATTGGTTGCCTGCCTGTAAGAACGTGATCAGGACGAAGGGAATTTCCATCATCACGATCGGGATGACGACTTTCTCGAGTTGTCGCCCCCAGCGGACAATCGCGGCGATCAGCAGGACCGCGACCAATGCAAGCGCCATATGGGCGGCGTTGGGCGCATGAAGAGCGGCCATCCGCGTACCATAGGCACACTTGCGTCTCCAGCCACCAGAAGCGCGGCGTTCGTACCAACAGCGTGTGAATGGGAATTAGAGCAAATGCGAGAAACAACGTCCGCACGCTGTTCTTCAGCCAGCGCGGTCCCAATTCCCGTACCACTGTCGCCGCCGACCAAAAGCTCGCCGTCAGAAAGAGTACCGCGATAACCACGCCCACCACGTCCATTCGCGTGGGCGGGGCCTTGCGAAAGAAGATGTCGTTTGCACTCAGACCGAGCACCCGAGTCCACGGGTCAAGCAGACAAAGATTTGCGAGCGAAAGCGCGAGGAAGAAGTCTTTGAGCGCCCGACTGGTGTGTTTCCCGAGTTTCATCGCAGTTCAGTGCCGCCCCTATAATCTACGAACGGGCGCGTCCTAAGGCAAGGCAGGACCCTAATGTTTATTCAAGCTACATTGGTTTAAGTTAGTAATCTACATAAAAATTGCAGATATTACATTATTTGACATACATATAATCTCCTTGCGGTCATGGTTCGGTGATTTGAGCCCGGGCACTTTAGCGCCCTAGCTCCACAATCGTGGCGCCGGCTCCTCCATGATGCGGTTCGGCCTGACGAAACGATGCACAATAGGGCGAAGAGCCAAGATAATCGTACACCGCCTTCTTTAGAGCACCCGATCCGATCCCATGGATCACGCGAACCTCGGCGTGATTGGTCAAGTAAGCCTGGTCGAGAAACTCCTCGAGCTTGCGCAACGCTTCGCCTGTGCGCATCCCGACCAGATTGAGCTCATCGCGATCGTTGGCCGCCGCGGTGACCGTGACTCGCGGCGCGGGCGCTGGAGCGGTCGTAGCGCGTGCCCGGCGCAGGCGGTCTGCGGAGACCTCGATTCGCAGTCCGCCGCGGCCGACCACCGCACGGTCCTCGTCGAGAGCGATCAGTTCGCCGCGAATCTCGCCTAATTCAACCTGATCGCCCACCTTGAGCGGAGCGTCGTCTCCGCGCGATGCGCGATCGTCCGTACGCGGGACCACCCGCTCGATCCGGGCAGCGGCATTGGCGAGCGTCTGCCCCAGTTCGCGACGTCCCTTGGTGCCGGCCTTCAACTCCGCCAGCACCGCGGAACCCTCGCGCCGCAATTCTTCGATCGTATGAGCTCCTTCCCCGCGTATACGATCGCGCTCGGCCTCGGCGCGGATGCGCGCCCGTTCGGCGGCCTCGGCGGTGTCGCGTTCGCGATCCGTGAGCGCGCGCTCGCGTTCGCGCAGCCGCTCGGTATGGTTATGCAGGCGCAGGCGTTCCTCCTCCAGCCGCCGCAGCGCTTCGGCCAGTTCCGCAGTGCCCGCCGGCAATGCGGCCTCCGCGGCCGCGACAATCTCAGGCGGCAATTCGAGCCGGCGCGCGACCGCCAGCCCATAGCTCTGCCCGATCGTATGCGGCTTCAGCCGGTAGAGCGGCGCCAACCGTTCCGGATCGAAATCCACCGCCGCCGCCTCGAAACCCGCGCGCGAGTATGCATGCAGCTTGACCGCCGTCGAATGGGTTGCGACCGCCACCAGGCAGTCGCGATCGCCCAGGTAATCCATGAGGCCGATCGCGAGCGCCGCACCCTCGACCGGGTCGGTGCCGCCGCCGGGTTCATCCAGAATGACCAGCGCCGGCTCGCGCAGCGACCGGATTATTTCGCTCAAGTTGGTGATATGCGCGGCGAAGCTCGAAAGGCTCGCCTCGATCGACTGCGCGTCCCCGATATCGGCGAAGACGCTGCGGAAGATCTTGATCTTGCTGCCTTCGCGCACGGGAATCAGCAGGCCCGCCTGCGCCATCAGCGCGAACAGCCCGACGGTCTTCAGCGCGACCGTTTTGCCGCCGGTATTGGGTCCCGAGATCACGATACCGCGCTGGCCGGGTGCGATCGTTACGTCGATCGGCACAACCTCGCGCCCGCTCGTCTGCAGCAGCGGATGCCGTGCGGCGATCAGATCGATGCCGTCGTCGGTGAGTTCGGGTTCGATACAGCCGAAGCGCTCCGCGAAAATGGCGCGCGCATTGAGCGCGTCGATCTCGACCAGCGCCGCAAACGTCATCTGCAGCTCGGGCAGGTAGCCCCGCACCATCGCCGTCAGCCGCATCAGCAGGCGGTACTCCTCGGCCTCGGCCTCGCGCTCGAGCATCATCAGCCGGTTATTCAATTCCACCGCCCAAATCGGCTCCACGAAAAGCGTTTCGCCCGAGACCGATCGGTCCTGCACGATGCCTTCGAGCCGCTCCGAGTAGTTCAGCTTGAGCGGCAGCACGAAGCGGCGGTTGCGCACCGTGACCAGGTAGTCCGAGACGAACGGATCCATGCCCGCGGCGTTGAGCGATCGCGCAAGGCGGGTTTCCAACTCGAGCCGTTCGTCGCGCAAGCGCGTGCGCACGCGCTTCAACTCCGGGCTCGCGTCGTCGAGCATGCCGCCGTCGTCGGCCAGCGCGCGCAGCATCGCGTCGGCGAGCTCCTTGGGTGCGACCAGGTTCTGCGCGATCGCCGCGACGTGCGGGCGCGCTTCGACCCGCGATCGCAAAAAGGCCGCGGCCGTGCGCGAGGCCACCACAAAGTCGCGAATCCGCACCAGCGAAGCGCCGTTGAGCACCGCGTCCTCGGGCGCGGCGCCCAGCAGGTGTTCGTGCTGATCGTCGAAATCCTCGATCGGCACGGAACCCGAACGCGAACGCAGGCCGGCCATCTCCGCAGTTGCGCGCAGACGTTCGCGCACTACCGCGCCATCCACCGACGGACGCAACGCCGCGATCGCTCGGCGTCCCGGTTCGGAGACCGCGAACTCGCGCACCAGCGCGACCACCTTGTCGTATTCGAGCGCTTTTAAATCCCGTTCACGCATCGCCGCCTGCTAGCTTGCCCCGTTATCTGGTTCCCGATGTACCCGCAATCGCATCCCCGGCTACCCGCTTCACCGCGCCGATGTCCAAGCTTATAAGAGTCATGGTACAGCATCGATGCCGGGTGGCGACGCGCGCCGCGGCGATGAGGATTTGCATGGAACGAATCGAGTCCCGCGTGAGCCCCAACAGCCCCGACTTCAAGCGCAATCGCGAGGTGATGGAAGGTCAAGTCGCCAAATTGCGCGCCGAGATCGAGCGCATCCGCCTGGGCGGCCCCGAAAACGCCCGCCGGCGCCATGTCGAACGCGGCAAGCTGCTGGTGCGCGATCGCGTCAAGCGCCTGATCGATCCCGACAGCCCCTTTATCGAGCTGTCGCCGCTCGCCGCCTGGGGCATGTACGACGAGGAGGCGCCCGCCGCGAGCCTCGTCACCGGCCTCGGTCGCATTCAGGGGCGCGAGGCCGTCATCGTCGCCAACGACGCCACCGTCAAGGGCGGCACCTATTATCCGGTTACCGTGAAGAAGCACCTGCGCGCGCAGGAAATCGCCATCGAGAACCGGCTGCCATGCGTGTACCTGGTCGATTCGGGCGGCGCCTTCCTGCCGCTACAGTCCGAGGTCTTTCCCGACCGTGAACATTTTGGCCGTATCTTCTACAATATGGCGCAAATGTCGGCGCTCGGCATAGCGCAGGTCGCCGTCGTCATGGGCTCCTGCACCGCCGGCGGCGCCTACGTCCCCGCGATGGCCGACGAGAGCATCATCGTGCGCGACCAGGGCACCATCTTCCTCGCCGGCCCGCCGCTGGTGCGCGCTGCCACCGGCGAGGTCGTCACGGCCGAGGAACTCGGCGGCGGCGACGTCCATACGCGCCTCTCCGGCGTCAGCGACCATCTTGCCGACGACGATGGCCACGCGCTCGAAATCGCCCGCTCGATTTTCTCAAATCTCGGTAAGCGGCCGCCGCAAAACGTCCTTGCGCAGGATTCTCCCGAAGACCCCTACTACGATCCCGCCGAACTCTACGGCATCGTCTCGCACGACTCGCGCAAACCCTACGAAGTGCGCGAGGTCATCGCGCGCCTCGTTGACGGCTCCCGGATGCAGGAGTTCAAGGCGCGCTACGGCACCTCCCTGGTGACCGGTTTCGCGCGCATCTACGGCTACCCGGTCGGCATCATCGCCAACAACGGCGTGCTCTTCAGCGAGTCGGCCTTGAAGGCGACCCACTTCATCGAGCTGTGCTGCGCGCGCCGCGTCCCGCTGATCTTCCTGCAGAACATCACCGGCTTCATCGTCGGCAAGCGCTACGAGCAGGGCGGCATCGCCAAGGACGGCGCCAAGATGGTCAATGCGGTCGCCAACGCCCAGGTGCCGAAATTCACCGTGATCATCGGCACGTCCAACGGCGCCGGCAATTACGGCATGTGCGGACGCGCCTATTCGCCGCGACTGCTTTTCATGTGGCCCAACTCCCGCATTTCCGTGATGGGCGGGGAGCAGGCCGCTAACGTGCTCTTGACGGTGAAACTCGATCAGATGGGACGCGAGGGTGGCAAGATGTCGCCCGAGGATCAGGCCGAATTCGTGCGTCCGACGCTCGAAAAATACGAACGCGAATCGAGTTGCTATTTCGCCAGCGCGCGCCTCTGGGACGACGGTGTGATCGATCCGCTCGAGACCCGCGCGACGCTCGCCCTCGGCATCGCCGCGTCGCTCAACGCCGGGATTCCCCCGGCCACCAGCTTCGGCGTCTTTCGTATGTAGCGCGCCGCCGCCGTGATGCTTTAACCGATGGATTCCGCGGGACATCCGAAAATTGCGCTGCTCTTCCCCGGGCAGCACGCCGACGCCGCCGCGGTGCTCGGCCGCGCCTTCGTCAACGATCCGCTAATTCGCGCGATCATCGGCGGCGGCGGCCTCAGTGATGCCGGCGAATGCGCCCGGCGCATGGCTCTGCTCTTTGGAGTAATCCTCGCCGAGCAGTGTCACTCGGGCCACCCGGTGCTCGGCGTGATTCACGAGGGGCGGGTCGCCGCCGCCGCGATTATCGAACAGGTCGAGCGCCCGTCCTCATCCGCGGCGACCGTCATTCGCGGCCTCACCCTGATGCCCGATCTTGTCCGCGCCGGCGGGTTCAGCGGCGTCCTCCGTGCGATCTCGACGCTCGATACGCTGCTGAAGCATCGTCCCGCCGAGCCGCACATCTACCTCAACGTTCTCGGAGTCGAACCCGATCTCCAGCGTCGCCACTTCGGCGTCGCCCTGCTCGACTATCTCCGTGCGCAGACCGCGATGCGCCCCGATCTCGCCGGCGTTTATCTCGAGACCGCGACCGAGGCCAACGTCGCCTACTACAGCCACGTCGGCTACCGGGTGATCGGCGAGATCCGCCCGCTCGGCGTGCGCGTCTGGCGCATGCTCCAACCGCGGACTGCGTAACGCGCCGTTTGATCGAGAGCTTGGTTTGAAGTGCGGCGCGCCGGAGGCGGTGAACCTGAATTCACCGCCCCGGCGCGCGCGTTGGATTAGCTATTTGTTATGCCCGCGATCACGAACCTCGGCGATTACAGCCCCGAGCACTCGCCCTGCTTGTGTCCGCCGACAGTGTTGCTGCCAGCGATCCCCGTAACCGGCGGGGTGTCGTTCTGGCACTGCAAATTGCCGTTGATCGAGTTATTCGAGATCAGTCCCTGCGCGTCGTTGTTCTGGAATTGCAGGTTGCCCTTTATGGTGTTTCCCAAGCAGAACGCTGGTGGCGCCTGCCCGATGTCCCAGGGCGAATCGGACGAGCTCTGCTGAATCTGCAGATTACCGCCGATCAGGCTGTCGCAGATGAAATTTTCGCCGCTGGCAGGTGGGTTGCCCTGCAGACGAGCCACCTGAAGGTTGCCATCGACGATCGTGCGGTTGAGCGCCACGAACTCCGCATCCTGGGCCTGCACGTTTCCGCGGATGGTCGCGCCGCTTGCCACCAGCGCGCCGTCGACCGTGAGGTTGCCATTCACGGTGGTGCCGTTAAGCGCACAGCGGCCTCCCGCCGGAATCTTGAGGTTACCGTTTACGGTAGTCGCGCCGAATCCGCACGGCGCGAACGCGACGCCACGGAACACCTGTCCGGCGCCGGACTCCTGCAAGGTGATGAACGTGTCGCTGCCGGGCAGCGTGGTCGCGCCGATCGGGTCGCTCACGGCCACCAACCGATCCGGATCGGGCTCACCGCCCGAGATCGAGCTCGACTGTGCGGTGATCGCGTAGATCGTCACGGTGCCATCCTGATTCACGATCCCGGTCAGGTTGCGCAGCCCCGTGGTCGTGGTCGGAACCGGATAGCCCGTGATATTCTCTGCCACGCCAAGATCCAAGCCGTTCTGGATCGTGTACAGCAGCGTCCAGGTGCCGCTGACAAGTTCCCATTTCTGCAGTCCCGGCACCTCAGCAGGATTGCCGCTGCTTCCCTCGTCCGCCACATAAACGGTGGTCGGGTTGGCGAAGAAGAACGCGAAGGGCGTGATCGGCGCAGCCGCGCCGCTGATCGGATCCGTCGCCGGATCGCCGAACAGCTTTATGATGGTATTGCCGGTGCCGGTCGGCAAACCGGCGCCGGTGCCGTTCTCGACCTGGAACAGGCCGTCGTCGCCGTTGCCACCGCTGCCCTTTGAGACGTACAGGTTGCCGTTGAAGATGCCGAGTCCGCGCCAGTTGTTGTCCTTGACATGCTTCGTGTTGCTCTCGTCGGGACGATCAGCGGCATCGTAGCAGCCGAGCTGGGTCGAGGCACTCGACCCCGGGGCGCCGATACGCACGCCGATAGTGAGGCCGGGTCCGGTGGTGCCGCTCTTGAATGTGCAGGGGCCCGTGGGTTTGGGGTAGGTGGTCGAGTCGGAGTTGCCCGCCATATAGAACTGGGTGCCGTCGACGGTGGTCGCCGCGCGCGGGTTGTCACCACTGAACGCGTTGCTCTCGTTCTGCAGCGTGACCGTCCCATTTCCCCCGATCATGGCGATTTCGCGGTCGTAGGCCGGAAATACCGGGGTGTCCGGCGACTGCAGATTCGTGCCGGCTCCGGTGGTGTAGGAGTTCGAGACGCTCTCTAGCTCGTCGGCCGCCTGGTAGCCCATATAGGTGAGGAACTCGCCGTTGGCCGACAGCTCAAGAGCGCCCTCGGACTTCGAGCTGAAGCTGGTCGTGATGGGGGAATTCGGCACAGTGAGCGCCGTCAGGTCGAGCGACGTGACCACCGGCGAGAACGGTGTAGTGGTGTACTCGTCGAGGTGGATGCTGCCCTGGATTCCCGAGATGCTCGGATCGTTGAAGATGGTCGGATAGCCTCCGTAGGTCGAGGACGGCCCCCCGTCGTACTGGATGCGGCTGACTACCAAGTTGCCGGGCATGAAGCCCGGGAAGGCCGAACCGCCCGCGAGCGCCGGCGCCGCCGTTGTGCTCAGCATCGCGACCCCCGCCAGGGCCGCGATCAACCGCGAGTATGGCCTGCGCGCCCGAGCGTTGAAGCCCTGCAAACGTACAAAGTTGGACATTTTTTCCTCCCGCCAGAATCTAGTGATTGATGAAACGAATGCGGCGAGAGTCTAACAGTCGATTGTTACCTTGAGATGAAAGATGCGTTGCGGCTGAGGCAACAGTTGGTTGCGGGTCGTCAGAACGCGCCGGTCACCCTCACAAGAGCGACGGAGCTCTTCTGCTCCGAAGTATCATTGGCCCGGGCGAATCATCTTCTCCGGCACCACCAGCCGATCGAACTCCTCGCCCTTGAGGTAGCCCAGCTCCTCGCACGCGTGCCGCAACGTGACGCCCCGCTCGTGCGCATGCTTCGCCACCTTGGCCGCCTTGTCGTAGCCGAGATGCGGGCTGAGCGCCGTCACCAGCATCAGCGAGCTCTCCAGGTAATGCTTGATCTTGGGGCGATTCGGCTCGATTCCATCGACGCAGTATTTCGCGAACAGCACTGCCGAATCCGACAGCAGCGCAATCGAATGCAGCAGGTTGTGGATGATGACCGGCTTGAAGACGTTGAGCTCGAAGTTGCCCTGCGTGCCCGCAATCGTTATCGCGGTGTCGTTGCCGATCACCTGCACGCACACCATCGTCATCGCCTCCGACTGCGTCGGATTCACCTTGCCCGGCATGATCGACGAGCCCGGTTCGTTTTCCGGCAGCGTCAGTTCCGCCAGGCCGCAGCGCGGCCCCGAGCCCATCCAGCGGATGTCGTTGGCCACCTTCATCAATGAGCACGCGAGCGTCTTGAGCGCCCCGCTCGCCATCACCAGCGCGTCGTGTCCGGCCAGCGCCGCAAACTTGTTGGGCGCCGAGGTGAACGGCAGCCCGGTAAGCTCCGCGATTCGCTTCGAGCACCGCACGTCGAACTCCGGATGCGTATTCAGTCCCGTGCCGACCGCAGTGCCGCCAATCGCCAGCTCCAGCACGTCCGGCAGCACCATCCTGATGCGCGCGATGTCATATTCGAGTTGCGCGATATAGCCCGAGAACTCCTGTCCCAGCGTCAGCGGCACCGCGTCCATCAGATGGGTGCGGCCGATCTTCACGATATCTGCGATTTCAGCCTGCTTGCGCTTGAGCGACTCGACCAGCTTCGCCAGCGCCGGCAGCAGCCGCTGCGTCAGCTCCTCGGCCGCCGCGATATGCATCGCGGTCGGGAAGGTGTCGTTCGACGACTGCGACATGTTGACGTGGTCGTTGGGATGAATCGGCCTCTTGCTGCCCAGCTCGCCGCCCGCCAGCTCGATCGCGCGGTTCGAGATGACCTCGTTGGCGTTCATGTTGGTCTGCGTGCCGCTGCCCGTCTGCCACACCCGCAACGGAAATTCGGCGTCGAGCGTGCCCGCGATTACCTCGTCGGCCGCCTGCTCGATCAGCGCGCATTTGTCTGCCGGAAGCTGTCCGAGATCGCGATTCACTTCGGCGGCCGCCTTCTTCAGCACGCCGAACGCGCGCACGATCGATCGCGGCATCTGGTCGTGCCCGATCGCGAAATGCATCAGCGACCGTTCAGTCTGCGCCCCCCAGTAATGGTTCGCCGGGACCTCGATCGCGCCCATGCTGTCGGTTTCCGTCCGCATCCCTTTGCCGTTCTTCATCGCCTTCAACTCCCGTCAAATTGCCAAACAAATCACAAACGCTTCGAATCCTAATCGTATTTTCCGCAGATCACTAGGCGAGCCTCCCGCCTACGCGCTCGCGAAAGGTCCCGACGGTATCGCGCGCATGACCGATCATCCCGGTTCACCGTGGGAAGTTTGAAACCTTTCAAAGGTTTCAAGAGCCTTTGCCGCTCTTCCATCCCGCGCTCTCATTCCGAGCTTGCGCAGAGTCCCAATCCCCGTATGTTCTCAATCCGCGGCCCGTTCACGCGCCGGTTGACTTGAACGCGCCGTCCCGCTTTTCTAGACGGTCACGCCGTTATAGGTTAAACCGGTTACAGGAGAGGATAAGCACCCATGCCGTGGACGATTACCCGCCTTTGCATCGATTGCGTAGACACCGGCTGTGTCAGCGTTTGCCCGGTCGATTGCATCTACGAATACGTCGGTGACGACCGCAAGAGCTTCCCCAACCAGCTCTACATCAACCCCGACGAATGCATCGATTGTGGTGCCTGCGAACCCGAATGCCCGTGGCAGGCAATCTTCGAGGAGCCGGCGGTCCCCGACGTCTTTAACGCCGACATCGCCCTCAATCATCAGACCGTAGAATTGGCCGATCAGTTCAAGGTCAAAACCTTCCAGCAGGTCGTGCATCCTACGCCCGAACAGATCGCCGCCAACAAGGCCAAGTGGGGCTGGACCGACGGCTGACGCCGCGCGGTCGTAACTGCCCGATCGTCGCCCGGCGGCGCGCGCTCCGCCTCCTCCGCGTGGGAGCGCGTTCATCGCCGGCGCTTTTGCGCCCTTGTCGGCAGATTACGCCAGGGGGAACTTTAGCTTGGCTGGATTACTCACCCGCGTCGCTCCCGCGCTTGTGATTGCGGCGCTGATAGCATCGGCAACGCTCGCCGGCGCCGCCGACGGACCGCGGCCCGGAATGTGGAAGGTCACCACTCGCGTCAACCGCGAGGGCACCACCTCCGAGCCGAATTCGCAAACCAATTGCGTCACCGCCGCCCAGATGAAGGATCCGGGCCAGTCGCTGATGCCGCCCGATACGGCGGACGAAAAATGCACCCGCACGCACTACGAATGGACCGGCGCCAAGCTGAACTGGCGCATGCAGTGCAGTGGTAAGATGGCGATGAGCGGCGGCGGCGACATCGTCTTCGACACGCCCGAACATTACCGTGGGAAAATCACCACCACCGGATCGATCAACGGCCACGACTTCACCTCGACCATCATGCTCGAAGGTGAGCGCGTCGGCGAATGCCCCAACCCGTAGCCGCCCCGCTCTTCAATTGATGCCTCTCCCCTTGCGGGAGAGGCCGCCTGAACGCGCAGCGTTCGGCGGGTGAGGGACCCTTAAAAAATACAATTTCAATTTCTTCTAACGGAATAGACGCCACATACAGGATTGCGCAATTCTGAAAGACCTCTCCTTGTCCAGGGAGAGGTCGTCGAAGGAGTTAACAAACCTTTCGGCGGGCGAGGCCCCCCTTGGTCATTCCTCGCTGCGCTCAGGGTGACACTGGCGCGTGAGGGCAGTCCCGATCTTCATGCTCGCCGCACAAAAAAACGAGAGGCCCTGCGTGTGCAGGGCCTCTCTCGGAATCAAGTAGCCTCGAAGGGAAACTTACTTCGCAGTGAGGCCGCGTGGGCTGCCGACGCCGGTGCAGTAGTCCCAACTCTTCCCGACAAAGCAGCCGTTGCCGCCGGTCGTAATGTCGTAAAAGTTGTTACCGTACGCTCTCGCTGCCGGGAGTTGAGCATAGAGCAGGTTGTCCTCCTCATTGGTGTAGTAGCCTGACGGATCTACCGGCGGGAGGAAATACGAGCCTAACTTTTGCCCGGCGAGGTTGGTGATGCCGGCCAGAGCAGGCGATGCCACACTGGTGCCTCCGACTATCCCCCAGCCGCCATAGCCGTATTGGCTATAGAAATCTACTCCCGTGTTCGGATCGGCGTCGAAGGCGTAGTCAGGCGTCTGACGACTAGCGAAACCGAAGATTGGGTATTGGTAGTCGGCCCATGCCCCTGTGTTTCCGCTGGTGAAGGTATTCGACCAGACTTCCTGCGAACTGCTGCCGCCGCCTGAACCAGCCCAGCAGCTCTCGTTCGCAAAAGTACCATTGGAATTGCGATTCACCGCAGTGCCGCCGGCCGAGACTACCCAAGGCGAGGAGCTAGGATAGCCAGCGCCGCAGCCGGAGTCGCCGGCCGAGGCGAAATAGGTGATATTCGGAACCTGAACCGGAAGTGTACTGTAGTTGTTAAAGAAGAAGTAGTAGTCGTCGGCCGTTTCGCCCCCGTACTCGCCGCCTCCCCAGCTATTTGAGATGTCGCCTCCGCCCGCGGCCGCCACTAACCCACTCGCCACAAACTCGGCGTAGTACAGATCCGTGTTAGAATTTGTGCAGGCCTCCACCAGAATGATCTTGGCGTTGGGCGCCATGGCGTGTGCCCATTCGATATCCAGGGATGATTCCACTGACCAACCTTTGTCGGCAGTGGGAGTGCCGCAATGACCATTGCCGTTGGCATAGACCTTTTGGAAGTTTGCCGCAGGCAGGCCGAATTGTTTTGAGAATGTGACTATGTCAGTAGCCGCGTCTGGGTTATCGTAGGCGTCCACCAGAGCGATCGCACCCCAACCGCCTTTGGGTTGCTGTTTCCCTCCGGGTTTCTTGCATCCAGAATACTTCGGGCCAACTCCGTAAACGCAGCCTAGAGAAGCTGGGGTCTCGCCGTTTTGGGGTTTTGGCGTACCACCTGATGCTGGCGCCCCTAGGAGCACGTAATCAGTGTGCATGGATACGCCGGCATCCGCAGGATTTTCGATGCTGCTCTCCGGGACATAAACATTGGCAGGGGCAGCATAGCCCAAGCCCCCGGTCCCCTCGCCCAGTTGGACGGTGTCCGACGGCACGGCGCTCGGCGACACGCTTTGGGCCAATGCAACGGCCGGCAAGCTCCCGGCTAGAGCAAAGACGCCGAGGCCCACGAGCAATCCTGAGCCGAATCTGACTCTCTCAAGTATCTTGAGGTTCATTTCTCATCGTCCTCCCTTTAGAAGACTCTTGTTATGTTGATAAATTACTAGAGGCGATTTGAGATGGTATAATTGCCTACTCGGAACCAAAGTCGTCAGCGTCCTCCCTTCGACTAGGTGTGCAACACCGCTTGGGACTGAGATGGAGCACTGCTACCAGTTAAGTCGAGCCTCATTCAATTGCACAACCGTAATAGGCCGAACATAGTGCGACTAAGGATGAATAGGCGATTCCAGGTCGTTTTGCAAGCTCAAATATAACTTCCGTTCAGGACAGGCTTGATTGAAACGGTAGGTTGCCTAAAAGGTATTACGTGATTCACGCGACGGTGGCCTCGGATTGCTTTCAGAGCTAAATCCTGCCGATAGTCGCGATCTGGTGCGGGCGTGAACCAAGCGTCGGCAATACGCCCCGCAGTAGATAAAAGCTCCGGACAGGAGTACTTGGATGAAGCTTCGGTGCATAGATTGGAAGTGCGCATGTTCACAGATTCGGTGGCTGGTTTTAGCCGGTGCAGCGATCGCCGCTGCCGTGTCGGTGGCTACCGCCGGAGACCGCATCGTTGATGTGAGCGGAGTGAAGCAAGTGGATTCGATGATCATTGCCCAGGCGGCGGGCAACACGTCTCATGCCTCCGGCAGATGTATCCTGTCGGGATGCAGCCGTGAAATATGCGCCGACGAAAATGTGATCACGCCGTGCATCTGGCGACCGGAGTTTGCATGCTATAAGAAAGCGGTTTGTGAAGTGCAATCCGACGGTAAATGCGGCTGGACAATGACGGCCGAGCTCAAAGCATGCTTGAGAAACTCGCAAAGCGCGCCTTTCGGAAATAACGATCGAGGCATGGCGCCTCCGCCGCCGAATTGACGATCGGCAGCCGGACTGCTTCTCGTAGTCGGTGATACAAGTCAATTTGCGCGGGACCGTAAGATTGGTCGCAATCGTTGGGAGGTGGTCAGGGTATGGAAGCGCGCCGGCAAATAATCCGCCCGGGTCGATTCAGTAAGCTGTCGTTGAGTCTGATGACCGCGGCGATGACGATCGCGATGGCGTCAACGGCCCTGGCGCAGAACGCCTCGTTTCTGCCGGATTTTTCCGCGACGGAAATCGCCCATCTCAGGGGCCGCGAAATCGCCTCGAAGGTCTATCTTTCAGGCTTGAACTTCCGGGCTGAACCGGCGCCCGGATCCGCTTTCATCTATCTCAGCGCTAACAACACCATGTACAGGGTGATGTTCCACGGGACCCAATGCGTCGAAACGGCGGGCATCCGGGCGCAGATGGTGATTACTCCGTTGCAGCTATTGTCCGGGGTTAAGGTGCAGCGCACGCCTAGCGGGACCGAAGTTATCGAGGGTCACCCCTGTAAAATCGAGAACGTGGTAGTCACCGCAGCCGACGGCAAATCGACGCGGTTCAAGCTTTGGGAAGCGACGGATCTCAAGGGAATTCCAGTCAAGATGGAATTATTCGCGGACCGCGGAGAGCATATTACAACCTACCGCGACATCGTCGTGGGCACACCCGATGCGGCGCTCTTCACGCCCCCGAAAAACTGCAAACCGTTCGAAAAGACCTACCAAATCGCGCCCCCCGGCAAATGAAGCGGATCGATCGAACCTGATGCCGGGAGAGGGAAAGATGCGGCGCGGGAAAGAGAAGGAGAAAGAGCCGTGAAACCTTTGAAAAGTTTCACACTTCCCACGGTGAAAGGGGTGAGCAGGTCTTGCGGATCGCGTCCATGAGACCCTTGGTTGATGCGGACGCGCGGAGGCCCGCGTGCATTTCCGCACGGCTATCCACCCGAGCAATGCGAGCGGGAATTATAGCGAGTATTTACAGGGCGCAGCCCGCATCTTTAGCAATGGGAAGTCTGAAACCTCATGAGGTTTCAGAAAGAAACCATAAGTTCTGTGTTCTTCGACAACTCTCCCTTTCGTGGTGTCGGCGGCGCGGGTGGGCGGTTGGTGCGCTAGACGATGCGCTTTTGCCCGTGCTTGAAGCCGCCCTGCTCGCCGATCGCCGCCTTGTCCTGGTCGGGCTCGCGCGTACGGCCGCGCCCGCGCCCGCGATTCTCACTGCCGCGCTCGCTCGGATCGCGCCGCTCATCGACCGGTGAAATCTCAATCGCGCGCATGAAGCCGTCGCCGGTCGATCGTGTTGCGATCATCGGATCGTCTTTCAGGGCCAGATGCACGATCCGGCGATCGCGCGGCGGCATCGGCTCCAGTATCACCGCCGTATGCTCCCGCTTGGCCTGCTCGCCCTTGGACAACGCCATTCGCTGCAGTAGCCGGCGGCGGCGCGCGCGGTAGGACTCGGTGTCGATTGAAATCGGCGCGGCGTCCTTGATCTTGCGCGCGAGCAGCCGATTGACCATGTATTCGATCGCATCGAGCGTCTGCCCGTGGCGACCGATCAATATCCCCGAACCGTCGCCCTTGATATTGAGTTCGAGCGTCTCCGGATCGTCCGACTCGGCCGGCTCGATCGTCGCCTGCTCGCCCATCAGTTCGAGCAGACGCTCGAGGAAACTTTTGGCTTCGCGCGCCTGCTCCAGTAAATCGGCGATTTTGCGCGGATCGTTGCCCGCCTCATCGACCATCGCAAAGGGATCGCGATCGTCGTCGCGTTCCAGGTCGCGATCGCGCGGTTCGGCCATCTCCCGCTGCGGCTGAGCCTCCGCCGGGCGCCGCTCGCCTGGTTCGCGACCGCCCGCTGATGCACCACCAAAAGCTTCCGCGGGACTGCCTGCAAGCTCACGAGCCGGTCCCCCCGCGCGGCCCCGACCACGCCCGCGGCCCCGACCACGCCCGCGGCGCGGGGCGCCCTCGGCGCGACCGTTGTTGCGCTGGTCGTCACGCGAAGTTTCGCCTTGCTCATCGTCGCCGGCGGCGCCGCGCCCCTCAGGCGGCGCCGTACGCACGGGTGCGCCTCGCCCTTGCGCCGGCAAGCCGCTGCGGCCCTGACGTGCGGGACCTCCCGCGGCGTCGCGCGGCGGCTCGCCGCGCTCCTGACGTGGCGGCTCGCCCCGCTCCGGGCGCCGCTCACGCTGCTCGCGCGCCGATTCGCGTTCCTCGCGGGGAGCTTCGCGGCGTTGCTCGCGACCGGACCCGCCGCGCGCGTCGTCCTGCGCCTCGCTGCGCTCCGGACGCGGCGGCGCTTGACTGGGCTCCCGGCGCGGCTGCGGCCGCGCCTCAGGCCGCCGCATCTCGGGCGGCGTCGCCCGCAACGGCGGTGCCGGCGGCGGCGACATCACGCCGCTGCGCGCGCCTGCCGGCGCGCGTCGCGTCACCCGCACTCGCGCCGCTCGTGCGCCAATCCCGAGCACCCCGCTGCGCGGCGTGCTCAGAACCTCGATCGTGACGTCATCCTGTTCGGCGCCCAATTGCGCCAGGGCCTGGCCGATAGCCTGGTCGATAGTCGCTGCCGATGTTTCAATCGTATCGCTTGAACTCATGTCGCTGCGGGTGCGGGTAATTGTTTGAACTCGCGGTTGAGTATGAACTGCTGGACTACGCCCAGCAGGTTCGAGGAGAAATAGTAAAGCGTCAGTCCGGCGGGCATATTGACAAAAATCAGGCTGAACACCACCGGCATATACATCATCATCTTCTGCTGGTTCGGATCGGGCTGCTTCGGTGCGATCCACTGCTGCACAAAGGCCGTGATCGTCATCAGGATTACCAGTACCGGAATTCCGTGGCACGATGTCATCGGCAACAGCGGTATCCACGAAACGTGCAGGCAGTCGGGCGCCGATAAATCCTTAATCCAGCCCACGAACGGCGCATGCCGCAGCTCGATCGCGTTGAGCAGCGCCTCATACAGCCCAAAGAACACTGGCAATTGCACCGCCATCGGCAGGCATCCGCCCAACGGATTAACGTGGTTGCGCTTGTACAGGTCAACCATCTCGCGATTGAGCCGTTCCTGATCCTCCTTATGTTTCTCGCGGATACGCTCGACCTGCGGCTGCAGCCGTTGCATCTTCATCATCGAGCGCTGACCCTTGATTGACATCGGCAGCGTCAGCAGCCGCACCACAATAGTCAGTAGGATGATAGCAAGACCATAGTTGGGCGCAATCCGATAGAATAGCTTCAGCAGCTTCAGGAACGGCAGCGCGATCATGCTCGTCCAGCCAAAGTTGATGGTCTTGTTGAGCGCCGGATTCACCGCCTCCAGCACGTCGAGTTCCTTCGGCCCCATGAAGACTTCGCTCTCGACCGTGGTGGCGCCGTTGAACACCACTCGCGCGTCCGCCTCGTCCTCCACGTAGTCCATCGCGAGCGTCCCGGTCACCGGCTTCTTCGGCATCAACGCCGACAGGAAGTAGCGATCGCCGAAGCCCGCGAACATGATCGTTCCGCTGACCGGCGCGACCCCCTTCTCGAGCGCCTTCTGAGCCTCGTTCAGGACCTTGCCTTGCACGTCGGCCTGCAGCTCTGGAATATCGCGGAAGCCCTCGTTGGCCTTGAGCGGCCGGCTCATCTCAAAGCCGATACCGTCGAGCTTTGCGCCCTCGGGCGCGACCGCGGTTCCGGTCACCCCGTACACATAGCTGCCGGGCTTGAAGGTGAAGATCTTTTGCAGTTTGACGCCCTCGGTGGTGACGCCGCTCATGCTGACCGTTGCCGGACCCGAGGTCAGATCGATTCGCGCCGGCGCGTCGCTGGTATAGATGACGTCGCCGTCGTCGACGGTCGCCGCTCCCCGCGTGATCGCCATTCCGAGCGGCAGCCGATCGCCGCCCGCGATAATCTGATACGGCCGGCTGTCGGCGCTGCTGGTCTGCCGATAGTCCCTGAGCAGAAAACTCGCCATCCGTCCGCCGCGCAGCGTCAACTCCGCCTCGTAGAGATTTGTATTAACCGTGATCGTGCGCGCGGATACCGAGGTCATTGTTCCCGCACCGCCCCCCACCGTGCCCGACGGACTCGCCCCGCCCGCGCCTGCCGCCCCCGATGAAGTCGCGGCCGCGAGCGGCGCGCCCGACACCTGTCCCGGCGTCAACGACGGTGCCGCCGTCGGCGTCACGGCGGCCTCGCCCAGCCGATGCGCCAGTTCGGGATGGCGCCACTGCACCAGCTGGTTGTAGAAGATAACGATCGCCAGCGAGACGAGCAGAAAAGTTAGAAGCCGCGAGTTTTCCAAGGAGTTCCTTACTTCATGCCCTGAACTTCAGGTGCCGCGCCCGCTCCTGCGGTACCGGATCGTGACCCCATCCGCCCGCCGGTCTGCATCGCACCAGCCGGCGCACCGTCAGGCGCCCGCCTGCAACGATTCCATGCCGGGCAATCGCTTCGCGCGCGTATGCGGAGCAGCTCGGTTCGAAGCGGCAGGCCGGGCCCATCGCTGCGATCAGCAGCGGGGACAGTAATGCGCGGTAGAGATCGATCAAGATGATAATGGCGCTGCGTGCAGACCGCGTCGCGATCGTTCCCGCGATTGTGACAGCTCGCGCCATTACCGTTGCAGCCGCGCGATTCGCGCCGCCAGGTTCGACGCCGCATATCGCAGCTCGTCCGCGATCGCAGGGGTCTTCAGCGCCCCCGCGCCCGCTCGCGCGATCACTATCAGCGCCGTGCCGTCGGGAAACATTGATCTGAGTTTGAGCCGGTAGCATTCGCGTACGCGCCGCCGCGTCCGATTGCGCACCACCGCCGATCCGATCCGCCGCGACACCGTCATGCCGAGCCGCGAGCGCACAGCCGTGCGAGGATCGACCTCGGCTAGCGTCCCTGCGTACATCACGAAATGGGCGGTCTGGTAGCGCGCGCCGATTTTCTGCAGCCGCAGATATTCGGCGCGGCGATGCAATCGATCGGCGGGACCGAACGACCACTCGCTCCGTGCGCGCGGCGCTCCTTCACGCTTTAGCCGGGCTGCTTGGGCGGAATCGAGACCGTCAATCGCGCGCGCCCCCGGGCCCGCCGGCGTTTGAGGATCTTGCGGCCTCCCGGCGACGCCATCCGGGCGAGAAATCCGTGCGTGCGTTTGCGACGGCGATTGTGCGGTTGATAAGTCCTTTTCATCGGTCACGGCCAACTTATTTTCAGCTTGATGCTCCGGTGGGGAGCCGATCACGTGATTGTCGCGCAGGCGCGCCACTGCGACGCGCCCTGAACCGTCTATCGAACCATACCCATCCGCCTACCGCAAGCACCGCTCCCGCAAAACCTTCCACTACCGGCTTGTCATTCTTGTATGTGGATTCTGATCGTAGCAAGAAGGAGGAGCAAGACGAGGCGGGAGACCGATGTCATTCAAGGCCGGTAGAGGCCGTCGCTCAGCAAGGATCCCCGCCTCGTG
>JBEKJC010000024.1:0-62928 GCA_050011435.1 Binataceae bacterium (SeqCode)
TTACACGAGGCGGGGATCCTTGCTGAGCGACGGCCTCTACCGGCCTTGAATGACATCGGTCTCCCGCCTCGTCTTGCTCCTCCTTCTTGCTACGATCAGAATCCACATACAAGAATGACCGCTTGGGCCGTGTAAAGTTATTTATGGGACAGAAAGGATCGGGAACGAGGAGCAGAAAATGATTTCGGTACGCAAGGGCAGCGCTCGCGGATTGACGACTATCGACTGGCTCAGAAGCCGCCATACGTTTTCGTTTGGCGATTACTACGACCCGAACGAGCAGGGCTTTTCCGACTTGCGCGTGATCAACGAGGATTGGGGCGCACCGGGCGCGGGCTTTCCAACGCATTCCCATCGCGACATGGAGATAATCACGTACGTGATCGACGGCGCCGTGCAACATCGCGACAGCATGGGCAACGGCTCCGTGATTCGGCCCGGCGACGTGCAGCGGATGAGCGCCGGTACCGGCGTGACGCACAGCGAGTACAATCCGTCGCGCGCCGAGGAACTTCATCTGCTGCAGATCTGGATTTTGCCCGATCTCCCGGGACATCAGCCGGGCTACGAGCAGAAGAGCATCCCGCTCGAGCAGATGCGCGGGCGTTTGCGCATAATCGCCTCACCCGACGGACGCGACGGCTCGGTGGCGATCCATCAGGACGCGCGACTCTATGCCGGCGTGATCGACGCGGGCAAGGCGCTGGTGTTCGAAAGTGCGCCGGGACGCCGCAGTTACGTTCACGTCGTCAAGGGCGCCGTGGACCTCAACGGTATCGCGCTTGAGTCCGGCGACGGCGCTCGCATCGTCGATGAGTGTGCAATCGAGATCGCGGGCCGCGAGGAGTCCGAGGTGCTGCTGTTCGATCTCGCGTGATGCGACCGGTTTTTGGGATTCGAAAGCAGCAACGCCGCGTGCGATTATCGCGTGCGGCGTTGCTGCTGAGCTTCACGACGCATGCGCGATCAGGTGAAACCTGCGGGCGTCAGCTTACGCCAGGCACCGGAATTTTCAAGGCACCGGCGCCGCGGCGAGCAGGCCGGCCGCTTCGTCGAATCCGAGCATCAGATTCAGGTTCTGCACGGCCTGTCCGGCGGCGCCCTTGCCCAGGTTGTCGATCGCTGTCAGCACGACCAGCGTCTGCGAACGACGGTCGAGCACGAAGGCGAGCTCGCAGAAGTTGGTCGCGCGGACATTCTTGAGCTCAGGCAATTCTCCGGGCTTGAGGATGCGCACGAAGCGCGACTTGGCGAAGCTCGCCTCAAAGGCGGCGCGCACGTCCTGCTCAGTCGTTCCCGCGCGCGGGCGCATAAAGATCGAGGTCAGGATTCCGCGGGTGACGGGCAATAAATGCGGCACGAAGAGAATCGCGACCTCGCGGCCCAGGGCGGAGCTGATCTCCTGCTCCATCTCGGGCGTATGGCGATGATTACCCACTTTGTACGCGCGAAAATTCTCGTTGACCTCGGCGAAGAGCTGCTCGACCGCGGCTTGACGGCGCGCGCCGGTAGTGCCCGACTTGGCATCGATCACGATCGAGGATGGGTCTATGAGGTCGCGGCGAATCAGCGGCAGGATGCCGAGCAGCGAGCCCGTCGGATAGCACCCTGGATTGGCGACCATACGCGCTTCGCGTAATTCGCGGCGATGGAACTCGCTCAAGCCGTAAACCGCTTCCTTGAGCAACGCCGGTGCCGGATGGTCCGCGCCGTAGGTCTGCCGATACGCGGCCGCGTCTTTCAAGCGGAAGTCGGCGGAGACATCGATCGCGCGGATACCGTCGCGCACGAACTCGGCCAGCAGCGGCGCTCCGACGCGCTCGGGCAGGCACGAGATCACCACTTCGGCCCGTCCCTTGATTAGATCCGGGCGCAGTTCCTCGAACGGCGGCAGATCGACGCCGCGCAGATGTCGATAAACGTCGGCGACCTCGCGCCCGGTGTAGTGCTCCGAGGTGAGCACCGTCACTTCAACGAAAGGATGCGTGGCGAGAATCCGTACCGCCTCGATGCCGGAGTAACCGGACGCTCCCAACACCGCTACCTTAACCCGATCGTGCGACGCCATCAGGGATACCCAATCGTTTGCGCGAATTTAATGTCGGTTCAATCGAAATATCACGAAAGTGCCGCGGTTGCCAGTTGAGCGGCGATTTCGCGGTCGGCGCGCCGGCCGCGTATTGCCGTCTAATCGGCGAAACGAAAGAGCCCTCCGCGCGATGCGAAGGGCCCGGCAAATCGTCTCGCCCAACGCTTAACGCTTCGAGTATTGCGGCCGCTTGCGCGCCTTGTGATGGCCGTACTTCTTGCGCTCGACCTCGCGCGGGTCGCGCGTCAGCATCCCGCTCTTGCGCAACGCCGGACGCAGCGCCTCGGAAACCGTGACTAGGGCGCGCGAAATCGCATGCCGCACCGCGTCAGCCTGTGCGGATGAACCACCGCCGCGTACGCTCACGATCAAGTCGTACTGGCCGTTGGTCTCGGTGAGTTCGAAGGGCTCGAGAATACGCATCCGGGAGGTGTCGCGCGGAAAGTAGGCCTCCAGCGACCGATCGTTGACGGTGATCGTTCCGGAACCGGGGAGGAGTCTGACACTGGCGACCGCGGTCTTACGCCGCCCGGTCGTGCGAATCATGTTCTTTTTTTCTGCCATCGTGGGTCTCTGCGTTGTGGTGGACGGTACGTCAGACCTTCATGTCTGCGGGTTTCTGCGCGACGTGCGGATGTTCGCTGCCACGATAGACTTTGAGCTTGTTGAAGAGCCGCCGTCCGAGCCGGTTCTTCGGCAACATCCCGTGCACCGCCATCTCCAGCACGCGCTCGGGCTTGGTCTGCAGCAGCTTGCCCGCCGTGGTGCTGCGAATTCCGCCTGGAAACCCGGTGTGGCGATGGTAAACCTTGTCGGTCAGCTTCTTGCCGGTCAGCTTTACCTTGGCCGCATTGATGATCACCACGAAGTCGCCCGCATCCTGGTTGGGCGTGAAGTCGGGGCGATGTTTGCCGCGCAGCACGCTCGCCGCGCGAGAGGCGACCCGGCCGAGTGGGCGGCCGTCGGCGTCGATAACCACCCAGTGGCGTCCACGCAGCGCGTTTTCATGCGAAACGCTTCTGGTCTGTTCGGTCAGCTTCAAGTTTTCTTACCCGTCCCGCGCGATCCGCCGTCGCCCGCGGCGACCGGACGGCAATCCAGCGCATTAAAGTTTTGGCGGGGCCGATGGGATTTGAACCCACGACTTCCGACGTGACAGGCCGGCGTTCTAACCGGGCTGAACTACGACCCCGCCCGAAACATCCATTTGTACATGGCCCCTCGCGCAGACACAAGCACGCACCGCCCAAGTCCACCGCCCGTCTATGGCGTTCACTAACTCGTACTAACCGAGTTGACTTTAAGTGAGCAAGATAGGAGCGTGAGAATCAACCAAATGGAACCAGGAGAGAAAATCATGTTTTTCGTCCGAGGTTTATCGTCCAACGGTAAAGAGGTCTTCGTCAATCCAGATCAGGCTTTGTACGTCTGTGCAGCGGGCTTCATGCAGCACAACAAGACCGCGCTCGTCCTGACTCATAACAAACGCCTCATCGTCGATCAGGACCCTGAAACAGTCCGGCGACGTTTCGAAGACTATCTCAAAGATATTGTTGAAACCGACGACGATGCTCACCGACGCCTCGAAACCGACGACGGCGCCCGGCACCGGGATACGCACTAGTCGAGGCTACGTTTCCACCCGAAGCCCGCGCACATTGGCAGACGCTTTGCCCTGCCCAGCCCCAGAGCCGTTCGCAGTGATTGAATCGGCTGGTATCTGAATCAGTACTGCATCAGTACTGCTGCCCGCGGCGCGATGAATGGCGCCGTATGCGCGCCTGCCTTCCTTCGAGTGCTCCGATAATTTTCGCGTGCGCCCGCATTTTCTACATGCCGGTCGTAATGTGAGTCTATCTGGCATGCGGGTGGCTGCACCGCAAATGAATTTGCGGGCGCGAAGAGAAATGTTACTTTAGCCGCGGCGCTCGGAACCCGTCATGGCACGAGACCACAAGTTCGCTCGCGCGACATTTTCCGGAAGACCCGCCTATGTGGATAGTAAGTTTCGCACTGCGCCGCCCGTTGTCGGTCGCCGTGATGACGCTCCTGATGCTGGTGCTTGGGGCGTTGGCGTTCACCCGCATGAACGCCGACATCTTTCCCGCGATCGATATGCCGGTGGTGATCGTGGTCTGGGGCTATCCCGGTCTTTCCGCCATCGACATGGAGCGGCGCGTCGTGATCATCAGCGAGCGCGCCATGTCCACCACGGTCAACGACATCGAGCACATGGAGTCGGAGTCGATCGCGGGTGCGGGGATCGTCCGCGTCTATTTCCATCCGGGCACGACCACCGCGGCCGGCATCGCGCAGATCGGTGCGATGTCGCAGGCGCTGCTCTCAAATTTCCCCCCCGGCATGGTCGCGCCCAACGTCGTTGACTACAACGCCGCCAACGTCCCGGTGGCCCAGCTCAACGTCTTCAGCGACACGCTCTCGGAACAGCAACTCTTCGATTACGGCCTGAACTTCATTCGCGTGCGCCTCTTCAGTATCGAGGGACTCTCGGCGCCTTCGCCCTTCGGCGGACGGACGCGCTCAATCATGGTCAACCTCAACCCCACCCAGCTCTATGCCAACGGGCTGTCGGCTCAGGACGTGTCGGTGGCGCTGGCCAATACCAACACCATTATTCCGGCCGGCGCGGTCAAGATCGGAAAACGCGAATATCGAGTCGAGCTCAACGGCAGCCCCGACCAGGTCGCGAAGTTCAACCAATTGCCGATCAAGATGACCAACGGCACCCCGATCCTGCTGGGCGATGTGGCGCCCGTCACCGACACCCATCAGGTGCAGACCAATGTTGTGCGGGTTGATGGTAATCGGGCGACCTACATCCCGATCTTCAAGCACGCCGCGGCCTCGACGCTGAGCGTGATCGATCAGGTCCGCGGCATCATCCCGCTGATTCTCGAGACCGCGCCGAAGGGACTCAAGCTCAAGTTAGCGTTCGACCAGTCGGTCTTCGTGCGCGGCGCGTTATGGGGCGTCGTGCGCGAGGCCGCGATCGCCGCGGGCCTGGTCGCCGTGATGGTGCTCATCTTTCTCGGCTCGGCGCGCAGCATGTTGATCGTGATCCTGTCGATTCCGCTCTCGATCCTGACGGCGATCGTCGGGCTTCAGCTCTCCGGCCAGACCATCAACATCATGACGCTCGGCGGGCTGGCGCTCGCGGTCGGGATGCTGGTTGACGACGCCACCGTTGCGATCGAAAACATTCATCGGCATCACGCGATGCATAAGCCGCTGCTCGTCGCGATCCTCGATGGATCCGCCGAAATCGCGACGCCGGCCTTCATCGGCACGCTCGCGATTTGCATCGTCTTCTTCCCCGTCGTCCTGCTCTATGGAGTCGCACGTTTTCTGTTCACGCCGCTGGCGCTCGCGGTGGTTTACTCGATGCTGACGTCGTACTTGCTTTCGCGCACCCTGGTCCCGGCGATGGCGCGCTACCTGATGCCCGCGAATCATGAAGAGCTGACGGGCGGCGGGCTGTGGCCGCGCTTCGTGCGCGCCTTCGACCGCCGCTTCGACCGCTTTCGCGACGGTTATCGCGATCTGCTCGGTGTCTTTATCGCGCGGCGCGGCTTCGGCTTGACCTGTGTCGCGATTCTAATCGGGTCGTCGTTGTTCCTCGGGCCGGTGGTCGGCCAGGATTTTTTCCCTAACGTCGATGCCGGCATGATGAAGATGCATGTGCGCGCCCCGAGCGGTATGCGCATCGAGGAGACCGAACGCGTCGTCGATGGGATTGAACGCGGCGTCAAGCGCGTGATTCCGCCCGCGGAACTCGACAGCATCAGCGACAATATCGGCTTGCCGGCCTTTGCCTACGTGCTGGCCTATTATCAGACCGATAGTGTCGGACCGCAGGACGCCGACATTTTGATTTCGCTCAAGCCCAATCATCATCCGACCGCCGCGTACCGCGACCGCATTCGCCGCATGGTGCATGAGCAGTTTCCCGGCGTGCAAATCTATTTCCAGGCCGCCGATATCGTTAGCCAGGTCTTGAATTTCGGGCTCTCGGCGCCGATCGATGCGCAGATTTCGGGGCAGGGGCTGCAGGCGAACTATCAGATTGGACAGCGGCTCAAAGACGCGATGTTACGGATACCGGGGCTTACCGACGTCCGCATCGCGCAACTGCTCGATTATCCGACCATTCGCGTGGACGTCGATCGCACCCGGGCGCTCCAGCTCGGCGTCGATCAGCGCGACGTTGCGACCAATCTCCTGATCGGTCTCGCGACCAACGCTCTGATTCAGCCGACCTACTGGCTCGATCTCAAAAATGGCGTCAACTACAGCGTCCTCGAACAGGTCCCGCAGCATCTTTACGATTCCGTGCAGTCCCTCGGCAACACGCCGCTGACGCCGTCAGCGGGTAGTGGCGCCGCCGGCAATCAGGAGTTGCTCTCGAACGTCGCCACCATTCGCCAGGACGTCGAGCCCGCCGTCGTCAACCATTACAATGTTCAGCGCGTCATCGACGTCAACAGCGGCGTCGAGGGACGCGACCTCGGCAGCGCCTCCGCCGCGGTGCAGCACGCGATCGACTCGCTCGGCGAATTGCCTCCCGGCACGCGTATCACCATTCGTGGCCAGAGTGCCGCGATGCACGAGTCCTTCATGAGCCTGCGCCTCGGCATCGTGCTCGCGATCGTCCTGGTTTACCTGTTGATGGTCGCGAACTTCCAGTCCTGGATGGAACCGATGGTGATCATGCTGGCGCTGCCCGGCGCGCTGGCCGGCGTGCTCTGGATGCTCGCGCTCACCGGCACCACCATCAACGTCGAGTCGCTGATGGGCGCCGTGATGGCGGTGGGCGTCGGCGTCGCTAACGGCAACCTGGTCGTGATCTTCGCCAACGAGCTGCGCGAGCAGGGCTACAGCCCCACCGCCGCCGCCATCGAAGCCGCGCGTACGCGGCTGCGGCCGGTCCTCATGACGGCGCTCGCGATGGTGCTCGGAATGTTGCCGATGGCGCTCGCCCTCGGCGAGGGCGGTGAACAAAACGCGCCGCTGGGCCGCGCGGTCATCGGTGGTCTGCTGGTCGCCACCCTTATGACCCTGTTCGTAGTGCCGGCGGTCTATTCCACTTTCAGTGGCCACTTCAAAGGCAAACATCACCGCGACGCGGAACTCGAGGCGGTCACGCTGCCGAACGCCTGAGCGAGCGATATATATAATAGATGGAAGCAGATCCGAAAGATTACACGCCCAAGCCTCCGGGCCGCGCCTTTTATGCCGGATGGATCGTTGCGCTGATCATTCTGCTGGCGTTGACCGCGGGACTCGTGCTCGGGCGCGGCGAGCGCCTCAAACATCAGACCTCGGCACTCGACGAGCAGCTTGCCCAGGGCGCGCGGGTCCTGGTCGCGCCGGTCGGCCGTTCCGAGCGCAGCCATAACGTGCAGATTCCGGCGACCCTGCATGGCTTCGTCGAAACCCCGGTTTACGCCAAGATTTCCGGCTACCTCAAGACCATTAAGGTTGATAAGGGCGATCGCGTCAGCAAGGACCAGGTGATCGCCGAGCTGGAATCGCCCGAACTCGACCATCAGGTGGCTAGCGCGAGCGCCAGCTACAAGCTCGCCCGTGTGACCGACCAGCGCAACCAGGCCCTCCTCAGGCAAGGGGTGATTGCGGTTCAGATGGCTGACGAGTCGCATGCTCAGATGGTCGAGGCCGAGGCGAATCTCAAGCAGCTCGTCGCGATGCAGGATTACAAGATAATTCGCGCGCCCTTTAGCGGAGTGATTACCGCACGCTTCGTCGATCCGGGACATCTGATTCCGCAGCAGACCGCGCCCGCGAGTTCCAGCACGGCGATCGTCTCGATTTCGACGCTCTCGCCGACGCGGGTTTACGCCGAGGTGCCACAGAGCGTCGCGCCCTTCATCCGCGACGGCGACCCTGCCATCGTCACCGTGACCGAGTATCCCGGACGCAAGTTCGAGGGCAGCGTCACCCGCCATCCGCAGGCCCTCGCCAGTGCGACGCGCACGATGCTCGTCGAGGTCGATCTGCCGAACCAGGACATCGCGCTGCTGCCCGGGATGTACGCATCGATGGAGCTCAACGTGAGCACCTCCGCCGGCGCCCCGACCGTGCCCGACGACGCATTGATCTTTCGCGACGGAAAACCATACGTCCCGGTCGTGCGTAACGGCCGCCTCAAGCTCGCCAGCGTGACGCTCGGCTATGACAACGGCGTCAATATCCAGATCACCGACGGCATTGCGCCCGACGACAGGGTCGCCCTCAACGTCGGCCAGGCTGCGCGCGACGGCGATCCGGTGCGCCCGATTACCGCCGCGGAATTACAAAAATGAATCTGCGTGAATGCGGGATCGGAGGCGTCCGGCCTCGATTGGATTCGCTGGGCCGCTCGTCAGGCCCTGAAACAAGCACCTCGCTTGCGCGTCCGCGAAGCGTCTCCTCGAGGCGATCCGCAAGACCGACTTTTGCGTCTATCACCATGGAAAGTGTGAAACCTTTCAAAGGTTTCACGATCTTCTTTCCCCCGTCCAACTTCATCAATCGAAACCGGCCGCAATGAGCCGGTCGTTCGCGTGAGCCGGCCGCCCGTCATGCGCGGCTTCACCGGTGCCGTTACCCGATGGATCGTTCCGGCGATTTGTGTCGCCGTCATCCTGACGTTCGGCACCTCGCTCTTTTCGATCGTGCGCACCAGCGCGATCTTCAATCCGTTGATTTCGCGGATCGTGCCGGGGCTCAGCCCGCTGGCGATGTATTACCTTCAGGTATTTGTGCGCCGCAGTGCCCACGTTCTCGAATACGCGATTCTTTTCCTGGTGCTCAGCCTGTGGCCGCTCCGCGGTCGGCCGCTGGTCGCGTTCTTTGTCTGTGTCGGAGTCGCGTCGCTCGATGAATCGCTGCAATTGCTCACGCCGTCGCGTAGTGGAACCATCTTCGACGTCGCCGAGGACACCAGCGGTGCGGCCATAATGCTGGTGCTCGCGATGCCCTACTGGGACCGCCTGCGCCAATTGCGGCTGTCGTCGTCAAAGACTCAATCCCGCCGAGCCCGTGCGTGATTCGTCAGCGCGGTCCGCTATGAAGGATGCCGTCGGCCTCGAGTTTTCGTATCTGCTCCTCCGAATAGCCCAGCCGGTTGCGTAGAATCTCTCCGTTGTGCTCGCCGAGCGTCGGCGCGTCCAGCTCTAACTGGCCGGGAAATTTCGAGAAGCGCAGCGGAAACCCCGGGAGCTCGAAATCGTCCATGAAGCGATCGTGCACCGTCCTGATCGTGCCGCGCTCTCGCATATGCGGATGGTTCATCGCCTCCTCCACCGTCAGGACCGGCGCGTACGGAATGCGATGCTCCTCCAGCGCGGCGCAGACCTTCTCATCGGTCGGTACCGAGTCGAGCCATCCCTGCACGATCACGTTGAGGGCGTCCGAATTCTTCGCCCGGTTTGGCACATCGACAAAATGTGGATCCTCGATCAGCTCCGGCTTGCTCATCGCGCGGCAGAACTCAGGCCATTGATGCGGCAGGCCGCCGACGATGAAGATGTAGTGTTCCTTGCCCGAGTAAATCCCGACCGGCGCAACCACGTAATGGAACGAGCCCGCCCGCCGCGGCCGCATCGCACCCTTGCTCGCGCTCAGCGCCTGCACGTTGACCTCGTGATAACTGAAGTAGCAATCGAGCAGCGAGGTCTCGACGAATTGCCCTTCGCCCGTGCGCTCGCGATAGAGCAGGGCCGAGGTGATTGCGCTAAGCGCGGCGATTCCCGTGCTCACGTCGCCGATTCCGAGCTGCGGGAAGACCGGCGCCTTGTCGGGCTCGCCGATCATGTCGAGCACGCCCGCATACGCCGCCCCGATGTAATCGAAGCCCGGCCGCTTGGCGAGCGGACCGGTCTGCCCCATCGATGAAATCGAGCACATCACGATGCGCGGGTTGAGCGCGCTCACTGTCGCATAATCGAGCCCGAGCCGTCCGATTACCCCGGGCGAAAAATTCTCGACCATCACGTCAACCGTGCGCACCAGGTCCTTCAGTATCTTGAGGCCCTCGGGCTTGCGCGGGTCGATGCAGAGGCTTTTCTTGCCGCGATTCTGCTGGATGTAGTACGCGCTGCGGCCATCGTGGATGAAGGGCAAGCCGCGCGAGAAATCGCCGATCGGCGCGATTTCCACCTTGATTATATCCGCGCCCATCTCGGCCATCATGCGCGTGACCGTGGGTCCGGCCAGGAACTGCGTGAAATCGAGGACCTTGTAGCCGTCGAGTACGTGCCGCGGTTTGTCTGCCATTGGATGCGCCTCCCCTGGCGCTGCCGCAACATTTCACATTGTCGGCGTCCAATCGCAAGCGAATCGTGCGTCTGGACGGAGTTGATTCAGCAGCCTGCTTGATAAAGCCGCTCGCGTTGTGGTGCAATCGCCCTTCATCGCGGGCCCGCCGGCCGCGGACCTCGTGCGTGATCGCGGAACATGGCGCGACGGCGCATCACGGAGATTTATCATGGCTGAGAATCTGAGAAGCAGAATTGTCACGCAGGGTGTCCAGCGTTCGCCCAATCGCGCGATGCTCCGCGCGGTCGGTTTTGGCGATAACGATTTCGATAAAGCGATCGTCGGCGTCGCCAACGGCTACAGCACCATCACGCCCTGCAATCTGGGCCTCGACCTTCTCGCCAAGCGGGCCGCAGCCGCAGTCAAAGAGGCCGGTGCGATGCCGCAGATGTTCGGCACCATCACGGTCAGCGACGGCATCTCGATGGGCACCGAGGGCATGAAGTATTCGCTCGTCTCGCGCGAGGTCATCGCAGATTCGATCGAGACCGCGGTCAGCGGCGAGAGCATGGACGGCGTGGTCGTGGTCGGCGGCTGCGACAAGAACATGCCCGGCGCGATGATCGCGATAGCGCGCATGAACATTCCGGCGATCTTCGTTTACGGCGGCACGATCAAGCCGGGCCATCTCAACGGCCGCGACCTCACTATCGTCAGCTCGTTCGAAGCGGTCGGCCAGTTCAGCGCGCACAAGATCGACGAAAAGGAATTGATGGACGTCGAGCGCCACGCCTGTCCGGGCGCCGGTTCGTGCGGCGGCATGTACACCGCCAACACCATGTCGTCAGCGATCGAGGCGATGGGCATGAGCCTGCCGTTCTCGTCCACCATGGCGGCCGAGGACGCCGAGAAGGCCGACAGCGCGGCCAAGTCCGCCGCCGCGGTCGTCAATGCCGTTCACCAGCAATTGCTCCCGCGCCAGATCATGACGCGCAAGGCCTTTGAGAATGCGATCGCGGTCGTGATGGCGGTGGGCGGTTCGACCAACGCCGTGCTCCACCTCCTCGCCATCGCGCACGCGGCTGAAGTGCCGCTCAAGATCGACGACTTCGAAACCATTCGCCAGCGCACGCCCGTCCTGTGCGACCTCAAGCCCTCGGGACAGTACGTCGCGACCGACCTGCATCGCGCGGGCGGTATCCCGCAGGTGATGAAGATGCTCCTCGCGCACGGCCTGCTGCACGGCGACGCGCTCACCATCACCGGTCGCACCATCGCGGAGACGCTCGCCGAAATTCCCGACGCGCCGCGTAAAGACCAGCCGGTTATCCGTCAGTGGGATAATCCGATGTATGCGCAAGGGCATCTCGCCATCCTCAAGGGCAATCTCGCCCCCGAGGGATGTGTCGCGAAAGTCACCGGCATCAAGCATCACGAGATCACCGGCCCGGCCCGTGTGTTCGAACGCGAGGAGGAAAGCCTCGACGCGATCCTCGCCGGAAAAATCAAGGCGGGCGACATCCTGGTGATTCGCTACGAAGGGCCGCGCGGCGGTCCCGGCATGCGCGAGATGCTCTCGCCGACCTCGGCGATTATCGGCGCGGGCCTCGGCGATTCGGTCGGGCTGATCACCGACGGTCGTTTCTCAGGCGGCACCTATGGGCTGGTCGTCGGCCACGTCGCACCCGAAGCGCAGGTCGGCGGATTGATCGCGCTGGTCCACGAGGGCGATTCGATTACGATCGACGCCGACAAGCGCGTGCTCAACCTGAACGTGCCGGAGACGGAAATTGCACGCCGGCGCGCCGCCTGGACGCCGCCCAAGCCGCGTTACACTCGCGGGGTGCTCGCGAAATACGCCGCCCAGGTCTCGACCAGCAGCCTCGGCGCCGTCACCGACTAACCCTGTTTTCCCGCCCCGGCTCCGCGCAAGGGAGAGTGGTCGAGGAACACAGAACTTGTCGTTCTTTTCCGAAACCTCTCGAAGTTTCAGACTTCCCATTGGTAAGACGCGGGCTGCGCCCTGTGAAGACCTTTTTTTCAATGCTTGACGCTCGCATTTTTCTACTGGCGCTGCGCCCGCTCGTCTTGCTTGCCACCGCAACCATGCGTACGCGTCCACCAAGGGTCTCATCGACGCGATCCGCATGACCTACTGGTATCTATTTACCGTGGGAAGTGTGAAACCTTTCAAAGGTTTCACAGCTCTTTCCCTCCCTTCCTTCGCATCGCTCTGCGGTCCCTGCCCCCGTCTGCGCAATAGGCTGCTCGATGACTGCTATCCGATTAATTTAGTTGTAACATTATGCCTGATGAGCGTTAGCGGCCCTGAAGGGTCGAGAAGGGCGGTCATGTGAAAGCGGGAGCAGAGTTCTACAACCTGTACAATCACGACTTCATCCGCGTCGCCGTCGGCATTCCCTCGGTGCGCGTCGCGGACCCCGCCTACAACGCCGATCAGACGATCGCGCTGATGCGCGACGCGCTCGATCGCAAGGCGATCCTCGTCCTCTTTCCCGAACTCGGGCTCTCGGCCTATACCTGCGACGATCTGTTCCATCAGCGCGCCCTGCTCGACGGATGCCGCGACGGGCTCGCGAAAATCCTGTCGGCTTCCGCCTCATGGCCGATCGTAGCCGCGATCGGGATGCCGCTCGAAGTTGACCATCTCCTTTACAACTGCGCGGTGCTCATCAATCGCGGTCGTGTGCTCGGCGTCGTGCCGAAAACCTATCCACCCAACTATCGCGAGTTTTACGAGCTGCGCCAGTTCAATCCGGGCGACCACGCGCTGCGCAACGAAATCGAAATCGCGGGGCAAGGCAATGTTCCGTTCGGCAGCCGGATTCTCTTTCAGGCCGTCGATATTCCCGCACTGACGATCCACGCCGAGATTTGCGAGGACCTGTGGGTGCCGATTCCGCCGTCGTCGCACGCGGCGCTGGCCGGCGCGAGTGTCCTCCTGAATCTTTCGGCCTCGAATATCACGGTCGGCAAGGCCGACTATCGGCGCGACCTGGTCGCGAGCCAGTCCGCACGATGCCTCGCGGCGTATCTATACTCCGCGGCCGGCTCCGGCGAATCGACCACCGACCTCGCGTGGGACGGTCACGCGCTGATCTGCGAGAACGGCAATCTGATCGCCGAATCCGAACGCTTCCATTACGGCGCGCAACTGATTTGCTCCGAGATCGATCTCGAACGGCTGGGGCAGGAGCGGATGCGCCAGACCAGCTTCGGTTATTCGATTCGCAACGAACGCGCGGCGCTGACGGATTTCCGCACCGTGACGTTTTCCGCACAACCGCCGCGCACGGAGCGCCTGCCCCTCGAGCGCCGCTACGAGCGCTTTCCGTATGTGCCGTCCGATCCCGCGCGCCGCGGCGAGCGCTGCGCGGAGGTTTACGAGATCCAGGTCCAGGGCCTTGCCAGCCGGCTCAAGTCGGCCGGCCTCAAGCGCGTCGTCTTGGGCATCTCGGGCGGTATCGATTCCACCCACGCGCTGCTCGTATGCGCTCAGGCGCTCGACCGCCTCGACTATCCGCGCAGCAATCTGCTCGCCTACACGATGCCGGGGTTCGCGACCAGCGCGCGCACCCTCGCGCAGGCGCGCCGCCTGATGGCGGCGATCGAATGCGAGGCGCACGAACTCGACATCCGTCCGAGCGCGCTGCTGATGCTCAGGGACATCGGCCATCCGTACACCGAGGGCCGCGAGCAATACGACGTCACTTTCGAGAACGTGCAGGCCGGCGAGCGCACCAGCCATCTGTTTCGACTCGCCAATCTCAACGACGCGATCGTCGTCGGCACCGGCGACTTGAGCGAACTCGCATTGGGCTGGTGCACCTATGGCGTGGGCGATCACATGTCGCATTATGCGATCAATGCGAGCCTGCCCAAGACCCTGATCCAGCACGTCATCCGCTGGGTTGCCGATACCCATCGGTTCGGGCCGGAGGCGAGTGCGACCTTGCTCGAGATTCTCGCGACGCAGATCAGCCCCGAACTGGTCCCGGCGCGCGCCGGCAGCAGCGATCCCGAGCAGGACACCGAATCCATTCTCGGCCCGTATGAGTTGCACGATTTTACGCTCTACTACACGCTGCGGTTTGGCTATCCGCCCCCAAAGATCGCGTTTTTGGCCTGGTCGGCATGGCATGATCGAGCGCTCGGCTCGTGGCCGGAGATTCCCGCCGCGCAACGTCATCAGTACACGCTCGGGCAGATCAAGACGCACTTGCGGACTTTTCTTTACCGGTTCTTCAAGACCAGTCAGTTCAAGCGCAGTTGTATTCCGAACGCGCCCAAGGTCGGTTCCGGCGGATCGCTATCGCCGCGCGGGGACTATCGCGCACCGAGCGATAGCGAGGCCGACGTGTGGCTCTCGCAACTCGACCTGATTCCCGCCGCCGACACCTAGCTGCTCGCTCACGCGGGGTGAGTCGAAGCGTCCTTGCGCTGTCGATGAGACCGCTGTCTCGGGCGACTTTCCAGTTCGATCGGCAACAGAACTGGCCTTTTCTGTATGTCGCTTGCTCAGTTAGACTGCGTGCAACGAACTGGCGACACCTGCATGAGCGTCAAACATCTTCAGAGTCAGCGCGCGATATCGGCCGCAGCCATTGCGGAGCCGCAAGATGAGGCGGAGCGTCCCACCTATCGCGCTGACCGGATCGGTGCGGCATACGCCGCGCGGGTCACCGTCGAGCATCGGAAGAACCACGGGCTCTATCTGACGCCGATCGCGGTGGCAAATTTCATGGCCGCGCAAATCGCGGCCGGCGGGGATGCTCTTCGCATCCTTGATCCTGCGGCCGGTGCCGGAATTCTGCTTTGCGCCACGGTCGAGGCGCTCGTTGCACGGTCCTCGGCTCCTCGACGCATCGAATTGGTCGCGTATGAAGTGGACCCCGCCTTGGCCGAAATTCTGGCTCAGGTTCTTGCCGATCTGAGAGACTGGGGCGCCGCGCGTGGAACCGACATCGCGGTCGAAATTGTCTGTTTCGACTTTATTCTGGAACACGCGGCGGCGCTGCGCAGCGTGGGTGGATTCCTGCCGCATTTGTCAGCCGGTCGCGCTTTTGACGTAGTGATCGCGAACCCGCCTTATTTCAAACTCAACAAGGCCGACCCTCGCGCGCAAGCTGCGGCGTCGGTAATCCATGGGCAGCCAAATATATACGGTCTGTTCATGGCGATCGGCGCCGCGCTGCTACGGGATGGCGGCGAGCTGCTATTCATTACACCGCGCAGCTTCGCGTCGGGCCCCTACTTCCGCCTATTCCGTGAATGGTTTTTTAATAGCGTCCGGCCTGAGTTGGTGCATCTCTTCGGTTCGCGCCGCGTAGCCTTTGGCCGTGACGAAGTTTTGCAGGAGAACATTATCCTGAAAGGTCTCCGTCAGGATGCCTGGGTGCACCGAGACATGAGCGCGATGCTGACTATCTCCGCGAGCGAAGGGGTCACCGACCTGGACTCACGTGAGCGGCGGACCGTGCGCCTCGATTCCGTGCTCGATATGGGATCGCGGGAGAAAGTTCTGCGGTTGCCAGTCGGCAGCCTTGAAGACGACTTCATGCGAGTGGTCGATCGTTGGCCTGGGTCGCTTAAGGCATTTGGCCTGCAGATCTCGACGGGACCGGTCGTGCCGTTTCGCGCCACTGAGTTTATCGACAAGGCCGGGCAAGTGCCGGGAAGCCACGTGCCACTAATATGGATGAACCACGTGCAGCCGATGCGGGTGACATGGCCGCTGGATCGTCGCAAGCCGGAATACATAAAACACGTCATCGCGGCGCAGCCGCTGCTCGTGCCCAACCGGAATTACGTTTTGCTGCGGCGTTTCAGCGCGAAGGAAGAAGAGCGCCGCCTCGTAGCCGCCCCTTATCTCGCGCGATCCAGCACAGCTTCAATGATCGGCCTGGAAAATCATTTGAACTACATCTCTCGCCCCGGCGGCACGTTGACCGAGGCTGAGACATTCGGCTTGGCGGCCCTGTTCAATAGCCACTTGCTGGACAACTACTTCAGGACCAGCAACGGGAATACGCAGGTGAGCGCAACCGAGCTCCGCACGATGCCTCTGCCAACTCTCGAAGCCATCACCGCGATGGGACAGCAAATACAGGTGCTATCGTACGATGCTGCGGCGCTTGACCAGTTGGTGATGCAAATGGTCGGCAAGAATCATAAAAAGAAAGCGCATGCCCGTGGCTAGTATTGAGGAGGCACGAATCATCCTGAAGGGGCTGGGGCTTCCCGCCGCTCAGTCGAATGAGATGTCGGGTCTGACACTGATTTCACTTTGTGCGTTAGGGCCGGACGATCCGTAGTCGAACGCCAAACGCATTCGATGCACCGTCACGAAAGGGATAATGGATTATGTGAGGGAGAAGTTCCGCAAGGACTATGCCCCCAATACGCGCGAGACATTTCGGCGACAGGTACTGCATCAATTCGTCCAGGGCCACATCGCCGACTACAATCCTTTTGAGCCCGGCCTACCGACCAACAGTCCCCGCGCACATTACGCAATCTCTGAAGCAGCGCTCGCGGCTGTGAAAGCGCACGGCACGCGCAAGTGGAACCAAGCCGCAAGAAAATTCATTGCCGAGCACGGAGCGCTGAGGGATCTCTATTCACCGGAGCGCGAAGGCCGCCGAGTTCCCGTCACGCTGCCGGACGGTCAGAAATTGCACCTCTCACCAGGCAAACACAACGAAGTTCAACGGGCCATCGTAGAGGAATTCGGCCGGCGCTTCGCGCCAGGCTCGGAGTTGCTGTACTTTGGCGACACCTCGAAGAAAAATTTGGTCGTTGAAACCACGGAGCTTCTGCGTCTCAATGTCCCCATTACCGAGCATGACAAGTTGCCCGATGTGGTCTTGTATGACCGGAAAAGGGAGTGGCTTTTTCTGATCGAGGCAGTAACCTCGCACGGGCCGGTATCCCCGAAACGTATCGTCGAACTTGAAGCGATGTTCGCGAGATGCCCCGCAGGAATGGTGTTTGTGAGTGCCTTTCCGGATATGGCCGAATTCAAGAAACACGCCCGACACATCGCATGGGAAACCGAAGTGTGGCTTGCCGACATTCCTGATCACTTGATTCACTTCAATGGTGACCGCTTCTTCGGCCCGCGAGGACGGAAGTAGGGCGAGCGGAGGAGTCGCAGGCGCCGTCCTGGATGCGCTCGCCGATATGGGGCTGCACACGATCGCGCGGACGAGTGGGCGCGGGGTGTAATACTCGACCACGGTGGCGTTGCTCGGGAAAGCAGCAAAGTCACGCGGCAAAACGGAGAGTGCGGGCGATTTGATAGACCTTCGGGTATTTCGGCGGTGTTACCCCGCAAGTCTCTGAAATTCGCGATATGGCCGTGACGTTCTTCCTGATTCCCGCCGCAACCATGCTTCCGCGTCCACCAAAGGTCTCATCGACGCGATCCGCATGACCTACTGATGTCTATTCACCGTGGGAAGTCTGAAACCTTTCAAAGGTTTCAGTTTCCGGAAAAGCTATAGTTCCGCGTGACTTAGCCGCCTGCCCGAGCAACGCGAGCGTGGCCCACCGTCGGCATGGAATGCCGTGAAACCTCGTGAGGTTTCAGTTTCCGGAAAACATCAGTTTTGCGTTCCTCAACAACTGGATTGAGCGCGTTCAGGATGACGGTCGTGAACCAGGATGACTCAGGGGAGCGGGGGCGGTTCAGTTGGGCGCAGGGGCGCGGCGCGTGGAGTTCAACGCGGTGATGGCGTCGGCGATTTGTTTGCTGAGGTCGCTCAAATCGGCGCTGAGAGCCGCCGCTGCACCCTCCATCGAAGCTCCGGTGGCGCCGGTTTGAGCGCCGGCGCTCTCACTGAAATTCGATCGCCGCGAAACCAGCAGCTGGTGATTGAGCCCGTCGCGGACGAGCCAGGTTGCGACGAGTTGCGTGCCGCCGGCGCCGTCACGCTCGAAGCGCTCGATAGTCACCTCGATTTCGTAATTGAGTTTGGCCGAGGCGTACCATGGGAACGGCACCACCTGCTCGATGCCGAGCAGCGTCGCGAGGTTGCTCGCGAGCACGTGCCGCACGCTCTCGTCGAGCGGTTCGGCCCAGCGGTCGGTGGTGGACAGTTCGATGCGATTGGTGGAGACGCGCGTGACGACTTCGGGATGTGCGAGATAATCCGGGAATATCACCGGGCCCAGCCCGATGGCGAGATTGCTCGCGTTGGTTGGCGGCGGCCGGACGCTATCGGCGCCCGCGATGGCGGTCAGCACATAGAACTTGGTTGGATCGGGGCGTGGCGACAGCACCGAACATCCGCCGGCGAGCGGCATTGAAATGATCGCGAGGAGGATGAGGAGGCTGCGCCGCTTCATTCGCCGTCCTTCTTAAAGGAACGCCCGCGCACGATAGCATCGGGATTGCGCTCGAGATATTCGGCCAGTTGACGAATCGCGCGCGCGGCCTCGGAGAGATCGACCAGGGTGTGGTTGGCCTGGTAGAGCAGTGGGGCGTTGGGGCGCAGCGTATCGTCGAGGCGATCGAGCGTGACCTGGGTCTTCTTGAAGGTCGCGTCGGCATTACGCGCCGTCATCTGCAGGCTCGTGCCCAGCGGTCCGATCTGGCGGTCGAGATGCACGGTCAGGGTGCGGATACTTTCGGAAGTCTTGTTCAGACTCTGGCCGGTTTCCTTCAACGAGGCGATCGATTCTTTCAGGTTCTGCGATTCCGCGAGGTCTTTGACGGCGGCGAGCGCCTGGGTCGCCGTAACGACGAGTTTATCGACATGGACCTTGTCGAGCTGGTCCATCAGCTTGAGCGCGACCGATTGCGCCTGTTCAAAGGCGGTCGGCATGGTCGGAATTTCCGTGTAGGGCGAATTCTGGTCGGTCGCAAACCGCGCCGGAGTACCCGGATGCATGTCGAGGTCAACATAGAGCAGACCGGTCAGCAGGCTCTCGGTCGCCAATTGGGCGCGCAGCCCGCGAGCAATGGCGAGCTTCATGCCGGCCGGATTGCCGACGTTGATATAGGTGGCGCCGCGCTTGAGGATGCGGCCCTCGTCGAGCTCGATGACGACCGGAATTCTGATCACGCTCGAGCTGCCGACGGTGACGGGTCCGGTGGCGGCATTGAGGCTCAGCAGAATCTGCCGCACCTCGCCGATCTCGACGCCCTTGAATTTGACCAGCGCGCCGACCCGCAGACCGTTGACGTTGCCGTCGAAAAAACAGACGAACTGATGGGTGTTGCGAAACAGAGAACCTGATCCGAGCAGCGCCACCGCGGCAATCGCGAGGGCGATCGCGCCGATCACGAATGCGCCGACGAAGGCCGGGTTTGCTCGTTTAGCCATGTGCCTTCTCCGAGTTAGGCGCCGGCTCGCCTCGTGTCAGAAACTGCCGCACCCGCGGTTCGGTCGAATGGGCGAGTAATTCGCGCGGATCGCCCATGGCGATTATGCTGTGAGTCTCGGCGTCGAGCAGCACACTGTTGGTGGCGATGGCGAAGATGCTCGGCAGTTCGTGGCTGACGACCACCAGGGTGGCGCCGAGACTGTCGCGCAGCGCCAGAATGAGATCGTCGAGCAGGCGCGAGCTGACCGGATCGAGGCCGGCCGAGGGCTCGTCAAAAAACAGAATCGCGGGATCGAGCGCGATTGCACGCGCCAGACCGGCGCGCTTCTGCATACCGCCGCTGATTTGGCTGGGGTAGTAATCCTCGAAACCCTTGAGGCCGACCAGGGCGAGCTTGAGCAAGGCGATTTCGCGAATCTCGGGCGGCCTCAAATCAGTGAACTCGCCCAGCGGCAGGCCGATATTCTCCGCCAGGGTCATCGAGCTCCACAGCGCCCCCGATTGGTAGAGCACGCCGAAGCGCCGCAGCATCGCCTCGCGCTCCTCGGGTGCGGCGGTGGTGAAATTCACGCCGTCGTAGAGGATTTCGCCGCGCACGGGCTCCATCAGACCGAGGAGGTGACGCAGCAGGGTACTTTTACCGCAGCCCGAAGCGCCCATGATGACGAAGATGTCGCCGCGGCGCACGGTGAAGTTGAGGTCGTGCATGATGACGAAGCTGCCATAGGCCATGGTGAGGTTGCGCACCTCGATCTGCGGCGGGCGATCCTTGGCGATACCGTTTGCCGCCGCCGCGACGCCGCCCGCACTATTTCCGGTAGCCAATCTAGTCGCGCCCTCGCTCTCGGATATCCCTACACAATAGCGTCATTTGGTCAGCAGCGCTTGAAGATGTTTTTAGGATGAGCTGAATCGCCGGCGCGTCCCCTCAGATTCCCAGGATGTGGAAGAGAACGGCGAAGATGCCGCAGGCGACCACGATCATCACCATAGCGCTGACGACCGCGGCGGTCGCGGCTTCGCCCACCGCCGACGAGCTGCTGCCGCATTCAAAGCCCTCGTAACAGCCTGCCAAAGCGATCAGCACGCCATACACTGCGCTTTTGACCAGCCCGCCGACCAGCGCGGTCATCGTGACCGCCTGTACGGTTTGATGCCAATAGGCGGTCAGCGAGAGTCCCAGGACGCCGACCCCGACTGTGGCGCCGCCGAGAATACCGACGATGTCGGAATAGAGGCAGAGCAGCGGCATCATCAGGATGAGCGCGATCATCCGGGGCAGCACGAGGAATTCCATCGGCGAGATGCCCATCGTCGAGAGCGCGTCGATTTCCTGCGTCACCTTCATGCTGCCCAGTTCTGCCGCGAAGGCCGCGCCGGTGCGTCCGGCCATGATGATCGCGGTCATCATCGCGCCCATCTCGCGCACCATCCCGATGCCGACGAGATCGGCGACATAAATCGCCGCGCCGAACTGCTGCAACTGGACCGCGCCCATATAAGCCAGAATGACGCCGACCAGATAGCTGATCAGCGAAACGATGCCGAGGGCATTGGCGCCGCAGGCCTGGATCACATCCATCAGATCGGAGCGCCGATAGCGCGATCGTCCGCGCACGAAGCTCGCGAGCGCGAGGGCGACCATGCCGATGAACTCAACGAATTTCCCGGAGGCGGTGAGGTAGGCGATGATTGCGGCGCCGATCCGCGTTACGAACGGGCCGCCCACATCTTCGAGGATGGCCTCCTTGTTCTCGGGCACGGCCTCGGCGAGTTTGATCAGGCGGTCGAGTCCGGGCGGCAATCCTTCGCGGCTGAAGGGGAATTTGCGCGCCTGGCAAATGGCATCGATCCCGACGATAAAGCTGACCAGGCTGCTGTCCCATTCGGTCACGCCGGTCGCGTCAACGGAGACCTGCGGCGGACGCGCGCCTGCCGTCAGCGCCGATTCGACGGAAGCGGCCAGCGGCATGCCGCGGCGCAGATGCCAGGCGCCGGAGACCCGCACCACGACCTTGCCCCCCTCGGCGCGTACGACATCGACCTGACGGCCGTTGCCGACGGCACTGCCGATCGAAGGTGCCGCGGCAGGCGGGTTGACGGTGTCGCTCATGGCCGGGAGTTCCTCGTGCGCTCAGCCCGCGACGTCGCCCTGGTAATGCCATTGGGCAAGGCGCGCGCTCAGGGTCTCGGCCCAGTAGTCGATCGCGGCATGGGCGTCGCCCCATTGCCATTGCGCGGGCGTCTTGTGCGAGCCGCCGCCGATACGGTGATCGACCCACGCCAGCAGGCGCGCGCCGGTTATTGAGTCGGTCACTTCGCCTTCGCTCTCGGCGGCGCCCGTGAAGGAATAGGCCCCGGGGGAAATTTGCTTGACGACTTCGAGCAGGGCGGCCGGCGGGGGCATCGATGAGACCGTGTGCATGCCGGTCGGGGCGCGCCCGAAATCGATGATCGCGATGCGCAGGCGCATCACGCCCGGTCCCGGCTCATCGACAATCGTAAAATCGCGGCCCAGGTGCTGCTTGAGCACTTGGTACATATACACGCTGAGCACGAATTGATCCTCGGGCGCGATATCGAGCGTCATGTCGCCGCACCACAGGGTCACCGGCTCGATAATGATCCTGCCGTAGCGCGACGATTCGGCATCGAGGTCCTGGTAGTAGAGCAAATCGCTGCCATCGGGCCCGGGCTTCATCTGCGCGGGGTCGGCGAATAACGCGGGGCGCGGGCGCATCACCTCGATTTGTGCGGAAGTCGGCGGTTCGTTTGCGGCGCATCCGGCGAGCATCAGGCCCGCGAGGATTCCCGCAATCAGGGCGCTCAACGGCTTTGCCATCGTTTCTATCCGGCCCACACCCACCACGGTTTGCGGCATCGTCGGCTTAAGCCGCGCTTGAAGTCGGGGCGGCCGCCGCTTGTGCGCCCCCCGGCGCCGTAAAGCCCAGTTGACTGCGCAACATAATGAAGTGCGCGACCGCGGAACGCGAGAGCAGGCCGACGAGACGTTCTGCTTCCATCACCAGCAGGCGCCCGCTGTCGGCCTCCGCCATCTGCCGGAGCGCGTTGGAGACCGGCGCGTCGGGGGCGATCACGATCGCCGAATCGAGTCGGCGCATGATGTCGCTCACGCGCTTGTAGCGGCGCTCCTCGACCGGGCAATCGCGCACGTGGCTGAGGCCGACGAGGCCGGTCACGCGCCCATTGTCGATAACCGGGTAGGCGCCGTAGCCGTGGTGCATGAAGCGATCGTTGATGGCGTCGGCGACCGTCATCGCGGCGTCGATCGTGACTGGATCGCGCACCATCAGATCGCTGACCCGCTCGCTGCCGAGGACTTGCTCGATAACGATGCTCTGGTAGCTGGAGGAGGCGGCGCCCTTGAGAAACAGCGCGATGAAGATCAGCCACAGCCCGCCAATCAGGGAGCCCGAAAAGATTTGCAGAGCGCCAAAAAAAATCAGGCCGTAGGCGATGCCTCGTCCCCATTCGGAGGCGCGCGCGGTGGCCTGCCGGAAATCGCCCGAGCGCGCCCACATCATCGCACGCAGGATGCGGCCGCCGTCGAGCGGAAATCCGGGCAGCAGGTTGAAAAGGCCGAGTGCGAAATTGATGAAACCGAGGTAATCGAAGACCGAGGCCCACATCGGGTACGATTCGTGGAAGCCGAACGCGCCCGGAATCGCGAGGAAGAACGTGCCGAGCACGAAGCTCGTCAAGGGACCGACCGCGGCGATTTTGAGTTCATCGCGGGCGCTGGTGGGCTCGTGACCCAGATGGGCCATGCCGCCGAAGATGAACAGCGATATGCGCTCAACCGGCTGCCCGAGGTGGTTGGCGACAATCGCGTGGGCGAGTTCGTGAGTCACGATCGAGGCGAAGAACAGCAGCGTCGCGACGATGCCGACCATCCAATAATCGATACCCGGGTAGCCCGGGTGCAGTTCAGGGAAGTAGCCGGCCGAGAGGCTCCAGAGTACCAGCACGAAAATGATCAGCCACGAATAGTCGATCGCGATCTGAACGCCGGCCACCTTGAACAGATCGATTTCCTGCCGCTGTTTCGCTTCCATCAACGCCGCTCCAGTTTGGCGAGCCCGGATTCGATGATCATGTCAGTAGCCCGCGACTCCGAATATACCATCGGCGCGCGCCCAAGGTGATGTTTTCTGTTTGATATAGCAAGTGGAGACACGAATTCACCCTTGTCCGTTATCACAGGACCACCTACCCGAGCACCGCGAGCAGTCCGAAAAGTCAGGTCAAGACTGTTGGGCTGCTCGCAGCGAAGCATCCCGGGCCTTAGTGCGGTATTACTGGAATGTTTCGGCGGCGCTCGTTTTATCAACCCACGCCCGACGAAGCCACTCGCACTACCAATTCGAGCGGCCATCCCGACAGAGGTTTTCCCAGGGCGAAGCCCGCACGTCCCTGCCGACAATCGAGCATCGCGAGCGTGGCCCACCGTCGGCATGGAATGCCGTGAAACCTCAATGAGGTTTCAGTTTTCGAAAGAACTTAAAAGTTTTGTGCTATTCGACTATTTCGGGGCGTTACGGAGAGACGGCGCGTCCGCGCTCAGGATTTCTCGGGCGCGAAGAACAGAATCGTGCGCGCCTCGATACTTTCCCGCGGGGCCGCGTTGGGCGGTGAAGTCGGATCCTCGAAGGCCGAATGGGCCGTGAAACGGGTGCGGCGCTCGTCGGAATCGAAGCACTTGAGCAGGAGGGCTTCATCGGTGCGCATCCGCGGGAAATAGAACCATCGATGCGCCGGATTGTAGGCCACTGAATAGACCTCGCCGGTGCGGTCGCGATATTTGAGATCGGTCGCCACGAAGTCCTTCAGCGTCATGCTATTGGCGTCGCAGACCGCCAGCGGGAACTCCTCAATCGGTCCGCGCACCGGGCGCCAGACGTTGATGAATGCGTAGCGATGCTTGAGCAGCTCAGCGGCCTCGGCATCGCCGACCAGTTCACGCACGCGCTGCGGCCCCGACTTGATGGTATAGTCATTGTGCGCGAATTTCACCGGCTCGCGCACGCCCAACTTCGCCCGCATCTCCTTGGAACCGTTGCGGACGTTGTGGTCGAACACGATTACTCGCGCCGCGCCGGTTATTTTCTTCACCAGCCGCTCGACCTCGGGGTAATAGACCCGCCGCACCTCTTCATCATTATAGAAGTCGTGCACCGCCGTCGGCGTCTCGGTGAGCATGAAGCCCTGGTTGTCGAGCGTGATTTGATCGACCACCGGCCGCCCGTTGACGATCGGAACGGTTTGCTTGACGATCTTGCCGGAACGCGCCGGCACGCCCGGCGGCGGCTCGTAGGTATAGCTGACGGGCTTCTCACCCGTATCGACCAGGTAGTTCATCGGCGCCTCGATGCGGTCGAGAGGCCCGTTGATGCCGAGTTCGCTGGTGGTGCTCATGGAACAAACTTTATAACGGCGCGCCGGAATTTGACAAACGGACGGCGCTACCCGATAGACCCACGCCGGACGGATCGGTAGCTTCGCGGGTAGAGGCACAAGGAATCTTAATCGACGAGTTCGAAGGAATTAGTTCAGCATGGCCCTTTCGCCCGTAAACGATAACCGCGGCAAGCTCTTTCGCACGCTGATCGATCATCACCTGCGCTTCACGCTGGCCAAGCGCCGGATTCAGCTCACCAAGGCGGACTGGTATCGCGCCACCGCGATGGTCGTGCGCGACCTGCTGGTCGAAAAGATGCTCGCGACCGAGGCGCGCTTCGAACGCCGTCACGCCAAGAAGGTCTACTACCTGTCGCTGGAATTTCTGATCGGGCGATCGCTCGAGAATAACCTCTACAATCTCGGGCTTATCGAGGTCTGCCGCGAGGTCTTGGCGGAGAACGGCTTCGACCTGCAATTGCTCTTCGATTACGAGCCCGACGCGGCGCTCGGCAATGGCGGCCTCGGGCGGCTGGCCGCGTGCTTTCTGGATTCGCTCGCGACCCTCGACATGCCGGGCTATGGCTACGGCATCAACTACGAGTACGGGCTCTTTCGCCAGGAGATTCGCGATGGCCATCAGGTTGAGATGCCCGACGCATGGCAGCGCGAGACCTCGCCATGGCTGGTCGAACGTCCGGAGGAATCGTGCCTGATACCGGTTTACGGCCGCATCGAACATCGCATCGATCGCCACGGCGAGTACAAACCCGCGTGGGTTGATTGGCGCATGATCTCCGGCGTGCCCTCGGACTTGCCGATCGTCGGATACGGCGGGCACGCGGTAAACTATGTGCGGCTTTATTCGGCGCGATCGTCGAGCGAATTCGACATGCAGATCTTCAACGCCGGCGACTACATGAAGGCGGTCGAGCAGAAGATGGTCTCGGAGACCATTTCGAAAGTACTGTATCCGTCGGATTCCGTGCAGGCTGGTCGCGAACTGCGCCTGTTGCAGGAATACTTCTTCGTCGCGTGCGCCGTGCGCGACATCATCCACGGCTTCCTGCGGCGCGGCGAAGATTTGTCGGATTTCCCTAACAAGGTCGCGATTCAACTCAACGATACCCATCCTGCGCTGGCGGTTGCCGAGCTGATGCGTCAGTTCGTTGACGAATACGAGCAGAACTGGGAGACCGCCTGGGAACTGACCCGCGCGACGGTGGCCTACACCAATCACACGCTGATGCCCGAGGCGCTCGAGCGCTGGCCGATCGGTTTGATGGAGCGCGTGGTACCGCGTCATCTGCAGATCATCGGCGAGATCAACCGCCGCTTCCTGAGCGAGGCCGCAATCGTCTGGCCCGACGATCTCGATCGCGCCCGGCGGTCCGCGATCATCGAGGAGAACCCCGAGGGGGGGCAAGTGCGAATGGCGCATCTCGCGATCGTCGGCAGCCATTCGGTAAACGGGGTCTCGGAGCTGCATTCGGAACTGGTCAAGACCCGCCTCGTGCCGGACTTTTATCGGCTGTGGCCCGAGCGCTTCAGCAACAAGACCAACGGCGTCACCCAGCGCCGCTGGCTCCTGATGGCGAACCCGGGCCTCGCAAGTCTGCTCGACGAAACCGTCGGCCCCGCGTGGGTGACCGACCTCGAACTGCTCACCGGAATCGAAGCACGCGCCGGCGACCCCGGCTTCCAGAGCCGCTTCGAGGCGATCAAGCGCGCCAACAAGGAGCGCCTCGCCCGCATCATCAACCGCGTTGCGCATGTCGATGTCGATCCGGCGGCGATCTTCGACGTGCAGGCCAAGCGCATCCACGAGTACAAACGCCAGCTCCTGATGGCGCTGGGAATCATCCACCAGTACCTCACCCTCGTCGAAGACGGAGTCGAGCCGCCGGCGCCGCGCGCGTACATCATGGCGGGCAAGGCCGCGCCGGGTTACTGGGCCGCCAAGATGCTCATCAAGCTGATCAACAACCTCGGCGAAGTGATCAACAATGACGTCCGCACGCGCGGGCTGATCAAGGTCGCGTTCCTGCCCGACTATCGCGTCTCGCTGGCCGAGAAGATCATTCCCGCGGCCGACGTGTCGGAGCAAATTTCCACTGCCGGCATGGAAGCATCGGGCACCGGCAACATGAAGTTCGCGATGAACGGGGCGCTCACGATCGGCACGCTCGATGGCGCCAATATCGAGATTCGCGAGGCGGTCGGCGCCGACAATATTTTTATTTTCGGGCTTACCGCCGGCCAGATTGCCGAGATGGTCGCGGGGCGCCAGTACCATCCGACCGAATATTACGATGCCGACCCGCGGCTCAAGCGCGTGCTCGACGAACTGGCGTCCGACCGCTTTTGCCCCGAGGAGCCGGGACTATTTCGCTGGATTCGCGACGTGCTGCTCAATCGCGACGACTACTTCCTGCTCGCCGATTTCGCGTCGTATATCGAGACCCAGGCGCAGATTTCAAGTGAGTATGTCGAGCCTGCCGGATGGACGCGCAAGGCGATTCTCAATGTCGCGCGCATCGGCACATTTTCGAGCGATCGCACGGTGCGCGAATACGGCCGCGATATCTGGAACGTCGAACCCGCGTAACCCGCGTTAGCTCGTCCTGCTATGAGCCTCCGGGGGGGGTCAGTGAATGTGAGATACGAGAATCCCGAAAAAAGCACAGCACCGGGACCCATTCGCCGCCCTCGGAGTCTCCCCCGCCCCTCGCGTACTCATCCCCGCATGGCCTCATCGACGCGCTCCGCATGACCCACCCCAGTCTATTCACTGTGGGAAGTGTCAGGTTTCACGACTCTTTTCCCCTCTCCCTCCGGGCACCCCTAGCGCTTTGATGCGGGTGTGGGGACGAAGATCATCGCCGCCGAGTTCATGCAGTAGCGCAGTCCGGTGGGCGGTGGCCCGTCGTCGAAGACGTGACCCAGATGCGCGTCGCATTCAGTGCACAAGACCTCGGTGCGCTCCATGAAAAACGATCGATCGCTCTGCGTGCGGACATTCTCGGGGGCGATCGGCGCCCAGAAACTGGGCCATCCGGTATGCGAATCGAATTTGTTGGCCGAGTTGAAGAGCGCGTTGCGGCAACATACGCAGCGGTAGATTCCGACTTCTTTCCACTCGTCGTACTGATTCTCGAAGGGCGCTTCCGTACCTTTCTCGCGGGTCACGTGGAATTGCTCGGATGATAGCTGCTTGCGCCATTCGGCCGGGCTTTTGACTACTTTCGGGATTGTCGAGGGCCCCTTTTTCACACCGGCGTCAGTGAACTCGATCACGGTGACCGTCGGCGTATCCGAGGTGGCTTCGGCCTGCGCGCGAGGGGTCAAGCCGAGCGCGAGTGCGATCGGCAATCCGAGCGCAGTCGTGACAAAAGCGCGGCGCGAGAGGAATCGGGCGCCACGATTACGGGAGAATTTGTCGTTCATTACTTTGATCTTCCGGCGATTGCCTCCCGAAGTTACACGATGACTGCCAAACGAAAGGCAGAAGTCGACACCTCACGGCATTTTGATGCTCAGAATAGCCCGCAAAGTTGCTGGTCAGAAAGGTTTTCCCGAATATCGTGACGATTCGGCGAGGAATGTAGCTTCGCCGGAACATTCGGTGGGAGTTCACGGCCCGGAATTGATCGCACTTCTTTGTTTTGGGGGCGAGTCCTTCCAGAAGTCGATAGCTCGGGCTCGCCCGAGCCCGCGTCAGCTCCCGTCACACCGTCCCTAGTTCATCACAAAGCCGTTGAAAAAAGAGAATCGGCGTCCGCTACCTGCTTGACGGCGCCGGCCGTGTTCAAATTGAGTCGAAAGGAAGCGGCGCGAAAAAGAGGCGTCGATTCGCCGGATCGTGCCGAGGCCCTACTGTTGGCACTCCCGGCCGCGACATGGAGCGCGGCGACGGCGATTAGATTGGTTCCCGCGATGGGTAGCCAACGGTTTGACAATTTCGATCCGCGGCACCAGGCGGCGGCGCAATTGGCGTCCGGGCGGTGGCTCGGGAAGCAGGAACGCGAGGACCTGATCGCTGACGCTCAGCCACGCGCACGCACCTCGCGATACGTCCGCCGCGTCAAGCAAGGAATTTTCCAGCGCGGATTCTAGCTTGTGCTAAGTGTGCGCAAAAAATGGGCTTGCAGAATGGGCTCAATTGTGGCTGCGCATCGAAATGTAGACTGGCACTGCCTGGACGACTTGGAAAATGCGCAAATTTTCTTATCGACCAAAAGACGGGCGAGTTGGTCCCTCTCCGAGAGTCACAACCCTCCGAGCCTGAAACCGCCGTGTCCCGGCCGCTGTCCGAGCCCGAGCGCTTTATTCGGCTCGACATTGTGATGACGATCACGAGACTTTCGCGTACTACGCTCTGGCGTATGGAACGACTAGGAACGTTCCCGAGACGAAAAAAGATCGGCAAACGTGCCGTGGCTTGGCTTGAGAGCGAAGGGCGGGACTGGCTAGCCGGGTGCTAGCCCGAGCTTCTACCCGCCGACCTTGACGATCCTCTGCTAGTGATAAAAACCTTTGATTTCTTTAGGTTTTTTTGGTGAGCCGTCTGGGACTTGAACCCAGGACCCTCTGATGAATGACCAGAGGGCTAACGCGAAAAGCGCCCGTATTCATTGGGCTTTTTACCCTACCGCGCCGTGATGTAGACGCACCGTAGACGTTACTTCCCTGGGGGCTCGTTTCGGCACTCGGCTGGAGGCGTTGTCGGGATCGCTTCGGCGCAGATGTGGTCAGTCGCCTTCGCCGCGTCCTGATCGGACCAGTAACCGCCATTGATCCGTCGTTGCCGCCACGCTCTGCCAAGGGCTGTTGGCCCGGCTCGTGGCTCCACGTGGCCCGAGCGCCCTGGACTGGCACAACCACGCCGATCTTACGCGGCGGCGCGACGTGGGCAGGCTAACGGGCACGTTGCGGCGATTCCAGCGGCCATCTGGGCGTCAGAAGGCTAGAGTGGCGAGCGACGCGATGCCGTTTTATACGGCCGAGGCGAAGGCACGGCAGGCGACGAGTACTGGTGGCACACACCCTCAGCTTGTGGAAGTAATTCCGCAAGCTGCAGACGCTGGTAGGGCTCGCGACCACGCGGCTAAACGTGTTGGAGGTCCAGATTGCTTCGCGCAACCCGCATCCGTCCGACCTACCCATCCACACGCGGGAGCCCATCGTCGCCAAGAAGCGCCTCGTGTTGCGCGTCGTTCGGGCCACGGCGCGGTTTCGGCGGGAGGTGGGCGTCACCGTGCCAGTTCGGGGCGCACGACGGCACACGTGCCAGCGAGTGGCAGGATGGTCGCGGGTGAGGCCCGTGGTGAGAGAGATTACGCGGAATTTTCATAAATCGGCGAAATGCGGTCGCTTCGGCAACAGCGCCATTAGCGAGGAAGGTGCGGCTATGATGGAGAATGTGTTCTGGGCGCTTGTGGGTGGATTTTCAGTACTCGCTTTTCTACTTTATTGCGTGGCCGACGAGATTCGCCGCCTTCGCGATGATGTTAAAGAAATGAAGAACGAGTTAGGCTTTCGCGAACTAACAACTTTCGCTCACAATGTCATGGACGAACTCCGCGACATCGAAAAGGCGATCAATGATCCCGATTGGCGGGAGTAACGCGACCAGCGATCAAACTGAACCAGTATCGGGCTTCGGTGCCGCGCCCGCGCTCGATGCGAAGGAGGATGGGTTGGGGCAAGTTCGAAATGGCTTGCACCATAGGTCGCGGGAGGGTAGATCGGGAAAATTACATCCTCTATGAAACATTCAATTCGAACACATCCAAAAATTGGCGGCTGGCCTCCCGGATTCGGTGGCTCACAAGCGTCGGGAGCAGGCTTCCCGATCCACGAACAGGGGATCCTCCGTGATGTAGTGATTTATGAAGCTGACGCTGTACTTCCCAGGCGGATATATCTGAGCGTCGAATATCGTGGTAATCGGTTCGGCGGTGGGCTCGTCCCGAAGGACGAGAACGTGATTGATCGACTGCACGCGTTTTTGAGAACAAACTGCCTCGGCAAAGAAATCAGTGAGATCGGTTCTCTGAATGTGTGTCTCCCATGAAGCCCCGTCACACCGCCGCGCTCGCGCTTGTGGGCTGGTATCTGATGGTGCCGATCCCCGGCAACGATCCAATCCCCGACCCGGTAGTCACCTTTTCAAAGTGGGTTAATATCCGCAGCTTCGATTCCGCCGAGCGATGTGAGGATGGACGCCTAGGCGTGATCGAAACGGGCATCGGCGGTCCTCAGTTGGGTGGCTATCCTGACTGGGAAGTGAAAAAGGTCTTGCTTCTTAGTCAGTGCGTCGCCAGCGACGATCCGCGGCTGGCAAAGTAAGATGATCCGCTCAGGCGCGGCGCGCGCTTCTGACGGGCCGGCTCCTCCCTCGGGAGGGCGAAAGGCGGCACGTAGTGGCCCGGCGACGAGTGCTCAGTCGGCACGGCCGCGCGGTTTAGGCCGGATCAGGTCGCTCAGGTCCACTGCTGGCTTGCGCACGTGTCCTCGTGACTCTGGTGGCAGCCACTCTCGCACGCCGTCCGGCCGCGTGGACACGTGCCAAAGTTGCGTGGGCGTTTTGAAGCCTCCGGCCTTCGTCGCAACGGCGCAACGGTCGCACTCGAGTTTTTCGTAAGGATCCCGCCAGCCACAGATAGGGCAAGCCGAAAAAGCAGTCGCATCAAATAGGCGTGCTTTAACCTTCGGTGTAGTCTCGACAATATTCATTAGAGCTTGCTCCAGTAATTCCGGCTCATCCGCGAGCTCGAGCGCGCATCTTGCCGATCTTCCGCCTCGCAGAAATCGCGTCCGAGTGCGTAAGCGCGATTGCTAACGTCGCTGGTGCCGGCAACGTGATCGCCGCCGAGCGCCCATCGATCAGCACCACGATCACGGGACGCGCCCGACGTCCACTCGATCTTGTTGGACACCTGGCCCTGTTGCACCGCAGGAAGCGCGGCCATCGCCATCGCAACGACGATATCGATCTTGTGGCTCTGCTTTTCTTTTGCGATTCGCCAGCCGCGTGACGTCTCGAGCGCTACGGCACGACTTACAGCCAACCTGATCTCAGCGTCGGGATAGACCACGAGGTTGCGACCCTTCACGAGTTCGTAAAAGTTGGTCGAAGCCTCGGTGAGATTCGGTACTGACTGAGCGAACTCGATCATAGGAAGGCCGGACGTGGTGAGCCGCTGTGCCGTGGATTGCATTTGGTACGGGTCAAACCTCACCTCGCGGACGTTGAAGCGATGGCGCAACTCAAGCAGCGTTTTTTCGATCGTCATTTCAAAGTCGAGCGGGTCGGTCGGGCTCGGCTGAAAGATGCGGTGCCATACCAGTCTGACTTTGCCGTTCTCGAACGTCACCGCCGCGATCGCCGTCGAATCCCTTTTTACCGATGCGTCCACGCCAACCCAAACCGGCAGGCCAGGGTTCGTCAACTCGGGCGACAGGTCAGGCGCCACACAGGCGTCCCACCAGTCCATATCGACGAAGGACGATTCGCTAGTGACCCATCGATTCTCGATCAATCTGAGGTATGCATTCGGTCGAAGCTGCAGCCGCATCTGAGCGAGCCAGGACTCGGTTTGCCAAGGCGCCGGCGGTTGATGCGTCCAAAACGCGAGCATCCCGGACGACTCGTAAAGATCGGGGGCTACGAGTTCGCCGGCAATCGCCAACTTGTAAAGTGACTCGAGTAATTTGCTCTCGCCGCTGAAGCCGCTGTACGTTACCGTCAGTCGGCCCGAGACCTTGCGAGTTGGCGACGGCACGGCCTCGTCCCACAATCGTGTGGACGCTTCACTTACATAGCCCCAAAGTTCATCGAAAATACAAAGGGCGGGATTGCTGCCCGCAAAACCTGAATAGTCGCTAGCGCAGGCCTGAATGAATGATCCGGTACTCAGAAACTCGATCCTACTGGCCGTCACCTTCGCGATCGATGTGAGTACCGGACTCGCTTCGATGATTCGCCGGCAGGCCTCAAATACTCGGCCAACAGATTGCTCGAAGTCGTTGCTCAAACAGTAGATTTCGGCGTAGCGACCGCCAACCACCACGGCGACGTAGATCGCGAGCATCGCAGCCAGTGCCGTCTTGCCCGACTTTTTCGGCGCACTGAAAACCATCTCAGGGAATCTCAGTCGGCCATCCGTGGTCAGTGTGAATGCGCGCCGGATAAACTCGGCCTCGGCCGGGTAGAGAATGAAGGGTCTACCGTCCTCTGGGTTGCGAAGCACCGCGCGGATGAAGGCCACGGGATCGTCGCGGTGTCGCGTAAGGTCACTCGTTGCGGTTTCGTTCGGCATCATCTAGCTCCGCGTAGGCCGCCGCGATATCGATCGTCTTTTCTTTTCGGAATGCTTTTAACGTCGAAGGCGTAAGGCCGAGCTTCTCAGCGAGCTTACTTTGCGTTTCAGTAAGCCGACGAATTGTGTCTATCGACGGTCGCAGTTCGCCGTCATCGCCGATGAGACCCTGACCACGTATTTTGTTTCGAGCGTCGCTCAGCAAAAGACAGATGCCCGCGAAACCGTACAACTGCGGAGTGAAAATCGGGTCGTCCAGGTGAGGCGCTAACCTGCGGATGCTGCGCACGGCTCGGCGCACGCGCGCATCACGTTTCGCAATGCGGCGCGAAGGTGCAGCCGGACTAGTGTCAACGGCGCTTTCAGCGGCGTCATCGACACTAGTCTTCGCGACGGGGAAGTCGTCGTGGTCCGGCATATTTTGATCGGCGTTACTCATTTAACTTTGGGAGGGAACTTGCGCGGCGGTGGTGCGATCGGAACACTCCCACGCACCTTCCTCCGCCGAGTGCGCATGTCGGGCCGCGCAATTCGAGGCGCGGGCGAGCCGGCGCCGATTTCAGCGTCGTGGGTGCCCTTTTGCGTGACTAGGTTTTCATTCATAAGATTAAGTGAGTGCCGGGCGTGGTGACGGGCGAGGTGAACGATCCTTCCCGCCACCTACGCCGTGTGCGTGCACGGCGGCCCGGCGGGATTGAAAGGGCGGACGGATCCAGTGGACAAGACCGGATCCGCCGATCGGCGAGAGAGCATCACGCCCAGCCCTATGACGTAAACTTTCGAAGCGGCGCGAAGCTAAAACTGTGCGCCGACGAGCCGGATTTCAGCGCCTGTGCGCGGCGCAAACAGTCGGCAGCTAACTGAACTTTCGCATCGTGATCTTCGCCAGGGTCATCCGCTTCCGCCAGATGGCGACCAGCTTCCTCCTCAAGGTCGTCGGCCGATTCACCACCACCAGCGGGCAAATTCTTGTCATTGGACGGCTCGGGCCGATCATCGTAAGTCTCGAATTTGATTTGCGCGCCGCTAAATTCCTTGTCGTCGGGCCGTCCACCGACGCGTGCTGGTGCGTCGCTGCCGAAACCACGAGTGTATTCGCGCGGCGGAGGAGCGACCGGCACCGAGTGCGTGCTGATACCCTGACCGCGCGCGATCGATGTTGCGATGAGCAACTTCTCGGCGGGTGAGAGGTTGAACTGTCCAAAGCTGTAGGTTTTTTCAGTTGACATTTTGGTTACCTTTCTTGTTGGTTTGTAAACTTTCATATTCGCAAGCTGTATCGATGGACCGGCGCCGATCTTCACTTGCCTAATGCCTCGTCGCCACGTGGCCGGGTGTGTATTCGAGTGCGCGGGATCCGCCGACCATCCGTCAGAACGACGCGGCTGTGGTCGAAGCGGTCGATCAACAGTGGGTCGACCTGGATCAAGATGAGGGCGATTTCTGCCGTGCTATATCCCGCCTTTGTCGCCAGTCGGCGCACGCGGTGCTTTGCCGGTCCGTTAGTCATTTTCAACATGATCCTTGGGCGCTTCGATCTTCGGCAGGCTGCCCACAAATCGGCGCCAACCTTCATCCGAGAACGCTGCAGTGCGCATGCGCTCGCGAATCGCGGTCCGCATGATCGTGCGACCGTCGGCCGTGACGATGCGATCGAACTCAAGTGCAACTATCTTCGATGGTTTTGCCGCAGCGACGGCCGCGTCGAGTTCCTCGGGCGGGATGTTTAAGGCGCTTCCGCGACTGTAGAACGCGTTTGCTTCGGCCTCCAACTGGTGTGGGTCAGGCCGAGCGCTGATTGTGACTTTCAGAAGGAGTTGATGTAGCTCGTTCAACGCTGCCGGTATGTCGTCATAACGGCAGGTGTGCAGGTCCGTGTCGACGCGCGGCAAGAATCGGTCGAGAAGCCCGCCAGGGTGTTTAGGGTCGTGGCCGAACTGGATAAGCAGCGCCTCGGCGCCCTTTTTCGCGATTTCGGCCGGGTCGATGGTTTTGAGGTCTTCAAGAGTTTTCATTGTCGTTCCTTTGAGCACGCATCATAACTACAGTGCCAGATTTTGGCGTGCCAGTTTTACTAGGTTTGTGCCCCTTTGCGATTACTCAGTCGGTGCCTTAAGCGGCTTCCGGTGCCTCGATGCCCCATCCGACGATCACTTGATCTCATCCTTCCCGTTCCAGTCCAGCACGTAGGTTCCCTGGCCAGGACCGCAGTGCGCTAATCTTGATCCTAGGTTCTCATGTGGGTCTTGGCCGGGCCGTCCGGCGCCGTGGGTGTGACCTTTACGTGCGCAAAACGGGCACCGATCCACCAGGACAAAATAGTTCGCATGCCGCTGCCGGAGCAGTGTGACCCGCACGGTCGGTACCTGGGCGTTCATGATCGACGCTCGAACACGATCAAGCTGCCGTCGGCCTTCCGAATGTGGCAACTGCCGGCATAGCGCGGGAGCAAGACGTCGCCAGGTTGCAGCGCGGCTTCGAGTCTCTGCATTTCGGGCACAGACCAGGCCCAACCGCGTTGAGCTTGGTGTAATCGGAAACAGTCTAACTGCACCGCGACCTCGGGCGCCTTGAGTACGGCCGAACAGTGGGGGCAGTGAGTAAGTTGATCGACGTCGCCGGCGCCGCCGCGATCGCCGCGTATGGCCGATGCGACCGCTTCAACGATTCGGTGCCGCGTCGCCTGCGCGGCGTCGTCATCGATGACCATAAGCGCCTCAAGTGCGGCGGCGTCGAAGTGAGCGTCGATTGCGCGGGCGAAGGCGTTGAGTCCACGCACAAGACGTAGGCTTTTGCGACTGGTGCGTTTGGTGATTTCTATCATTTCACTTTTTCTCCAGGGTCTTTAGTTTTTCTTGAGGCCTTGCTCGGCGATCAGATCCTCGATCTGCTCATCTATGGAATTTAGTAGTTGCTCCGCTTTGTCATCGTCCTTCTCAAGTAGCTCGATCGTCTCCGTCAGGTGCGCAATCGACAGAATCGCATGCTCTTTCACGCCCTTGCCCGCCGCCGCGACGCTGCTGTCGTGCACCAACCGCTGTAGCTTTTCGATGGAGAACTTTGTGTGCCGGATTAGATCTGCCTTCCGGTTGCCGGTATCAAAAAGCGCCGCCAGGTTTATGTGCCAGAGCCGCACACTCCTACCGTCTCCATCGCTACCTAGACCTATGGCTTTAACTCGGACGGGGTGCGTCGTCGCGTGCTTTAACAGGCCCGCTTCAAATAGGAACTTGCCCGATTGATCCGGGTCGTACCCCACGACGATTTTAGGGAAGGCGCCGACCGTCATGTAGCCCAACCCCTTCATCTCTGTCGTATCCGCGTATCCCCAAAGTTCACTCGGTACTCTCTGGCTTGCGGCCGCGCCGTCCCGCGAAATCGAGTGCGCCAGCCAACCTTCGCTTACCGCAGATCGGAACTGACGCATCATCACGTTGGCATCAAAGCCAGCCGCGGCGGATGGCGCGTTCGATCCGCCGCGCTTTCCCAACCAGTGCAGGTAGACACGTTTAACTACCTCAGTGGGCATACCTGCTTCCCACGTGAGCGTTTCGGTTTTAATAGCCAGCTCTCCCGCCGCCGCGATCAGTGCAAACACCTCGGCAACTCGGGCGACCTCTTCGGCGGCATCCCCGGTCGAAGTGGGTAACATCTCGAAGACTTCCGCGCGCTTCGCATCGGTCCACGCGATTAGGGCTGCCTTGTTCTGCGTCAGCGCGCCGAGGAAGTGCCGCGACGGTGTACCGTAGTAGAGGCCGCACACCTTCGAGAGATTATCGGCAAACGGCTTACCCTCAGCACCTTCCTTCTCTCCTACGGGTTGATCGTGAATCGTCTGAAAGAGTCCAAACTTATTCTTGGGTGTCGCTATATCGATTAGTCGGACAAACATTCCGGCCTTAACTTGATGCTTCGCGTTGTAGAAATCGATCAACCGCTTCTCGCCGTTACTCAGCCATGCGACTAGCCACTTGCGCGTCTTGCGTGCGGTCACTCCGTCGCGATCAGAGCCCAGCTTAGATTCGCCGTTCGATATTGAGTACGCGAGCTGCCCGATCTCGGCATCTGGCAGCTTCGATTGGGACGTATCGTCCAGCGCCAGCAGCGTGCCCGTGCGCGCGACCGCGAGCAGCTCGATGCCGGCCGCCGTTGCATGCCACGAATGGAGATAAGTTTTATTACCCCACACACTGCCGCCGACTTCCTCAACCTTGGTTTTACCTCGCGACGATCTCCCTTGGAGGTTGACCCCGAAGCCCTTCAGTCCGAGCGGTTCGAGTAGGGGACCGACGAAAGCGAAACAGACGCCGAATACTAAATAATCATTACCCACACAAAAGCGCCCCTGATTGGTTTGCCAATCAGCCAGTGTGCCCGCGACCTGGTAGGGGCTTTCGTCGGTCGACGGCGGGAGATAGAGCGCCTCACCCTCGACCTCGCCAAAAACCTCATTGGGTAGTGCGAAGGCATCCCCGTACCAGCCTGGACTTAGGATTCGGCGGAGGAGCGTCGCCGGAGTCTGCAGCATGATGTACTCGCGCAACTCGCGGCGTTCCCGCTCGTTAAAGGCGCACGGAAAGCCGCGCCTCTGGAGTTCCGTGGCGATCGCTTGACCATCCATCTCGGAGTCCATCAACCACTGTTGCGCGTGACCGTCGGAGGCGGTCCATTCGAGCATCTTCGAATAGCCAGTCGGTGCGCCGTTGGTAAACTCGCGAACCTGGGCGGTGACACTCAGGCGGTCGGCAAAGGGATGATAGCGACCTTTCGCGGCGCCCATCCTCAATACGAACGCTCGCGCTGCGCGCCAATCGACGCCACCCTGCCCCATCCAGATGGCTTCCCAAAAAGTGAGATGGCCGTCGGCCAGCGCAATGAGATTAGCGTCGCCCAACATCGGAGCAGTGTAATTCGCGATCAGGCCGCTTCGGCGATGCTCGATCCAGACGCCGTTCGCGCCGTCAGTGCCGAGAACTACGAAATAACGCGCCGCCGCGATCGCCGCGTTCGCGTCCGACGCATCCTTGACCGCGGTAGCGACGGGCTCCGGTTTCGGCGAAATCATGCCATCCGGGAACTCTCCACCCATCGTCTCGATAAAGGTGATCACCTGCGCAGGAGTCCACTTCAAGCATTCGCGGCCGAGCTTCGTAGCGGGAGCGCCCAGGATCGCGTCGCAGATATCGAAGCCGTCTGGGAAGCCGGCCGAAATCTTGATTGACCGGAAGTGCTCGGAGCCCAGCTTCGTCGCAAGTGTTTTCGCAACATCCTTCTCGCCAGCATCACCCCAATAGATGACCTCGCAGCCTTCCAGCGGGCCTAGATCAGCGTGCTTGTGCTGTCCGGTCCCGCCGCTGATCGAGAGCGCGACCCAAGGCTTCTTTTCTCCGTCGAACACAGCCTGCGCTGCGCGCGCCTTGCGCTCACCCTCGAACAGGATGACGGTAGGGCGAGCGTCAGCATGCTCGAGGCGCCACTTTCCGAGATTCTCCAGCCCGAAAAGCGGCTTAGGTGCGTCCCATCCCTGCTTGCGCCACTGCGTCGCACCACTGACCGTGTGACGGCAGTACACGCGGGCTTTGAACTCTTTCCCGCCAAGACCATCCTCGATTCGGACCACGTAGCCGAGCAGGCGCGCATCCTCGTCGCAGTAGGCGAAGTTTTTCTTTTCGTCATCGCTGAGCCAGGTTGCGGGACACGCCGGCGCGTCATTTGGAACCGGCACGAGCGGTATCCAGTCTTTCTTTTTGTTCGCGGTCGGCGCTATCGGAGCGGTCGGCGATTCTCCGCTCGGCGGCCACAGACTCTTCGCCTTGAGCGCCGCGACCACTTCGTCGTTCGAGCAACCCTTCGACGTGCACTTGAACACCAGCGGCTGCTTGTTTCCGACATCGATCTTCAGCGACGCGACGGTGTCGGCGTGTGCCGGACAGCGCCCGTACCAGGACCCCGACTTAAGGACGGCGCCGCCAAGTTGATTTGCAAACGCTTCGGGAGTGAGCGACATGACTATTCGCTCTCCCTCACGGTCCGGCCCGCGATCCAGGCCACGATTGCGGCCCGGCTATACCGGATGGCCCTCACGGACAAGCGAATGAAAGGAGGCCCTGTCCGTTCGGCGCGCCATCTCTCCATCGTCCTCGGCGAAACCCCGATGTAGGCGCTGGCAGCATTCTGATCCATCAAAAGATCGGCGCGAGCGCGTTCGGCGGCCAGCCAAACATCGCGCCGGAGTAAATCGTCTTGCGTGTCCATCTTGATCTCCCTGCGGGCACATTTCGCCTCGCGAGATCAATTTACTCACCCGGTCCGCTGCGATTCAGGGCTTTAAGGATTTAATCCTTAATGTTTACAGATACGCATACGGCGCGTATGGGGAAATGAGCTTTTGCGGGGAGATTGGCGGGTGTGCGTCGGTACTAGCCGGCCAAACCGACCGGACCCGAAATGTCTACGGCGAGTCTATATCCAAATTCAATCGGTGTTTTATTGTCCGCGCACGACCGAGCGGCAAATGCCGCTGAAGTCTCTGTGTGCGTAGGTGGAAAGTTTGGTGAGCCGTCTGGGACTTGAACCCAGGACCCTCTGATTAAAAGTCAGATGCTCTACCGGCCTGAGCTAACGGCTCACCGAACGGACTGGAAAGAATGGCAATCTTTACAGGGATTTGTGCTCATTGAAAGGCCCCACTGTGACCGAAATTGTGCCCAACCCTTCATTTTGTGCCCAAGAAGTCCTTCAAATCTGCCAGCTTCCCAATTGCCTCATCTCCTTTCGGAGCTGTTGCCGACTACGATAGGCCTCTAGCGTCTCGCCGCCGCGCCCAATTGCCCGCACAAAGAGCCGCGCCACCGAACTCATCGACGCCCGGGCATTGCTCGACGAGCTGGAAAACTGAACATGCACTTTGCGAAATGCGGAAGTGACAAGTTTCTTCGCCTTTGAGGCACGCTCACGAGAGACTGCGGCGGATCGTCTTTCCCGCGCTTCCATCGGTCACGTTGTGTCGACCGAACTGGCCCTCTTCGATCCAAAGCTTCAAATGATCAGAGCTTGCTTTTCTGCGATTAGACCGGAGCACGCAGAGTGAGCAGCGTGATCTCCGGTGGGACTCCCAATCGCACCGGCATTGCGAAGGTGCCAAGACCTCGACTGACGTACAGGAATGCAGTCTTCGGCCTAAGCTGAGTGGCTTTCTCGGCCGACGACGGTGCACCATCGCCCAGCGGAAGATGGTAAAGACCCGCCACAAACTTCGTAAAGAAGCGGGCAGGGTTCCACCCCCGATGCACAATCTCAACACGAATCTGACCGCCGTGAGTATGGCCGGCGAGGCTCAATTCGATTCCCAGAGCGGCCGCCCGCGGAAATGTATTTGGGTTGTGTGAGAGCAGAATGTTGGGAATGTCCTTTCGGACCAGAGACTCGATGCTTTGAGGCATTGAGGATCGTTCGCTGGATGACGCGCTACTTCCCTGATAGTCGATACCGATCAAGTTGAGCTTTCCGCCGCGCCACCGCAATTCCGTATTCTGCTGACGCAGCAACCCCATGCCGTAACGCCTAAAGAGATCCTGTGACGCACCTTCCACTTCCGCAAAGAGCTCATGGTTTCCATTGCAACCCCAGATTCCCAACGGTGCCCGCAGCCTGCTCAACTCCGCGATGCAGGCTTCCAGTGGGTCACCTTCGAAGCTGATGAGATCGCCCGTGAGCACCGCGAGGTCGGGATTCAATTGGTTGGCCATTTCGACCGCGCGCCGAACCTCCGTCTGAGGCATGAAGGCGCCGATATGAATATCGCTTAACTGGACGATTTTCAGACCGTCCAGACTTTTCGGCAAATCGGCAATCGGGACTTCGACTCTTTCAACGTGGTATCGCAGCCGTTCGCCACCAAAGCCCCAGGCCGCGGCCAGAAATGGGATGCCGCCCGCCAGATAGGCGACGTAGCCGAAAAAGGCTCGACGAGCCGGATCGAATCTCGCGCCTGACGGCATGGCAAATATGGCGGGCCGCGAAAGCCACTCGATGAGCGCAACCGAAGTCACGGCTAGAAACGCCAGGAAGGAAACAAGCAGCCAGAGTCTGGAGATAGAAATCAACCAATTAGCCAGATCGCAACGAGGAGACCAATGACTAAAGATTGGAGCAAAAACTGCGGTCAACAAGACAACGATAGCAGAGATCCAAATACCCTGGAGCGCGAATCGCCACGCTGGCCGCGCTACAGTGTCAATCAATCGCCAGGCCCGTACGAACCAAAAGCGCTGGGCCACAAACATCAACGACAGCAATAAAAGCAGGATAAGCGGGAAATGAATCAATCCTCTCATGAAATGGCGCAATCCAGATCGTTAATCGCCGTTCATTGCTGCAGCTAATCGACTACATTAAACTGCTGAATCACAGGAAGGAACAAACAAACCGTGGACCTGGAAAGAATACTCGCAGATTTGAAGCAGGAAAGAGATAGGCTTAGTCGCGCTATTGCAGCGCTGGAAGGAGCGAAGTCGACGCTAGTTGCCGAGAAGACGAATATCACCACTCCGCGTTCAGCCGCATTGAAAGGAACCGAGCGCGGCGGCCTAACCCCGGAGGGTAGAAGGCGGTTATCGTTGGCGATGAAGAAGCGCTGGGCCGAACGCAAAAAGAAGGGATCGTGAGATCCAGGCCACACCAATTCCAATACATTTCTCTTATGTAATGTCGGCGCGCTTTTGGGAGTGGTCTACGACGCCGGTGCCCACATCTACCGATTGGTTCATTGGGTGCGCCACCGCACTGGCATCAAACGGATCCCGCTCGAGTACTCGGTAAAGCGTCAGACACCCGACACGGCGCAGCGGACAGTGCAGAACTTCCACTCACGCAAACGTTCAGATTCGGGGCCGGGGTGAACGCGTGGGCCAACCCGGTTCTCGAAATCATTGGCGAGAGATTACGCGTAATACCTGCCACGCACCGGACCAACGTCAGCATAGGCGAGAAATCGCGCAATAAGGCTGCATAGCTGGTAGTCTATCTCCGAACCACGCTTATCTGATCGTAGGAGATGATCATCCCGACGCAACTGAACACGGGTAAAAAGGAGAGCGATCAATCATGTCAGTTAATATCCATCCCATGGTCTGTGGATGGCTCGAAGTCGCCGCCGCTGGCATCCTGGCGAAAGAGCCCGGGCGCTTTAAACTTCCGATCCCGAGCTTTCTGATCGAGCATCCCAAGGGCCGAGCCGTCTTTGATACCGGGCTTCACCGCGAGCTTCAGCGTGATAGCAGCCGCATCGGCCCGCTGGCTAAGGCCTTTACGGTACAGTTTCAGGCGGGCGAAGAATTAGCGGCACGACTCACTGCGCGCGGCGTCGATCCTACACGCATAGACTACATGATCAATTCGCATTTGCATTTCGACCACGTCGGCGGAAATGCGGACCTGCCGAATGCGAAGCTGGTGGTCCAGCGCCGCGAATGGGAGGCCGCGGCGGACCCCGATCAGATACGCCGCAACGGTTACAATCGTGCGGATTTTGATCTTGGACACCAACTCCAGTTAATCGATGGCGAGCACGATTTGTTCGGCGATGGCAGCGTCGTTTGCATACCTACATACGGCCATACCGCTGGTCATCAGTCGCTGCGCGTGCGCACCGACCGCGGCGAATTCATAATGACGGCGGACTCTTGCTATATGCGCAAGGTGCTTGAAGAGATGGTTCTGCCGCCGTTTGCCTTCAGCTATGACGCGATGCGCGAGGTGATCGAGCGCTACCGCAAGATGGAGCGGGCCGGCGCCCGGCTGATCTTTGGGCACGATCCCGCTCAATGGAAGGCTGACGGATCGCTCGCCGTCCCGCTTGCGTAAAGTCCGTTTTCGCAATTTTTTACGTGTTGCGAGGTCCTCCAGCAGGGTCGCCGCAGTATCGGGCGGAATGCACCTGCCGAGTCTCACAGGGGAGGTCCTCATCATCATGACGGCCGCAACACGTCCAATTAGTCTTGCGGACGGACTTGTGGGGCAACTGTGTGATCGTCACGACCTCGCGCGGCTATGGTAATACGCGTGCTATGGCCGAGTACGTCCCGGCGTGCTTCTACAACTTTGTCCGCACTCCATCGGTTTTACCAGTTGGAAAGCGCGGATCGTCTACACGCGTTGCAGGCAGAGAGCGAACTGGTAGCTATTTGTTGCCAGTGGACGCCGGAAACGACGAATCTTACACCTCAGGCCGCAATGACCTTGGCCAACATCGGGGGTCGCTCTACAGTCGGGGTATTGCCGGCAAGGCGGTGTTGCATCTCTGAACGAAAGGTGGCGCTCATCGTCCTTGGATCTCAGTAGCTTAAGAAATTGACCTCCAGGCTTTTTAAGACCTTTCTTCGCAATGAGACCATCGCCTTCAGCCGCCGCCAGTACCAGGAGGAGCGGTCCGACACGAAGCCCCTGGGCCGGTGGATTTGGTCCTATTGCTGCAGTCTCATGCGATCTGTGGCGCAGATTGCGAGTCCGCCGCAAAAAGCCAATCAGTACCGCCGTAATTCGGACGAAGGCCCATCTGAGCCAAGCCTTGATAGTTGCCGGCAATATTTGGATCCGCCTTGCAATTGCGCCCTGAAGTGCGCGAAACGCTATACGCTAAAGCACCGGTGGCCGCGCGGTCAACTTGCGCAGGCACCAACGCATCCGCGAAACCGACCGATAGGCACATGCGTCATTTTAGGCAGTATTGTGCGCCGGAGTTCCGATGCCACCAGTGATGCCACGCGCAGCTTCTTCAAATGAGCAATGTTAAAATCAGACGAAATGATGGATTCAAGCACTCTGCCGGAGGGAGGGGCCAGGCCTGCTTCGCTCCTTCAACAGGAGAGATTGTCCAGGCCATGGGCTTGGATTTCGATCCTCTCGATTCTGGTCGTCGTCGGCTATTTTGTCGTCAGCCGGATTGTTCGCACGCGCAGCGCCAGTGCCCAGCCATCGGCCGCAATGCACGCGGTGGTGCCGGTCGCCGCCGCCGCCGCGACGCGTGGCGACCTTAGTCGTTACTTGACGGCGATCGGTTCCGTCACCGCTTTCAACACCGTAACCGTAAAGACCCGGGTCGACGGTCAGATCGTGAAGGTCGCCTTCAAAGAAGGGCAGACCGTGCATCAGGGCGATGTGCTGGTGCAAATCGACCCGCGCCCATATCAGGCGGCGCTGTCTCAGGTTCGGGGGCAGTTGGCCAAGGATCGGGCCACGCTGGTTAATGCGCAGCAAACTCTGGTGCGTGATCAAACCCTGTACAGGCAGGACGTAATCGCCGCACAGGACCTCGACAATCAGCAGTCGTTGGTCGGCCAGTCCGAGGGTGCGGTTAAAAGCGATCTGGCGAACCTCGATGCGGCCGAGGTCCAGGTTGATTATAGCCGGATCACCGCGCCGATCACGGGACGCATCGGGCTGCGCCTGGTGGACCTGGGCAACATCGTTCATGCCGCGGATACCACGGGCCTCGCCGTGATTACCCAGTTACAACCGATCGCAGTGGACTTCAGCATTCCCGAGGACAACTTGCCGCAGGTAATTCAGGACATGCGCAAGGGTCAGAAATTGCCGGTGTATGCATACGATCGGGAACTTAAGAACCGACTCGCGACCGGCTCACTCGAAACCTTTGATAGCCAGATCGATCAAACCACCGGAACGATCAAGCTCAAGGCGATTTTTCCAAACACTGACTATTCGCTGTTCCCCAACCAGTTCGTCAACGTCAGGTTGCAGGTGGATACCTTGCGCGACATGATCCTGGCGCCGGCGGCGGCGATCCAGCGAAATGGGCAGATCACCTTTGTATACGTGGTCAAGCCGGACCATACCGTCGAGGTGCGCACGGTGAAGATCGGCGCGACGCAGGGTGATGTGGTGGCGCTCGCTTCCGGCATAACGCCGGGTGAACTGGTCGTGACCGACGGCTTGGATAAGGTGACCGCGGGCGCCAAGGTGAGCGTCCAGCCGGCCGCCGACACGACGACCCAGGCATCCGGCTCGACCGGCCCGCAGCGCAGCCCGTGAACCCATCGCGCCTGTTCATTCTGCGGCCCGTGGCGACTTCGCTGTTGATGGCCGCGATCCTCCTGGCGGGCGTCGTCGCGTACCGGCAATTGCCGGTGTCGGCATTGCCCGAGGTGGACTACCCGACAATTGAGGTTCTGACGTTTTACCCCGGAGCGAGCCCCGACGTGATGGCTTCGTCGGTCACCTCGCCACTCGAGCGCCAGTTCGGCCAGGTCCCCGGCCTCAACCAGATGACCTCGAACAGCTCGTTCGGCTGCTCGGTGATCACGCTCCAATTCGTCCTCAGCCTCAACATCGACGTAGCCGAACAGGAAGTGCAGGCAGCGATCAATGCGGCTTCCACCTATTTGCCGGCGGATCTGCCCAATCCCCCGATTTACAGCAAGACCAACCCCGCCGATGCGCCGATTCTTACCCTCGCCCTGACCTCGACCCAGCTTCCGCTGACTCAGGTCGAGGATTTCGCGGACACGCGGCTGGCGCAGAAAATCTCGCAAGTCTCGGGGGTCGGGCTAGTCAGCATCAGTGGCGGGCAGAAGCCGGCGGTGCGAGTGCAGGCCAACCCGACCGCACTAGCCTCATACGGTCTCAGCCTCGAGAGCCTCCGCAGCGCGATTGCCGCGGCGAACGTCGACGAGGCGAAGGGCAACTTCGACGGCGCGCATCAGGCCTACACCATCGGCGCCAACGATCAGTTGCTCTCGAGCGCGGCGTATCGCCCGTTGATCGTCGCCTATCATAACGGTGCACCGATACGGTTGAGCGATGTCGCCAACGTGATTGACGATGCCGAGGACGTCAAGCAGGCGGCCTGGATGAATACGATGCCGGCGGTCATCCTCAATGTTCAGCGGCAGCCCGGCGCCAACATCATCACTGTGGTGGATCGCGTGAAAGCGCTGCTGCCGCGTCTGCGTAGCTCGCTGCCGTCATCCGTTCAGGTCGTCGTCCTGACCGACCGCACCACCACGATTCGCGCCTCCGTACAGGATGTGGAGTTCGAGCTGCTGCTCACGATTGCGCTGGTCGTGATGGTGATCTTCCTGTTCCTGCGAAATCTTTCGGCCACCATCATTCCCAGCATCGCAGTGCCGCTCTCGCTCGTCGGCACCTTCGGCGTCATGTATCTGCTGGGTTACAGCCTCAACAACCTTACCCTGATGGCGCTGACGATCTCGACCGGGTTCGTCGTCGACGACGCGATTGTGATGATCGAAAACATCACCAGGTATATCGAGGCCGGCGACGCACCGCTGGAAGCCGCGCTCAAAGGCTCGCAGCAGATAGGTTTCACCATCGTATCGTTGACGGTCTCGCTGATCGCGGTGCTGATACCGTTGCTGTTCATGGGCGATATCGTCGGGCGTCTGTTCCGCGAATTTGCGGTCACGCTGTCCGTCACCATCCTGGTTTCGGCGGTGGTCTCGCTGACTCTGACCCCGATGATGTGCGCGAAACTCCTCAAGCATACGCCGCCGGAACAGCAAGGACGGTTCTACCGCGTCACCGAACGGCTGTTCGCCACCACCATCGAGCGCTACGGCACGGCCCTGCAGTGGGTGCTGCGCCATGAGAATGCGACGCTGATGGTCGCGGTGGGCACGCTCATCCTGACCGTGTTGCTGTATATCGTCGCGCCGAAAGGCTTCTTTCCGGTGCAGGATACCGGCGTCATTCAAGGGGTGTCGGAATCGCCGCCGACGGTCTCCTTCCCCGCGATGGTGCAGCGCCAACAGGCGCTGGCGCAGGTGATTCTAAAGGACCCGGCGGTCGAGAGCCTGTCGTCGTTCATCGGCATCGACGGCACGAATACCAGCGTCAACAGCGGGCGCTTTCTGATCAACCTCAAGCCGCTGGACCAACGCAAAGTCAACATCAGCGACGTTATCGCACGTCTGCAGCCGCAACTCGCCAAGGTTCAGGACATCACGCTTTTTCTCCAACCGGTCCAGGACCTTACAGTCGAGGACCGGGTCAGCCGAACGCAGTATCAATACAGTTTGGAGGACCCCAGCATCGACGAATTGAGCACCTGGACCGCCAGGCTCCTCGCCAGGCTGCGGACACTGCCGCAACTGAGTGACGTTGCGAGCGACCAGCAGAACAATGGCTCGCAGGTCGAGCTGGTAATCGATCGCGCCACCGCGTCACGCCTAGGAATCACTCCGCAGATGATCGACGACACGCTTTACGACGCGTTTGGCCAGCGCCAGGTATCAACCATGTTTACCCAGTTGAACCAGTACCACGTGGTGCTCGAGGTGGATCCCCAGTTCCAGAAAAACCCGCGGGCGCTCAGCGAAATCTACCTGCCATCCAGCACCGGCGGCGAAGTGCCGCTCAGCACTTTCGTTCAGTACGAACCGGTCAAGGTGCCGTTGATCGTGAGCCACCAGGGACAATTTCCGGCGGTCACGATCTCGTTCAACGTGGCGTCAGGATACTCGCTTGGGGATGCGGTTAGCGCGATCGAAGCGGCCCATCGTGAGCTCGGGATGCCGGCGAGTATCGCGACCGCTTTCCAGGGCACCGCGCAGGCATTCGAGGCCTCGTTGACCAACGAACCGCTGTTGATTCTGGCCGCGCTGATCACGGTCTACATCGTCCTCGGGGTGCTCTACGAGAGTTACGTCCATCCTATCACGATTCTCTCGACGCTGCCGTCGGCCGGCGTCGGCGCGATTCTCGCCCTCCTGATCTGCGGCAACGACCTCAACGTGATCGCCCTGATCGGCATCATCCTGCTGATCGGTATCGTCAAAAAGAACGGCATCATGATGGTTGACTTCGCCCTAGAGGCCCAGCGCAAGGAGGGCAAGCCCGCCCGCGAAGCGATTTATCAGGCGTGCCTGTTGCGCTTTCGGCCGATCATGATGACAACGATGGCCGCGCTGCTCGCCGGTCTACCGCTCGCGCTGGGCACCGGCACCGGTTCCGAATTGCGGCGTCCACTCGGCATCGCGATGGTCGGAGGATTGCTCCTGAGTCAGCTACTGACCCTGTTCACGACCCCCGTAATCTATCTCGCCTTCGAGCGCCTCGCGGAACGGAAGGCCAGGCCGCCGGCTGACGCCGAACACGAGGAACCGCCGGTTGCCGCGCGCGCGTCATGAACTTTTCTGAGACCTTCATACGCCGGCCGGTCGCGACCACGCTGCTGACCGTGGCGATCGCGCTGGCAGGAGCGGTCGCATTCCGGTTGCTGCCGGTCGCGCCGCTGCCAGAGGTCGATTTTCCAACCATTCAGGTCAGCGCCAGCCTGCCCGGCGCCAGTCCCGAGACCATGGCCTCTTCCGTCGCCACTCCGCTCGAGCGCCAGTTCGGGCGCATCGCGGCGCTGACCGAGTTGACCTCGAGCAGCTCGCTTGGGGCAACCAGCATCGTCTTGCAGTTCGAATTGAACCGCAACATCGATGCGGCAGCACGCGACGTGCAAGCCGCCATCAACGCGGCGCGCAGCCAACTGCCGGCCAATCTGCCCAGCAACCCGACCTACAAAAAAGTGAATCCGGCGGATGCGCCGATTCTGATCCTGGCGCTGACCTCCGCGACCTTGCGCCGCGGTCTGATCTACGACGCGGCTGACTCCATCCTCGCGCAAAAGCTCGCGCAAATTCAGGGTGTTGGCCAGGTCACCGTCGGCGGCAGCGCACTGCCCGGCGTTCGCGTCGAACTGAATCTCACCGCGCTCAATAACGAGGGCATTGGTCTCGAGCAAGTCCGCTCAGCATTGAGCAATGCCAATGCGAACCGGCCCAAGGGCGCGGTGGCCGACCAGACCACGACGTGGGCGCTGGGCGCCACCGACCAGTTACTCAATGCTGAGCAGTATCGCCCGTTGCTCGTCGCTTATAACAACGGCGCCCCGGTGCTGCTCTCCGATGTTGCCGAGGTCGTGGATTCGGTCGAGGACGTGCGCAATGCGGGCATGGTCGACGGCACTGCGTCAGTCACGGTCATCATCTTTCGGCAGCCCGGCGCCAACATCATCGCCACCGTCGATCGGGTGATTGCAGACCTGCCCCGATTGCAGGCCTCGATCTCCCCGGCGATCAGGATGTCCATCGTGCTGGACCGCACCGCGACCATCCGGTCGTCCGTTCACGACGTCGAGGTCACGCTGCTCATCTCAATTACGCTGGTCATCCTCGTGGTTTTTCTTTTCCTGCGTAACTGGCGCGCCACGATAATTCCCGGCGTCGTCGTTCCGATCTCGCTGATCGGCACCTTCGGCGTCATGTACCTGTGCGGATACAGCCTCGACAACCTGTCGCTGATGGCGCTGACCATCTCGACCGGCTTCGTTGTCGACGACGCGATCGTCGTGATCGAGAACATCTCGCGTTACCGCGAACAGGGCCTTGCACCCTTCCAGGCGGCCATCCGGGGCGCGCGCGAAATCGGCTTCACTGTGATTTCGATCAGCCTATCGCTGGTCGCCGTGTTTATCCCCATTTTGCTCATGGGCGGGATCGTCGGCCGCCTGTTTCGCGAATTCGCGGTCACCCTGTCGACCGCCGTTGCAGTTTCGATGGTGGTTTCGCTGACCACAACCCCGATGATGTGCGCCAAGCTGTTACGGCCACTGCAGGACGAATCCCACGGACGCTTTTATCGCATCAGCCAGAGTATCTTCGACCGTGCGCTCAGCGGATACGCGGACGGCCTTAAGTGGGTGCTGAGGCATTCGCGCGTGACCCTCGGGGTTGCCCTCGCCACGCTTGGACTCAGCGTGTACCTGTTCGCTGTCATTCCCAAGGGCTTCTTCCCGGAGCAAGATACCGGACGCCTGATGGGCTCAATTCTGGCCGACCAGGACACCTCTTTCCAGGCTATGCGCGATCGGCTGACCCTGTTCGTCAACGTGATCAAAGCCGATCCGGCGGTCGAACACGTTATCGGCTTTGCCGGTGGCAGCGGCGGCGCCGGCAGTATCAATTCCGCCCGCATGTTCATCGCGCTCAAACCCCTCGCCCAACGCAAGCTCAGCGCCGACCTGGTGATCGCGCGACTGCGTAAAAATACCTCACGCATCGCGGGCGCCACGGCCTACCTCCAGCCGGTGCAGGACCTGCGAATCGGCGGCCGCATGAGCAACGCGCTTTATCAATATACTTTGCAAGGTTCCGACCTGCAGGAGCTGAACCAATGGGCGCCGCGCCTGCTCCAGAAAATGCGCGCGCTGCGCATTCTGACCGACGTCAACAGCGACCAGCAGAACAGCGGCCTCCAGGCCACCCTGGTAGTTGACCGCGAGACGGCTTCGCGCTTTGGCCTCACTCAGCAGGTGATCGACGATACCCTCTACGACGCCTTCGGGCAGCGCCAGGTGTCAACCATGTACACGCCGTTGAATCAATATCACGTCGTGATGGAAGCGGCGCCGCCGTATTGGCAAAACCCCGCTTCGCTGGCCCAGATAGATGTGCGCTCGCCCAACAATTCCGAGGTCAAGCTCAGTACTTTCACGCACTATGAACCCGGCACGACGGCGCTTTCGGTGAACCATCAGGGCCAGTTCCCGAGCGTGACGATCTCGTTCAACCTGGCGCCCGGCGTCGCGCTCGGACAGGCGGTCGCGGCCATCAATGCCGCCGAGCAAAGCATGGAGTTTCCGAGCACGATTCACGGCAGCTTCGCGGGTACCGCACAGGCCTTCCAAAGCTCACTGGCCAACGAGCCGATGCTGGTGCTGGCCGCGCTGTGCGCCGTTTATATCGTGCTGGGAATCCTGTACGAAAGTTACGTCCATCCAATCACCATTCTCTCTACCCTGCCGTCGGCGGGCGTCGGCGCGCTTCTGGCTCTGCTGATCTGCCAAATCGATCTGACCGTGATGGCCCTGATTGGCATTATCCTGCTGATCGGGATCGTCAAGAAAAACGCGATCATGATGATCGACTTCGCGCTCGAGGCCGAGCGCAAACACGGCAAGTCCTCTGAGCAAGCGATAGAGGAGGCGTGCCTGCTGCGCTTTCGTCCGATCATGATGACCACCATGGCGGCGTTGCTCGGTGCACTGCCGCTGGCTGTGGGCGGCGGCGCCGGTTCCGAACTGCGCCGTCCACTCGGAATTGCGATCGTCGGCGGCCTGATCGTGAGCCAGATGCTCACGCTTTTCACGACCCCGGTGATTTACCTGTACATGGAGCGGGTTCGCCTGTGGGCCGATACCCGGCGCCATCGGCCCTCGCGCAGTGCGGCGATCGCGCCACGAGTCGCCGACGCCTAGCCTGGCTCGCGCCGCGATCACCGTGGCAGAGCGGCCACGTCGAGCGCCCATCGGCTCGATTCGGCGCGAAAGCCTCGATCACCTCATCGTGTTCGACGAAGCGCAGCTGCGTCGCGTTCTGAAGAATTACGCTTCTTATTACAATCAGGTCCGGACGCATCTCTCATTGGAAAAGAATGCGCCGGATTTTTGGCGCCCGCAAAAGCTCGGCCCCATCGCAGCGCTACCAATCCTCGGCGGCCTGCATCATCAATACGACCGCGTTTAGCATTTGACTATGCACAGTCAAGCGGAGCTTCATTCGCCCATCCTCGGGTAAAGGTGCGACGCGATCGCAACCAAGCCGGCAAAGGTCGTGATCAGAACCAGGAAATCGAGACCGATCCCAATCGTGCTGACGCCGTTGCGGAGCATGAATGCGCGGAGTCCGTCAACCTCGTAGGTCAGCGGATTGAGGCGGGAAATAGTTTGGAGCCAGAACGGCATCAGGCGGATAGGATAGATCGCGTTGCTGGCGAAGAAGATCGGCATCGTCAGTGCCTGGCCGATACCCATGAAACGCTCACGGGTCTTCACGAGGCAGGCAACGATGAGTGATAATGTACAGAAGAGCGCTGAGCCAAGTGCGATGAAGCCGATCACGCCAAGCGCGTGTCCGAACTCATGGCTAATTTTGATGCCGAGGACGAGGGCGAGCGCATAGACCACGACCGCCTGCGACAGACCTCGCACTCCCGATGAGAGCGCCTTGCCCAGGACAAGCGCGGTCCGGGGCGCGGGACTGACAAGATAGCGGTGAAGGACACCAAGATCACGTTCCCAGATCGCGGCAATGCCATAGAAAATGGCGACAAAAAGCACGCTTTGAGCGAGGATTCCGGGCGCCAGAAAGTCGAGATAATTTATGCCTGCACTGAGCCCACGGACCTGAGTCATGACCTGTCCAAACAGAAGCAGCCAAAGCGCCGGCTGAACGGCCCGGGAGAGGAGTTCCATCGGATCGTGGCGCAGCTTGCGCAGCTCTGCATCCGCCACGGCCCACACCTGCGTGGCGTAGTCGGTGACCGCGAAGATGGCGGAGTACCTACCCATGTTCATGCGCGCTCCGTCGCGCCTCTCGCACCTGCCGATATCCCTCCTCGGACTCGATTTCCAAGCCGGTATAGTGAGCAAAGACATCGTCGAGCTTGGCCTGCGGTCCAACTTGCCGCTTGAGTTCTGCGGGGGTGCCGACGATCTCGATTTGCCCGTGGTGCATGAGCGCGATGCGGTCACAAAGCTCGTCCGCCTCTTCCATGTCATGAGTCGTTATAAGGATCGTCATGCGATAGGTTTCGCAGAGCGAGCGGATATCATCCCAGACGGCATGCCGGGCGACAGGATCAAGGCCCACCGTAGGCTCGTCCATCACCAGGATCTTCGGCCGGTGCAACATGCTCTGGGCGATTTCGAGGCGTCGGATCATTCCGCCGGAGTAATGCTGCACCAGGCGGTCTGCGTCGCGGGTCAGATTCATCATGGCAAGCGCCTTGGCGATTCGCTGTGCTCGCTCCCGGCGCGGGATCACATAGAGGCGAGCTGAAAGCAGCAGATTCTCGTAGCCCGTGAGTGTGCCGTCCGCGGACAGCATCTGCGGCACGTAACCGATGCTTCGGCGTACGCCCGTGGCCTGGGTGGTGATGTCAAAGCCCACCATGCGCGCGGTGCCCGAAGAAGGCGGCAACAACGTGGTCAGCATCTTAATGAGGGTGCTCTTGCCGGCGCCGTTCGGGCCGATTAAGCCGAAAATCTCGCCAGGCAGAACAGTTAGCGATACGTTTTTTACGGCAACGAGATGGCCAAAACTGCGGGTTAGCACACAGGTACAAATAGCGCTTTCGATATCAGGCTTCAGCCCAGGAGCGTTGGTTGGCGGCCCCGTCTTGGCGGCGAGGGCGCCCCCTGAATCAAGCCGTAGGAGCGAAAAAACTTTCAAAAGAGCGGAGCGCATCCAGCGGCTGGCGTTCCAACCTGCTGTCGCAGGCTCGACAGTCGTTAAGTTTTTGCGGACCACAGATGCCGGGCCTCAACTAGCCGGGCGTGGACTGGCCGCTTGGGCCTTGTTCCTGGTCGTTCCGCTGCTGATGTTCATGATGATGCCCGCGACCTCCACCACCTTCACCATATGCGAACACGGTGGCCACACGAAATCCGGTGCCAATCAAGGCTGCGGCAATTGAGGCAATCCGTTTCCTGGTCATAAAACCTGAAACCGAACGACGGGGTGTTGCGTCAATGAAGTGTCCGTCGGTGCTGCACGCCCGTCGGAACGATACCACGTAATGGCTTTGACAAACCGAAAAAGGAGGCCAGAAAGAAATGCCGGAGGAGACCACCGCGCCTACAGAAGATCGGCGCGACTACGATGCACGACGAGAGGCTCGACGGAGAGAGGAACGCTGGTTGAAAGGCGGGCTGATTGCGGCGCTGGTCTTCCTGGGATTGGCGACGCTTTACAACGGAGCTGCTTACCGGAGGCTCGCCAGAGCGCAGCAACAACTCGCCCTGTCGTTAACTCGTCAGCCCAATAGGGCGCCTGGTTTTGGCCCTATGGCGCCGCCGTTTGGACAAGGCTTTTCGGGCCAGGCATATCCGCCACCGTTTGCTGGCCCTTGGGAGTATCAGGGCCGGCCCGGCTGGGGTTGCCACCACTGGCACCATCATGGACAGGAGCAGGGGCACGATGAAGGGCAGGAGCAAGGTCCCGGCCCGGGCGCCCAGTCCACGCCCGCGCCTAATTGAGGCTCGGGAGCTTCCTTGGTAAGTCGACGGCCAGCCGACACGGGCCCGGTCCCGGCCGGTATTGCGCCCATTAACTTAAAGCGGCAAGGATGGCGGCGATACGGCAAACTTCAAAAGAACCAGCACTGAAAGGAGCCAGCAAGTGAAATCCCGACTCGGCTTGATTGCCGCGTTACTCCTGACGGCGCTCGTTCTGTTAGCGCCCGCAACGCACGCGCAGACCTATGGAAGCCCGCCGGAGGGCGGCCATTCGCAGTGGCGGGCTATGCGGCAGGAGATGATGGCAGCCTGCACGAACCAGTCTGCTGGAACATCATGCTCGTTTTCCCGAGAAGGCCAAATGGTCAGCGGTACCTGCCAAGCAACGCGGCAGGGTCAACTGGTTTGCCGCAGCGGCAAGGGCAGGCGAGGCCAGGAGATGCGCAGCCCGATGGGCGAAGGAATGCCGGGAGGCAATGCCCCGGAGCAGTAATGCGCGAAGGGAAGGTATGAAAAAACATTACCAGTGGTATCAAGAACGTAAGCTACGGCTATGGACGGTCGTTTCTGTTATGTTGCTAGCTTTTGCGTGCCTGCCGCAAACGTGGGCCGCTGGCACCGAGTACGCTGCCGGACAGGGCGCCGAGCTGACCAAATACCTGCACACCCATCACTTACCTCTCGTGAGTGCCCAACTCCTGGCCAACCGGGACGGCACCCGGCAGGTGGTGCTCTACGGATTTACCGCGACCGATTTCGGCAAAGAGGACGCGGTGACCAAGAGCCGCCGCTTTCTCAATGACAGCGCGATCGTGATAAGAAACCGGATCAAGGTGCGGCCCGAGCTGGGAAGCCAAAAGCCGGCTTCTGGATCGCTGCCCGGTGACACGGGAGCAGGGACTTCGGGCGCGTACTCGGGGCAGGACCTCAATCCTGAGGCCTCATCGCAGCCGGCCAATCCGGACGCCGCCAACCTCCAGAATCAGAGTCAGCGTGACCTTCAGTCCTATGCCACTCAGCAACAGCAGCAACAGCAGGCGTATCGCCCACAACCGGGCATGGGCGGCACGGGCGGCGGTTCAGGCCTGACTTTCGGCAGCGGTGGAATGGGCATGGGCGGCGGGAGCCTGGGTGCACTACTGGGCCTGCTCGGCGGTGCCAGCGGATCCCGCTCATACGGGTCGGGCTCCTCCGGATACGGGTATGGTTCGCCGGGCTATGGCTCCTCGGGCTACGGGTCTCCCGGTTATGGATCCTCCGGCTATGGATCGCCGTCGTACGGTGCTCCAGGCTATCCGTCTACCGGATTTCCGCCCAGCGGCGCCCCATCCGGCGGCAATCCGTCTAGCGGATATCCGTATTGAATCTTTCCCCTGGTGCAGTCTGATGCGTACTGCTCTCTGTCAACCGGTTGGCACTTGAGCGGCGGTTGACAGGGGCGAAGTGCGGGCTGGTTGACAGCCTCCTGATACGGAGGTTGACACCGGCTGAGGCCTAAACGTAAAACATCGTTCCAGAACTGAGAGATTCGAGAAGGAAGGCGAGACCTCTCTCTGGCGCTAACCGTTGCGCCGGCTCGGGGTTGAGAAAACAGCGGCCGGTTAGGCTCTGGAGCCGGCCCAGCCGGTTGGGCCGCGCTGCGGATCGTTAGCTCGACGCCAAAGGATGTGCGGGAAGAATGACTCGACGGTCTCGGCCCACCCGGCCAGATCTTGACCGCGATACGCGGTCGGGCTCGTCGTTCATGAGGTCTTTTCCGGAGTCGGGCAGCATCGCTCAAGTCTGTTGCGCAAGCGAGTTGCTGGCTTGCGATCTTCAAGCCGGGGGGCGAGCAAGTCGACGGTCGCGTCAACGTTCTTCGTTGGACTATGGGCGAGGCGATTATCTATGGCCAGACCAATGGAGAACACCGTCTGGTCGATGACGCGGCGCGGCATTGAGTGCGGCTCGGCTGGCTGACCGCGCTTGCGGCCGCGATGTTTGCGCATGCGGCTGGCGGCATTGCACCGAGCGGTGCAGTAGGTTTGGCGCATATCATCGCGGACGAAGACCGTTGCGCACCCGGGGCACTTGGCCAGGAATTCATGCGCGGAAGCCACCAGCTCCTGTGCCGCCAGCTGGAAGCTGAGGAGAAATGTGCGAGTGGGGCTACGGCTGTGCCAGGAGGCGACGACGATACTCTTACCCCTGTCCCGACCGAGTTCTATCGTCTGACGGCGGACAGAACGTGAAATAACTGGAAGACCCGGGTCGGCGATCTTTATGGGGACCGCCCAGTCCTGACCATCCACGAAGCGGCCGACGCCGGCTTCGATCTCGCTCTACAGCAGCTGGAGCCGCTCCGCAGAAAGCCGCGGCATCTTGCCCAGCCACATGGATCCGGCCCCGTTCTGGTAGAGCAGAAAGAGGGCGACCTCGCGCACCAACGCTTCGGGCGCTTGGTGTTGGTTGAGGTAGTTGCGGCGGCGGGCGAAATCTTCGACCAGCCAGCGCAGGCGATCCCTGGGATTACCCAGCCGCTGCAGCAGGGCTGGCTCCGTATTCGAGAGCCAGGCGCGTTCGTACAAGTTCTGTCGGCTTTTCTTTCCTGTTACGCCTTGTCGTCATATAGCGTGACATCCCCCAAGGCGCAGGCGGCGGCGCTGCGCGGGCTCCTGGCGGAAGTTGGCTACGCCGATGCGTTGCTGGTGCGAGAGTTATCTGATGGTCGACTGATGATAATCGATGGACATCTCCGCGCCGAGACCACACCTGATGCCCTAGTCCCGGTCCTGGTGCTCGACGTCACCGAGGAGGAAGCCGACAAGATTTTACTGACACTCGATCCGCTCGCGGCGATGGCGGAGTCGGACGCCGAGCGGATCGAGGCGCTGCTGACGACGGTCCGTACAGACAGCGCAGCGGTGCAAGAATTCTTGAAGCGTATCGCCGGACCCAAGCTGTGGGAAATCCTCCATCCCGAAGACGTCGACGAGGCCACGGTCTCACTCGACCGCGCCGACGAGCTCCGGGCCCAATGGGGCACCGCGCCGGGCCAGCTCTGGCAGATCGGCCCGCACCGCATCATCTGCGGCGACTGCACCAATCTGGATGTCGTCGCGCGCCTGATGGGAAATCATCGTCAGCAAGTGCGCATGATTTGGACCGACCCACCCTACGGTGTGGACTACGGGGCGAAGACCGACTGGACCCATCAGCATGGCGGCGGGCCGCGCCGGCGCGCCATCGAGAATGACTCGCTCAGGCCGACCGAGCTCCAGAAACTGTTCGCTGCGGCCCTGGATGTTGCTCGGCAATCCGTGCTGCCAGGGGCGGTCCTCTACGCGACGGTGCCGAGTCTCTTCCTCAAATACTTCATCCAGGGCCTCGAGGATGGCGGCTTTACTTATCACCATTGCCTGATCTGGGTAAAGCAAACCTTCGTTCTCGGTCGCAGCGATTATCACTACCGGCATGAACCCATCCTCTATGGCTGGCTCGAAAATGGCCCGCACTATTTCATCGACGATCGCACCCAGGATTCGGTCTTCGAAATCGACCGGCCAACCTCGAGCCCGGATCATCCGACCTGTAAGCCGGTCGAGCTGATCGCCCGGATGATCGCCAACAGCAGTCTGCCGGGCGAACTTATTTACGATCCGTTTTGCGGTTCCGGCTCGACCATTGTTGCCGCCCATCAGCTCGGGCGCATCGGTTATGGCTGCGAAATTGATCCGGGCTACGTCGCGGTAGAACTGGAACGGCTATCCCTGCTCGGGCTCAAGCCGGAGGTCATCGACCAATGATGAAGCGGCAACCAGACGGGACCTGGCGCAATACGCGGCAGGCGTTAACGGTGTCAGACGCGGTGCGCCGAGCTCGCTGGGTTGAGGCCGAGACGCTGCGCCTCAAGCGCATGGGCCTTTCCTTCGACGCAATCGCCGAACAGATCGGTCGCGTCGGTTGCGGTCGGGCGCAGGCGCTGGTCGAAATCCCCGCGGGGCTGACCTTTCCACCGGATTACACAATCAGCCGCCAGGCCTGTCACAAGGCGTTCAAGCGGGCCATCGCGCGGGAGCCGTCGCTCGAGCTCGAAGAGTTCCGCAAGCTCGATACCGAGCGGGCCGAAGAGATGTTCATGAATCTCCAGCCTGTGATTCGCAAGGGCAATCCGCGCGCGATCGAGGTCGGGGTCAAGCTGCTCGACCACACCGCAAAAATTCAGGGTTACGCTTCGCCGCAGAGGCATGAACTGACCGGCAAGGACGGCCAGCCGCTGACCCTGCTCCAGGTACTGAAAGTAATAGGGCCAATTTCCGATGAAGACTAAGAAGAGCCGAGTCACGCTCGAGCGGAAGAAGTCTGCACAGAACGTGATCAAAGATCCCGTTCTGTTTGCGAATCACATCCTCGGGGCCAATCTGTGGGAACGCGAGGTCGAAATCCTGCGCTCGATTCAGCATCACCGACATACCGCCATCAAGGCCTGCCACGGCGTGGGCAAGACCTTTACGCTGGCGCACGCGGCTCTGTGGTGGCTGGTCCGTTACGACGACGGGATTGTCCTGACTACCGCGCCGACCTTGCGTCAGGTCGAAACTCAGCTGTGGTCCGAGCTCCATCGAGTGGCGGCGCGATCGAAGTTTTCCTTTCCCGAAATAAACGCGACCAAGCTCAAGTTCCGGGGCGAGCATAACTTCGCGCTCGGCCTGTCGACCAATCGGTCGGAAAACTTCCAAGGCTACCACGGCAAACATTTACTCATTATCGCTGACGAGGCGCCCGGCCTGGAGTCCGGCATCTGGGATGCCATCGCCGGCGCCATGGCGGGTGGCAAGGTCCACGTGGTCATGGCCGGCAACCCAATTCTACCTGCGGGGGCGTTCTTCGACGCCTTCAGCCGCGGACGCGATCTCTGGAATTGCATCAGCGTCGACGCGTTCGACTCGCCAAACCTGGCCGGCATCTCACTCGAGCAATTGCTGCAAATGGATCCGAGCGAAGGCGGTCCGCTCGATCAGAATCCAGTTCCCTACCTGGTTACGAGGCGGTGGGTCTACGATCAGCACAAGGTCTGGTGGCACGGCGACGAACGCAGCTCACCCAACTGGATGTCGCGGGTGCGCGGCCAGTTTCCCGACCAGGCCCAGAACGCTCTGATCAAACTGGCATGGCTCGAACGCGCGCTGGTGCGCGCTTCAAAAACCCCGGTCGAAGACGATGCCCCCACCCTGATCGCCGGCGTCGATGTCGGCGGGGGCGAAGCCGAGACCGTGGTCTATCTCTGTGCGTCCAAGCCGGGGCAACACAAAATTATCAAGATGGGCGCCTGGCGCGGCGAAGACACCCGCGGAGAGGTCGTTCGGTTCCTCGCACCCTATCGCAGTCGCCTTAATACCGTGCGGGTCGACGCCATTGGGATCGGTCATAATTTCGGCTTGCATCTGCGCGACCCAGAGCGCTTCGTGGTGGAGTTGGTCAACGTCAGCCTCCCTTGCCGGGGTCGACCGGAATGGCATGAGAATGATCCGGTCAAGCGCTTTGCCAACCAGAAAGCGCAGTTCTATCAGACCCTGGCCGACGCCTTCGAGCAGGACCAGATCGACGGCCTCACCGATGACGAGACCATCGGCCAGCTCGCCGACATCATGTCCGAAATCGATTCGCACGGCCGCATGAAGATCGAACCCAAAGAGAAGGCGCGCCAGCGCGTGGTGCGATCGCCCGACCGCGCCGAGGCGCTGATGCTCGCGTTGGGCAAGCCGCACTCGGTGGGCGAAATAATACTGGTTCCGACCAACCCGTCGCGCGCACAGTCACACCCCATAGAGCGCATCGAGCGCGCGCCCTATGAGACCGGCTTCGTCCTGAGCGCGGATCAGACCGACCCAAACGATCCTCCACCAAATCTCTGCCGCGTCCGCAGGAGTGGCCGATTCGGGCCAGGGGCCTGGTAATCAATACCCCGAATTCGATTGGTTAGCCGCTATGCCGGGCGGCAGAAAAACTCGCCGGCGCAGGGGAAGTAGGGAGTTTAACTTTCACGGGCCACCGAAAGCATTCTGCAAGCCAGGAGCTTAGCGAGGCCATGCTCGAGTGAGCGGCCGTCTGTGCCTTCAACGAGGGAAAGGGAATCGTGGCGATCTAGCCGATATGATTCCCGCAGGCGACATTACGCTCCTTCCGTCGACTAGTAAGAAGAACCGCGATGGATCTCCGGAGTGATGGGCGAAAACTGCAAAGCACAGCCGAAGAGGCGAGTAATGGCGTCGAACAGGGCCTTCGGCTCCCTCCTGTCAACGCCGACTAAAGATTTACCCGTATGGCCACGCCGGGTTTTTGCAGAATTTTGTCGGTTCAATTACGGCGGGAAGCACGCGTAGCTCAGGAGTATGCGGAAAGGGTGCTTGTACTCTCTGCCGAGCATGGATTTACCCTCTGGACGGTTATTGCAACGAGAGCGCGCGGCGTAGCGATGGCCGAATAGGGACGCAACCAAGAGGGATTGCGCTGCTACAGGAAGGTTCGGCCGCGGTTCGAGCGACAGGGTCTGAAATCGGCGCCCGTGCAATCTTAACCGGCTGGCCAAGGCCAGAAAAACCGGCATCTCTTCATGGGCGACTGGCGCACCGAACAGCACGAAGATGCCATCGCCGGTCGATTGCGCCACGTAGCCCTCGTAGCGGCGACGGCCTCGACCATGATGCGGCATTTTGAACAGCGAATCAGACTCCCCTGCGAAGCCCGCGACTGACCCCCTCTTGAATCACCCGCGTCGGCTACCGGTGCCCACGCCCCTTTGTCGTTATTGCCACGGATCGTGCGGAGCGGTGCGAGGGTTCGGAGCACGTCCAGGACGGCTGGATCGCCGACGTCGCCGCAATGAATGATGAGGTCCGAGGCCCGGAGCGCATCGAGTGCCTCGGGCCGTATCAAACCATGGGGTATCTGAGATGAGACCGACGCGATGAAGCGGCTCCGATTCGTGAGCACCTCTAGCTGCCTACGACCTGCCGATCAGCGCCCCTGCTGAGGCGCCCCGCGAGCGACGCACCCATGAAGCCGAAGAAGAGGACTACACTTGCCGAAACGAGACTGTGTCAAGCCGATCCTGCTGGTCCGGGGGTACTGACTAAGGATTCTCAACTTTCGGACAGCCGGCACGATAAACCGGTCGAAAACGGATGAAACGCTTCTATGCCATAGTGGGCATGGCAGCTAGCCCTTGCGCTCGCAACATTAATCGTGACGGTTTACTTGGGTCTACTTCGACGAAAAATCTCTGCGCCGCTGCGCTCACAAAAGCGCGGCTATTTGGTCACCTGTGAACGCTCCGCGTCGATGATCTCGCCGGCGAATTTTTCAATCGGAATGCCGGAGGCACGCGACAATTTGAGCGCGTCGACTAATCTTTCGACCTTCCATTCTTTCATCCACAAATAGATCGACTGTCGTCGGACCCCGCACAGTCGCGCCACCGCGGTGGGGCCGCCAGCGAGCTCGACGGCGGCCGCTACCATGTTGATCTTGTTCGCCTTATGACCTGCCGGCGGACCGCCGATTTTTTTTCGACCCATTGATCAGACTCTAGACATCGCCTGGGTGCCGCTCAACCGTCCGAACAACCGGCATACTATTGGTGTCCTTTGCAGTTGACGTGAAAGCTGACTGCGCGTCTGCCAGATCATCTAGGCCGGGGCAATAGACAGGGCCTTGCACAGCAGTTTCTCTCATTTTGCCGGACGCCTCATCAACGTCCTGTACAGTTGACGTATGGGGAGGTTGTGGGTATGAGATCGTGACGACCGCGCGAGCCGCAGGGCGCGCAAAACATGGTCAGTGAGGTTCACGACAGTGAAAGCATCGATTGCGTTTAGAGAAGGCTTGCTCTGCGTACTGCAAGAACGGAATGGGTCGGAGGCCTGGCTGCCGGTTCGCAAGGCCAACGACGGAGAGGTGCAAACACTCAATGGGCGACCGGTCAGCTTGGTTGATTCAACGGAAGGAACATATGTGGACGAACAGGGAAGCGTCTATCAGCTGATGGACAAGGGCGAGACCAAGCCCATCGAGGTCGAACATCTAGCGGAAGCCGAGAAAACCGAGCTCGAGGCGTTACTCGAGGCCTCATTGAACGGAGGAAAAGGGGGCGGACAAAACGGCGGGCCGAAAGCGCTCTTGAGAAAGAATCGAAGCGGGAGCCGCAAACAGCTGAGGCTACGGGTCGCGACCGCGACGACGGAGCCAAAAGGAGCGGAAGCATCGCCTGTGAGCGAGGCGAGCGTGCCGGCACCAAACGCCGCTGCCATCGAGAATCCTCTACGTTTGAATCTCCGCCAGAAGCTCGCCGAGGTCCGCCGCCGCATCGGCTACATCCAGAAGCGCGGCCACAACGAGCGCCTCAACTACAGCTACGTAACCGCCGCCGACATCGCGGGCTCCGT
>JBEKJC010000025.1:0-66285 GCA_050011435.1 Binataceae bacterium (SeqCode)
TTCCTCCGTCGCTCTTGTCACTCTTCCTCATGGCGGCTTCCTCCTCTTACCCAGCCCGATCTTCCGATCGGGCGAGGATAGCCGCCACTCAATTTTCAACAGTCTTCAGGACATTGCCTACGTCGCGCCAAGTAATTCCACGTCCGATCGGCCGCGCCGATCCGCCATCGAGCGATGACCGCGCAGAGCTTGGCGCTGACTTACATTGTGTCCCCCGAAACCTAAAGTTAATTCGAGGAAACGTTGCAGCTCGCGGATGAACGACTCGACGATTGGCTTCAAGTGTCCCGAATAGGGGAGCGCCAATTCCAGGAACTCGACGCCGGCGCGGGCGAGAGAAATCCGCATCCGCTCAGACTTAAAACCGCTGCCGTGATCGGTCTTAATCCGGCGAAACATTCCGAGGATGCGATTAGCTTTGATGATCAAACGGCCGGCGGCCTCGCCGCTCTCACTGGGCGCTACTATTACGACGGGCAGGCGCGTTAATGTATCGATCAGCACCAGGAGGCGCATTCGTCCGGAACGAGTCGAAATCGTAAAAGTGTCCGAAGGGCTGCCGTCGAGCTGGCCCTCCTCCAGGAACTCGGTCACGCCTTCGTCCGACCGACCATGCGCCGGCAAATAAAGAGAACGGGCGCGGTCCGGGTTAACCGCGATTGTGATCTTCGCTCGATTTTGCTTTCTAAACTTTCGACACCACCTCTCAACCGCCTCCTGCTGCCGATCCTCAAGCCCGAATTGGATTTGTACGAGGCGCCAGACGTTCGCGTCGCTTATATGATCGCGGCGCTCTAGAATGTGTCCGGTCGCGGCGGCGGCGATCTCGGGGCGGGAATCGACGAATGACTTCCGCTTGGTCCGGCATGGCGTGCATACCGCACCCCATAGGCCAAGCTCGAAACGCTGTAGCTTTTTCCAGAGAGCGCGAGTCTGCGATTCCCTTAGTTCAGCGATCGCAGCGACGCGCCGGATAAAAGCGCCCATCTCGCCATGACGCTTTGATTGCTCGCGATTGGATTCAAATGCGGCGGCGATGCGTTCACCTTTCGCACGTTCCTTCGGTCCTGCGCTTTGGTACTTGGCTATGTGGGCATCGATCTCGTACTGGCCCGCCTGATCGGACATGCCGGCCACGCCGGCGACATTTGAAGGCATTGCACCCTCGTCGATTACCGCTGTGGCGGATTCGACCGGCGCGACCGGCAATGTTCTCGACGAGCCGTCGCTCACGGCACCGTTCTCGCTTCGGCTGGTTGCTTGGCATAGCGACTGGGCCAAAGCGTGCTCGCCGGGACGCCGAGCGCTCGCGCGACGATCTCTTGTCCTTCAGGAAAATTTCGGCGGAACACGTCGGCGAGTCGCGTCGGCCCAAGCCCATGTGCAACTGATAATTTTCGAAGCGACCACCCACGTAAGCGCAGTTCGGCCACGATATAGGCGGCAGGCCAGTCATCAGAACCCCGCCTTGACCGCGAATCCTTCCGTATGTTCCTCTGAGAACGTGCCGCCATGAAGGCGAGTTCATCATAATTCGAGTGGATAGTCAATGCGAATTATAACGTAATGAGCAAAAGAGCCATCAGAAAACGCGCGAGTCGAGACCTAAAAGCGCCGCCAGCCCAGACTCGAATCGATGAAGCAACCAATCTAGAGGTAGAGTCGACCAGTCATATCGCCTTCGCGGAAAGGTTGCGCGGCTTAGGTAAAAAAATTGGGAGCCTGTCTGCACTCGCGCGAAAAACTGGCGTTTCAGATAGCACGATCCATCTTTGGCTTCGGGGGTCGGAACCAAGCCGCGAAAAGCTGGTGTCCTTAGCTAAGGCGGGAGGAGTGACTGTCGAGTGGCTCGCGACGGGACGAGGTTCGGAAGTGGTGGAAGGCTATACCTCCTTGAAGATGCCGGCATGGATCACAAATCCCGACGGAAGCCTTGAGGGCCGGTTCGTTAAGTCCGATTTCGCCGTGAAGCCCGAATGGATCGAACGGCTGCCCGGCTCTCCAAAGGCTGGTGCTCTCATACTGATACGGGCAACCGGTGATGCGATGTCGCCGCTTATCAAGGCTGAGGACCTGGTCCTCATCAATTCGGCCGACAAAGAAGAACGCGACGGTATAATTTGCGCCATTTTCGCTTCTTCGGTCTCTCAAAAGGCCGCAGATGAGATGGAAGGGATGCGGCCCGGCCGACCAGGGTTAATGTCAATAGTCATTCGAACATTGCAGCAGCGGCCCGACGGCACCTATCGCCTGATTTGCGAGAACCCACGTTTCCCACCCAGCGACGACAAGTACCAGGTCTACGGCCGCGTCGTATGGTTCGCCCGGAACCTAGTATAAGCCAAGCTTATTTGGTCCCTGACTCGATCATCCCACACGACCGTTTTTCTGTGGTCACATCTACCCGAGGCCGTGCCCAGTCCAGGGGGGTCTGCCTGAAATTTGCTTTAAACGCTGCTCAAATTGCCAATCTCATCTGATCGATCTGCGCCGACCTGCCGAAGAAACGGCGAAAATGGATCACTTGGGATTGGCAAAATCGACCGCACATTTTCGGCGAGACCCCGCAGCGCCCGCGTCCCACATTTCTCGCGTTACATTAGGCACTTAGGTCGCCCGCTGGCCTGGCTAGTCCTTGCTAGTCCTGAGTAGTCCGGGGTCAAAAGTTGCCACCGGATAATGCCGATCTCATCTGATCAGTCACAACGGATCGGGCGAGCGAGGAAAAAGGGAGAGTGGTCAAGGAACGGAGAACTTTTGGTTTTTCAGGAAACTGAAACCTCATTGAGGTTTCACGGCATTCCATGCCGGCGGTGGGCCACGCTCGCGTTGCTCGATTAGCGGCAGGGACGGTCGAGATTACGCGCGGAGGAGGACCGCGCGAGGATGACTTTGTATGCGGGCACTTCGTTCAGGATGACTGAGGGGGCAGGCGCCACCCAGGATGGCGCAACGGCGGCCGTCGCGAAGGATGACGGGAGGGGGTGGTGGGTTGCCGGTCGTTTGAGCAGGGTGTAACTTCAGCAATGAAGCGAGGCGACGTGTGCCCGCTTCGATGTTTTTTGGGGAGCCAGCGCAGTTACGCGGAGGGTCGCGGATGAGTATTGGGACAGTGGGGGTGATCGGGGCCGGCCAGATGGGTGCGGGCGTCGCCCAGGTAGCAGCGCAATCCGGGGTTAAGGTTCTGCTCACGGATATATCGGAAGAATTTGTGGCGCGCGGACGCGAGACCGTCGCGCGTAATCTCGATCGCATGATCCAGCGCGGGCGCTTCAAGCCCGAAGAGCGCGACAATATTCTGCGCCGGATCGACACGACCGCGCGGCTCGAAGACTTGCGGGACACCGATTTTGTGATCGAGGCGGTGGTCGAGAATGAGGACGCCAAGATTGCGCTGTTCCAGAAGCTCGACAAGGTCTGCCCCGCGCCGGTGATCTTCGCCTCGAATACCTCCTCGATTTCGATCACGCGGATGGGCGCGCGCACCAGCCGGGCCGATCGGTTTATCGGGATGCATTTCATGAACCCGGTGCCGGCGATGCGCCTGGTCGAGATAATCCGCGGACTGGCGACCTCGCAGGAGACCTACGAAACGACGCGCGAACTGGCGGAACGGCTGGGCAAGAACACCATGACGGCCGAGGATTTTCCGGGCTTTATCGTGAATCGAATCCTGCTGCCGATGATCAACGAGGGGATCTATACGCTCTACGAGGGCGTCGGCGGCGTGACCGATATCGACACGGCGATGAAGCTTGGCACGAATCAGCCGATGGGACCGCTGGAATTGGCCGACCTGATCGGACTCGATACGTGCCTCGCGATCATGGAGGTGATGCATCGGGTGTTCGGCGACGACAAGTACCGGCCATGCCCGCTGCTGAAGAAGTACGTCGATGCGGGCTACCTGGGGCGCAAGGCCGGGCGCGGCTTCTACACCTACGACGCGCAAGGCAACGCGACGCCGCCCGCCGCGCACGGCCGCTGAGATTATTGGAAGGGACAGCGGAATTGGGGTCGCGACCGTATCACTGTGGAGGAAGTTAGATGGCCGTACACGCGTACATCCTGATCGATACTTCTCCGGGCAAAGCGAAGGAAGTGGCGCTGAAATTGCGGCAGGTGCCGGGCGTATCGGCAGCCCATTCGGTGACGGGCCCGCACGATATTATCGCGGAGATTTCGGCTCCCGATGTCTCCGCGCTGGGCGAACTGATCGTGCAGAAGATTCAGAGCGTAGTCGGCGTGAATCGCAGCCTGACATCTATCGTTGCCGATTAGTTACAGTGCGGTAAGAGAAAGGGAGAGTGGTTGAGGAACTCAAAACCTTGATTTCATTGAAACCTCAGGGAGGTTTCAAACTTCCCGTTGGGGGGAGGCGCTCGCGTTGCTCGATTATCGGCAGTGACGGGTCGTGTGGCGTCAAACGATGATGGGGTTTTTACAGGGCGGAGCCCGCATCTTACAAATGGGAAGTCTGAAACCTCGCGAGGTTTCAGTGAGACTATCAGTTTTGGGTTCCTCAACCATTCTCCCGTTTCCTAAGCGCGCGGAGGACCGCGCGAGACTTCGTTCAGGATGACTGAGGGGGGCAGGCGCCGCCCAGGATAACGTAAGGGGCTAAAGGGTAGTGAGTATCGATGGCTGAGTTACCGGTCGTCAAACGGCTGCGAGAGGCGGTGGAAACGCTCAGGCGCGAGCTCAACGTGGAGCTGCCGAAGGAGCTGGAGCGGGCGCGCGCTCACGGCGACCTTTCGGAAAACGCGGAATGGGCGATGGCCAAGCAGCGCCAGGAGTTCCTGCGGGCGCGGCTGAACAACCTGGAGGCGCGAGTCGCGGAACTATCGATGATCAATATCGAGTCGATTCCGCGCGATACGGTCGGGCTGGGCAGCAAGGTCGAACTCGAGGACCTCGACGCTGGCATCTGCGCCGAGTATGAGATTGTCGTGCCCGAGGAAGTCGATGGCGCGCAGAATCGCATTTCGCTGTCGTCGCCGTTGGGCCGAGCGCTAATCGGCAAAGCCTGCGATGACGACATCGAGGTGGATACGCCGAGGGGCAAGCGCGCGTACCTGGTGCGCAAGCTGGTGACGATTCACGCGCTGCTTGTGGTGGAAACCGGCGGCACCGGGGGTTGACGGGCGCGTCGAGGCGCGTCGAGAAGAAAGTGCGGCTAGTTACGAGTGTTGATAATAATCTAATCGATTAACCCCTCCATCGACTTCGACCTTCCTAATGGCGGATTCCGCGACGATCATTTCGCTCGCGCCGAGCTTTATTCTCTCTTATTGCGCTGAAAAATTATTGATAAAATTTCTCAATTTTATTTCACTAGACATGTCTTGACACAACAAAGCTCAAGTTCTATTGTTTAGCCACTAGAGACGGTCAGTAGTAGTGTCTGACGAGCAATCAGTGAACGAGTGACGCTTCTCAGGAGTTACGAGTTACCAGGGCGGTTTGAAAGCGGCGAGCGGAAACGAAATTTTAAAAGGAGTAGAGAGTTATGGAAAAGATCACGCGGATGTACCTGAAGGCGCGCGAAATGGGCAAGCGCCTGAGCAAGGGCCAGACGATGACGGAATACGCTCTCATCCTGGCGGCGGTCGCGATCGTTGTGTTCATACTTTCGCGGTTGCCTTCTGCCCGGTCACTCCGGTAAGCGCCGGGGCGCGCCTGCTTCGATCGGGCGTTGCGCCAGAACTCGCGCCGTTATAATTCTTCGCCGAGGCCGATTCCTGAGCGCGAGCGCCGCCACCATGCATGAAAGAGCCGTCGCAAATCCCACTACCTCTGCCGCGCGGGACACTGCGAGAATCGTGCTCTCGGGCATCGCGATCGCGATACTCATCGTTGTCTTCTATCCGCGGATAGAACAAGCCGCGCGCTCCGGCCATTACCTAATCCAAATTTCGTTGGTCGCGGCGATGCCCCTGCTCTTTATCGCCTGCTACTGCATTGGCTTTTCCACCGCCGCTGCCGCCAGGCGTGAGCTGACGGTTGCCGTCATCGTGGCGGCCGCCTTCATCATGGCGGCGGGACTGACGATCTGGCCGTACCGTGGCGCAGACGTCTGGACCTACGTCAGCTATGGCTGGATGCAGGTGCGATATCACATGAGTCCCTATGGTCATGAGATGGTCGAGGTGCCGGGCTACGCGCACGATCCGATGCTAACGACGAGCGAGTTTGAGGAACTCTTTCCTTACGGTCCCCTGTTCGCCGAGTTCGCGAAGCTCGTATGCCGCCTGAGCGGCGCCAACCCGCTCCACGCTGTGTTCCTGTTCAAGCTGGCGAACCTCGCCGCGGCGGTCGCGATCGCTGCGCTGGCCGCGAGCGTCGCGGCGCACCTCGGCACCGAGCGGCGCGTCGTGGTCGTGTATCTGTTCCTCTGTCATCCGCTGATCGCGCTGGAATTTATTGGCGAGGGGCACAACGATCTGCTCGCCGCGGCTCCAGTCGTTCTGGCAATCTTCCTCGCCCAACGCGGTTGGCTGATGCTCGTGCTACCCGCCATCGCAATTGGCGCGCTGGTCAAGTTCCTGCCGGTGCTCGCCGCGCCGTTCGCGTTCGCCTATGTGGCGCGCCGCCGCGGAGCCCGCGCGGCGCTGGCCAGCGCCGCCTTGGCCGCCACGATTTGCGTCCTCGCCGCCGCGCCTTATCTGATCGGCTGGACGGTTCCGATCGTGCGCCGGACAGTGTCGGTGCAGTTCGGTAGTTATCAGTCACTGCCCTGCTCAATCGCGTATATCGCCGTAAAGACCATCCGGCTCACTGCGCTCTCGGCGGTGCGCAAGCCGGCGCGCGTCTATGAGGTAGTCGCGGCGCTCGGGGCGCTCGCATACGCGGCCTTCTTCACCGCGCGCTGTCTCAGCTTCGCGCGCAAACCCATGCCGCAACTCGAAGAGCTGATCGCGGCAATTACGCTGGTGCTGATCGTCCTCATCTGCCTCGCGCGCTCGAAGTACGATGCGTGGTACGCGGGGGAGTTTCTGCCGATCGCTCTGATGCTCGGGCGGCGTCACTGGTTAAGCCGCGCCGCAATCGCAATCAGCTTTGCCGGCCTGCTGGAGTTTGTGCTCGATCAGTATTGGCTCCCGATAGTTGACTTAGCGTTGCTGATCGGAATCCCACTGGCCTGGGCCTGGTGGAGCGCGCCGAGCGAATTGAGTGCTGGTTCTCCCAGACTGAAACCTGACGGCGGGTTGTTCAGATGACCTTGCGCTCGCGCAGGGCGGCGATTTCGTCGGCGCTCAGGGCGAGTTGGTCGCGGTAGAAGCGGTCGGTGCCTTCGCCGAGGGCTGGGCTCATAGAAGTCGGCGCCGGGGTTTCGCTCTCGAGGCGCAGGGGCGAGGTGAAGACGGCATCATCACCTAGCCCCTGTCGTCAGATCAGGACTTCGGTCTTGCGCAACTGTTCGATGCGGTCGAGGGTGAAGCCGAGCAACGACTTCAGCACGTCCTCCGTATCGGCCCCGCGCAGCGGTGCGGGTTTGCGCACGGCGCACGGCGTGCCCGACATCTTCCATGGAATGCCGGCGTGGATACGCTTGCCGACTTCGGGATGTTCGAGTTGCACCAGGTAGCCGCGCTGCGCGAGATGTTTATCCTCGGCGAGGTCCTTGTTGCCCATCGAGGGAAAGGCGGCGACGCCCGCCGCCTGTAGCGTGCGGGTGGCTTCCCAGCGGTCGCGGGTGCTGGTCCATGCGGTGACGATCTGGTCGAGTGCCGCTTCGTTGTGCTTGCGCAGCGCGGCGGTCTTGAAGCGCGCATCGTCGGCGAGATTGGGCTGGCCGATCGCGCCGCACAACGCCCGCCATTCGGCTTCGGTGCCGACCGCGATCGAGACCCACTTTTCGTCGTCGCCGGCGGCCTTGTAGCAATCGTGCGGCGCCATCACGACGTCGTGATTTCCATGGCGCTGCGGCTCGTGTTTGGCGAGGTTGTACTGGAGCAGCCCCTCGGGCATCAGCACCAGCGCGGTCTCGAGTTGCGACTGGTCGATGAATTGGCCTTCACCAGTTAGGGCGCGATGGGTGAGGGCCGCCATGATCGCGAAGGCGCCGAAAATGCCCGCGTTGGGGTCGGGGTAGGAGACGCCGATCTCGCCCGGGTCGCCGCCCTCGTAGCCGGTGGCGAAAAACATGCCGGCCGCGGCGGACGCCGGCGGTCCATAGCCGACGAAGCCCTTGTAGGGGCCGGTCTGCCCGTAACCGGACAGCGACGCCATGATGAGGTCGGGCTTGATGCTGCGGAGCTTTTCGTAGCCGAGGCCCAGTTTATCCATGACGCCGGCGGCGTAGTTATCGACGACGAGGTCGACGTGCTTGACCAGGGCGTGGGCGATTTCGATCGCCTCGGGTTTGGTCAGGTTGAGGGTGATCGCGCGCTTGCCCTGATTGTATTGATTGAAGTAGCCGGCGCGATTGGGTCCCGGTATATCGTCGGCAAAGGGCGGGATCAGGCGGGTGACGCAGGCCGGCCGGGCGGTGGTCTCGACGCGGATAACTTCGGCGCCGAGATGGGCGAGTTGCATGGTGCAGAAGGGACCGGCCCAGGCCCAGGTGAAATCGAGAACGCGAATTCCTGAAAGCGGAAGATCAGCCATGATAATTTTCCTCTAATCCTAGGCCACGCCGGCCTTGCGCAATTCGCTCAAACGATCGCGAGCGACACCGAGTTCGCCGCAGAAGACTTCCTCGCTGTGCTGCCCGAGGTGCGGCGCGGGCCGGCGCAGGGACCATTGTGTGCGGCCGAACCGCGACGGCATCCCCGGCACAATCACTTCGCCGAGGCCCGGCTGATCGATCGAGACGAAGAAATTGCGCGACGCCAGGTGCTCGTTTTCGTAGAGGTCGCGCATGGTGTTGATGGGTGCGAAAGGGATGCGCTTTTCCTGCGCCGCGCGATAGAGGTCCTGCACCTTCCATTGGCTGAGCCATTCGCCCATCAGGGCTTTGAGGGCGTCCTGGTTTTGTCCGCGTGCGATGCGGTCCTTGAACAATTCGTCGCCGGCCCATTCGGGATTGCCCATCAATTCGACCAGCCGTTTCCATTGTTCTTCTTCAACCGCCAGCGCGAAGATTTTGCCGTCGGCGCAATCGGCGATGAACCACGGTCCCAGCAGGCGCGAGCCCAGCCGCGAAGTCTCGCGATGGGCGTAGGTCCAGTGCATGAGATTCATCTCGAGCATCGCGGCGATGCATTCCTGCTCGGAGACATCGATGGCCTGACCCTTGCCGGTCTTGAGCCGATGCATGTAGGCGGCAAGGACCAGCATCGCGGCGTGCACTCCGCCCTGGAAATCACCCTGGGAGCCAAAACATTTGAGCGGCGGCTGATCGGGGTAGGGCGACGCACCGGGGCTCAAGTAGGCCCATCCGCCGGCGTTAGCGACGGTGAGATCGTAGCCGCGCCAGTTGGCGTAGGGGCCGGTGTCGCCGAAGATCGAAATCGAGGTAACGATCAGTTTCGGATAGGCGGTGCACAACGCGGCGCTGTCGAGTCCGCGGGCGGCGCGCTCGGGCGGCGGTACGTTATGGATCAGCACATCGGCGTCGGCGAGCAGCCTCGCGAGCAATTCGCGGCCCTCGGGACGGGTCAGGTCGGCGACCACGCCACGCTTGTTGGTATTGAGGTAGATGAAGATGCCGCTCTTTTCGGGGTCGGTCCGATCGCCGGGAAAGGGGCCGCGGCGGCGGGCCAGGTCGCCATCGGGCGGTTCGACCTTGATCACCTCGGCGCCCAGATCGGCGAGCATTTTGGCGCCAAAGGCGGCGGGGATTCCCTCGCCACATTCGACCACTTTGATCGCGCTGAACGGCGATTTTGGGTTGTTGTCCACGATCTCACGAGCCTCTTTTGAATTGATAAACCTGTACGAGCAAACTGTCCGAATAGCGCGTTGATGGCAATGAAGGCAAATGAATCTGGCAAAATTTCTCGCGCATCGGGCGGGCGCAAGGTGGCGTCAATCGATGATGGGTTTTTACAGGGCGGAGCCCGCATCTTACAAATGGGAAGTCTGAAACCTCGCGAGGTTTCAGTGAAACTATCAGTTTTGCGCTCCTCAGCCACTGGATTACGCGCGGAGGACCTGCTTGACGGGGGAGCGCGGCGATTCATACGTTTGAACGGCAGCCGCGTGCGGAATTTACGGAGCAATCGATGGCGAAGATTCTCGTCCTGCAACACCATCCGGCGGAAAACCTCGGCGCGATTGCCGACGCGCTCGAAGGCGCTGCGCTCGCCTGGCAATACGTGCGCGTCTTCGACGGCCATCCGATACCGCATGACGTGAAGGGTCTCGGCGGGCTGATCGTGCTGGGCGGTCCGCAAACGGTCTATCAGCTCGACCGCTATCCATACCTGCGCGATGAGATGGCGCTGATCGAAAGTGCGCTCAAAGCCGACAAGCCAATCCTGGGCGTCTGTCTCGGCAGTCAACTGCTCGCGGCGACGCTGGGGGCGGAAGTGCGGCGCGGCGAACAGCGTGAAATCGGGTGGTTCCCGGTGCGGCTGAGCGACGCGGCCAAAGACGATCGCCTGTTGCGTGGATTACCCGCCGAGTTGGTCGCCGCCCATTGGCATAGCGATGCCTTCGACCTGCCGCAGGACGCCGTCGCGCTGGCCTCGTCCGATCGCACGCCCGTGCAAGCGTATCGTTACGGCGCCAAGGCCTACGGGCTGCTGTTTCACGCCGAGATGACGCGCGAGATTATCACCGCGTTGGTAGGAGAGTTCGGCGAAAGGCTCAAGCGCGTCGGTATCGATGGCGACGCGATCGTGGTCGAAGCGGAGCGACATCTGCCGGCGCTGGAGAAAATCGGCGACACGATCTTCAGTCGTTGGGCTGCGCCGATCCAGGGGACGTAGAGGCATGAAGCGTTATCGTGAACGGAGTGAAGGAGAGTGGTTGAGGAGCGCGGAACCTTTGGTTTCTTTCAGGAAACTGAAACCTCGTGGAGGTTTCAGACTTCCCGTTTGGAAGATGCGGGCTGCGCCTGGGAAAACTTTGCGATGAATCGGTGCGCTCGATGCGCGGGTGGCAGCCGGTTCAAATCGGCTAGCTGTCGCGCGACATCGTGAAAGGTCTTGCGGAATTCTTCGTGAGCTCCAGACGACGATGATTAAGCGTCGAGCAGGACGGCAGAGGGCGCGCGGGTGAGGTCGCTTAAATTGCTCGCCCTTTCGATGACCGCCAGACTTAGCTGCGTACCCGAGCATCGCGAGCGTCAATCACTGAAAGAATTCGTGATCGAGGAGGCGGCGCTTGTACTCGACGCCCCATCGATAGCCGGTCATCGAGCCGTCGGCGCCGAGCGCGCGATGGCATGGTATGATGATCGCGAGCGGGTTCGCGGCGTTGGCATGGCCGACGGCACGTGCGGCGCCGGGACGTCCGAGCCGGCGGGCGATTTCGCCATAGGAGCGGGTCGCGCCCCATGGAATCGCGCACAGCTCGCTCCATGCGGCGATCTGAAAGGGCGTCGCGCGGATATCGATCGGGAGCGCGATTTCGCGGGTGCGCCCGCTGACGTAATCGACGACGATTTGCGCGAGCCCCGCTAGCGCGTGGTCGTCACGCGCAATCGCCGCGGCGTGCAGGTCGATGCGCAACTCGGTCTCGAGTCGCGCGTCCGAGTCGCAGAAGCCGATCCAACAGACGCCCGTCCTGGTCGCCGCAATCAGGATTCGGCCGAACGGCGAAGCGGCGATCGTGAAGGCGACGCGCGCTCCCCTTCCATTGGGCGCGTAAGTGGCGGTGTTGACGACGAGTTCGCCGGCGCGGCCGCGGCCGGCGGCGCAGGCGATCCGGCCAGCGCGGGCCGTTGGCTCGGTGGTGGTCATGTTCTCGCGCCGCATTGTGGCATTGAAGGTTCCCGTCCCGAAGCCCTCAGTCAATCGTGCTGGTATTCGAGTGTAAACAACCCCGGCGGGCACTGGTTTGTGAAATGGTCCGCTGGACAGGGCCGGAAAGAAGGACCAGGGGATGGTTGTCGAGGAGCGCGGAACTATAGTTTCAGGAGAGCTGAAACCGCACGAGGTTTCAGCGGCATCCCATGCCGACGGTGGGCCACGAGCAGCCCAACAGTCTTGAACTGATTTTCAGGACTGCTCGCGATGCTCGATTGTCGGCAGGGACGTACGGGCTTCGCCCTGGAAAAGCCTATCATGGATTGAAGCTCGCGATGCTCCGGCGCGGTTCTGCTGGCAATCCGGGAACTTTAATATATGATATGGCGCGACCGACGGGCGTCTCAGCGGGCGGATTGGCCTACGCGGAGCGCAAATTCCTCGTCACAAAAGCAGGCATTAGAGAGATGGCGTTCAAGTATATCAAGGTTCCCGGCGACGGTGAGAAAATTCGGCTGGCTGGCGGTAAACTCCACGTTCCCGATCGTCCGATAATTCCTTTTATCGAGGGCGACGGCACCGGCCCTGACATCTGGCGCGCCTCGCAATATGTCTTCGACCATGCGGTGGAAAAAGTTTACGGCGGCAAGCGCAAGATCGCCTGGATGGAAGTCTATGCGGGCGAGAAGCCGTTTACGCAATGGAAGACCTGGCTGCCCGACGAGACGGTCGAGGCGTTTCAGGAATACCTGGTCGGGATCAAGGGGCCGCTGACGACGCCGATCGGCGGCGGGATCCGGTCGCTGAACGTGGCGCTGCGCCAGCTGCTCGATCTGTATGTCTGCCTGCGCCCGGTGCGCTACTTCGCGGGCGTGCCGAGTCCGGTCAAGCATCCGGAAAAGCTCGACAGCGTGATCTTTCGCGAGAACACCGAAGACATCTACGCCGGCATCGAATGGGCGGCCGAATCGGCCGAGGCGAAGAAGCTGATCAAGTTTTTGCAGGAGGAGCTGGGGGTCAAGAATATCCGCTTCCCCAACACCTCGGGGATCGGCGTCAAGCCAGTCTCGCGGGAAGGCTCGGAGCGGCTGATTCGCGCGGCGCTGGATTACGCGCTCGCCCACAAGCGCAAGAGTGTGACCTTCGTGCACAAGGGCAACATCATGAAGTTCACCGAGGGCGCTTTCCGCGATTGGGGTTACGAGCTCGTGCGGCGCGAATATAAAGGCAAGGCGATCGGATGGGACGATTGCGGCGGGAATCCGCCGGCCGGGCAATTGCTGGTCAAGGATGCGATCGCGGATATCACGCTGCAGCAGATCCTGACCCGGCCCGAGGAATTCGACGTGGTCGCGACCCTGAACCTCAACGGCGATTATCTTTCTGACGCGATGGCGGCGCAGGTCGGCGGTATCGGAATCGCGCCGGGGGCCAATATCAACTACGTCACCGGCCACGCGATCTTCGAGGCGACGCACGGCACCGCGCCAAAATACGCGAATCAGGACAAGGTCAATCCGGGCTCGGTGATCCTTTCGGGCGTGCTGATGTTCGAGCATCTGGGCTGGCAGGAAGTGGCGGACGGAATCATTCGCGGGATCGAAAAGACGATCGCGAACAAGACCGTCACCTATGATTTCGAACGGCAGATGAGCGGGGCGAAGCTGCTGAAATGCTCGGAGTTCGGCAAGGCGATCGTGGACAATATGGTCGGATAGGGAGCCAAGCCAGGCAGAGCCGAGAGGGAAGTGGTTGAGGAGCGCGGAAGTATAAGTTTTCAGGAAACTGAAACCTCGTGGAGGTTTCAGACTTCCCGTTTGGAAGATGCGGGCTGCGCCTGGGAAAACTTTGCGATGAATCGGTGCGCTCGATGCGCGGGCGGCAGCCAGTTCAAATCGGCTAGCTGTCGCGCGACATCGTGAAAGGTCTTGCGGAATTCTTCCTGAGATCCAGAGGACGATCATTAAGCGTCGAGCAGGATGGCAGAGGGCGCGCGTCGGCGCCGCGCGAGCGGCATTCCATGCCGTCGGTGGGCCGCGCTCGCGTTGCTCGATCGCGCGATAATCAGCACGCGGAAGACCGCGCGAGATCCTTCGACTCCGGCAGCCTTCGCTCAGGATGACGATGCGGGCGCGGGATGAAGCGGCCGGGGAGGTTGCGCAAATCAGTGGGGGCGCATTTTGAAGCGGTCCTCCTGCGCCCATCCTTCCTTCAACGGCACCATGAAGTAGGGCACCAGGCTCATTTTCTTGAACTTCCAAACGCCGTCCTGGCGCATGTATTCGTCGTCGTAGCGGGCGGCGACCAGAAAGGCCTCGCCGTTATAGATCGGTTTGGCCTCGAGATACGAAAAGCCCCGTCCGCGATCGCCGCTCAACTGAATCGTATGGTTGTGAATGAACTGCTTGACCCAGGTGATGCGGGGGCGATCCTTTTCGTTGGCGGCCGGTTTGGAATTGAGCGCGCTGAAGAAGCGAGCGATTTCTACGTGGCCGGTGGCCTTGCCGAGATGGGCGAAGTCGAGTTCGCCGTCGGCCGGTGAAGAGGCCGGGGATCTCGGCGAATTTCCCCTCATTGATGAACTCGTGATAGCGGTAGCGCAGATCGCGGATGGCTTCCCGATCGCGCAGGTCCTGCACGATATTTTCCAATTCGCGCACGCGCGCTTCGAGGTCGGCTGGCATGAGCGGTCCCTCCGGGCGAGGATTTGCAGATCCTCTAGCATGTTATGACGGCTGCCGACAAAAGCGGTTTCGTGTGATTCGTAAAACGGAAGACTGACCGAGTACCGAATTTGAGCGACCGCTTCACATCGCCCGGCGAGGTTGATATTTAATCCGGGTTTGATGAAGGCTCGGGTACTCTTGACGGAGCCTGCCAACGAGCAAGATTTGCGAAAGTGGCGGCTGCGAATATATAAGTAGCGCACAAGCGGCGGCGGATTGCCGCAATTTTTTGGGACTAAAGCCGTGGCAATGAGAAAAAAAATCGCGTTCATCGGCGCCGGCAATGTCGGCGCGACCTGTGCACATCTGTGCTTCCTGCGGAGCCTCGGCGATATCGTGCTCTACGACATTATCGACGGCCTGCCGCAGGGCAAGGCGCTCGACATGCTGGAATCCGCGCCGGTGCTCGGCGTCGATGTAAGTGTGATCGGCACGACCGAGATCAAGGATATCGCGGGAGCGGACTGTATCGTGGTGACCTCTGGCTCGCCGCGCAAACCGGGGATGAGCCGCGACGACCTGCTGAAGATCAACGCGGGCGTCATGACCATCGTGGGCCAGGCGATCAAGCAGCATGCGCCCGACGCGTTCATGATCGCGGTGACGAATCCGCTCGACGCGATGGTGACGCAGCTCAAGCGGGTGACGGGATTAGCGAAGAATCGGATCGTGGGGCAGGCGGGAGTGCTCGATTCGGCGCGCTACCGGACGTTCCTGGCGGCCGAACTCGACGTTTCGGTGGGCAGCGTCAACGCGATGGTGCTCGGTGGGCATGGCGACGACATGGTGCCGGTGCGCAGTTACACGACGGTGGGAGGACAGCCGGTCGATAAATTAATCAAGGCGGGCCGCCTCGAAGAGATCGAGGTGCGGACGCGCAACGGCGGCGCCGAGATCGTGAATTTGATGAAAACCTCGTCGTATTACGCGGCGGGCACGGCGGTTTACCGGATGGTCGAGGCGTTCATGCTCGATCGCAAGGAAGTGCTGCCGGCCGCGGCGTACCTGGAGGGCGAATACGGGGTCAACGGGCTCTTCGCGGGCGTGCCGGTGGTGATCGGTGGCGGCGGCGTGGAGCGTATCGTGCAGATCGATTTGACGGCGGCGGAGAAGAAGGCGTTCGAGTCGTCGGTGGCGCACGTGCGCGAACTGGTGGAGGCGATGGACAAGGTGCTGGGCGCGTGACGCCGGCGCGGGGCATGGCGATCGATGACTGACGGCGGACTGACGGACGCAACGATTTCGCTCAAAGGTAGCGCATGAATATCCACGAATTTCAGGCCAAGCAGGTGCTCGCCGGTTTTGGCGTGCCGGTGCCGAAGGGGCAGCCGGCGTCAACAGTTGCGGAAGCCGGAACTGCGTTCGAGATGCTCGGACAGGGCAAGGCCGTAATCAAGGCGCAGATTCACGCCGGCGGGCGCGGCAAGGCCGGGGGCGTCAAGCTGATCTCGAGTGCGGCGGAGGCGCGGGAATTCGCCGCGAAGATCCTCGACAAGCCGCTGGTGACGCATCAGACGGGGCCGGAGGGGCGCGTGGTGCGCCGGGTGTATGTCGAGCAGGCCAGCGAAGTCGCGCGCGAGCTGTATCTCGGCATGGTGGTCGATCGCAAGGCGGAGAGCGTCGCGGTGATTGCGAGCACCGAGGGCGGCATGGAGATCGAGGAAGTGGCGGCCAAGACGCCGGAGCGGATTCTGACCGAACCGGTCGATCCGGTGATCGGGCTCGCCGGATTCCAGGCGCGAAAAATTGCTTTTGCGCTGGGGCTGCGCGACAAGCAGGTGGGGCAATTCGGGGCGCTGATCGGCGCACTGTATCGCGCGTTTGTCGAAACCGACACGTCGCTAATCGAAATCAATCCGCTGGTGGTGACCAAGGACGGCAGCGTGATCTGCCTCGACGCCAAGATGGCGTTCGACGACAACGCGCTGTTTCGCCATCCCGAGATTCGCGAGCTACGCGACGCCAACGAGGAGGATCCGGCGGAGACCGAGGCCTCGAAGTACGACCTCAGCTACGTGCATCTGGACGGCAACATCGGCTGCATGGTCAACGGCGCGGGGCTGGCAATGGCGACGATGGACATCGTGAAGTATTACGGCGCGGAGCCGGCCAACTTCCTGGATGTCGGCGGCGGTGCGAATTCGCAGAAGGTGGCGGCAGCCTTTCGCATCCTGCTGGCCGACGATCGCGTTAAAGCGGTGCTGGTCAACATCTTCGGCGGCATCATGCTGTGCGACGTGCTGGCGCAGGGGGTGGTCGATGCGGCGCGCGAGGTCAAGCTCAACATCCCGCTGGTAGTGCGGATGGAAGGCACCAACGTAGATAAAGGCAAACAGATTCTGAAGGACTCGGGCATCAAGGTGATCGCCGCGAACGACATGGCCGACGCGGCGCGGCGCGTGGTCGAGGCGATTGGCCAGCAAGCGTAGGCAGCGAGCACCAGCAAGATGAGCATCCTCGTAAACAAGAACACTCGCGTCCTGACCCAGGGCATCACCGGGGCCACCGGCCAAATCCATACGCGCGCGTGCAAGGAATACGGCACGCAGATGGTGGGCGGAGTGGTTCCCGGCAAAGGCGGCACGGACTTCGAAGGGATTCCAATCTTCGACACGGTGGAGCAGGCGCGCAAGGCAACCGGCGCGAACGCGACGGTAATCTACGTGCCGCCGCCGTTCGCCGCCGACGCGATTCTGGAGGCGGTCGCGGCCGGCATCGAGCTGGTCATCTGCATCACAGAGGGCGTGCCGGTGCTCGACATGGTGAAGGTTCGGCGCTACATGCGCGGCACCAGCAGCCGGCTGATCGGGCCGAATTGCCCCGGCGTGATTACGCCCGGCGAATGCAAAATCGGCATCATGCCGGGATATATACACAAGCCCGGCGGCGTCGGCGTGGTCTCGCGGTCGGGGACCCTGACCTATGAGGCGGTATACCAGTTGACGCAGCTGGGCATCGGGCAGTCGTCGTGCGTCGGGATCGGCGGCGACCCGATCGTGGGTAGCGGACATATCGACATACTGAAGCTGTTCAATGCGGACCCGGCCACCCGCGCGGTGATCATGATCGGTGAAATCGGGGGCAGTGCGGAGGAAGAGGCCGCGCAATATATCAAGGAGAGCTTCAAGAAGCCGGTAGTTGCGTTTATCGCGGGGCAGACCGCGCCGAAGGGGCGCCGGATGGGCCATGCGGGTGCGATTATTTCGGGCGGACGCGGGACGGCGGCGGACAAGATCGCGGCGCTGATGGCGGCGAATATCGCGGTCGCGATGAGTCCGGCCGAACTCGGCATCACAATGAAGAACCTGCTCGACAGCAAGGCTGCGTGAGCGCGCGAGACGACGGGCATTGTTCAGGAAGTAGATAAAATAAGACATTAAGTAGCATTTAGATGGAAAGAACCTTCGCGATAATCAAACCCGACGCGGTGGCGCGTCATCTGGCGGGCGACATCCTCAAGCGGATCGAGGCGAGCGGTCTCCGCGTGGTGGGACTGCGGCTGACGCAATTGACGCGGGCCGAGGCCGAATCATTTTACGCGGTACACAAGGAGCGGCCGTTTTACGGGTCGCTGTGCGATTACATGACGTCGGGACCGGTGATCGTCGCGGTACTGGCGGGCGAGGGCGCGATCAAGCGCTGGCGCGATTTGATGGGCGCGACGGATCCGGCGAAGGCCGCGGCCGGCACGATTCGCAAGGATTTCGGGCAGAACATCGAGCAGAACGCGACTCACGGTTCCGACGCGCCCGAGACCGCGGCGCAGGAGATCGCGTTTTTCTTCCGCGGCCTGGAACTCCTGCCCTGAAGGCCGCGCCGGAGAGCGGCTTCGATAATCCGCTGATTCCCTTATAATAGGGTGTGTGAGTCAGCTTCACGCAGCCACCATCGATTCGTCCGCGGCGAGCAAGCCGGATTTGCGCGACCTTGCGCTCGACGAACTCGAAAGTATCGTGCGCGAGGCGGGGGAGCGAGCGTTCCGGGCGCGCCAGATCATGGGATGGGTGTGGAGCCGCGGGGCGGAGTCGTTCGACGCGATGCTGGACCTGCCGGCGGCGTTTCGCGAAGAATTAAAGAATCGCTTTACAATCGGCTCGATCGCACGGGCGCACGTTGCGCGCTCAAGCGACGGGACGCGCAAGTTGCTGCTGCGGCTGGGCGATGGCGAAGAGATCGAGAGCGTGATTATCCCGACCGAGGGACGGACGACGCTGTGCATCTCGAGTCAGGCCGGGTGCGCGATGGGTTGCGGATTTTGCGCGACGGCGCGGATGGGGCTCCATCGGAATCTCACGGCGGGCGAGATCCTGGGCCAATTGATGGCGGCGCGGCGCGAACTGGAGCCCGGCGAGATACTGACGAACTACGTTTTCATGGGCATGGGCGAGCCGCTGGCGAACTATCCGCGGCTGCATCGCGCGCTGACGATTATGACCGCCGATTGGGGCCTGGGGATCTCGCCGCGGCGGATTACAGTGTCAACGGTGGGGCTGGTGCCCTCGATGGAGCGACTGCTGGCCGACTTCCCGGTGAATTTGGCGGTTTCGCTGCACGCGACCACCGACGAGGTGCGCGATCGAATCGCGCCGATCAATTTACGGTATCCGCTGCACGTGCTGATCGAGGCGTGCAAGGCGCTGCCGATCGCGCGGCGGCGGCGGATCACCTTCGAATACGTGATGCTGGCCGGGGTCAACGATTCGACCGACGACGCGCGGCGGCTGGCGAAGATGCTCGCGCCGCTACGGGCGAAAGTTAACCTGATTTTCTTTAATCCGTTTGCGGATTCGCCGTTCGCACCGAGCGCGCGCGAGCGGGTGGAGGGCTTTCAAGCGATCCTGCATCGGGGTAACTTGACCGCTACTATTCGTGAAAGCCGGGGCCGCGATATCGCAGCGGCGTGCGGACAATTGTATGCGGAACGAAGGCAGGCGGCGGCGCCGCAGTGAGCATCGCGGCGGCGCCGGGTGCGGATGTTTCGAGGAGCGTGCGATCATCCAGGCGGCGGCGCGCGGCAGATGAAGTTCGGCGATCTGCGCAGTTATCCTGAATAGTCAGTGAGCGGGCGAGAGCGCACGCGCAACAATAATCGGGACGAATAAGCGGGCATGGCGAAAACGGTACTGGGTATAATCGGGGGCAGCGGCTTCTACCAGATGAGCGGACTCGAGCGAGTCGAGGAGATCGCGCTCGAGACGCCGTTCGGTCATCCGTCTGACACTTACTATCGGGGCCAGCTAGGCGAGGTGGAGATCGTTTTCCTGTCGCGCCACGGCCGCGCCCATCGAATACTGCCGAGCGAGTTGAATTATCGCGCGAACCTGTGGGGGATGAAAAAGCTCGGCGTCGAGCGGCTGGTCTCGGTGAGTTCGGCGGGCAGCATGCGAGAGCATATCGCGCCGGGCGACCTGCTGGTGGCTAATCAGTTCGTCGATCATACCTACTTCCGCAAGCCGACGTTTTTCGGCGAGGGGATCGTCGCGCACGTCTCGCTGGCCGACCCGGTGTGCGCGGACTTGAGCCGCGACCTGGTCGCGGCCGGGCGCAAGGCGGGCGCGAAGATTCACGACGGCGGAACCTACTTGTGCATCGAGGGGCCGCAATTCTCGACGCGCGCGGAGTCGAATCTCTATCGCAGTTGGGGGGTGGACGTAATCAGCATGACCGCGATGCAGGAGGCGCGGCTCGCGCGCGAGGCGGAGCTCTGTTACGCGGTGCTGGTGCTGGTGACGGATTACGATTGCTGGCATGCGAGCGTCGCGGCGGTGGATATCGGCGAGATTTTGCGCGTGATGAAGCTCAATGTCGATCTCGCGCAGCATGCGGTGGTGAACCTGGCGCGGACACTGGGCACGCGGGCGCGGACGTGCGCGTGCGGAAATTCGTTGAAAGACGCAATCATTACAGACCGCGCGAGTATTCCAGCGGAGACCGCGGCGAAGCTCGAGCCGATAATCGGAAAGTATATAAAAGCCTGAGGAGCGAAGCGCGTCCGCGCAATATCAGTCACAAGCTAAAATGAGTATTGCCTTCAAATGAGTATAGTTGCAGTCGGCACTATCGGATACGACACGGTTGAGACGCAGCACGGCGGCGTGACCGCCGCGCTGGGCGGGTCGGTCAGCTACTTCGCGCTGGCGGCGCGCTTCTTCGCGCCGGTCAGTATCGTGGCGGCGGTCGGCACGGACTTTCGCGCCGAGGACGAGCGGCTGTTTGCCGACCGCGGAATCGATTTGCGCGGGATGGAGCGGCGCGACGGACTGACCTTTCGCTGGCACGGGCGCTATCACGAGGACATGAACGTGCGCGACACGATCAGCCTGGCGCTCAACGTGTTCGCCGACTTCATGCCGAATCTGCTGCCCGACCAGCATCGCGCGGACTACGTATTCCTGGCGAATATCTCGCCGGATTTGCAACGGCACGTGCTCGACCAGGTGGCGAGTCCGAAGGTGGTCGCCGCCGACACCATGAACCATTGGATCGCCAATGACCGCGCGGCGCTGGTGCGGTTGCTGCCGCGCATCGACATATTGACGCTGAACGACGAAGAGGCGCGAATGCTCAGTGGCGAGCATAACCTGGTGAAGGCCGGGCGCGCGATCGTGAAGATGGGGCCGGATACGGTGCTGGTCAAGCGCGGCGAATACGGCGTGCTGCAATTCAGCAAGGACGCGATGTTCGCGGTGCCGGCATACCCACTGGAGGAAGTGATCGATCCGACCGGGGCGGGCGACAGCTTCGCCGGGGCCTTCATGGGCTATATCGCCCGCCAGGGCGTGGTGAACGAATCGGTGCTGCGAACGGCGGTGGTGTACGGCTGCGTGCTGGGATCATTTGTGGTCGAGGAATTCTCGGTCAAGCGGATTGCCGCGCTGACCTGGGAGGATATCGAAGAGCGTTATCGCGCCTTTATCGAGCTGACCGATTCACATCATTCGCGATGGACCTCTCAATAATTATTCCGCTCTTCAACGAGCGGGATAATCTGGCGCCGCTGCATGCGGAACTCGAGGGCGTGCTGGGCGCGCTCGGGCGATCGTACGAGATTGTGTTTATCGACGACGGCAGCGACGACGGCGGCGAAAAGGTGCTGCGCGAGATCAAGGGGCGTGACGCGCACGTGCGCGTGATACGTCTGGCGCGCAATTCGGGGCAGACCGCGGCGTTGGCGTGCGGACTTCAGAGCGCCGCAGGCGACGTAGTGATCGCACTCGACGCCGATGGCGAGAACGACCCCGCCGACATCCCGCGACTGCTGGCGAAGCTCGAGGAGGGCTATGACCTGGTGAGCGGCTGGCGCACCGAGCGGTGGCGCAACGCCGCGCTGACGCGGAGGCTGCCGTCGGTCGCGGCCAATGCGCTCATCTCGCGCATTACCGGAGTGGCGCTGCACGACTATGGTTGCACGCTGAAGGCGTATCGGCGCGATCTGGCGCGACGCCTGATGCTCTACGGCGAAATGCATCGGTTCGTGCCGGCGATCGCCGCCGAGCAGGGCGCGCGCATCGCGGAGATTGAGGTGAACTTTCGGCCCCGGCGTACAGGCTCGTCGAAATACGGGCCCGGCCGAATCATCCGCACGGTGCTCGATTTGCTGACGGTGCGCTTTCTCTCGGGCTATTCGACGCGGCCGATCCAGGTGTTCGGCGCGATCGGCGTATTGCTCGGCGCGATCGGTTTCGTCTGGACGGCGATCCTGGTGTTTGAAAAAGTGGCGCTGGGATGGGCGCTGGGAAACCGGCCGGCGCTGCTGTTGGCGGTATTGCTGGTGGTGGTCGGCGTACAATTCGTAAGTCTGGGGCTGATCGGCGAGATGATCGCGCGGACCTACCACGAATCGCAGAACAAGCCGATCTACGTGGTCAAAGAGGAGTTCTGACAACCGGATGAATATCGCAGTGGTGGGAACGGGCTACGTGGGCCTGGTGAGCGGGACGTGCTTTGCGGAGAGCGGCAACGAGGTCATCTGCGTGGACATCGACCGCGATCGGGTCGCGATGCTCAAAGCGGGCAAGGTGCCGATCTACGAGCCCGGGCTGGAGGAGCTGGTACGCCGCAACGTCAAGGAGCATCGGCTGAGTTTCACCACCGACCTGGCGGGCGCGATTAGTCAGTCGATGGTTTCGTTTATCGCGGTCGGCACGCCGATGAGCGCGAGCGGCGCTGCCGATCTGAGCGGCGTACTGGGCGCGGCTGAGGCGATCGCGCGGGCCGCGACCGGCTATCACATTATCGCGGTGAAGAGCACTGTCCCGGTCGGCACCAACGATCGATTGCGCGCGCTCATGGAACGCACCGTCAGCCATCGGATCGACGTGTGCTCAGTTCCGGAATTTCTCAAGGAGGGCTCCGCGATCGAGGATTTCATGCGTCCCGACCGCGTCGTGATCGGTTCGACCAGCGATCAGGCGACGACGATTTTACGCGAGGTCCACGCGCCGTTTTTGCGCACCGACAATCCGGTGCTGGTGATGCATCCGCGCTCCGCCGAGTTGACCAAGTACGCCTCGAACGCGATGCTCGCGATCCGGATTTCGTTTATCAACCAGATGGCAAATCTGTGCGAGGCGGTGGGCGCGGAGATCAACGACGTGCGGCGCGGGATGGGTTCGGACCGGCGCATCGGGACGCAGTTTCTCTTTCCAGGTGTGGGTTACGGCGGATCGTGCTTTCCCAAGGACGTGCAGGCGCTGATTCATAGCGCGGCGGAACAAAACCTGGATTTCACGTTGCTCAAGGCGACCGACGCCGTCAACGATCAGCAAAAGCGCCTGCTGGTCGATCGCGTCAAGCTTCACTTTGGCGGCGAGGTGGCGGGGCGCACGTTCGCAATCTGGGGCCTGGCGTTCAAACCGCGCACCGACGACATGCGCGAGGCGCCGTCGCTGGTGGTGATCGAGGAACTGCTCCAGGCGGGTGCGCGGGTTCAAGCGCATGACCCTGAGGCGTTGAAATCGGCGCGGCAGATTTTCGGCGATCGGATCGAGTACTTCGAAACCAACTATGATGCGTTGGGCGGCGCCGATGCGTTAATAATCCTGACCGAATGGAATGAGTTTCGACATCCGAATTTCCAGCGGATCAAGGAGGCGCTCAAGCAGCCTACGATCTTCGACGGACGCAACCTCTACGATCCGGCACTGATGCGCGCGCTCGACTTTCGCTATTACTCAATCGGCCGTGTTCCTATTTAACTGATTGACGCTCGCGATGCTCGGGTGGGCGGCTAAGTCACGTGCAAACGAGGGAGCGGTCGTTTGAGCGACCTAATCCCGGAGCAGAGGTACAGGGAATTGCTATGCGGATTCTAGTCACGGGCGGCGCGGGCTTTATCGGATCGCATACGGTGGACGCGTTGGTTGGGGCGGGCACGCATGAGGTCGCCGTGATCGATAATCTTGCGGCGGGCAAGCGCGATCAGATAAATCCCGGCGCGCGTTTCCATCAGGGCGATATCCGCGACGCCGCCGAGGTCGCACGTATTGTCGCGAGCGAGCAGCCTGAAGTGATGGTACATTTCGCGGCGCAGATGGACGTGCGGCGGTCGGTTGCCGATCCAGCATTTGATGCGCAGGTCAACCTGGTGGGTTTTCTCAATCTGATGGAGGTGGCGCGCCAGCACGGATTGCGGCGCGTGGTGTTTTCATCGACCGGCGGGGCGATCTACGGGGAGCAGGACACCTTCCCGGCCGACGAGAGCCATCCGTGCCGCCCGGTGAGTCCGTACGGCGTGGCCAAGTTCTCGACCGAATCGTACCTGTTCTTTTACCAGGCGCAGTATGGAATCGAGTACGCTGCGATGCGCTATGCGAATGTTTACGGGCCGCGCCAGGACCCGCATGGGGAGGCGGGCGTAGTCGCGATTTTCTGCGGGCGCCTGCTCGAGGACAGGCCGGTGACGATCTTCGGCGACGGCGAACAGACGCGCGACTATGTATATGTCGGCGACGTCGTGCGGGCCAACGTGGCGGCAGTTACGGCGGGCGTCACTGGTGCGATGAATATCGGCACAGGAATCGAAACCAGCGTGAATCGGCTCTATGGAACGCTCGCCGCCGTGGCCGGATCGGATCGACTTGCGGCGTACGCGCCGGCGCGTCCCGGCGAGCAAACGCGGTCAGTAATTGGCGCAGCGCGGGCCCGCCGCGAACTCGGATGGCAACCCGAAGTTACGCTCGACGAGGGGTTGCGACGCACGTACCGCTTCTTCCAGGAGCGTTTCGCGCAAAGGCGATAAGCCCCCGCTTTGCGCAAAGCCGCCGCGCGCATGCTAATCTGTTGCGATCGGACGGCCGGTGCGTTGGCTGCCGGTGACGCTCGCGCATGATGACACCCGGATGCTTCGCGATCTGTGCCGGTGGGGCGGGGCACTGTGCGCCGGGCACCCGAAGCCTGTCGATGATCACAAAGTATAAATGACGCCACGCGAACTGATTCGTAATTTCTCGATTATCGCGCATATCGATCACGGCAAGTCCACGCTGGCCGATCGCCTGCTCGAGCGTACGGGTGCGCTGACCAAGCGCGAGTTGAAGGAGCAGTTCCTCGACTCGATGGACCTTGAGCGCGAACGCGGGATTACGATCAAGGCGCGCTCGGTGCGGCTGAATTACACGGCCAAGGACGGCCGGACGTACGTGCTGAATCTGATCGATACGCCCGGCCATGTGGATTTTGCCTACGAGGTCTCGCGCAGCCTAGCGGCTTGCGAGGGCGCTCTGCTGGTGGTTGACGCGAGCCAGGGTGTCGAGGCGCAGACCCTCGCCAATGTCTATATGGCGCTGGATCACGGCCTCGAGATCGTGCCGGTGATCAACAAGATCGATTTGCCGGGCGCCAACGTCGAAAATACGCGCGAGGAGATCGAGCAGGTTATCGGTCTCGATGCGAGCGGGGCAATCCTGACCAGCGCCAAGGAAGGCATCGGTATCGAGGAAGTGCTCGAAGCGTTGGTCGAGTTGGTACCGCCGCCGCCGGCCGGTGAAGGCAAGCCGCCGCGGGCGCTGATTTTCGACAGTTGGTACGACGTTTACGAGGGCGTCATCGGGCTGGTGCGGGTGTTCGACGGCGAGCTCAAGCGCGGGATGAAAGTGCGCCTGATGGGGACCGACAAGCTCGGCGAGGTGATGCGGCTGGGCTATTTCACGCCGCACGAACAGCAAGCGGAGACGCTGGGGCCGGGCGAAGTCGGCTTCATCGTGGCCGGGATCAAGACGGTCGCCGACATGCGCATGGGCGATACGATCACCGACGCGGACAATCCTGCGACCGAGGCGTTGGCGGGCTTCAAGGAACTCAAGCCGATGGTCTTCGCCGGGCTCTACCCGACCGAGGCGAATCAGTACGGCGAACTGCGCGAGGCGATCGAGAAGTTGCGGCTGAACGACGCCAGTATCATCGTGGAGCCGGAAACCTCGCAGGCGCTCGGCTTCGGCTTTCGCGCGGGCTTTCTCGGCCTGCTGCACATGGAGATTGCGCAGGAGCGGCTAGAGCGCGAATTTGGCCTCGACCTGGTGGTGACGGCGCCGACCGTCGCTTACCGGGTGCGCACCAATGCGGGCGCGCTCGTGATGGTCGATAACCCGGCGCGTCTGCCGGAGGAAAACACTGTCGCGGCGATCGAGGAGCCGTTCATATTGGCGGCGATTCACGTGCCGGAAGAATTTTTGGGCGCCGTGATGCATCTGTGCGAGGAGCGTCGCGGGGTGCAGCGGGATCTGCGTTATTCGGGGCACCATCGCGCGATTCTGCATTACGAGATGCCGCTGGCGGAGATCGTTTTCGATTTTTACGACCGTTTGAAATCGGCGACTCGCGGCTATGCGTCGCTGGACTATGAGTTTCTGGACTTCCGTCCGGAGCATCTGGTTAAATTGGACATTCGGATCAACGGCGAGCCGGTGGATGCGCTGTCCATGATCGTGCATCGCGACAAGGCCTACGACCGGGGGCGCGCGCTATGCGAGAAAATGCGCGAATTGATCCCGCGCCAGATGTTCGACGTGGCGATTCAGGCTGCGATCGGCGCTAAGATTATCGCGCGCGAAAGCGTCAAAGCGCTGCGCAAGAACGTCACGGCGAAGTGCTACGGCGGCGACATCACGCGCAAGCGCAAGCTGCTGGAGAAGCAGAAGGAAGGTAAGCGGCGGATGAAACAGGTCGGACGTGTCGAAATACCGCAGGAGGCGTTTCTCGCCCTGCTGAAGGTCGGGGAGTAGCTGCGCGCGTGCCCGAACCGCTGCTCAAAAATCGAACTACACAATCGACCGCCGCGAGGGCCGAGCCGGCACCGGAGAAATCCGCCGCGCGCGAGTACTCCGAAGCGTTCATCATCGCCTTGGCGCTGGCGATAATCCTGCGCACCTTTTTCGTCCAGGCCTACAAGATCCCATCGGGTTCGATGGAGCCGACGCTGCTGATCGGCGACCATATCATCGTCAACAAGCTGCTCTACGGTCTGCGGCTGCCGGATTCATTTTTCGGATTGACGCCGTTCGAAAGTGAAATTCCGTGGGGACATTACCTCTTCAAATTCGAGCCCGTGCATCGCGGCGACGTGGTGGTGTTTGTGTTTCCGCCCGATCCGACCAAGGACTTTATCAAGCGGGTGATCGGCGTTCCCGGCGATACGATTGAGGTGAAGAACGGTAAGCTCTACCGCGATGGCGCGCTGGCCGACGATCCCCATGCACATTTCGAACTGACACCTGAAGATCGCCAGCAGAGTTCTCCGCGCGATTACTTCGGCCCGCTCAAGGTCCCCGCGGGGCAGTACCTGATGATGGGCGACAATCGCGATCGCAGTTACGACGGCCGCTTCTGGGGCCTGGTCAATCGCGATGAGGTGGAGGGCCGCGCGATATTCATCTACTGGTCCTGGGACAGCGATGGCAACGGCTTGCTGCCGATCCGATGGAGCCGCTTCGGCAGCGTCGTCAGATAGGGGTCGAGGGCGTCAGGCAGCGCAAGGTACGCTATAGAGGGGAGTCGGCAGTGACCGAAGAAGTGGGGGCCAAGGGCGAAGTGGATGCCAAAGAAGTGGAGGCCAGGATGGAGGCGAAGATGGGGGCGATACTGGAGCAACTGGCAGCGCGCTTCGACCTCGTGCTGGAGGCGGTCACTGGATTCGGGGGGCGGCTTGAGGCTCTGCGCGAGGAAATGGTGGGGCAGTTCAGCGAGGTGGGCCGTCAGGTGCGTTTCATCTCGGAACGCATCGCGGAGAATCGCGAAGGCGTCGCAATCACCCGCGCGGACCTGGGCGCCGAGATGGTTCGGATCGGCGAGAACCTGGGCGCAACGCGCATCGAATTTCGTGAACAACTGGCCGCCACCCGCCACGAATTGCAGCAGCAGGTGGCGACCGAGGCCGAACGCGGACGCCAGCGCCTGGCCGAGGATCTAGGCCGCGCGAGCGCGGAGGCGCGCGCGCAGCTGAGTCGCGAAGTCGCCGCAGTCGGCGAAGTGCTGCGCAAGGAATTGACTGCCGCGCGGTCGGAAATCGGACGCGAAATCCCCGCCGCCTCCGCGCAGGTTCGCGCCGGGATCGCTGCCTCGGCCGATGCCGTCATCAAGAAACTCGATGCCGAACTCAAGCAGGCCAACAAGGCCCTGACGAGCCTGACGCGTAAATTGGAGCGCTTTGACGACCGTGTCACGGTGCAGACCAAGGATCAGGACCAGCGTCTGCGCAAGCTCGAGCGTCGCACGGCACGCTGAGCGCCGGGCCACTCTGAAAGCATAAACAGCATTCGCGGTAGCGGTTGAATTGGCGATAGGGCTTGCGGCCGATATTAGTCATTTGTTCGCTATTTGCGCTCCATCGGATGTCGTGAGATATCTAAACAAGAAATTGCATGGTGTCTGTTCCATAAAGACGCATTCACTGCTATAAACAGAACTAACCCGATTTTGCCGGGGGTTAGCAGTGAAGCCGCGCAGCGAACATCAGCAGCAGGAGAAATCCAAACACAGATTCCTGGGCTTCTATCGGCGCGAGGTCGAGGGCAAGCCGATGTTCATCTACCGCTGCATCTGCGGCTACATGGAGGCGGTGCCGGTGTGCGGAGGACCGCATACGCCATTGGACTATCACTTTCGGCCGCCGGCCGACGCCCGGAGCCTGGTCGAGCACCTCAACCTGGAGCGCGCGCACGAGCTGAATTAGCCGAGGCTACGCTCCGAGATCGCGCAGGTAGAGATCGGCGGAATATGCTACTTCATGCAATCCATTACCGTTGGCGTCAAAACTCGCGGGCTTATTCCTGTTCGCCTATTCCTTTTCGAACGACGGGCCGGACCACTTCGCGCCGACGCTAAACGGGCTTGCGGCACCGCTACCGAACAGATTGCCGCCGGCCATCAGGCCGCCATCCACCACCATCGCGGTGCCGGTGACCCATTGCGAATCGTCGCTCGCCAGGTAGAGCGCCATCCCGGCGATATCTTCGCCGGTGCCGGCGCGCGGGATCGGCTGGATGTTCTCGAGCACCTGGCGTGCGATCGGCTCACCCCCGGGGATATGCTGATGGATTAACGGCGTATTGATGCCGCCGGGGCAGATGCAGTTGACGCGGATATGCTCGCGGCCGAGTTCGATCGCGGCGCATTTGGTCAGATGGATCACGCCGGCCTTGGCGACGCTGTAGGGCAGGGGACCGGCGCCGCCGCGTAAGCCGGCGATCGACGCGGTCGAAATGATCGAGCCGCCACCGGCCTTGCGCATCTCGGGAATCGAGTACTTGATGCCGATGAAGACGGCGCGGAGCAGAATCGCGAAGGTGCGATCCCAGTTCTCGGTCGTGACTTCCTCGATGGTGCCGAGCGCACCGGCCAGACCGGCGTTGTTGAACATGATGTCGAGTTTTCCGTACTCCGTGACCGCGCGCACGATGGCCGCCTTGATCGCGGCTTCGGAGGTGACGTCGGTCAATTGGAAGACTGCGTTGCCACCGTTCTCCTTGCATTCGCGGACGGCGGACTCTCCACCCTCGGCGTTGAGGTCGGCGATAACGACGTTGGCGCCTTCGCCGGCGAAGCGAGCGGCGGTCGCGCGGCCCATGCCGCTGGCGGCGCCCGTGATGACTGCGACTTTCCCTTCGAGTCTGCGCATGATGAGGTTTCCTTCTCGGTGTAATCGCCGCGGCCGCGACGGAGAGCAGATGAGCAGGAGCGGCGGCGGGCGCGAGTATGTTGCACGATCGCGATGGGTTGCGCCATCGCCAACGGCGCGAAATTCAGTGGTTGAGGAACGCGGAACTTGTGGTTTTCAGGAAACTGAAACCTCACGAGGTTTCAGACTTCCCGTTGGTAAAAATGCGGGCTTCGCCCTGAGAAAACCCTATCGTGGACAGACGCTCGCGATGCTCGATCGCGCGATAAGCGCAACCGCGGTCGACGTGAGCGAAGCTTGCGCTGCTCGGGTAAGCGGCCAAGTCCCGCAGGACCGCCTATCCGTGCGTCGCTCAATCATGATGAGGGGGGAAGCGGGCGGCGCTGTGCGTGTATAATAACGGCAGATGAGCAAGGTGCCGCATAACCCGAGCGCATCCTGCGCCAACGAGCCGCCCGGTCGCGACGAAATCGGCCCGCGCTACGAATCGCTGGTCGTATATCCAACCACGCCGCTCGCGGGCGCCGAGCAAAAGCCCGACCTCGACAAAGCGGGCGATCGCGACGCCGACGACGCCGCGGCCCCCGACTCCGCCATGGAGGACGGGCTGACGCGCAAGCTCGAGGCGATCCCGCTTGAGCCCGGGGTCTATCTGCTGCGCGATCGCAACGGCAAGGTGCTCTATATCGGCAAGGCCAAGTCGCTGCGGCCGCGCGTGCGATCGTACTTTCGCGAGGGCGGCGACGGACGCTTTCAGGTGCGCTTTCTGATGCGGCGGGTGCGCGATTTCGAGACCCTGATCGCGCGCAGCGAGAAAGAGGCGCTGATCCTCGAAAACAATCTGATCAAGCAGTACAAGCCGCGCTACAACATTCGGCTGAAGGACGACAAATCGTATCTGAGCGCGAAGGTCACGAATCATGCGTGGCCGCGGATCACCGTCACGCGCCGCATCGTAAAGGATGGCGGACGCTACTTCGGCCCGTTCGGATCGGCCGACGGCTTGCGCGAGACGATCGATGTGATCCGCAAGGTCTTTCCGCTGCGCACCTGCTCGGACACGGTCTTTCGCAATCGATCGCGCCCGTGTATCGAGTACCAGATCAAGCGCTGCCTCGGACCCTGCGTGCTGCCGGTGGATCGCGACGAATACGAGCGCCATCTGCACGCGGCGCAGATGCTGCTCGAGGGCAAGAACCTGGAGCTGCTGCGCGAGTTGCGCGAACGGATGAAGGCGCACGCCGAGCGCCTGCAGTTCGAGGACGCGGCGCGCGTGCGCGACAGCGTGCGCTCGATCGAAAAGACCGTCGAGCGGCAGACCGTGCTGCACCATTGGGGCGGCGACCAGGACGTCTTCGGGCTTTATCGCGAGGGCGGATTTATCGAGGCGATCGTGTTGCTGGTGCGCAACGGCAAACTCACGAGCACGCGCGGGTGGAGTTTTCAGGACCTCGAATTTCCCGACGAGGATCTGCTCGGCGACCTACTGACGCAGTATTACGCCGGCGCCCGTTTTATCCCCGACGAGGTCATCCTGCCGGTCGCGCTCGAAGATGCCGAGGTGCGCGCGGACCTGCTCTCGGAGCGGCGCAATAAAAAGGTCGAGGTATTCGTGCCGCAGCGCGGCGACAAGCTGCGGCTGCTCGAAATGGCGATGGAGAACGCGCGCCAGAGCTTTGCCTCGCGCCGCGACAACGAAAAGACGCGGGAGCAGATGCTCGCCGATCTGCAAGCCAAGCTGCGCCTGCGCAACGTGCCCAAGCGGATCGAATGTTACGACATATCGAACCTGCAAGGGTCGATGGTGGTCGGATCGCAGGCGACCTTCGACGAGGGCGTACCGCAGAAGGCGCTCTATCGGCGCTACCGGATTCGCACGGTCGAGGGGCAGGACGACTTCGCGAGCCTCTACGAGGTCCTGAGCCGGCGGCTCAAGCGGGCGAAGGTCGAGAACGAGTATCCGGATTTATGGGTCATCGACGGCGGCAAGGGCCAGCTCAACGTCGCGATCCAGGTCTTGAAGGAATTCGAACTGAGCGAACAGATCGAAGTGATCTCGCTGGCCAAGCAGCACGTGCTGAACGACCCGCGCGATCGCGCCGTGACCAAGTCGGAGGAGCGCGTGTTCCTGCCGAATCGCAAGGACCCGATCGTGCTGCCGCGCAATTCGAGCGCGCTGTTCGTGCTGGTGCGCATCCGCGACGAAGCTCATCGCTTTGCGATTACCTACAACCGTGAATTGCGCCGGCGCGCGCGGCTGCGTTCGGTGCTCGACGATATCGAAGGGATCGGGCAGGTGCGGCGGCGCGAATTACTGCGCCATTTCGGGAGCCTGCGGCGGATTCGCGAGGCGTCGTTGGTGGAACTGGCGGCCGTGAAAGGAGTCAACGCCGAGTTGGCGGCGGAAATCCGGCGTCACCTGGACCTGATGTCCGCGCTGCTCGATCAGGAGGAGAGCGTCGAGCGCGAAGAGGATCGCGTGGCGGCCGAATACCTGGACGCGGGCAACGGCCAGCTCCAATTGCTCGCGCATAAGGACCGCGCTTTGCCGGCAGAATCAGACCCGCCCGAATCATCGCCGCCGGACGAACCCGCCAGCGGCGAAGCCTGAGGCGGGAACGTAATCGCGTGCTTGTGTCGACGCATCACGCGCGAACGAAATGGCGCGCCGCGTCGATCGCGCAATCACAGAATTACCCGATGGACGGCAACCCGCGCTGACATATACCGTAAGTAGAGTTCTGGATCAGGCGCGAGGATCCGAATCGCCGTCGCGACGCCATTCATCGCCCGCCAATCGACGAGCCTTCCAGTGCGCCCGCAAGGAGCGTCCGCGCGGATTTCCGCGACGCCTTGGCTGACGAACTTTCCACCGCTCTATATCGCGACAATCGCCTTGGTCACGGGCGACGCGTTGGGCAACTCCGGCCTCTATGCCGATCGGATTTGCGATCGCGATCGCGCTGGCGGCGGCGACGGCGTTCTTGACGGCGCGTCCCCGGATTGGGATAGGGGTGGCTTTCCTAGCAATTGCGGCAGCGGCGACGATTCCGGTCCACGATTTGATGCTGCCGGCACGCGGCCCGGCGATCTTGTACCGCTTCGCCGACAACTCGCCATTGACCATGGAAGGTTTGATCGTGCGCGAACCCGAACGGGTCGAGGGCGGGCGCAGCTACCTATACATACGGGTTGAGCGGGCGGGCGTGGAGATGGCGTCACTGAGGCCGACGACCGGCGTGGTGCGCGTTTCGATCCGCAGCGAGGAACGTTTCACCATCGGCGACGAAGTGCGGGTGACCTCGCGCATCCGGTATCCGCGTAACGACGGCGATCAGGGGGAATTCGACTATCGCGGATGGCTCCTGCGCAACCGCATCGCAGCGACCATGTTCGCCGACTATGCGAAGGCGGGAGCGCCGCCCCCGATCGCGGTCGTCGGTCATCGCGAGTTCCCGGTGCGCGAGCGTATCGAAGCGGTGCGCGAGCATATCGGCGCCTTCATCGATGCGAATCTCGCGTATCCGCAAAACGCCGAGATGCGCGCGCTGATTATCGGCGATCGCAGCGGAATCGACGAATCCATTCGAGAGCGCTTCGCGCTGACGGGCATGGCGCACGTGCTGGTGATCTCGGGGTTGCATCTCGGCTTCGTCGCGGCAGCGGCTTTTTTTGCGGTGCGCTGGTTGATGGGTTTTTTTCCGGCGCTGATGGCGCGCGGCTATTCCAACAAGCTGGCGGCCGCGTCAGCAGCGCTGGCGGCGACTGCTTACGCCTCGATCGCGGGCGGCCACGTCTCGACGATTCGCGCGTTACTGATGGTGCTGGCGTACGCGATTGCGATCCTGATCGATCGGTCGCGCGAGCTGCTCGCCAGCCTCGCCATCGCCGCACTGGTCATCTGTTTTACGCTTCCGGGATCGACCGCGGATATCGGCTTTCAGCTCTCGTTCGCATCGGTGATGGTGATTCTGGTCGGGATGCGGCGCTTCGCCGCGTGGTGGCGGACGCGGATGCGTCCCCGGCCGATCGAGGGCGAAGTGTCGCGCGTCCAGGTGGTGGTGGAGGCGATCGCCGGCTACGTCGCGGTATCGTTTTGGGCGCTGATCGGGACGGCGCCGCTGACCGCGTTGCACTTCAATCAGTTTTCGCTGGTCGGATTGATCGCGAACGCGGTGGTGGTGCCGATCATGGGATTTGGCGCCGTGATCACCGGACTGCTTGCGGCGGTGTTGAGCTTCGCGTGGCCGGCGGGCGCGCGTCCGCTGCTGCTGGTGGCGGGGAGCCTCGCGGGCGCGGGCAACCGGCTGGCCGGATGGTTCGTCGAATGGCCGCTGGCCTGGACGCGAATTTTTACGACGACGATTATCGAGATCGCGATCGCTTACGGCTTTATCGCGATCTGGTGCGCGTGTCCGCTCGCGACCTCGTACACGATGGCGCCGCTATCGCCGGCAAAGATGCGCCGCGCCGGCGAGCGGACACTTTGGCGGCAGGCCTGCGCCGGCGTACTGACAATCGTGCTGATGATCGACGCGGGCTGGTGGACCTATCAGCGTTATTTTTACCCGGATCTCCGTGTGACGTTTTTGTCGGTGGGGGAGGGCGATGCGGCGGTGGTGCGCTTTCCCGGCGGCCGCGTGATGCTGGTGGATGGCGGCGGAACCTTCTTCGGGACCTTCGACTCGGGTGAACGAATCGTAGCGCCGTTCCTGTGGGCGAAGAAGATCATGCGCGTGGACTGGGTGGCGGTCAGCCATCCCGATCGGGACCATTTCGGCGGGTTGGCTTTCCTCGTGAAGAATTTTTCACCGGCGGAATTCTGGACGAGCGGGGTCGGCAGTCCGGATGCGAGCTATGCGCGCTTGCTCGATGCGGTCAGTGCGGTGCGAGCGCGCAGCGTCGTTTGCGGGTCGGCGTTACCGCCGCGGACTGTCGGCGGGTTTGAGGTGCGTTGTATCTGGCCGGCGCCGGGCACGGAGGAGAACGAGGAGAATAACCAATCGATGGTGATGCGGCTTGAGTATCGCGCGACGGCGATCCTCTTCACGGGCGATATAGAGGCGAAGGGCGAGCGCGAACTGCTCGGGACCGGCGCCGAGTTGCGTGCGGCGATTGTGAAGGTGCCACATCATGGCAGTAAGACCTCGTCGAGCGCGGCGCTGATCGCGGCGGTACGTCCGCGGGTGGCGGTGATTTCGCTCGGCTACTACAACCGCTTTCATTTTCCGTCGGCGGCGGTGATTGAGCGCTATCGCGAGGCCGGCGCGGTGGTGCTGCGGACGGACGAAATCGGCGCGGTGGACGCGGAGGTCGGGAGTGGCGGCCTCAGCGTGCGGAGCCGGCGCGGTGGCGACCTTCCATTGGCGGTGAGCCTTGCACCAACGCCACATCGATAAGCGTAAGCGACGGTCCCGATCGATTCGCGAGCGTCAAGAACAGGTTGCGTCCGTCATGGGCCGATCAGGAGGTCCAGCCCTGTTGCGTGTAGTATTGCGTCAGGGTTTGCACGACTTGGTCCGCGGTCTTATCGGCCAGGTAACTGGTGGAGGAGGTGTAGGTCTTGGCGCCTCCCATAACTGCATTGGCGCCGATTATCACTGCAGCCGATCCGCCGGCCGCGGCACCGGCGCCACCGGTGACTGCCGCGCCGGGCATCTTTCCGCTGTCGGCGTGCGTGGTGAAGTTCATAATCTGGCGGGTGCCGGCGGCGGTTTTCTGAAAGACTTCGACAGTCGAGTCAAGCACCGAGGCGCCGGCGCCAAATCCGATCACCAGGCGCCGCAGACGGTTGCCCTCGCTGATGTTGGTGAACTCGCCATCGACAACGACGACGTTGTTTCCCGCCACCTGCGTGCCCCGCTCCTGGCAGACCGCCTGGTAGCCTTTCTTGTTCAAATTGGCGGCGACCTCATCGCAAATGCTGCGAGCGGTCTCGTGCGCAATCTTCGCCTGCTGCAGCGAGGTGTCCTGATTCGACATGCTGCGGTAGGCGCGCTGCACGATGCTCTGATTCAAGGTCACCTCAGATGAGTCAACCGCAAATGGATAGACGACGATCTGAGCAGGTCGATTGTTACTGATGGGGAGGTTTTGCGACTGTTCGGTAACCGCGGCTCCGGCGCATCCCGCGAGAGCGAGCGCGAGCAGCAGGTACGAGAGATTGATTCCGTTGCGCATCACAATTTGGTCCCTCATCACGATTAATGCCCTATTAACGCATCGATCAGATCGACCGGAGCGTCTCGCAAGTTATCGCGATTACTCCATGGGAGGGTAGCATAGCGGACGAATTCGCGAACTGCGCGCGCGCGGGTTGGCGGTTGACGATTTGCCTGAGGCTGTGGGAAGCTTGTGGGTGCGGCGGTGGACGTGGACCATCACGTGACACGGGCACTCAGCCAGCCGCATCGCGCGGGAGCCCGGGAGGATTTCAATGGCCGAACAGACCAAGGCAGCGAGCACCGAACAGCCGGGCAGGCGGCCGATCCTGCCATTTTTGAAGCTTGAGCCGACGCCGCATCTGGTGGGCAGCAAGTGCGGGAAGTGCGGTGCGGTGTACCTGGACCTGAAGCGCGTAGCCTGCTCGAAATGCGGCGCGACCAACCAATTCAGCCAGATTCCACTGTCGAACAAGGGCAATGTCTGGGTCTTTTCGGTGATTCATCAGTCGTTTCCCGGAATCAAAACGCCCTACGTGACCGCGATCATCGACCTGCCCGAAGGCGTCAGCGTGAAATCGAACCTGGTTGAGATCGATCCGGACGAGCTGCAGAAGAATCCGCAGAAGGCCTTCGGCATGCCGGTCGAGATGGTGGCCAATGTGGTCGCGAAGGATCGGCAGGGCAACGAGGTGGTAGCGTTCCAGTACCGTCCGAGCAAGAACTGATTTATCGAAGATTTAACTGACACGAGGCCGTCGCGGCGACGCGAATGATGGCTGACCGCCAAGCCCGAGGAGGATTTGAAATGCGCAACGTTTATGTTCTGGGCACCGGGATGATCAAGTTTGGGCGCTACCCGGACAAGTCGGTTCCTGAACTTGGCTCCGATGCGGCGCTGATGGCGATCAAGGATGCGGGTGTGACGATCCAGGACGTCGAGATGTTCGCGTCGGGCAACCTGTTCCAGTCCAACGCCATGATCGGGCAGCGAATCCTCCAGCAGATCGGACAGACCGGCATCCCGGTGATCAACGTCGCGAATGCGTGCGCGACGGGATCGACGGCGTTTCGCGAGGCCTACATGGCGGTGGCGTCGGGCATGTACGACATCACGATGGCGGTGGGCGTCGAGCAGATGGGCAAGCAGGGACTGCTGGGCGGTGGCGGCGGCGGATCGGATCCGGCGTATGCGACGGAAGGGCGCCTCGGCTCGGGCCTGATGCCGGCGGTGTTCGGCCAGGCGGGCATGGAGCACATGCGCAAGTACGGGACCACGCTCGAGCATTTCGCGAAGATTTCGGTGAAGTCGCACAAGCATGCGACCAAGAATCCATACTCGCAGTATCGCAACGAAGTGACGCTCGAGGACGTGCTGAACGCGCGCATGGTGGCGTTTCCGAACACGCTTTACATGTGCTGCCCGACAGGCGATGGCGCGGCGGCGGCGATCCTCGTATCGGAAGACAAGCTGAAGCAGTATGCCGGCGGTCGCAAACGCGCGCGCGTCGCGGCTTCGATTCTGACCTCCGATCCGTACACCGAGCGCGATCTCACGCTGCCCGACGTCAACACGCTGACACGGCGCGCGGCGAAGAAGGCTTACGAGACCGCGGGCATCGGGCCGCAGGATGTTTCGCTGACGGAACTGCACGACTGTTTCGCGACGGCCGAGCTGGTGCATTACGAGAACCTCGGACTGTGCGCGGATGGCGAGGCCGGCAAGTTTATCGATGAGGGCGGCGGCATGCATCCGGGACTCGGGGGTAAATCGCCGGTCAATGTTTCGGGCGGGCTGCTCTCGAAGGGGCATCCGCTGGGGGCGACGGGCGTGGCGAATATCTGCGAAGTCGTGTGGCACATCACCGAAGACGACCGCGCGAAGGAGCGGCTGGTACCGAACGCGAAGGTGGGCATGGCACACGTGATCGGACTCGGGTCGGCCTGCACGATTCATCTGCTGACGGTGTAAACGCAAGGCCGAAGGGTCACATCTCTAATCCGAGTATGACGGGGCCGCTTGCGGGCGGCCCCTTTTTCTTGTGCGATGAGCGGGATAGATTTTCCTGTTAAACTGACGGATTGCGCCGCGCAGGTTCAGAGGTGGCGCGGGCGCGTCGAGGGAACGGAAGTATTTTGGGGCTGACACGGCTAAGAGGATTCCAGGATCTGATCGGAGCGGACGCGCGGGCGGTGGCATTCGTCGAGCAATGCGCGCGGACGGTCGCGGAGCGCTACTCGATCAACGAGATCCGGATTCCGTTGATCGAGCGGCTCGAGCTTTATCAGCATTCGACCGGCGAGACTTCCGACGTGGTCGAGAAGCAGATGTACGCATTTGCGGATCGCGATGAAGGGCAGACGACGCTCGCGCTGCGGCCGGAAGGAACCCCCGGCGTGGTGCGGGCCTATATCGACGCGGGGCTGGACCGCAGCGACCCGGAGCAGCGCTACTACTACTACGGGCCGATGTTTCGGCGGGAGCGGCCGCAGAAGGGACGCTTTCGCCAGTTCAACCAGTTTGGGGTCGAGATCTTCGGGCGCGCGGACGCGGCGTGCGACGCGGAACTGGTGATCATGGTCGATGAGTTTCGGCGCGAACTCGGGCTCGAATTGGAATTCGAGGTGAACTCGCTCGGCGACGCGACGTGCCGGCCGGCATTTCGCGAAGCGTTGCTGGAGTGGGGCCGGGCGCATCTGGAGCAACTTTGCGAGGACTGTCATCAGCGGCTCGAACGCAATCCGCTGCGCCTGCTCGACTGCAAGACCGACGCGAAGCTCACGGCGACGGCGCCCAGCAGCGCGGATTATCTGTGCGAGCCGTGCCGCAGACATTTCGGCACGGTCGAGGAACTGCTGTCGAAGGCGAACGTGCCGTACGTGGTGAATCCGCGACTGGTGCGCGGGCTGGACTACTACACGCGAACGACCTTCGAGGCGATCTCGAAGGCGGTGGGTGCGCAGAGCGCGGTGGTGGCGGGCGGACGTTACGACGGACTGGTCGAGGCGCTCGGCGGTGCGGCGGTCGCAGGGACCGGGTTCGCGATCGGCGTGGAGCGGATCGCGATCGCACTCGAGGCCGATCGGTTCAAGCGCGAAGGCGCGCCCGACGCCGCGATTATCGCGATGGGCGAACCGGCGACGGTCAGTGCGATGGAGCTTGCGAGAGCGTTGCGCACGGCGAAACTGCGAGTCGAGATGCTCTCGCCAGAGCGCGGGCTCAAGGCGCTGCTGCGGCGTGCCGACAAGCAGGGTGCGCATTTCGCGCTGATCATCGGCGAAAACGAACTCACGCAAGGGGTGGTGCAGGTGCGCGACCTGAAAAACAGCGCGCAGCAGTCGCTACCTCACGGTGAGATTGCGCGGCACCTCCTCGCGGCGCTCAGGCGGTAGCTGTTCCGTGCGCCGGTTCGCACAGGTATCCTTGCAGGCTTGAATCTCGATGCCGGAAAAAAATAATTCATTTTCGCCGCTGCCGCCGTGGCAGCGCACCGACTACTGCGGGAACTTGCGCGCCAAGGACGCGGGGCGCGAGGTCGCGTTGTGGGGCTGGGTAGCGACGCGCCGCGATCACGGCGGGTTGGTCTTCATCGATTTGCGCGACCGGGAAGGAATCGTGCAACTGGTATTTAATCCGGCGCACGATGCGGACGCCCATGTGGTCGCGGAGGCGGCGCGCGCGGAATATTACATCGCGGTCAAAGGCGCGGTGGTGCTGCGTCGCGACGGCACGATCAACGCGGAGTTGCCGACCGGCGAGATCGAAATCGCGGTGACCGCGGCCGAAGTCCTGAATCCGTCGAACGCGCCGCCGTTTCCGATCGGCGGAGCGGAGCACGTTGCCGAGGAGGTGCGGCTCAAGTACCGCTACCTCGATTTGCGGCGCGACGGGATGCAGGTAAATCTGCGCCGGCGGCATCAGGCGCTGCGCGGCGCGCGCGAATATCTGGACGCCCACGGCTTCATCGAAATCGAAACGCCGATTCTGTTTCGCGCGACGCCCGAAGGCGCTCGCGATTACCTGGTGCCGAGCCGCGTGAATCCGGGCAAGTTTTACGCGCTGCCGCAATCGCCGCAACTGCTCAAGCAGATTCTGATGGTAGGCGGCTTCGATCGTTATTACCAAATTGCGCGTTGTTTTCGCGACGAGGATTTGCGGGCGAATCGCCAGCCCGAATTCAGCCAGATCGATATCGAGATGACCGGGCCGCGCCCCGAAGATATTTACGACATGGCCGAAGGAATGATGGCGTCGATCTACAAATTCGCGTTGGACGTGGAGATCGAGCGGCCGTTTTTGCGGATGCCCTATAAGGAAGCGATTGAGTGCTTCGGATCGGACAAGCCCGACCTGCGCTTTGGACTCGAACTGAAGAATCTGACGGCGGCGTTTGCGGGAACCTCGTTCAAGGTGTTCGCCGATGTGATCGCACGGGGCGAGGCGATTTACGGACTCGCGCTGCCCGGCGAGTGCCAGCTTTCGCGCCGCGAACTGGACGAGCTGACGGAGTCGATCAAGGCGCGGCAGGGCCTGGGCCTGGCGTGGGCGAAGATCAACGCCGACGGATGGCAGGGGCCGGTCGCCAAGTTTATCGGCGAAGAAGAGCGCAAGCGTGCGGTCAATGCGGCCGGACTGCGCACCGGGGATACGCTGCTGATGGTCGCGGGATCGCGCGGGAAGGTTTGTCCGCTGCTGGGCGACGTGCGGCTGCAACTCGGCGCGAAATTCAAGCTGCGGGATGATTCGGCGCTGAAGTTTTTGTGGGTAGTGGACTTTCCGCTGTTCGATTACAGCGACGAGGAGAAGCGGCTGGTATCGGTGAATCATCCGTTCACCGCGCCGAATCCGGCTGACTTGGCGCTGCTCGATTCGAAGCCGCTGGAGGTTCGTGCGCTGGCCTATGACATGGTTCTCAACGGCCAGGAGATGGGCGGCGGCTCGATTCGTATTCATAACGCGGAGTTGCAATTGAAGGTGTTCGAACTGCTCGGAATTTCGCGCGAGGAGGCGGGCGCCAAGTTCGGCTTCCTGCTCGACGCACTCGGCTATGGGGCGCCGCCGCACGGGGGGATCGCGTTCGGAGTGGATCGCATCGCGATGATGGTCTGCGGCACCGAATCGCTGCGCGACGTGATGGCGTTTCCGAAAACGCAAAGGGCCGTCGATCCGATGAGCGGGGCGCCGTCGGAAGTTGACGCGCGGCAATTACGCGAGCTTTCGATCAAGGTGGCGCTGTGAGGCGGTTGGGCTGCGCGACCCTGGCGCTCGCGGCGGGCATGCTGTTGGCGATCGCCGCTTGCAATAAAAATATCGACACCAAGTTCGAAGATCAGATGAACGATACGATTCGCGGCCTGCCGTTCGTCGGCAACGACAGCGGGCTGAACGCTCACGCGGTGCGCTCGATCAAGCAGGTGATCATCCACAAGATTGCGGTAATGCCGCTGGTTGATTCGCCCGACCAGATTGACAAGGAGCTGCCGCCGGGTTCGTCCGAGTCGGTAACGGCAGAACTTTATGCGCAGGCGACGGTGGTCGGCGGATGGCAGGTGGTGGCGCAGGACGACGTCGGCGATGCGATGCAGCAGATGCCGCCCACGACGATGGCGAACATGGACGCGAACGCGCTCGCACTCGGCAAGCGGCTTGCCGCCGACGGTGTGATCTATGGCACGGTGAACAAATATCGCGAGCGCGTGGGGTTCGAGTACTCCGCGCAGACGCCGGCCGCGGTCGCGTTCACGCTGAGTTTTGTCGATGAGCATTCGGGGCAAATCGTGTGGACCGCGAAGTACGCGCGCGAGCAGAAGGCGCTGACCGAGAATGTCTTCGACCTGCCGAACTTCCTCGCCAACAAGGGGCGCTGGGTGCGCGCGCATGACATCGCGCAGGAAGGCGTCAATGCGGCGATCGCCAATTTATATTCGAAGCTCACGATCCAGCCGGTGGTGCAGGGCCAATAGATCGGTCGGAATTGCGCGACGCGATTAAGTCCAGGGCGAGACCGGCTTCATCCGCAGCGCCTCCGCGACGGCCGGATGCACCACGTGGCCGTCGTATGTATTGAGCCCATGGCGAATCGCGAGGTCGCGAGCGCCGGCCTCGAGCAATCCCCGATCGGCGATATTGAGCGAGTACGACAGCGTCGCGTTGGTCAGCGCGTAGGTTGAGGTGTGCGGCACGGCGCCGGGCATATTGGTGACGCAGTAATGGACCACGCCGTGCTGTTTATAAAGCGGACGGGCGTGAGTCGTGGGCCGCGAGGTTTCGGAGATGCCGCCCTGGTCGATCGAGAGGTCCACCAAGGCCGCGCCGGGCTTCATCTTCGCGACCATGCGCGCGGTAATCAGGCGCGGCGCGCGGGCACCCGTCACGAGGACCGCGCCAATCACCAGGTCGGCCTGCGCGATCTCCTCTTCGAGCGTCGCGCGATTGGACATCACGGTGATCGCAGTACCGCCGAGGAGGTCGCTCAGGTAGCGCAGGCGCAATGGATTGGAGTCGAGAATAGTCACTTCGGCGCCGACGCCGGCGGCCACGCGGCACGCGTTGAGGCCTGCGATACCGCCGCCGATGATGACGACTTTACCGGGCCGCACACCGGGTGCGCCGCTGAGCAGCACGCCGCGGCCACCGTTATGCGCCTGCAGGCACCATCCGCCGACCTGCACGGCGAGCCGCCCTGCGACTTCGCTCATCGGTGCCAGCAGAGGCAGGCTGCGGTCTTCAAGTTGCACGGTTTCGTAGCCTAGCGCGCTGACGCGGCGCCGCAGCAGTTCGCGGGCGAGGCGCCGGTCGGGCGCCAGATGCAGATAGGTGAAGAGGATGAGGCCGGGGCGCAGGAATTTGTATTCGGCGGGTTGCGGCTCTTTGACTTTGAGGACCATCGCCGCGCGCGTCCAGACCGTGGCGGCGGCGTCCGCGATGCGCGCGCCGGCCGCGCGATAGTCGCGATCGCTAAAGCCGCTGCCCAGGCCGGCGCCGCGTTGCACGATCACCGTGTGGCCATGATGGCGAAAGCCCGCGGCCCCGGCCGGTGTGAGCGCGACGCGCCGTTCATCAGGCTTGATCTCAGTCGGAACTCCGATGATCATCGTGCGGCCTCCGGAAAATTGTCGAGCGCGATCTTCGGCGCGGGTTGACTCGCAGCGCCGGTCCATACGGAATGATACTTCATGAGCGCAGGGGGTGAAGCGGCCACGAGATGCCATCGCGCCGCGGGCGAACAGTGAATGAAAACGAAATGCGCGGCGGATGAAATCTTGACATTGGGAATTATGCCGCGCTGAATAAATCATGAGGAACGATTCGTGTCCGCCGCGGCCGGCCGTATGAGCCGGATCGGCGCCTCGAGATAGCCGGGAGAAGATCATGGAGGCACCGCCGGGACTCAAATACTCGAAGGAGCATGAATGGGTGGCGACAGAAGAGTCCGTCGCGACCATCGGCATCACCGATCATGCCCAGGAACAACTTGGCGAGATTGTGTACATCGAATTGCCCTCGGTCGGCGAGAAGGTGAGCAAGGACGATCCCTTCGGCGTGGTCGAATCGGTCAAGGCAGTCTCCGACATCTACGCTCCGGTCAGCGGCACGGTGGTGGAGGTCAATGAAGACCTACCGGAGAGCCCGGAAGTGGTCAACGAGGATCCCTACGGCGACGGGTGGCTGATCAAGGTCAAGGTGAGCGACCCGGCGGACTTCGAAGATCTAATGGACAACGACGAGTACGCCGCGCTGGTCGCGCGCGAAAAGGAGTAGGGCGGCGGCGCGATCATCCGCCGTTATCCGGTGGCGGCGGTGGGGCAATTTCACCCGCACTCGCCACGGAGACATCGAAGCGGCTGACGGCGGAAGGCGGATCGATAAAGACGATCACAAAGGGCGACGTGGCCGAGGGCTCGAGCGCGAACGCTTTGGGCGGATCGAGCTTCTGGAAGAATTCGAGTTCGTGCGGCGTCATTTGCGCGACCATGGGAGCGGACAGGTTGTTGCCGCAATAGACCGCTCGGGTGGCGAGCGTATGTTGCGCGGGGTCGTGCAGGCTCGCGGCAATCTGCACCGCGTGCAACGCGGCGTTGCCGACGTTCTCGGCGATACCGGTTACCACCAGCGCGGTGTGACCACCCTTGGTCCGCAGGTAATCCGAATGCACATCGCGCATCGCGACCAACCGCGCCGGCGCGATCGGCGGGATAAAGCGATCGCCGACTTTCGGCAGGTGGCTCAAGATTTCGGCGGCGGTCGCCGGGGCGCTGCGAATCAGCACGGCGGTCGCGCCATAAGCGAGCGCAATCAACGCGAGCAACGCGACGAAGAACCGCGCCGAGTGCGTCGCGACCCTGTGGTTATAAATCGGCGCCGCATTCTCGTCGAGAAACTCCTCACGCTCCTCCTGGTTTGGCGATTTCCTCCGATCGACGGGAGCGCGACGCGCCCTTGGCACCGGTGCGTCGGCGAGGTCCGCCCGCGGTGGCGCGCCGAACCGATTCGCTTCAGCCGGCGCTTCAAAATCCGCCTCGCCAACCTGCCATTCACCGCCGCGCCGATCGTCGGCGATTTCGCCCACTACCGGCACTGGCATTTCGGGATCGGCGCGCTCCTCGTTAAAATCGAACCTGAGGTTTTCACCGGGCGAGGATTCGTGATCGCGAAACGGCTTCGAGAGCAGTTCGTCGGTGGAGGGCTTCTTTTCCTCGGGTGACGAAGGCGGAGTGGAAGCGGGTGCAGGTGTGGCTTCGGTTTGGTTGAGCGCAGTGGCATTATTCCTCGGGGACACCGGCGCATTGTCGGCGGCGCTGGAATCCGCGACCCATCCGGATTGTGAGTCGGCCACGGATTTTTGGCCGATTGTCACGTCGGGAGCGGCTGGCCGCGACTCACGCCGGATACGCGGCTGGCGCGGTGGGGCCGCGGCGGGTGTAGCACCGGGTGAGAGCGCGGCCGCTTGCGCGCTATCGCCAGGGCGGCCGCTGCTGCGGGGATCGATCGTGAATACATGACCGCATCGCGAGCACTTGAACGTCGGCATACCCTCGGGCAGTACCTGCTCGTCGATTCGATAACGCGTATGGCAACTGCTGCATTGAACTTCGATCGTCACCGCTTCCGCACCTCCGCGCTATAAAATACCATAAGCGCTGGAGAGGGGCAGCCGGTGACCGATCTCCCGGCGCGCGGCGACGACGGATACAAGCGATGCGAATCGGGCTGGTAACGCGGCGGTTCGACCCGGCCGGTGGCGGCACCGAGCGCGATCTCACGATCACCGCGCGCCTCCTGGCGCACGCGGGCTATCGCGTGACGATTTACGCCGAGGATGTGAGCGCGTCGACAAATGAGTGGCCGGTGCGGCGCGTCGCATCACCGCGCCTGGGCCGTGCGCTGGGACTGCTGTGGTTTGCGCGAGCGGCCGGTGCGGTGGCGCGACGCGAGGGCGCGGAGCTGGTGCTGAGCTTCGCGCGCATCGTTGACGCGGATATTCTGCGCTCGGGCGGCGGGGCGCATTCGAGCTACGTCCGTGCGGCGGCCCGTTGGCAGAGCGGGCCGGCGCGAATCGCGATGCGTGTCAGCCCGTACCATCGGGTGCAGATGCTGGTGGAGCGGCGCGGCTTCGAGTCGCCGCGCTTCAGGCGGGCGATCGCAGTGTCGAACCTCGTGCGCGACGATCTCATGCAGACCTTTGCGCTGGCGCCCGCGCAGACGGTCACGCTCTACAACGGCGTCGAGCTCGATCGATACTTTCCCGAGTCCGAGGCGTCGGTGCGCGCCGAGATTCGGCGGGAGTTCGGTGTGCGCGATGCGCGGCCGGCCGTGATGTTCGTGGGCAACGGATTTGCGCGCAAGGGACTGCGCTTTTTGATCGAGACCTGGCCGGCGATCGGCGGCGGCGCGCGGCTGATAGTGGTCGGTGCAGATCGGGCCGCGCCCTCCTATGAACGTCTCGCCCGCCGACTCGGCCTGGAGGACCGCGTAAAATTTCTCGGTCGCCGCGCCGATGTCGAACGGCTGATGCGTGGCGCCGACGCGTTCGCCCTGCCGTCGCTGTTCGAACCGTTCGGCAACGTCGCCCTGGAGGCGATGGCCTCGGGGGTGCCCGCGCTGACGACCAGGCTCTGCGGCGTTGCCGAAGTGATGCCGGAAGCGCTGCGCGGTTACATCGTCAACGATCCGGCCAATCGCACGGAGCTGGCGGCGCGGATGAACGCGTTGATCGAGGCGGCATCGAGCCTGAAAGCCACGGCGCGTGCGGCGGCGGAGCAATATACGTGGGAGCGGCACGCGCACGAACTGCTTGCGATCGTCGAGGCGGCCGCGGATCGCAAATCGAGCGCCAGCCACGAGCCGGGCCGCTGACCAGGAAGCGGACGCGCGGAGGAATCGTCCTGCGGGCTAATGCGGGAGAAGCGATCCGGCGTCAGCATTTTCGCCGGGGGACCCCTTGCCCAGGCCGTCACGCATGCCGCGGGCGATGGCGAGGCGGCGCTCCTCGCGCGCAAGGCGTTGGACTGGCGCGCCGATGACACGTGCGATTGTCAACCTGATCGATGCGGTCAATTCTTTGCCTAGAATCTCGCACCGCGAATGGGACTCGTGCAGCATCCGGCAGTAGCCGCGTTCGCGTGCGATGCGGATGAAGCGGTGGCGATCGGCGCGCGCCGGATCGACCTCGTGCCAGACCAGCGCCTGCGGGGCGTAACCGATATGCAGGCCTGCACGGCGCAGGCGCTGCGACATCTCGGTTTCCTCTTCATGGCCGGCGGCACCCGGGCCCAATCGCTCATCGAAGGGGCCGACCTGCCGCAGGGCGGAGGCGCGGAAGGCCATATTTGCGCCGAGCACGCCGCGCACCTCGACCACCCGATCGCCGTGGTCGGCGATCGGGAGATCGAGATAAGGCGCGGTCGCGCCGACTTTCGCGACGGGATCTTCGGCGGGCAGGATGCGCCCCTTCATCGCGGCGAAATGTGGATACTCGGCGAAGAATCGCTCAACCGCATCGACGTAGCCCTGCGCCACGGCGAGGTCGTCGTCGAGAAATGCGAGGAGGTCGCCACGCGCCGCCGCGATCGCGCGGTTCTGCACGCGGCATTTGCCGGGGAGCGGATCGTGCAGATGAATTATGTCCGCAGCGGTCGCGAACGCGGAGCGATCGAGCGCGGTGGGCGCGGGCGTGCCGTTCTCGGCGATGAAGAGTTCATGATCGCCGGCGTGGAGTTGCGGCGCGAGGCTCGCAATCAGGCGGACGAGCGATGCGGGACGCGCGTGGGTCGCGATGACGATCGAGAGTTTCACGTGCCGTTAGCGGTGAGGTGAAGGTTGGAGTAGGGCATGTGCGCGGCAGGCATCGGGTCGCAGGGGCATCGGTTAATTTGGTGTGCGACGGGCAATTGTGTGCCTAACGCAGCGCGCGCTCAAGCCGTCGCGGCGCATGGGGCCGCTTGAATTAAGCACCGCCGCCAGTTAAACAATCTGATTCACTGTTTCACGGTTGCGAGAGTGGCGGAACGGCAGACGCGCAAGGCTCAGGACCTTGTGAAGGAAACTTCGTGGGGGTTCAAGTCCCCCCTCTCGCACCACCATCTACCCGGCCGTCCATACGGCCAATCATCCAGCAAATGATCTGGTTGGTTACGCCCCGCAGGTCCAATATGATTTTGCAGGCGGGCGGAGATCGTCCGCAACTTCAATACTATCTTGAGAAGACGGCGGTCCCGCATTGGAACTGAGCAAAACATTCGATCCCAAATCCGCGGAGGAGCGTTGGTTTCAGCTATGGATCGACCGCGGTTATTTCAAGGCTGACCCCGACCGCGCAGGCGATCCGTTTTCGATCGTTATACCGCCGCCCAACGTGACCGGACAGCTCCATTTGGGACACGCGCTCAATGTGACGCTGCAGGACGTGATCGTGCGGACGCGGCGGATGCAGGGCTTCAATACGCTCTGGGTGCCGGGCACGGATCACGCGGGGATCGCGACGCAGAACGTGGTCGAGCGCGAAATCGCCAAGGACGGCAAGAGTCGCCACGACCTCGGACGCGACAAGTTCGTCGAGCGCGTGTGGGAATGGAAAGAGACTTACGGCGGCAAGATCCTGCATCAGTTGCGCCGCCTCGGCGCCTCGTGCGACTGGAGCCGCGAGCGCTTCACGCTTGATCCGGGACTGTCGCGAGCGGTGACGCGCGTGTTCGTGATGCTCTATCGCGACGGGCTTATCTATCGCGGCCGGCGGATGATCAACTGGTGTCCGCGATGCGAGACGGCGCTGTCCGATCTCGAAGTCGAGCACAAGGACACGCACGGGAATCTCTGGTACATCCGCTATCCGCTCACCGATGGCTCGGGTTCGATCACGGTGGCGACGACGCGGCCCGAAACGATGCTCGGCGATACCGCAGTCGCGGTGAATCCGGCTGACCAGCGCTACGCTGCATTGGTAGGTAAAAACATCCGCCTGCCGCTGATCGGGCGCGAGATCCCGATCGTCGCGGATGCGACGGTCGATCGCGAGTTCGGCACCGGCGCGGTGAAGATCACGCCGGCGCACGATTTCAACGACTTCGAACTCGGCCGCCGGCATAACCTGCCGGAAATTTCCGTGATGGATATTCACGCGCGGATGAACGCCGAAGCCGGCGTCTATCGCGATCTCACGCGTGAGGAATGCCGCAAGCGGGTGGTCGAGGATCTGACGGCGCAGGAGCTCCTGGAGAAGGTCGAGCCGCACGCACATAAGGTGGGCGCCTGCTCGCGCTGCGACACGACCGTCGAGCCGACGCTCTCGGACCAATGGTTCGTCGCGGTGAACAAGCCCGGCCCCAACGGCAAGTCGCTGGCAGGTGCGGCAATCGCAGCGGTTGAAAACGGCGACACCACGTTCCATCCGAAGTTCTGGGAGAATACCTATTTTTCGTGGATGCGCAATATCCAGGACTGGTGTATTTCGCGCCAGCTCTGGTGGGGCCATCGGATACCGGCGTTTTGGTGCGTGCGGTGCGAAGACGGGGAACCGATCGTCGCCGAGGAGCGGCCGGTCGCGTGTCCGCAGTGCGGCGGCGCCGATCTGCGGCAGGATGAGGACGTGCTCGACACCTGGTTCTCGTCGGGGCTGTGGCCGTTTTCGACGCTCGGATGGCCCGACGCGACGCCGGAGCTGAAGCGTTATTACCCGACCAGCTTGCTGCTGACCGGCTTCGACATAATTTTTTTCTGGGTCGCGCGGATGATGATGCTCGGAATTTATTGCCTCGACGAGCGGCCCGAAGAGCAAGCACGGGTGCCGTTCCGCGAGGTCTATATTACGCCGCTGGTGCGCGACCAGTACGGCAAGAAGATGACCAAGTCGCGCGGCAACGTGGTTGACCCGCTCGAGATCATGGAGAAGTACGGCACCGACGCGGTGCGGTTCACGCTCGCGCAACTGGCGGTGCAGGGGCGCGACCTGATCCTGTCGGACGATCGGCTGGCGGCGTCGCGCGCATTCGCGAACAAGATCTGGAATGCGGCGCGCTTCGTGATGATGAACCTCGACGGCGCGCCGCAGCCGCTGCCGGCGGTTGATGCGGCGAAGCTCGGCTTGGCGGAGCGCTGGATTCTCAGCCGCCTCGACAACGCGGTGAGCGAAGTGACGCAGGCGATCGACGCCTACGAGTTCAACAAGGCCGCGCTGATCGTTTACCAATTCATCTGGCACGAGTTCTGTGACTGGTATATCGAGCTGGCGAAGGATCCGCTGAAAGCGGGTGGTGAGAGTCAGGCGGCGGCGCGTCACGTGCTGGTCGAATGTTTCGACGGCATGCTGCGAATTCTGCATCCGTTTATGCCGTTTATCTCGGAAGAAATCTGGCAGGCGCTGCGACCGTATTTTTCAGCGGCGGACTTAAGTGAGCATCTGGCGATCGCGAAATTCCCAACGCCCGCAAGCACGCCGTGGCTGGCGCCCGAGGAAGAGACCGCGATGAACCGCTGCATCGCGGCAACGGAGGCGGTCAATTCACTGCGCGCCCTCGTTGGCCATCATCCGGGAAAAGAAATCGAGGTTACATTTCGGCCCCGCCTAGTTGATGCGAGTTCAGCTCCTGATATGGAATATCAGGTACAAAAGAATGTTTTGGATTTTCTCCCTTATTTCAAAGCTCTGGCGAATGTACGCTCGGTCAGCTTTACCGACCTGGGAGAAGAGAACGGCGGCCGGATGGTCACAACCTTGCTTGATTGGTGTGAGATCTCCGTGAAGACACCGGAAGCCTTTGACTTTGCGAAGGCGCGGGAACTTACCGCGAAAAAGCTAGCCGAAGTCAAAAAACATCTGGAACAGTACACCGCGCGGCTTGAGAACGAAGACTTCTTGGCAAAAGCGGATACCGATACTCGCGAAGCCACTCGCATACGTGCCGAAAAGCTCAAAGACGAAGAGATTCGGCTTCGTGTGCAACTGCGAGACCTTGCATCAGCGGAATGAAGTTTTGGAGATTCTGCGGCAAATCGATCTGGCGGATTTGATCAAGCGGGCGCTGGCCGAAGACGTCGGACAGGGCGATATCACGACCGCCTCGACGGTCGAAGCGACGCAGCCGGGGCGCGCGCGGATCACGGTCAAGGAAGCCGACGGCATTGTCTTTTGCGGCGGCATGATGATCGAGCGGGTCTTCGCGATGACGGCGAGCGAGCCGTCGATCAAGTCGCTCGCGAAAGAAGGCGAACGGCTCGCGCGCGGTGCCGTTGCGGTCGAAGTTGACGGGCGGCTGGCGGGACTGCTGACGGGCGAGCGCGTCGCGCTCAACTTCGTCCAGTTGATGTCGGGAATCGCGACCGCCACGCGCCGCTACGCCGACGCGGTTGCCGGGACGCGCGCGCGAATCGTGGATACCCGCAAGACCCATCCGGGGCTGCGCGCGATCGAGAAATACGCGGTGCGCGTGGGCGGTGGCGGGAACCATCGGTTCGGCCTCGATAGCGGCGTGCTGATCAAGGACAACCATATCGCCGCGGCGGGCTCGATTGGCGCGGCGCTCCAAGGCGCGCGGAGACTGGCCCCGCACACGTTTCGGATCGAAATCGAATGCGAGACGTTGACGCAGGTCGAAGCGGCAGTGCGTCACGGCGCAACGGCGATTCTGCTGGACAATATGAAGCTCGACGATCTGCGCCGTGCGCGCGAAATCGTCGGCGATGCGGTCATTCTCGAAGCTTCGGGTAATGTGAGTCTGGAGACCGTCCGCGCGATCGCGGAAACCGGCGTCGATTTGATTTCGGTCGGCGCGCTGACCCATTCGGTGAAGGCGGTCGATCTGAGTATGCGGATCGAAGCGATTGTTTAAGTGATTGACGCTCGTGATGCTCGGGTCGCTTGCCGAGTTCTGTGGGATGGGTTGAGAGCGATTGGCGCTCGCGGGGCTCAGGTAGGCGGCCAAGTCCAACGGTACTGAGATGGCGGCGAATCCATACCATCAGATTGAAAATGGCGAGCCGGGCCGGGTCGGCTCGCGGATCCATTACTTTGATGAAGTGGGATCGACTCAGCGCGTCGCCGCCGAACTGGCCGGTGAGGGCGCCGCGCAGGGTACCGTGGTAATCGCGGAACGCCAGAGCGCGGGGCGCGGCCGGATGGGCCGCAGTTGGCATTCGCCGGCCGGCGTCAACCTTTACATGACGATCATTTTGCGGCCCTCGATGCCGTTGGGGCAGGTGCCGCGCCTCAGTCTCGTCGCGGGGGTGGCGGCGGCCGAGGCGCTTGAAACGGTGGCGCCCGGAATCGTCGCGCTGAAATGGCCCAACGACCTGTGGCTCAGCGGGCGCAAGGCCTGCGGCATTATCGCGGAGGCGGTTACCGATGCAACGCAGGGGTTGCGGTGCGTATTGCTCGGGATCGGGATTAACGTGAATCTCGCATTGAACGATATACCGCCGGATTTGCGCGACAAGGCGACCTCGGTGCGGATTGCGACGGGGCATGCGTGCGACCGGATCGAACTGGCGTCGGCGCTTTTTAATCGGTTGCACTCCCGCTATATGGAGATTGAGGCTAACGGCTTCGCGGCGGTGCGTCCGGCGTGGGAGCGGTACTCGGCGCTGACGGGCCGGCGCGTCACGGTGTTGGATGGAGACGCGCGAACGGCCGGCGTGGTGCGGAGAATCGACGACGATGGCGCGCTGCTGATCGACACCGACGCGGGGCCGGCGCGGATTTTGACCGGCGACGTTAGTATCGAGGGCGCGTACGATTGAGGGGCGCTGCGGCGACCGCCGGGACGAGTCGGGCGGGACGGCCACGCGGTGACGATTGGGGAGGCACGGTAGGGGTATGAAATAAGAGCCTGCGATTAATAGAGGAACGCGGCGGCGTGCGAGCCGGACCGCCGTTCAGTAAAGCTGCGGCGATTCGACTGCGCACGGCACGTGTGCGTTCCGATCTGCGTTACGAAAACAATGCGGAGAGGTGATCGTTATGGCAGTCGAGGAAATCGGTCGCTTAAGGACAGTCGCAATCGTCGGCCAAGGTGGCGCCGGCAAGACGCAGCTCGCCGAGGCGATGCTGTATACGGCCGGCGCGACCAAGATACTTGGGCATCCCGACGACGGCAGCGCGGTGATGGATTTTGAGCCTGAGGAGCTCGCGCGGCACATCTCGATAAGTTCTTCCTTTCATCATTACAGCTGGAAAAAGACCGAGGCGATCGTCGCCAACACGCCCGGCTACTCGGCCTTCCTGCCGGAATGCTTCAACACCATGCGCGCGGTCGATGGGGTGATTTTCGTCGCGAGCGCAGGCGGCGATCTGAAGGTCGAGGGCGAGAAGATCTTCGACGAAATCAGGCGTCTGGAATTGCCGCGGATGGTGTTCGTCTCGCGTCTCGAACGTGAGCGGATGAACTTCGCGGCGGCATTGAATGACCTGGAGAAAACGCTCGAAGCGAAGCCGGTAGTATTGACGCTGCCGCTGGGCGAAGAGGCGGCCTTCAACGGAATTATCGACGTGCTGGCGATGAAGGCGCTGGTCTATGCCGACGCCAACGGCAGGCCGCGCGAAGAGGAATTGAGCGGCGATCCGAAGGCGCGCGCGCAGGAGGCACGCACCAGGCTGTGCGAAGCGGTGGCCGAAACCGACGATGCGTTGCTCGAGAAATATCTGGAGCAGGGCGAAATCTCCGATGACGAATTGCGCGCGGCGCTGCGCAACGCGGTGATGGCCTGCAAACTGACGCCAGTACTGTGCGGGTCCGGCGCGAAAAATATCGGTATGGGGCCGCTGCTCGACGCGATCGCGACGCTGATGCCGGCGCCCAACGAGCGGCCCGCGATGCAGGGGCAAGGCCCGTCGAACGGCACGCCGGTCGAACGCCCGCACGATCCGTCGGCGCCCTTTTCGGCGCTGGTGTTCAAGACGGTGATCGATCCGTTCGCGGGCAAGCTCTCGATCATGCGGGTGATGTCGGGGCGCGCTGCGACCGACGCCAACGTGCTCAATTCAACGCGCGGCGTCAAGGAACATTTCGGGCATCTGCTGCGGCTCGAGGGCAAGAAGCAAGCGCCGTTGCAGGCCGCGCTGGCGGGCGAAATTATCGCGGTGGCGAAGCTCAAGGATACGACCACCGGCGACACGCTGTCGGACGAGAAGGCAGTAATTATCTACCCGCAGCCGGAAAAGCCCGCACCGGTAATCTCGTTTGCGATTCGGCCCAAGACGCGCGCCGACGAGGAGAAATCCTCGATCGCGTTACAGCGTCTGGTCGAAGAGGATCCGGCGTTGGAGACTCATCGCGATCCGCAGACCCACGAGATAATTCTTTCGGGCACGGGCCAGATGCATATCGAGGTGACGGTCGAAAAGCTCAAGCGCAAGTTCAATGTCGAGGTCGAATTGCAGGCGCCCAAGGTGCCGTACATGGAGACCATCAAGGGACGCGCGGAGGCCCAGGGCAAGTACAAGCGCCAATCAGGCGGCCGCGGACAGTATGGCGACTGCTGGCTCAAGATCGAGCCGTTGGCGCGCGGCAAGGGCTTTGAATTCGTCGATGAGATCGTGGGCGGCTCGATTCCGCGTCAATTCATTCCGTCGGTCGAAAAGGGCGTACGCAATACGCTCCCCGAAGGATTTCTCGCCGGCTATCCGATGGTTGACGTGAGGGTCACGGTTTACGAGGGCAGTTATCACGACGTCGATTCGTCGGATATGGCGTTTCAGATAGCGGCCTCGATGGGCTTCAAGAACGCGCTGGAAAAGGCGCGGCCGATACTGCTCGAGCCGGTGATGGCGGTTGACGTGAGCTGCCCCGACGATTGCATGGGTGACGTGATCGGCGATCTGAATTCGCGCCGCGGCCGCGTGCTCGGGATGGAAACCAAGGGCCACGCGCAGGTGATCAAGGCGCTGGTGCCGATGGCTGAAATTCTGAAGTATGCGCCCGACTTGCGTTCGCTCACTTCCGGACGCGGGTCGTTCGAGGCCCGCTTCCATCATTATGACGAGGTGCCGGCGCCGATCGCCGAAAAAGTGATCAAGGAAAAGAAAGAGGCGCAGGAGGGCGCGAAGGCGCACGCGCACGCCTGAGGATTTCATTTTCGCAACGAGCCGCGGGACCAGCCGCGTCGCCACCATCGATTATCGACGGTTGGCGACGGGCCTCCCGCGCGTGGCGCACCCCCAGTCGCGATTTGCGGCGACGGCTGGTACGATCGCCTGCGTAGTCGGGTGCATCGCGATGGCGCCGTTGGGAAAAGCAATCGTCGTAATCGGGTTAATCGTCGCCGCGTGCGGATTCATCGTTTGGGCGGCGCCGTCGATAGCGATCCTCGGGCGCGTCGGCCGGTTGCCCGGCGACATTATGGTGCGTCGCGGCAATTTCACCTTTTACTTTCCGCTGATGACATCGATCGTAATTAGCGTAGTTGTGTCGCTGCTGATCGCCTGGATGAGGCGGTGACGGTGGAGGACGAAGCCCAATCCCTGCTCACGGGTGTAGAGGTCAAGCGCCGCCGCCGCGAACTGATCGCGGTCGCGGTGGCGTCGGCCACGCTGATCGCGTTCGTGCTGGCGCAAACCACGCTGCCGCCGCTCAGTTCGCATACCTCGCTGGTCTCGAACCTGGTCGTCATCCTGCTTTTCGACCTGAGCTTTCTGCTGCTCGGCCTGATGTTGGTGCTGGTCGGGCGCAACCTCGCGAAAACGTTTTTCGAGCGCCGCCGCGGCCTGATCGGATCGAAGCTGCAGGCGCGGCTGGTATTCGGATTTATCGCGGTGGCGCTGGTGCCGAGCGCATTCCTGCTGTACGTGGCCGGCGCGTTCCTGCACGCCGACATCGACGGCTGGTTCAATCCCGAGTACGAGCGCGTGCTCGACGATTCGCTGGAAATCGCGAAAATTTATTATCTGAACTCGGCCAACAACACCGCCCATTTTTCGCGGGTGCTGGCCGAACAGGTGGAGCAGCGCGACCTGTTGAATCCGGCGAACCGCAAGATTTTGCGCAAATCGCTCGAGAAGGCGCAGCAGGAATACAACCTCGGCACGATCGAGGTATTCGCAGTGAACCGCGGCCTGATGATGCTGGTGCTGAGTCCGCGCACCCCGACTGGAATTGGCGTGGCGCCGGATTCGCCGATGGTGATCGGGACGTTGTCGGGACATTCGCTGACCCGCACCGACCGACTGGGGAAGTCCGACGTGATTCGCGGCAGCGCGCCGATTTACAAGTCGCCGGATTCGGACAGCGTGGCGGGCGCGATCGTAATCGATTACTACCTGCCCAAGAGCCTCGCGGCGAAGGCGGCGGGAATTTCGCGCACGTTCGAGGAATACTTCCAACTGCGCATCCTGCATCAGCCGATTATGCACAGCTACGTCCTGGCGCTGGTGCTGATCGGATTGGCGGTAGTGCTGCTGGCGAGCTGGTTCGGAATATATCTCGCGCGCGGAATCACCGGGCCGATCAAGCTGCTGGCCGAAGGGACGCAGGCCGTAGCGCGAGGTGATTTGAGCTACGAGATACCGCCGGTCGGCGACGACGAAATCGGCCATCTGGTGGGTTCGTTTAACCGCATGACGGGGGATTTGCGGGCCTCGCGCGCGGAACTGGAGCGGCGCCGGCGCTATACGGAAACGCTGCTGCGCAATGTCTCGGCGGGAGTGGTCGGGCTCGATCCGGAGGGCAGCGTCACCGCGATCAATCCGTGTGCGGAGCGCCTGCTGGGAATTCGCGCGGCCGAACTGCTTGGCCGCCGCTACGGCACCTGCTTGCCGCCGACGCTGGTACACGCGCTCGACGATCTGTTCTCTGCCGGTCCGCGGCCACCCGAAGCGAGCTCATCGCTGAAGCTCGAGGGCGCAGGGACCGAGGCTGAACTGATGATGACGGCGAGTCCGCTCGGCGATGAAGCCGGCGACTTGGGCACCGTGTTATTCTTCGAGGACGTGAGCCAGATTGCGAAGGTCGAGCGGATGGAGGCGTGGCGGGAAGTCGCGCGGCGTATCGCCCATGAGATCAAGAATCCGCTGACGCCGATCCAGCTCTCGGCCGAACGGCTGCGGCGCCAATTGAGCACGCTGACGGACGGCGACGCACGCATCCTGGACGAATGCACGCGCACGATTATCGGCGAAGTCGGGGACCTGAAGCGGCTGGTGAACGAGTTTGCGGCCTTCGCACGGATGCCGCAGCTGAATCCGGTGCCGGGCGATCTCAACGCGCTCGCGGAAGAGACCGTCGGTAATTTTCGCGAGGCGAATCCGGCGGTCGAGTTCGAGCTGGTACCGGCAGCGCGATTGCCCACGATCGCGCTCGATCGCGAGGCCTTGAAGCGTGCGCTGGTGAACCTGCTCGACAATGCGGTGGCGGCGGCCCTCAGTGGGAATCATGACGGCGCACGCGCACGGATCGTCGTGCGCACCGGGATGGATCCGCGGACGGGTGTGGTGACGCTCGAAGTGTGCGACAATGGGCCGGGGATTGAGCCGCGCGATCGCGCGCGCATTTTTGAGCCATATTTTTCGACCAAAAAGGGTGGCACTGGCCTCGGTCTGGCGATCGTTGCGACCATCGTTACCGACCATCACGGGTTCGTGCGCGTCTACGACAATCGGCCGCACGGAAGTAGATTCGTCCTGGAGTTTCCAGTAAAAGACCCGGAATTTACCAATGCTTCAGCGTGATCGAGGCGCATCCGTTATCATTCGCAGCCGCGGTGATTGAGCAGCAGCGGCACCAATCCAACCACCGTCAGCGCCGGGACTCGAAACCAGAATTCAAAACGAAAACTCAATGCAAGGAACGACGACAGCGGGAAACCCAGTGAATGCGACCGTATTGGTGGTGGATGATGAGGAGCGGATCAGGTCCTCATTGCGTGGAATTCTGAGTGACGAGGGCTTTCGCGTGCTCGATACCGGTGACGCGCCGGGCGTGATGGCGATAATCGCGCGGGAGCATCCGGAGGTGGTCCTGCTGGATGTCTGGATGCCGGAGCTCGACGGTATCGAGCTGCTGCGGCGAATCAAGGCGGAGCAGCCGGCCACTCATGTGATCATGATCTCGGGCCACGCGAATATCCAGAACGCGGTAGCTGCCACGCGGCTCGGGGCCGAGGATTTTATCGAGAAGCCTTTCTCGGTGGCGGGACTGCTCGCGTCGATTGGGCGGGTGCTTTCGGGGGAGACCGGCGGCAGTCGCGGTCCCGAGGCAGTGTCCGATGGATCGGTCGTTGGAAGGGAGCGGACGGCCATGGCCAGCCTGGTCGCACGGCCTCAGCGCACCATCAAGGAATCACTGGTGATAGCGGGGCAAGGGCTCCATTCGGGACTCAAGACCGGCGTGATACTGCATCCGGCGCAGGCGAATGCCGGAATCGTGTTTTCTTCGCTCGCCGATCAGTCGGCGATCGCGGCGCGTCTCGAGAACGTCACGGAGACCGGCTACAACACCACGCTCAGCGGCAACGGCCATTCGATCCGCACGGTGGAGCATCTGATGTCGGCGCTGCACGGACTCGGCATCACGAATCTACTGGTCAAGACCGACGACGAGCTTCCGGCGCTCGACGGATCGGCGCAGGAGTATTGCCGGCAATTGCGCGAGGCTGGAATTCAGAACCAGTGGCCGCAAGTCGAGCCGATCACGGTGACGAGGACCATTCAGGCGGGTGCGGGCGATGAGTTCATTCGGATCGAGCCTGCCGACCGCCTAATCATCGACTATACGCTGGACTATCCGCAGCCGATTGGTGTGCAGCGGGTTCATTTCGAGCTGACCTCGCCGGACGATTACGTGACGCAAATCGCACCGGCGCGGACGTTTGGCTTCGTGCGCGAGTTTCACAAGCTCGCGCAGATGGGATTGGCCAGCGGGGGCCGGCTCGACAACCTGATTCTGGTTGACGACGAGAAAGTGGTGAACACCACGCTGCGCTTTCCCGACGAATTCGCGCGGCACAAGATCCTCGACCTCATCGGCGACCTGTTTCTTCTTGGGCGGCCGATTATCGGGCACGTGACGGCGTCGAAGACCGGCCATTCCGACAACCTGGCGTTGCTGCGAGCGATCGCGGCGGCGGCGTAAAGCTTCGCGCGCGCCCGCGGCGCCGCCGGCCTGGGCGATGGACCTCAAGGGAAAAGTCGCGCTTGTGACGGGCGCGGGCCGGCGCCTCGGACGGGCGATCGCGATGGCGCTGGCCGAGCGTGGTGCGATTCTCGCGATTCATTACCGGAACTCGCAGGCGGAGGCGCAGGCAGTCGTCGCGCAAATTGCGGGCGCGGGCGGCAGGGCGCAGGCCTTCGTAGCCGACCTCGAGCAGGTGAGCGAGATCGAGCGGCTGACGGCGGATGTGATCGCGGCATTCGGAACGATCGACGTGCTGGTGAACTCGGCCTCGGTCTTCGTGCGCAAATCACTCGAGGAGATTTCGGAGAGCGATTGGGACGCGAATCTCGACACCAACCTGAAAGCGCCGTTCTTCCTCTCGAAAATCGCGGGCGCGGCGATGCGCCGCAATGGCGCCGGCAAGATCATCAACCTCGGCGACTGGGCGGGTCTCCGCCCGTACAAAAATTACATTCCATACTCGGTCTCGAAAGCGGGATTGATCGGACTGACGCGCGCGCTGGCGAGGGCACTGGCGCCCGAAGTCCAAGTGAACTGTATTGCGCTGGGCGCGGTGATGCCGCCCGACGATTACGACGCCGCCGAGATCGAACGCCTGCGCAAGGCCACGCTGACCAAGCGTCTGGGCACGCCCGCCGACGTCGCGCGGGCGGTGATCTTCCTGTGCGAGGGAACTGATTTCGCGACCGGCTCAACCCTGATGCTCGAGGGTGGCCGCAACCTGAATTGAGTGGACAAATTGGCACGCGTATCAAAACAGACTGCGAATGTACCCGACGGGTATCAAATCACTCCGATCGCCGGCCGCATCACGATATTGGCCAGCGGCGGTCTCGACAGTTCGGTGATGCTGGGGGTGATCGCGCGATCGGGGCGCCAGGTTTTCCCGGTTTATATTCGCGCCGGGTTGAGCTGGGAGCGCGACGAGCTGGCGACGCTGAAGCGCTTCGTGCGTGCGCTGAAGCTGCCAAACGTCGAGCCGGTGACGGCGCTCAGTCTGCCGATGGGCGATGTGTCCGGGGACCATTGGAGCATGACCGGCCGCAAGGTGCCCGGCTACCATGCGTCGCTCTCATCCAATTACATTCTCGGGCGCAACTTCACGCTGCTGACCAAGGCCGCGATCTTCAGCGCGCGCAATCAGATCGGGGAGATCGCAATGGCGCCGCTCGAAAGCAATCCGTTCCCCGACGCGCGTCCCGAATTTTTCCGCGCGTTCGCGCGCGCGGTGGAGCTGGGCGTCGGGATCAAGCTGGCGATTCGCACGCCGTTCGCGGGCAAGACCAAGGGCGCCGTGGTGCGCGCGGGCGCTGGGATGCCGCTCGAATTGACGGTGTCCTGCGCGCGGCCGGCGGGCATCGTGCATTGCGGCGCCTGCACCAAATGCGCGGAGCGGGTGGAGGGATTTCTGGACGCAGGAGTTCCCGATCCGACGCAGTACGCGCGCAAGCCAGGCAAACCGAAGCTGCTGCACGGCTAGCAACGCTGACGACCCCTTCCCTAAAAAGGAAGGGGTGCCGACAATAATCACGGAATGGCGGCGGCTTCGTATGCGGTGATGCAGGGCGGTCCGGCGGCGAAGAAATGCTTGACCGTGGCGGAGTCGCGCCCCATGAAGATCAGGCTCGAGGAGCGGGTGCCGTACTCGCCCAGATGAAGGCATAGGGAGTTCGGGCGGCCGGTGCGGGCGTCGAGTTGGGTCGAATGGTCCGCGAGCAAATCCGCAAGGTCCGCGCGCCGTGCGACCGGGTCGCGAGCGAAATCCTCGCGCTGCCCCAGTTCGGCGAAGCGGCTGTACGAACGGCTGATCCGCGGACATTCGAAATCGTTGACGTCGGCGTTGGTCAGCAGATGCATCCCGGGCGTCAGCTCCACGATTTCGATTTCACCGCCGCGATTGTAGGCGACGAAGGCGGCCTCCCGCGACGCCAGCAAAAGATTGAAGGCGTTGTAGTCGCGCGCATGCTGGGTGGCGAGAAAATGGGCCGCGGCGGGGGCGCTCGAATGTCGCAGCGCGTCGAGGCAGAGCAATCCGCGCGAGCGCAGATTCGCGTCGTTGGGCCCGCTTTCCGCGAGGCGCCGGTTGAGCAGACCCGCGACGAGTCCGTGCTCGTTGATTCCGAGCCAGGTCCCGCTGGCGCGCAAATCCTTGCCGCCGATTATCCGCGGCCGATCGCCCAGCACGGTCGGCGGGAGTGCCGCGCGGTCGAGATACTCGTCGCGATTGGCCGCCACCACGACCGGGTAGTCGGGAAAAACACGGAAGTAGATTGCGAGCGTGCACATGGCGCTCCAAAAGTCGCAAATCCGACGCGGTGAACACAAGGGGGCGCGCGACGACCGCATTTGCTACGATCAGATCGTGGCGGCGAACGATCGTTATGAGGTCGTGCTGATTGGCGCAGGCATCATCGGCAGTTCCGCGGCGATGGGCCTGGCGGAGCGCGGCGTGCGGGTCGCGGTGGTTGATGTCGATCTGAGCGGACGCCTGAGTTCCAGCGAAAAGAATGCGGGCGGCGTGCGCGCGACCTGGTGGCAACCCGTCAATATCACGCTCTGCCGCGAGTCGATTCGCTATTACGAGAGCATCGCCGGAGAGGTCGGCTTCCGGCAAAAGGGTTATCTCTGGCTCTACGACGAGGAGACCTGGCCGAAGGCGTGTGAACATCTCGAAGTGCAGCGCGCGCTCGGTCATGAGATCGAGGCGTTGACGCCGGCGGAAGTGAATCGGCGGGTGCCCGAAATCGATCGCCTCGAGGGTCTGGCGGGGGCGACTTTTTCGCCGGCCGACGGGCTTATCAATCCCAATCTGCTGAAGCAGCATTACCGCATGCGGGCGATCGCCGCAGGCGCGACGTTTCTCGATCGCGTTTACGTGCACGGCGCCAGCGCAGCGGCGGACGAGGTGCGCCTGCATTGCTCGCAGGCGGACGCGCCGCTGAGCGACGACGACCTGGCGCGGTTGATGACCGACGATGGTGCCGGCCCGGCGCGACGGGGCCGGCCGTTGGAACTGCGCGCCGACGCGGTCGCGATTACCACCGGCGCGTGGTCGGGCTATGTGCTCAAGATTTTCGGGTTGAAGAATTACAGCGATCCGATTCGCCGCCAGATTTGCCTGGTTGACAATCGGGCGACGAATTTTGCGGGCTACGGCATGATCGTCGATACGTCCGGCGTCTATTTCCATAACGAGGCTGCGCACATCCTGGCCGGCTATTCTCCGCCGGACACGCCGCCCGGCCGTCATTTCGATTACGACGGCGAGCCCTTTTTTTTGGCTGAAATCTGGCCGAGGATGTACGCACGGATGAGTTGTTGCGAACGCATGCGCCACGCCGGCGGATGGGCCGGGCTGTACGAGGTCAGTCCTGACCGTAGCGCGATCGTCGGCCGCGCGGCGTCGCGGGTCTACGAGGCGCATTCGTTCAGCGGGCGCGGCGTGATGCAATCCTACGGCGCGGGGCAGGCGCTGGCCGAGTTAATCGCTGAGGGGCGCTATGGCAAATTCGACGCGAGCGCACTCCGCCGTGAGCGCTTTGCGCGCAATCAGCCGGTGCTCGAGGAATTGCACATTTAAAGGGCGATCCGGGTTTGCACTCGCCGATTGTCGTGATAATGAACTATGATTGCGCGGCACGGCGCTGCTAGCCGCAGCGATCGAGGAGGTTGAATGTTTTCATCGATTGAACACGTAGTCGAGAGCTTCGGTAAACATAACTATATCGCAAGTCGGCGGATAGCGACGGTGATTTTCCTCGCGGCCGCGATGAAGAAGCCGGTGCTGGTCGAAGGACCAGCCGGGGTTGGCAAGACCGACCTGGCCAAGGTGCTCGCGGCGTCGCTGAAGGAAGAACTTATCCGGCTGCAGTGCTACGAAGGACTCGACGAGGGCAAGGCACTCTACGAATGGGAGTACGCCAAGCAACTGCTCTACACGCAGATCCTCAAGGACAAGGTCACCGAAGTTCTGGTCGGGACGACGGGACTGAAGGAGGCGGTCGATCGGATCGCCAGCGAGGATGAGGTTTTCTTCTCGGAGCGTTTCATTCTGCCGCGCCCGCTGATGAAGGCGATCACGTCGGAGGAACAGGTCGTACTGCTGATCGACGAAATCGACAAGGCCGACGCTGAATTCGAAGCGTTCCTGCTGGAGTTACTCTCGGACTTCCAGGTGACGGTGCCGGAGATCGGGACCTTCAAGGCCAAGAAAGTCCCGCTGGTGATTCTGACTTCCAACAACGCGCGCGAGATGTCCGACGCACTCAAGCGGCGCTGCCTCCATCTCTATATCGATTTCCCGAATCGCGAGCAGGAACTCGCGATCATCCGGCTCAAGGTGCCCGAGGCGGCGGAGAAGCTGGCCGAGGAAGTCGTGAACGTGGTGCAATCGCTGCGCAAGCTCGACTTGAAGAAGACGCCGGGTATCAGCGAGACCCTGGACTGGGTCAAGGCGCTGACGCTGCTCAATGTGCAAAGCCTCGACAACGCGCTGGTGGACGAGACGCTCGACACGATCGTGAAGTACGAGGGCGACGTGCGCAAGGCGCAGGAGGAGTTGAAAGAGTACCTGCGCAAGGCGCGGACGCGCCGCACGGGCACGGAAGCCACCGGCAGCAGCGACGATAAGGATCTCCTCAACTAGCACCGCGGCCGCACCGCACGCGGGCGGCATCACGGGGCGAGTCAAACGATGGAAGACAAGCTGGTCGAATTTGCAAATCTGCTGCGGCAGAACGGGATCCGGGTTTCGTTGGCGGAGACCCTCGATGCCGTAGCCGCGAGCGAAGTTACGGGCCTCGGCGAGCGCGAACTTTTCCGCGCGGGCCTGCGCGCCACCATGATCAAGCGGGCGAGCGAGCTGCCCGTGTTCGAAGAGTTGTTCGAGGTATTTTTCTCGGGCCTCGGGGAGATTATCAAGGGCGCGAGCAAGGAAGTGCAGGACGCGCTCTCGATGTCGGACAAGGATTTCCAGCAATTCCTTGACGACATGGACGAGATGCTCAAGAAGCACGGCGAGGAGCTCTCTGAACTCGCGAAGAACCTGCTCCAGAATAACAACGGGCAGCTCGAACGCATGATGCGCGCCGCGGCGCGCGCGGTGCGGATGCAGGGCATCCAGCGCACGATCGAGGAGAACTACTTCGCGCGCGCGCTGGCCCGGGCGCTTGGCTTCGACAAGATTGAGCAGGAGATCAAGGAGCTGCGCGAGCAGCTCGACAAGCTCGACCTTGGCCCCGGTATGAAGGCCAAGATGGAGGAGTATCTCGACCGCCGGCTGAAGATGCTCGAGGACATCATCCGCAAGTACGTCCGCCAGGAGCGCGAGAAGCGCGACATGAAGGCGCGCGAAGAGCAGCGGATGAACCAGCTCGGCGACAAGAGCTTCTACTACCTGAGCGACCAGGAGCTCGAGAAGATGCGCGAGGCGGTGACGCGCCTGGCGCAGCGGCTCAAGAATATCATCGCGGTGCGCCGCAAGCGCATGAAGAAGGGGCGCTTCGATGTGAAGCGCACGCTGCGCGCGAACATGGCCAATGGCGGCGTGCCATTCCATCTGAAGTTCGAGCGCCGCAAACGCGAGAAGCCGCAGATCCTCATTATGTGCGACGTGTCCGACTCGGTGCGCAACGCCTCACGCTTCATGTTGCAGTTCGTCTATTCGCTGCAGGACCTCTACTCGCGCGTGCGCAGCTTCGTCTTCGTCGCCGATGTCGGCGAGGTTACCGAGAGTTTCCGCACCAACGACGTCAAGGAAGCCCTCGACGTTGCGCTCAAGGGTGATATCATCAATGTGTACGCGCACTCGGACTTTGGCCGCTCGTTCCGCAACTTCGTCACCGACCATATCGGCGCCGTCAACAAGCGGACCACGGTCATCATCCTGGGCGACGCGCGCAACAACTACAACTTGCCGCATGACTGGTGCTTGCGCGAGATCCGCCAGCGCGCAAGACGGGTTATCTGGCTAAATCCGGAAAGCCGCAACACGTGGGGATTCGGCGACAGCGAGATGGAACGGTACGCAATTCACTGCGACCTGGTGGAGGAGTGCCGCAATCTCAACCAGCTTTACCGGGTTATCGATCAGTTGGTACCGCGCTAAAGCGCACGTGCAGACGGCTCATCCGGACACTCAGGTTGACCATCAGGCTGGTTTGGTCCAAGATATTTGAACGTGCGCGAACCAGGCGTTTTGAGCATCGCGGCTTCGACTGCGCAGTGCCGAAGAGACCATATATGACCGGTCCGAAGGAAGATTACATTCTCATGATGGTCGGCGGGCTGACGCTCGATCCCACCACGAAAATGCCCATCGTGGTACTCAAGGATCCCGACAACAAGCTCAATCTTCCCATCTGGATTGGACCGCTCGAGGCCGCGTCGATGGCGACCGAAATGGAAGGCATCAAGCCGCAGCGGCCGATGACGCACGACCTCATTCGCAATCTCCTGGGCGAGCTCGGAGCGACGGTCGAGGCGATCGAGATCACCGAACTCAAGGAAAATACCTACTTCGCGCGCATCGAGGTCAAGACCCGCGAAGGCGGCGCGTTGCATATCGATTCGCGGCCGTCCGACGCCATTTCAGTCGCTCTGCGCACGAAGTCGCCGATTTACGTCGCCAAGGCCGTGCTCGAAGTTTCGAGCGAACTCCGCGAAGCCGCCACCGAGTCGGCCGAAGCCGAAGTATCCGACAAAAACCTCGCCAGTGTTTCCCGCGACAAATGGTCCGAAATCCTCGAGAAAATGTCTCCCGAGGACTTCAAATACAAGATGTGAGCGCTTCGTGCGCATTGCATAGTCACGCTCGCTCCCGAGGGTCGGACCCGGGGACCGCAGGGGAGGGCGTGTAAGCACCCTCGATGGCAACCTCGCACTACAAAATCAATCAAAAGGATCTCAAGGCCCCCGACGAGTTCGTAACCATCGTCGATCGTGTCGGGAATTATCTCGCGAATAACCTGACCCGCGTGATTATCGGGGCGGCAGCATTCGTCGCGCTGGCGGCGGTGATTTTCACCTACGCGTTTTATCGCGCGCACCAGCAGCAAGTGGTCGCCAATCAGTTTTACGAGGCGCTCACGGCGCTCAGTCACAAGGAATACAAGACCGCGGAGGAGGGCTTCGACGCGCTGGCGCAGAGCGGCTCCGGCCAGCTCGGCAGCCTCGCGCGGCTCTACCTCGCCAGCGCCTACTTGAGCGACAATCAGCCGGCGCAGGCGCGCGACGCGCTCGCGGCGTATGTCGCGGACAGCAATCAGCGCTACTTCAAGAACCTCGCGCTGGTGCAGTTGGGCGTCGCCTACGAGAATCTCGGCGACTTCAAAAAGGCCCACGAAACCTACGTGGAAGCCGTGGCGACGCCGGGACCGGAGAAGAGCAGGGCGGAACTCGGTGTTGCGCGAACCCTGATCAAGCTCGGCAACAATGCGGGCGGGATCGCCGCCTATCGCAGCTATCTCACCGCGAATCCCTTTTCTCCCGATCGCCAGGAAGTAACGGAATCGCTCGCCGCGCTGGGCGCTTCAACGACCGAATCGAGTCCGGCCGCAGCGACGCAAGCGTCGCAGACCCCGAATCCCGCGCCGACGCCAGCTGCTCCATCCGCACAAACACATTAAGCGCGCCTGTGTGGATTCACCCGCATGGCGGGCGCATCCGCACCGGCGCGCATCACCCACCCCTGCGGTCCGTCGCGCGCCCCAACGCTGTCATTCTTGTATGTGGATTCTGATCGTAGCAAGAAGGAGGAGCAAGACGAGGCGGGAGACCGATGTCATTCAAGGCCGGTAGAGGCCGTCGCTCAGCAAGGATCCCCGCCTCGTGTA